>JAUZRZ010000090.1 GCA_030949945.1 Sulfurimonas sp. | reverse complement strand
TATGAAACACTTATTATCATTACTGATACTTATACCGTCGCTAATAAACGCATTAAGTATAGATGAAGCTATACAAAAAACAATTGAAACAAACCCTCAGATAGAAGTAAAAAGAGGCGAGTTAAACACAGAGAAGGAACTTCTTACTACAGCTAAGTCAGATTATCTACCAACTATTGATATAACATACTCTGTTGGTCCAGAGTCAACAAAGACTATTGGAAATTTAAGAGAAAAAGTAAGTACAAATAGACAAGACTTCTCTGCTACACTTAATCAAAACATTTTTTCTGGTTTTGATACAAAACATAAAGTTGCACAACAAGAAGCACTTATTCTCTCTGCATCTGATAGCGTACAAGACAGTGCTAACTCAATAGCATTAGAAGCTGCTACTGCATACATTGATATACTTCGAAGTAAAGAATTACTTGATATTGCGCAAACAAATGTTGATGTACACAAAAAATACCTCGATCAGATTAAAGAAAAAGCAGATGCTGGGGTAGGAAGAGCTTCAGATTATAAACAAACTCTATCTCGTTATGAAAATGCTCAAAGTACTTTTTTTCTTACTGAGCAAAACTATCAAAACTCTCTGACAAGTTTTAAAAGAATTGTAGATTTAGATGTTAAAGCACAAGATTTGTTAAAACCAACTGTTGGAGAACTTCCTGCTCAAAGCTTAGAAGAGCTTATAGTTCTATCTATGGAGAACAACCCTACAATAAATGTGTCACATGCTGATATAAAGTACGCAGAAGCAGTACTGAGTAGATCAAATGCTGCTTTTTACCCTAAAGCAGATATTAGAGCACAAAGCTATTGGAATAAAAACCTTAATGGTTTTGAAAAACCTGCTAAAGATTTTGTAGAAGAAAATGGTTATAATGTACTCCTCGTACTTAGCTATAACATTTTTAATGGTTTAGCTGACAGCTCAAACAAAGAAGCAAACAGACAAAGAGTTTTAGTTAAAAACAGTTCTCTTGCGGATGCAAAAAGATTCATTACAGCATCTACTACGATTGCATGGCAAACTTTTAAATCTACTGAGATGCAACTTGTTCATATCGATAGAAACATAGAAGCAAGTGCACAAACAGTTGCTGATTACCAAGAAGAAAATGATTTAGGTAGAAGAAGTATTGTAGATTTGCTCAATATCGAACTTGAGTTTAATGCAGCAAAAAACCGTAAGGTTACAGCTGAGTATGATAGACTTGCTTCTTACTACCAAATGCTAACACATAGTGGTAAAATGCTTGAGGCAATGAATATTGCAATTAAGTAATAATCACTCTGACCCTATTTTAGATTGTTTGGTGATTTTCACCAAACTCTACAATAGACCTTTCTCAGCCGATGCTCTCGTAGCAGACCTTCCCGTAGAACCAGGAAGATTAACTCCGCAATTATTTTCCATGCAAGAAGCCTCTTCAAAATCTGCATTTTCTAGAGCTGCAAAGAGAGCCGGATTTAGCTCTAAGTTAGTCAACTACTCACTTAGAGATATATCTCCTCTTCTGCTTCCTGTCATACTTATACTTAAAGGCAATGAAGAAGGACAAGAAAAAGCTTGTATAGTTACTGAAATAAGTCCCGATAAACAACTTGTAAAGATTATCCTTCCTGAAATAGACGACGGAGAGAACTGGATAAAAACACTTGACTTAGAAGCGGAGTATCTTAACTTTGCTTTTTTACTTAAACCTGAACAACATTTTAAAGATGCCCATAAAAGAATCTTAAAACATGAACAGCATCATTGGTTTTGGGGAACGCTGCGTTATTCTAAAAAAATCTATATAGATGTTATTGTAGCTTCATTCCTCATCAACCTTTTTGTTATGGCTACTCCTATTTTTACTCTAAATATTTATGATAGAGTTGTACCCAATAATGCCATAGATACTATGTGGGTATTTGCTACAGGTATAATAGTTCTCTATATATTTGATATGGTATTGAAATTTTTACGCTCGTATTTTTTAGAAAATGCAGGTAAAAAAAGTGACATAATTATGTCTTCAATTATTTTTGAACAAGTTATGAATCTTAAAATGTCAGCTAAGCCAGCATCTGTAGGTTCATTTGCAAGTAACCTAAAAGACTTTGATTCTATTCGAGGCTTTTTTACAGCATCTTCTATTGCTACTATGATAGATTTACCATTTACCATTATTTTCGTAATTATTATTTATCTTTTAGGTGGATGGATTGTTGCTATTCCAATAATGAGTGCTTTAATTATTCTTTCGTTTAGTTTGATTATTCGTAAGCCTTTACAAGAGAGTATAGAAAGTACTTATGAAGCAGGTTCTAGAAAGAATGCTGTTCTTATAGAATCACTTACAGCACTTGAGACGATTAAGGCTCTTGGCATAAGTGGACATTCACAATGGAAATGGGAAGAAGCAACCGGTGAAGTGGCACAAAAAGGTATCAAGTCTAAGAATTTATCGAACTCTATCTCTACATTTGTAAACTTCATAGTTCAAATAAATACAGTTGGCATGATAATAGGTGGAGTCTATGCAATTGGTGCAAAAGAATTAAGTATGGGTGGTCTTATCGCAGTTGTTATGCTTGGTTCGCGTATGCTTGCTCCTTTAGCGCAGATTGCTTCACTTATTTCAAATTTTCAACAAACGAAAACTGCTTACACTGCCATCGATGGAATAATGAAGCTTGAAGTTGAACGAGAAGATGCAAAGAAATTTGTACAGAGACCTTCATTTGAAGGTAAAATAGAGTTTAAAAATGTAAGTTTTACATACCCACAAACCGATAGAAAAGTTTTAGATGACATTAGCTTTACGATAAATCCGGGAGAGTCAGTTGGAATCATTGGTACAAATGGTTCAGGAAAAACAAGTTTAGAAAAACTCATACTTGGTCTTTATGAACCCGATGAAGGCTCTATTTTGATTGATGGTATAGATATAAAACAAATAGATCCAGCAGATTTACGACATGGGATTTCCTATGTTCCACAAGACACTATGCTTTTTAAAGGTACTCTCAAAGACAACATTATCGTACGTTCTCCAGATGCAAGTGATGAAGAAATTCTAGTGGCATCTGCTCTCAGTGGTACAAAAAGATTTGTAGACATTCATCCTATGGGCTTTGATATGCCTGTTGGTGAGCGAGGAGAAGGTCTTTCGGGTGGACAAAGACAGTCTATCTCTATAGCGAGAGCTTTTATTAAGCCCGCCCCTATCATTTTACTTGATGAGCCTACAAACTCTATGGACACTACAAGTGAAATGGGCTTTATTCATTCCTTAGAGAAGTATCAAAATGGAAGAACTATGATTCTCATCTCTCATAAGAATTCTCTTTTAAACATTACTAAGCGTTTGATTTTACTCGAACAAGGTAAAGTTTTAGTAGATGGCACAAAAGAAGAAGTTGTAAAACAACTCAATAAACCAAAAAAAAGAGTAGCTAATGAGTCTTGAAGATAAATTTATAGACCACTCCTACAGTAAAAAAGATATAAAAAAACTTCAAGTTAAAAGTGAAGAAGACCTTCACTTTATAAACTCCGTAAGTTCAGCAATGTTAATGAAAAACAACCTTACAACACGGCTTATGTTATGGATAGGTGCGCTTGTTATTATATGGTTAATTACATGGGCATATTTTGCAGAGATAGATGCCCTTACCCGTGGTCAAGGTAAAATAATTCCTTCTCATCAACTACAGGTTATCCAAAACCTTGAGGGTGGTATAGTTATTGATATTCTTGTTACTGAAGGTCAGCAGGTTAAAAAAGGTGATATTTTACTTAAAATTGATGACACTGGATTTGTAACAAACTTTATAGAAAACCAGTTGCGTTACAATGAACTTCACGCTAAGAGCATACGACTCAAAGCAGAATCAACTGGAAGTACTTTTACTGTGACACAAGAAGTTCTCGATGAGTCACCAAACCTTATTGCACATGAGAAATCTCTTTATTTAAGTAACTTAGAACAACTTGACAACAATATTCTGATATACACACGTAGACTTCAACAAAAAAGAACAGAAAGAAAAGAAGCAGAATCAAAGCTTGCCCAACTCAGGTCAAACTTAAAGCTTATAAACAAAGAAGTACAACTTAACAAACCACTTGTTGCTAAAGGTATTGTCTCTGAAGTTGAATTTTTACAGCTTACGCGTCAAAAAAACACACTTCAAGGTGATATGCATTCTATTAGACTTTCTATTCCTAGACTTATTTCTATAATAGAAGAACAAAAAAATAACATTACAGAAGTTAGTTTAAAGTTTCAAAACGCAGCTAAAGAAGCATATAATGAAACAAAAGCAGAAATGACTCGAATCAAAAGAACAAATGTAGCAAGAGAAGATAAAGTTCAAAGAACTGATGTTCGTTCACCTGTTGATGGAACCATTAACAGACTCCTAATAAATACTGTTGGAGGAATTGTAAAACCGGGTATGGATATAGTAGAAATTGTTCCAACACAAGACAACCTCCTTGTTGAAGCAAAAATTCGTCCGGCTGACATTGCATTTCTTTACCCTGGACAAAAAGCAATTATAAAATTTTCTGCTTACGATTTTGCTATATATGGTTCACTCGAAGGTACTTTAACACATATCAGTGCAAGTACGATTGTAGATGAGATAGATAAAGAAAGTTACTACCTAGTACGATTAAAAACAAATAAAAACCATCTTGGAAATGAAAATAAAAAGCTTAAACTACTTGTTGGTATGACTACTGATGTAGATATTATAACAGGTAAAAAAACTGTTTTAGATTATATACTTAAACCTATTTTACGTGCTACGCAAAATACTTTAAGTGAGAGGTAAGCACATAAAAAATACTGGAATATTTGGCTGCTCGATCCTTCCAATAACTTTTTAAGATAAATTAATATATAATCTTATTAATATACATTGTATACTAAAAAGGATTTATGATTAAATCATTTCAATGGAACGACGAAAAGAATAAAATATTAAAAGATGATAGAAATATATGTTTTGAAGATGTTATTTTAAGTTTAGAGAGTGGTGAATTACTGGATGTTCTTCCTCACCCTAACTTAGATAAATATCCAAATCAAAAACTTTTCATCATAACTATTAATGATTATACATATTATGTGCCATTTGTAGAAGATGAAGAAAAGGTATTTTTAAAAAATATTATACCAAGTAGAAAATATCATAAAATATATAAAGGCTAAGAGATGAAATTATCACAAGAAGAAAATGATATAATTGATTATGTAGAAAACCCAACAACAAAAAGTGTTTCAAATGTAAAAGATGAAATGTCAAAATATACAGCATTAGCTAAAGAATATACAACTAAGAAAAAAGCTATTAGTTTACGATTACCAGAGAGCGATATTTATATACTAAAACAAAAAGCTTTAAGCACAGGACTGAGTTATCAAAATATAATACAATCACTCGTACACCAATACACACACAATCAAATAAAGGTAAATCTATAAATACTTATGACAACTCATAATTATGGAGAAACTATGGTAATCAGGCTTAATGAAAAAATGGGTGCTTAAAACCTTAAGTTTGATTCGGTATATTCGGGCTTAAAAAGGGTTTATTAACAAATGATTGTAAAAAAATGCTAAAAGTTGCATAAACTGTGCTTCAAAAAATGTTATTAAGAGGGGAAAGAGAAGAGGAATAATTAGGTATTTTTGTAATGAATGCAAGCAATCTTTTAGCTCTAAAAGAAGACCAAATAATCTACCAGAAATCATTTTTAAGAAGTATATATTCATACCTCTCTACACAACTATCATCTAAATCTCAATCCCAATAATTTCAACTAATTCATCTCTCATTTTAAAAATATCCTCAACACTAAATTGCCGTAATAAGTCTAATGTTGCTAAATAACTTTCTAATCCACTA
>JAUZRZ010000089.1 GCA_030949945.1 Sulfurimonas sp. | reverse complement strand
TAAAGTATAAAGTTACTTGTAGCTTTTTTAAGCCTTTTTGTATTTATCCCCAGCGTATTGAGTTGTGATTCCTAAGGCGATAATGTTGGACTTCATAGCATTGAGGTCAATGCTCAGCGTGTTTAACTTTTGTAATGCCAACATCCCTTTTTATAAAGTTCATTGTTCGCATTATAATTTTCTTGTAAACTTTTTAGCTGTTTTTTATATGAAATATAATTAGCCGTCATTTTGAAACAACTATAGACTCTATAAGTGCTATTTTTTGCCCACTTTTTTACATTTTGACCAAGGTTCAACGAAGTACTTTTCTAAGTGTCCGCTCATCAGTGAAGTTACTGATTGCTTTGCATTTGAGAGCTGAATGACTTTAGAGTTCAGTCCAACTGACTTTCAAAAGCTCGTGCTTCAACATGTTCTAGTGGTATCTCAACACTGAAAAGAGATGCACTTAAAAGTAGTAGTATATATACTTTATTCATTATAGTTTCCTTGATTGTAGTTTGTATAAATTGCATTCTTATTTAATGCCGTATCTGTTTGGATGATTTGTTCTCGTGTTTGGATGACTTTATTTTTAATGTCTTGGAGTTGGAGAAGACTTGTATTTGCTATTTTATAACCCTCTTCATACATTTTTAAAAGTCTGAGTTCGGTTTTTGAGTATCTTTTTATTTGTCTTATTTAACTTAAGAAGTGAAACCCTCTCTTTTGAAGTCTAATAAGCCCAATATCTAAGCGATTTTTTCATTAAGAACTAAAAGTTCTGCCTGCGAAAGCTTTTAAACTCGAGATTCTTTTTTTCTTCTGACTTATCATTAAAAATAGCCAAAGGAATGTTTACTCCAAGTCTATAAATATCTTGCTCAGGCTCATTCTCAAGTTCTGCAAAAACATTTATCCACTCAATACTATTTGCATTGACTTCCGCCTCTTTGAGCGCTTTGGTTTTTTGAGTTTGGTACAGTAAGACACTAGGGTTTTGGAGCGTGTCTGCATCTGAGACTAAGTTAAATGTATGGCTATCATCAAGTTCTAAGTCTTGCGTGATTCCCGCAAATCCAAGTAATTTATAGTAAGTATTTAAACTTTTCAAATCAAGTGTATTTTGTAAACTCTTTACCATCTCAAAAATCAACCTGTGCTTGGAGTTTTAAACCCTCGGAGATGCTACCACTCTCATAGCGTGCAAGAGAAATATCGTATATTTTTTGCAATTTCAAGTTCTTGTTTCCCCAAAATCAATAGCTTCTTGGTTTGCATATACTGCGTGTAAAAAGTGATATATCTCGAGTAAAAGTGCTTTTAAGTGCATAACTTGCATCTGCATTTTCAATATTTGCCTTGTTTAAAGCTGTTTTATCAGCAGCAACATCCCATAAACGAATGTCTTGAGAATAATTAACTCGGTAGCCATTATCACTTGAGCCAATATCTGGATTAAAAGAGGCATATTCTAATTCAAGAGAAGGATTTTTATATCTTAAAAGAATACTTCCCTCTTCTTTAATCTTGTGAGCATCTAAGGCAGATGCTTTTAAATAGGGACTACTTTGAAGAGCTTGACTTAAAAACTGCTCAAAATTCTGTCCAAAACGCTTGTTGCTAGTAAAAGTGTACTTATTAAAAGCCTATGTATTTGTGTATTAATATTCATTAATATCCTTTAAAAATACGGTATAAAAATACCGTTTATATAGTGATTGTTTTTGTGTTAAGTTAAAAGGATTAAGAAATAGGTGGTTTGTAAAGTTGAAGGGAGTTAAAAGAGAGGTAAATCTCTTTGTCGATATGAAATGAATTTTTCTGTGGTACCTCTATCTGGTATCTTGGAGCAGAGGGTAGTATATAAGCTACATGGTATTCAAAATGAATATCACAAATATCACCATGATGACTAGGGCTTCAAGTTCGCTAATATACTCTTCTACATTACAGTGGTCATTATCATACAAAGCAAAAACATACTCATGCACTACAGAAAAACTCATTGTAAAAGTAATGCTAAGGTAATGATGCTTTTTATTTTCATAGGCTGATTATACTCTAATTTTAAAACTGTTTCTCCATAGCAGTAAAAAGAATCCCAATATCTACTGGTTTAGAGACATAATCATTTGCTCCTGCTTCTAAACATTTTTCTTGGTCGCCTTGCATTGCGTTTGCTGTAAGTGCTAAAACTGGTACTTTTGAGTACTTAGAATGTTTACGAAGTCTTTTTATTACTTCATAACCATCCATCTCTGGCATCATTATATCCATAAGGACTATGTCGAAGTCGTCTATTTCATCGAGCATTTTTTAAGGCTCGTTTTCCACTGAAGCGATTTCTATTTTCATTTTTTTGTTTGAGAGTAACTTTGAGAGTGAGTAAGTATTTCTCATATCATCATCTACTACAAGGACTTTTTTTCCTTCTAAAACACTTCTTTTATTTTCCGTATGTCTAGCATCTTGTCTTTGACTTGCATTGTCTAGTTCTTGGAGTATATTTAAAATATCTTTTTCTTTCAAAGGCTTTTGCATCTGTCCGAGTGCTCCAAAACTTTTCATATCTCCTAAAGAGTCTAAAACACTGATAATATAGACCGGTATATGGTTTGTGTCCATATCTTTTTTCAAAACACTTAGTATATCTCCACCGTCATGACCTGGAAGCATATAGTCTAGTATAATAGCATCTATCTTATACTTTTTGATTAAAGCAAGTCCAGACTCTCCATCGATTGCTACAAGTGCTTGATAGTCCTTTTCTCTACAGGTATCGTAAAGTGTTTTGGCACATTTTATATCATCTTCTATGACTAAAAAAGTCTTTTTCTCTTCACTTAAATTTTCTCTATCGTCATCAAAAGGTGCTGCACATACTTTTAATGATGCACTTTGCACGATATGCTCTATGGAGATTTTCTTATCTTTTCCTAGAGGCATTTCTAAGGTAAAAGTACTTCCCTTATTTGTCTCACTGTCTACACTTATCTCTCCCTCAAGTAAACTCGCAAAACTTTGTGCTATAGACAAACCAAGTCCTGTGCCACCATAGTTACGCGTAGTTGTTCCATCTGCTTGCTTAAACGCTTCAAAAATACTTTCTAGCTTCTCAGTCGCTATCCCTACACCAGTATCTATTACTTTAAAAAATATCTTATTTTCATCAGCATTAAGCGTAAGTCGTACTCCTCCCTCTGCTGTAAACTTCAGAGCATTTGAAACTAAGTTTGTAAGAATCTGAAAAAGTTTTGTTTTATCACTAATCATAACTTTTGGTACACGCGAGTTTTGTTCTATGTCAAAACTTATGTTTTTATCTCGCTGCCATATGAACAAAACGCTTATTCATCATCTGTGAAAGTTCATCAATAGAAATTTCTTCATTTGAAACAAGACTTTGTCCTGCTTCTATTTTAGATATATCTAAAATATCATTGATAAGGGCTAGTAAATGCTTCCCACTCTCATAAATAACCTTCGCTGATTCTACTTCATCTTCACTCAGGTTTGCTTCGTCATTTTCTACAAGTAAACCAGACAAGATAAGTAAACTGTTCAGAAGGCGTTCGTAACTCATGGGACATATTTGCTAAAAATTCCGACTTGTACTTACTTGTTTTTTCAAGCTCTAGGGCTTTATTTTCTAGTTTTTCATTTGTTGATTTGAGTGTCTCATTCATCTCTATCATTTGATACTCAGCTCTTTTTCTATCTTCTATAACCCTTCCCTCAGGAACAAGATATTTTACTTCACCCTCTTCACCGTAGATAGGATGCATACTATATTCTATCCAGACTAAAGAGCCATCTGCCGTTTTTAGCTTTATATCGTGCAAAGTATTTTGACCGATAGCACACTCTTGACAATCTTGGCGAATACGCTCAATTGCCTCTGTCTCATACTCCCACCAAGCAGCATCCCAAAACTTTTTCCCTTGTAACTCTGCTGAGGCTTACACCTACTGCTTTAAGGGGTGTGTTATTTACAAAGAGTATAGTCCCTGACTTATCTAGCACAGCTACAAATGTAATCATATCATCAAGTAAAGCTTCAAAAAACTCACTATCGTTTGCCTCAAAAAATTTGTTATCTATTGTACTTATTCCCTTTTGCATTACAATCCCCTCTTTAGTAGTTCTCTAAATTTATTCTCAGACATGGGTTTACAAAAGTAATAACCCTGTGCCAATAAACATCCATTTTCTAGTAAAAAATCTCTTTGTTCTTTTGTCTCGATTCCCTCAGCAATAAGACTTAAACTTAGTGCATCTGCGATAGAGAGTATTGCTCTACACAGAGCCTCATCTTCTTTGTTTGGTATACTCATCACAAAAGATTTGTCTATTTTTAATCTGTCAATAGAGTAAGTCTTTAAACAGCCCAAGGAAGAAAAACCTGTTCCAAAGTCATCTATGGACAAAGAAACACCAAGTTGCGAGATTTTTCCTACATAGGAGTTCTCCAAATCATGCTCATCAAACATAACTCTTTCTGTAATCTCAACTTCAATATTTTCAACCTTTATGTCCTTGTTGTCAATATATTTTTTAAAGTCTCATAAAACAAAGCTTTTGTAAACTGTGCCTTTGAAGCGTTGATAGCAAGTTTTAAATCTTTATGTTTTTCATAAATGCCACTGTTTCTTGGAGTACAAAAATACCGATTTTATGAATACTTCCGTTAGCCTCAGCAATAGGAATGAACTCCTCAGGAGACACAAAACCCAGTTCTTCATTTTTTTGCCACCTAAGTAAAGCTTCTGCTCCGATAATCGTGTTACTTTTAAGTCGATTACCCCTTGGTAGTAGACTTCAAGTTCATTTTTTCTAAGGCATGTTTTATTAAAGTATCTATTCGCATGATTCTTTTGAGTTTTGTGTTTAAGACATCATTATAAAAATGAAAACAATCTTTTCCATCTTTTTTAGCCTCATACATTGCAGAATCTGCCGAGCTTAGAAGTTGCGTGTCATTCTCTCCATGCTCTGGGTAGATCGCGACTCCTATACTTACACCTACAGACAAACGCTCTTCTTCAAATCGATACTCTTTAGATGCGCACTCTATCAATGAAGAAAGCTTTGGAACAATCTCTTCTTCATTCTCTATACCTGAGAGTATGATGACAAATTCATCTCCACCGTATCGTGCTATAGTGTCAAACTCTCTTATCTGAGCCTTAAAACTCTTTGAGAGGTCTTTGAGTAAACTGTCTCCTGCGTCATGACCTACTGTGTCATTTACATTTTTAAAACCATCTAAGTCAAGAAAAAGTAATGCAAACTTACTTGTGTGTCTTTTTGCGCGGCTTATCTCTTCTTTGAGTTTTTATGAAATAAACGACGATTTCCAAGCCCTGTAAGTTGATCGTGTTCTGCTAAAAATATGGCTTTATCTTCAGATAATTTTCTTAAATTTACTTCTTGGGAAAGCTGTATTTTTGCATTATGTATATCAAGAAAAGCTTCTACCTTTGAGCGTAATACTTGCGGGTCTATGGGCTTATACATAAAGTCGATTGCACCTGACATATAGCCTTTGAGGTATTTTCTGTAGTTCTATCGAGTGCCGTCATAAAAACAATGGGTATATCTTTCGTAGTTTCATGGTCACGGAGAAAAGAAGCAACTTCGTAGCCATCCATTTCTGGCATATTGACATCGAGTAAAATCAATGCAATATCATTCTCTAAAACGATTGTCAGAGCTTTGTTACCAGAGTCAGCTTCTATAATTGTGGCAGGAGTAGATTTAAGTATTTTTGCAATGACAAAAGATTAGCTTTCATGTCATCTACTATAAAGTATATTTGGCTCATTCATATCTAGAAATCCCCCCGTCAACGGCATTAAGTTAAGCCTACAAATACCATAGTTACGGACTTCCATCTGACTAATTCCCAACATTTTTCTTTTTCCTTTTAAGGTGATTTATCGAATTGGTGGCAATCGTGGATTTATGTATATCTTTATCAAGTCGTGGTTTTGATTTTCTATCAGGTCGTATAACTATTGTATTGGTTAAAAATAGCTTTTCCATCTGCTCTAGCATCTCATCTAGTGGGTTATCAAGGTATAAAAGATCAAATACCTTATGCTTTATAAGATTGAATGACACAGCTTTATTTATCTTTTGAATATACTTATTATCTTTAGTTGTCTCTTTTAACTCTTCGTTCATATCGTAAGTCATCATTGACTCATAATTTGTTAAAAATATTGTTGCAAAGAAGTCCTGCTTTTACTGCAAGGGCTGTTTGACCTGTAAAGTTTTCAAGTGAGAGTCTATTTTTAATAAGGTCGAAATATGTTTCTATTCCCCATCTTAGAGCATAGAGTTCTTTAAAGTCAGATGTTTTTAGTTTATCATTACTCAGTACATTTGTTGCTAATACTTCTACTGTACCGTTATCTAAGATAACTTGTACAAATCTGATTTTCATTTTTGTAGGGATATTATTTTCTCGTAATTCTTCTTTGAGATACTTAGGTGCATTAATTTCAAGTATTACATCTTTTCTCTCACTATGTGCATCAAACAAGGATTTTGCTTTTGAGAATATATTCTTTCTTAGTCTACAGAGTATATTTGTATTGTTATGAACTGCAGCAAACAGCTCAAACGATGGATATCCTCTATCCATGATAGTTAAATCATCTAATGTACAATCGTATAGGTGTTGTAGGGCTAAAGTTCTCTCATCATAAGCTATGAGGTCGTTATCTTCACTTTTATTCTTATTGGTGATAGAGGAATCAATTGCAATATTATTAAGTACATCAAACAAACAAGATACTCTTCCTTGAGATACATCTTTAGCAAAATCTTTTATTTGGCATTTAACCTTCATTGGATTAAACTCTTTTTTACATCTGCTGTATTAGGGAGTGTAGTTACAGAACCATCTATTGCAAGTATTCTAAAGCCTTTATAGGTTTCATACTCTCCATCTTCATAAAACATATCACGAGCTATCTCTGCAAACTCTTTAAAAGCAGTATAGTTTAATTTAGCTCTTGCTTGAGTATATGCACTATTGGTGATAGTAACATCTTCACCCAATGTTAATTGAGTGTCATTGATACTGTTTTGTAAAGATTTATTACTCTTTTTAATCATCATAGTCATAATTTTATCAAATCCTAGCTTTCTTGCTCTTGTGAATGAATTCACTCCAATCTTATGTTTAGTTTGGAATAACACTTCTCTTTTTTTATTTCTCAAAACCGCTGAAAATCCAGCAGTTTTTTTTAACATAACCAACCCTTAATATAATAGATATATTATAGCTAGATAGTGCTTCAAAAACCCTTTTAAATCCCTATAAATAGGGGTTTATTTGGATTTTAATATATGCTTTTATACTCTGAAAAATCCACTTTTTAAAGAGATAATTTCATTGTGTTACTTTTTAGTTAATTCCTTAACTTAATGGCGGTGCCCCCCGTGAGTTGATTGGTTTATTCTAACATAAAATATATTTATATTTGTGTAAGCACCAAGTAAACCCCATCTTGAAAAGTAAACCAATTTAGATAACTATAGCATTTTTAAAAGTCCTTATTTAGGGCTTATTAGCTACAATTCCCCTATGAAACAAGAAGCAGTAACAACAGAATCTTTAATCGAAATAATGAATCATCAATTAGATGTTATTAATGAGAAAGACAAGACTATTGCAGACTTACAACAAAAGTTAGACTATATGATTCGTCAAAAATTTGCATCTTCATCAGAGAAATTTCCGAATAATCAACCATCACTATTTCAAGAAGAGTCTTTGGGAAGTATCGAGACCAAAGATGATGAGAAAGTTTCATATACTCGCAAAAAACGAGGTAATAAAAAACTTCCACCAGAATCACTACCACATATCAGAGTCGAACATGACTTAAAAGAAGAAGAAAAAGTATGTGCGTGTGGATGTGGTTTAAAAAGAATCAAGGAAATTAGTTCTAAACAGTATGATATTATCCCTGCAGAGTTTAGAGTAATAGATAATGTTAGATTTACCTATGTGTGTTCATCTAACTGTGGAGCTAAACCTCTAACATCGCCACTTGCTCCTCAAGTATTACCTAAAACTCAAGTTACAGCATCTTTTTTTAGCAACAATAGTTACAGATAAATTTGAGGATGCTATGCCTGTAGAGCGACAGGTTAAAAAATACAGACAGAGATTTGGTGTTAACTTTACTACAACTACTTTTAATAACTGGATAATAAGAGCTTCAGAGTTAAGATTGAGTCCCCTTATAGAGAGACTCTCATCTATTCAAATGAATAGTGGCTATATATGCCGTGAACGAAGTGAGGAAATGCCCTCATATAATAAAAAAATGCTTTAAAAAGCTATAATTAAAATAAGAAGAGTCCTTAGCATATCGATCTGCCCCTGAGACCAATTTGAGACCACAGCACAACCCCAAACACTACCCCAATCTTAATTTTAAAATATTTTTTTGAAATCTCTCAATAATATAGATAGTCAAGTGTTACAAAAAGTATCGTAGATAGGAAGAATAAGAATATTGACTTAAGTGGTCTTGACTATTGGAGACATTATATTAGTATCTATGCCTTGTAGTTCATCTAGCTCTTGATTTTTAAATGTTCTTGAGTTATGTTCTTTCTTTCGTAATAATTTATCTACTTTTTTTCTTGATGGTTTTGCTTTCTTGAGTTCTTCATTTATTTGTAAGTCAAGGGTTCTATTGGCTTCTTCTACTTTTACTCTATTGGCATTTCTTTGTCTCTTTATCCTTATCTTTAACTCCATCATTCAAAGATTTAATTAAAGTTGCGTCTACTAAAATTGATTTACCACTTTTAGCTATTAAGCCTTTATCTTCTAGTTGTTTATTTACATGGTTAAATAGCTTATCATATATTTTAGTATCTATCAAAGAGTTCCTAAATCTACCTATGGTTGTACTATCAGGAGCTAAGTCCTCTAGGCTTAAACCTACGAATTTCATAAACAGTAAGTTTACATAAAGTGCTTCTTCAACCTTTTCGTCACTCAGGTCATAGAATTTTTGCAAGAGTAATATTTTAAACATAAGGATATTGTCATAAGCTTTTACTCCACAAACATTCTTTGTACCGATACCATTCTTATTTAAAATAGGTTTTAACTTTCTAAAATCTATTATACTATCTATCTCTTTTAGAAATGAATCTACATATTGAAGTCTATCGTTAACAGCATAATCTGTAAATGTTGGAGTATTCTCTTGAAATGCCAAATTATTGCCTTTTAGCTTAAAATATCTTTAAATTGGTGGTGTTATTATAGCAAATAAATGGCTTTAAATAACTTAATATAAGGGGTTTTAAGAGATTTAGTTTGTTTTTTTACTGTGCAGTGGTCTCAATTTATTTGAGTCTGTCCTCAAGTCAGATAGCTAAACCGTAAATTTGAGTGGTAACTAAGTCGGATATTTCCAGACTGAATTCTATGAGGTGAAATTAAGTTTAGCGGCTAATCGGATGAAGTAAAACTTCACCCTAACGAACTCTTCTAAAAACTAGGAGGTTCTTATGTTTAATTATATCGGAATTGATGTTTCAAAAGCAACACTACAAGTTTATATTCCCATCAAAGATGAGAATATTAGTATAGATAATAGTAAAAAAGCTTTAATATCTTTGTACTCTAAATTGAAAAAGTACTACAAGAAAGAGATTGCAAATTTAGTCATTATTTTTGAACCAACAGGTTCTTATTCAGCCTTGCTAAAAAGATTCTGTGCTGATAAAAATATATATGCTTTTATTATAAATCCAAGACAAAGTGCAAACTTTGCTAAAGCATTAGATAACAGAAGCAAAAGTGATATCATTGATGCAAAGATGCTCTATAAATTCCATGTAATGCTAAAAGATAGCGATATAGCTGTACCTATCATAAATAAGGCTCAAGAGGAGCTTTCAGAGATGTTAACCTACTATAAATTTCTACAAAAACAGAGAGTGAGTTTCTCAAATCATCTTGAAGCACTGTCTGCTAAAGATGGAAGTTTATACATTACAAAAAAGCTCATTAAAGAGGTGAAACAACTCAGAGAGCAGGAAGAAGAGATGATTTTAAAGATGAAATCACTAATCATATCTGATGAGATAATGGCTCTAAAATTTGAAAATATCACATCAATTGTAGGTATTGGAGATAGAGCTGGCATAGCACTAATTCATCTTTTTATAAGCTATCCAGATGCTAATCGACAAGAGATTGTAGCATTGAGTGGTTTAGATGCAATTGAAAATACTTCAGGAACTTCAGTGCAAAAGCGTACTCGTATTTCTAAGAGAGGAAGTGCTATATATCGCAGTATGTTATTTATGCCTGTTCTATCAGCTATTCAACATAATCCATACATGAAACTATTTTATGACAGATTAAAAACTAATGGAAAACATTCTACATCTGCTCAAATAGCCGTTATGCGAAAAATGATATTAATTGCTCATTCACTATATAAAAATGATGTTCAGTTTGATAGTAAATTATACGAAAAAAACTTAGCTAGGAAGGAACAAGATATTCAAAAAGTTGCATAAATTAACCCAACTTCATCATTTTCCAAGCAGAAATCCACTAAATCCTCAAATTTGACAATTCTTTTGGATATTAAACCACTTGTTTTAGGGAAATCACCTTTCAAATATACTAATGTGGTACCCGAATATAATATTATTTAAGTTTATATTAATGCTTAATTTGCTACAATCTTCGCATGTACATAAATCAACAACCCCGAGGCAAGCCTTTTAGCTAAACGCTAAAACTTTTTTTCGTAAACTAAAAAGTAGTGGTATATCCAGAGGTTTATACTACCCCAACCCAACTTCATCATCCAAAATTAAAAAAGACCTATATTCGGGGCTTTAAAGCCTTTTCAAATATTTTACCTGTACCACATCTATATTATTCTATAAAAGTTTTAGTAACATCTCCTGCTCCGTATTTAATCTCAAGTGCATCATAAATCTCTTTTTGCTTCTCATTTAATTCTGAACTTTGTCGTATATAGAGTGTTGAGCCATCTTTACACTTCATACTGGTAGTAATCCTTTTTGATTTCTCAGAATATGCCTTATCGTATCCCAACTATAGTGAATACCTTTTGTTTAAGTTTGTACCTTATTGTATGGATAATACTATAAGCTAAAAGAGTAATAAAGAGATGCCCATCTACTCTAGTCTGTGTTTGATGAAATATAGGTCTTAATCCTAATTCAGACTTTAAACTCTTAAATACTGATTCTAAATCAGTAAGTGTTGTATATGTTTTCCATAGAGTCTTCTCATCCATTGTTTGGTTATTGGTTCTAAGACAATAGATACCATTAATAGCACTTTTATTATCAAGTGTCTTCTTCTCACTCCAAGTTATATCTATTGCATTATCGCTATCTGGGTCTTTAGTGACAGTAGTTGAATAGTATTGAGATATAGATGGATATTTCTCTTTGAGCCTTCCTATGGTCTCTATCACCTTATCATAAGCCTTAGTTCTTCTTTTGAGAGAGAGTCCATCTTTTAAATATTGTAGCTTCTCTATAAAAAGAGTTTGTACTCTTTTTTGCATAGCTTCCTCTTTAGCCTCTCTAGCAGTAGAGTGTATAAATAACTCAGTCTCTTTAGTTTCTTCATTGACAACCTTCATAGCTCTTACTATAGCATTGTCATTTTTATCTAATTTTACAGGAGTTGATTTCTCTTCATCAAACTGTTTATTGCGTTTTCTGCTGACAACTAGGTATTCATAGCTATTCTCAATAAGATAATCAATATTCTCCTGCGATGCTATACCAGCATCCATAATCAATAATGATTTATGAGAGGATAAAAGGTTTTTTTCTTTTTGAGGAACTTTCAATTTATCTAACATCTCTTTAAATCTTGTGGCTTCACCAATATTCCCATCAAATATCTCACTCTTTCTTACAAACCCACTACTATCAAGCATTACTGCTAGAGTAATGATTTTAGCATCACTTCTTTTTTCCTTACTTCTTCCTCTTTAGCTTTCTCTACTCCCTCAACACCACCTTCAAAGTATGTGTTAGTAAGGTCATAAAGAGTTATTGTTTCATCATACTCAAATATTGCTTTTTGGGTAGTATATAGATGCTTTTCTAAGTCATCTTTATGAGCTAAAAGCTTATCGGATATTCTATAGATACTATTAGAAGATATCTTATTATAATCACACCCTATAAGCTCATTAATAGCACTTGTATTACATAAGTAATCATAAGCTTTAGCTTCACTACTAGGATTAGCAATCTTTGCTATTAGAGTGCCTATAGCACTATTGTATTGAATATTTGTAAAACCTAACTCTTTAGTTTAGCATCTAGTTTTAACTCTTTGATTGTTTCATAAAGTATATTCTCTATACCTATATCTTTTATATCACTATTTTTTATTGTAGTTGTATCTATCTCTTTGTATCTATCTTCATCATTAAGAGTTGTATCTACTACTGCTTGTGCTGATATGATTTTTAGAGCATAGTGTTGTGCGATTGTTTCTAAATCTTTATCTAGTGTAAAACAGACTTGGAGCCTGTTTGATAATCTCATCTACTCTTTTGGATAAAGTAGCCCAATCTTCTTGTTCTCACATTAAAATCACTTCCTAAATTAAGGAGAGTTCTTTTCTTCACCTTTTTACCAACTCTTATGGATTCCATTAATCTATAAGTGTAATAGTTCTGAGTTGAGTCTTTTTTGCTCTTAGAGATTGTTTTAATTATGTACATGCGAAGATTGTAGCAAATTAAGCATTAATATAAACTTAAATAATATTATATTCGGGTACCACATTAGTATATTTGAAAGGTGATTTCCCTTAAAACAAGTGGTTTAATATCCAAAAGA
>JAUZRZ010000088.1 GCA_030949945.1 Sulfurimonas sp. | reverse complement strand
AGTTGAGAAGGCAAATAAAAATATGCTTATAGATAAGACAGTTGGAAACCACGAGAGAACAGTTCCGTAGGCTGCACTGGTTAAAGCTGCTCCCTCTTTGGCCATAATTAAAGCAGTGTAAGCACCATCTGGCTCATAAACTCCTGTTATGATGATAACTAAAGCCGTCATCGTACAGATAACAACAGTATCTATAAAAGGCTCATACAATGCTACAAGACCTTGACGAACTGGATATTTTGTGAGTGCTGGGGCATGTGCGACTGGGGATGAACCAATTCCTGCTTCACTTGAAAACACAGCTCTTTGAAAACCTTGGATGAGGGCACCAATTGTCCCACCATAAACAGCATTTGAGCTAAATGCTTCAGTGAAAATAAGTGCAAATGCATCATAAATTTTATCATAGTTTGCAGTTAAAATCCAGATAGAAGCACTAATGTAGACAACAACCATAATAGGTACAAGAAACTCAGTGATAGAAGCTATCCTTTTAACTCCCCCTATAATTACAGCTCCAGTTAAAGTCGCTATTATAAATCCAAAATGTAAGGGATTAGTAGCAAAATAAGGAATTTCATGAGAAATAACACTATAAGCTTGAGAGACTTGAAAAATATTTCCTCCTCCAATAGCACCACCAATCATTAAAAAAGCAAAAACGATAGCTAGGACTTTTCCAAAACTTGGAAAACCTTTTTGTGCAAGACCCTGTGATAGATACTGCATTGCCCCACCCATAATAGTTCCATCTTTTAGAAATATTCTATGCTGTACTGAGAGTGTTACCTCTGTAAACTTTAAACTCATTCCCAAAAAACCTGCAATAATCATCCAAAAAGTAGCACCCGGACCACCAATTGCAACTGCTAAAGCAACTCCTGCAATGTTTCCTAAGCCAACAGTAGCACTCAGAGCCGTTGTAAGGGATCCAAAAGAAGATATGAGCCCTTTATCATCTTTAGTACGATAATGCCCTCTTATAATGTCAAAGGAGTGTTTAAATGCTCTTAAATTTATAAACTTTGTTACAAATGTAAGATAAATACCCCCAGAAATAAGCCAAATAACTAAAAATGGTAAATTAACTCCATCTATAGCTCCAAAAAGTATGTCAAAAAATAAAACTGTCTCTAAAAAAGAGTTTGCAACCGAAAATATTTCACCCAAATGAGCCCCTTAAAAATACTAAAAAAGTTATTGTAGCAAAGTAATTTATAATTAATGCTAAATACCCTTGACATTTTATCATTTATTGACTATAATTCCGGCTCATTAATCAGCAGTATCGCTTGGTTTTTGTGTTATAGGTCGGGGTGTAGCTCAGTATGGTTAGAGTACCTGGTTTGGGACCAGGGGGCCGAAGGTTCGAGTCCTTTCACCCCGACCACTTTTTAAATTACAAGATTTATATTTAGACGTTAACTATGGTGGGATTAGCTCAGTTGGTTAGAGCACTGGTTTGTGGTGCCGGGGGTCGCGGGTTCGAATCCCGTATCCCACCCCATAAAAATAATAAATATAAAACTTAATAACAATAATAACTAATATGTAGTAGCGTCCGTGGCTCAACTGGATAGAGTTTCGGATTTCGGCTCCGAGGGTTATAGGTTCGAATCCTATCGGGCGTACCACCTTTAGAAATATGCCTCCTTAGCTCAGCTGGATAGAGCAACGCCCTTCTAAGGCGTAGGCCAGACGTTCGAATCGTCTAGGGGGTACCACTTAACGTAATATTATGTTATGATACCGCTGTCGGAAGTGACACTAAAAACTTATTTAACAATCACATGCGGATGTGGTGAAATTGGTATACACGCCAGACTTAGGATCTGGTGCCGCAAGGCGTGGAGGTTCAAGTCCTCTCATCCGCACCATCATACAAAAGTATTCATTTTAACTTATCATACTCTTTATCTCAAACTAAGCCATTTTTATGTAGAGTTCCTCTTATGAGAAAATATTTATTAACAGCTACTTATTGTTCTACTAGTTTTTCTTCTCTTAACAACTATATTACTCTCAAACCCGCACACATTTTCCCCAGCTCCTGACAAAATCATTATTACTCTTTTTATCTCACTCTTAGTTGGTTGTCTATTTCATCTTAAACTAATTACAGAAGATCTCCTCAAAAAACTTCTAAAAGCAAAAAAAATATCAAAAGTAGGCTTTTTGGTCTCTCGAATTTACTAACAATACTCTATACTGGTCAGATGAGACTTATGCAATATTTAACACCTCGCCACAAAAAATTCAAACCATCTTATGAAAAAATTTTATCTTGATGCCGTCCATCCAGAAGATAAAAAAATGAGCGAAGATGATGCTTTTACTAACTCTTTAGAAACAAAAAAAGATTATGTCATCACACATAGACTACTTATGGATGATAGAACTATTAAAGTGGGTTAAAGAAGAGTGTCAAACAGGTTTTGATAAAAATGGAAACCCTTTACAGCTCCATAGGTATTATTACAGATATAACAAAGAAATAGAATATCTTCACACTATCGAAAAATCTGAAAACATGTTAAAGGTTGTCATAAACTCCACAGACGATAGCGATTTTCTTCAAGATAAAGTACAAACTATTTGGGTTCTAATAAAGAGCATATAAGAAGTTTGTTGGAAAAACTGAGAATGAAATTATTGGTCATAATGATTTTTGAACTATTTGATAAAGATATAGCTTCGTTTATTAGAGAAACAGATATGATAATGTTAGAGAAACAATGAGAATCTCTACCTCATAACAAGAAATGGGTGATGACATACCCTAATGGAGATAGGTCTTATCTTATTGTTAAAAAATACCATTTCATTATAATAAAACTGATATTGGTATTTTAGGAATGACTAGAGATATTACAGAGCTTCACTTAGCACAAGAAAAAGTCAAAGCCCAGTCATATATAGATGAGTTAACAAAACTATATAACCGTAAGTCTTATAATGAGAGAATTGAAGAGTTGTTATCGCTTAAAAAGCGTAATCAAACACCATTTTCGATGATTATCTACGATATTGACAATTTTAAATCTGTTAATGACACTTATGGGGCACCAGGTTGGTGATACTGTCTTGGTTCAAATGGAGTGCACTCGTAAAATCTCACCTTCGAGAAAGTGATTACCTTGTCGAATTGGTGGCGAAGAGGTTTATTATTTTATTGACAGAGACAAATGTAAAAGATGCACTAACGGTGGCAACAAAAATCTGTAAAAGTGTTGAGAATGATTTAAGAAGTATTATTAACCACTCAATAACTATAAGCATTGGTCTTGGTGAAGCAAATGTAAGCGATACAGAAGACACAATTTTTAAAAGAGTAGACACTCTGCTTTATAAATCCAAAAATAATGGTAAGAATAAAGTCTCTTTCTAAAATAGATACCTCTTTAAATACCCCTCCAAATAAGATTTTCATCCACACCATTCTTACAATTTTTGACTAAGAAATTTTCCAGCTCCAATCTCATGATGATTTATCATAAAATAGTTATAGGCAGTAAAGTTATCTTTTGGTTTTTTAGAATTCTTTTTGGAGATGAAGTCTTTGACTTTTAAACTCTTCTCAGCATATTCAAAACAGACATCACCTTCGAGGTATTTTGCTCCTGTTGTGTAAGAGTCTTTTCCTCTAAAGTGTAACATCTCATAATCTTTTTTCTTCTTGCTTACTATCTTGATATTGCTAAGTTTAAAGCCAGCGTCATACTTATTATACAAGTCCACCACCTACTATGTATGCTGTTAGATTTTTCACTCTTGGGAGTGTAGTATTTGTTTTGTCTGTTACTATAAGATTTTCATCGTTACCAAACTCCATCGCTGAAGAGTCGTGATTGTTTTTATTTGCTACATCTTTTTGAATTATGAGGACATTTTTCACCTCTCCACGATAACCTAAATCGACATCAAGAGAATCATCACTTGCATTGTAGATATACAAACCATCGATGTTAACACTACCACCCCATATCTCAAGACCATCATCTCCACCACCTATGATTGCTATGTTTTTGATGGTAGTTCCATCGCCTATGCCTGCTAGAGAGAGCCCGTTGAGCTCTTTATCTTTTTTGACCTCATAGCCTGTATGTTTAATCACGACATATTCTAAAATACCTGAATTATCATGGTCGTGCTCGTGAGTATCACTTCCAAAAGCGATGGATTCATCAGCCTCGTACTTGTTATCTTTATAGTGTGTGTATGCCTTACCAGCGATTACGACTCCACCCCATTCTCCAGGAGCACTCTCACTTCTTGAGAAACCATGTAAGTCTAGTTGTGATGTAAAAACAATAGGCTTCTCTCGTGTACCCCTAGCCATTATTTTTGCATCATTTGCAATCACTAAAAAAGAGTAAAGACTACAGCCTGCAAGTGTAGTTCCCGGCTCAATTGTAAGTGTAGCACCATTTGTAACAAGAACTCGTCTATCTATTCCATACACAATTTCAGAAGAGAGTTTCATATCTGAAGATATAACATTTGGAAGTCTCTGGTCTACTACAACACCATCACAGTTACCTGTTAAGGCATGTAAATTTACACTTAAGAGTAAATAAGAGAGATAAATAAAGAGTACTTTTAAAATCATATGGAGAGAGTCCTTTGAGGTTTTTTCGAATTCTATCTACCCTTGATTACATAAAGATTACATCGTCTAATGTAACTTAACTGGCATTACGGACTTTTCTTAAAAAAGTTCCCTTTTTTGTAGCTTTAGGGGGTTGTAGGGACAAGCCTTGTCCCTGCTACTATAAGGGGCTTTGCTCCTTATAGTCCGTAACATCTGTAACTTAATTGTAATATAGCTTTAATACAATTTGCAATAAGGAGTTGCTATGCTAGATATAGAGAAAATGATTGTTAAAAAATATCCAAAATTTAAAGAATCGAAGATACTAAACGCAGCACTTTCAAAGTTTGCAGACTCTGTTGTTCATCAAGATGAGATAAATAACTTTGTTGAAGCAAATGCTCACTTGGGAAGTTTAGAGTTTACCGAGAGTGTTTTAGAGTATTTAAATTTTAACTATACTGTCTCTGACAAAAACCTTGAAAACATTCCTTCAGTTGGTCGTGTTGTTATCATCGCAAATCATCCTCTTGGTGGCTTAGATGCTTTTGCA
Organism: Sulfurimonas sp.; assembly: GCA_030949945.1. Classification (GTDB taxonomy): domain Bacteria; phylum Campylobacterota; class Campylobacteria; order Campylobacterales; family Sulfurimonadaceae; genus Sulfurimonas. The sequence goes on along the minus strand of JAUZRZ010000088.1, from coordinate 13,332 downwards.
CTTATCAAGCTTATAAGTAGAGTACGAAAAGATATAAAAATAGTAGCAAATGAGTTTTTAAGTAGTGCAAAACCTATAGCACCTATTTTAATTGATGTAAATAATTTTAAAAGTAGGCAAACAAAAGACTCCATAAACAAAATATATGAAGCACTTAATAATGAAGAGGCTGTTATTATATTTCCCTCTGGTGAAGTGAGCCGTGCTACCCCTACAGGAGTTCGAGATGGTAAATGGCACAAGGGCTTTTTAAAGTTTGCTAAACGCAGCAACTCTCCTATTTTACCTGTACATATAGGAGGTAAAAACTCTAAAACTTTTTACTCAGTCTCTGCACTCAATAAAAAACTATCCACTCTTTTACTTGCACATGAACTTTTCTCTCAACGTGGCAAAAGCATTAATATTATTGTGGGTGAAGTTATACCTGCTGAGTTTATTTATCCAAAATCTCTAAAGAGTGACAAAGTCGTTGCTCTGTATAAAAGGCATCTTTATAGTCTCAAAAAGGGAGTGAGTTATTTTAAGACACAAAAAGCTATAGCCCTGCCTGAGGATAGAAGAGATATAAAAAAAGAACTGAAAAACTCCCAACTTCTCGGCTCTACTAAAGATGGAAAGAGTATCTATCTTTATGAGTACACACAAAACAACTCAAGTGTTTTAAATGAACTCGGTCGTCTTCGTGAGGTCTCTTTTCGAAAAGTTGGTGAGGGTGTCAATAAAAAACGCGATATAGATAAGTATGACAGATACTATAAACACATAGTTCTTTGGGATAATGATGACTTAGAAATTGTCGGAGCTTATAGGATTGGTATAGCCAAAGAGATACAAAAGGAGCATGGAACTGATGCTCTATACACCAAAACACTCTTTGAATACACCCAAAATATGCAAGCCATCCTTGATGACTCCATTGAGCTAGGTCGAAGTTTTGTGCAACCTAAATACTGGGGAAGCAGAGCACTTGATTATCTCTGGCAAGGTATAGGAGCATATCTAAAAAACAATCCACAAATTAAGTATATGTTTGGTGGTGTGAGCCTTAGTGAGAGTTATCCTAAAGTAGCACAAGATATGATTTTGTACTTTTATGAACTCTATTTTTCTGCCAAAGAGACTTATGTAAGAGCACAACTACCTTATGTTATTAATCACGAGGATGAGTATTTACAAAAATTTATCTCTGAACTTGACAAAAACAACTATAAAGAAGACTTTAGAGTTCTCAAACAAGCACTAAGTTATTTAAACCTCAGTGTGCCCGTACTTTATAAGCAGTATGCAGACTTGTGTGAGAGTGGTGGGGTAAAGTTTTGTGCTTTTAACATCGACAGAGAATTCTCCAACTGTGTAGATAGTTTTATCATTGTTGATGTGGAGATGATTAAAGATAAACAACGAAGACGCTACTTTGGAGAGTTGAAAAGCGAAGTATAAAATATTAAAACAAGTAATCAATTTAAAAATTTAATTTTCTAAGTCTAATTTCATGATAAAATACGAAAAAATTATTATGAGGTATTCCTAATATGGCTGAGCAAAAAACAAAACGTTATTTAGAACTGCAGATGGAGGAGCTAAAAGCGGCTCATGCTGATAACATCGCGCAAAATCCTACAGTAAAAAAGGTAAACCCAAATCACAATGCTAAAAATGCAGCAATTGCACAAATGTATAATGATGCGGCAGAGTATGAAGCAGATTTAAAATGTTTTGAAGATGAACTCTTTTTAGTAAATAAACATAACTTTGCAGATATAGCTACGGCACTCCATGAAGCATTTCCAAAAGAAGAGAGAGATTTTGCACAGGAGTTAAATGCTATTGTAGAGATGGGTTGGAGAGATTTAGTTGAAGTAAAAAAAACACATCCACAAAAGCAACTTGAACTTATACAAACAACAGATTTCACGAAAATACTTGATGTTTTAAATAGTGAGTACCCTGAGTATGAAGGTGACTTTGAACTTGAGATAAGAGCCCTTTTAAATGCAAGATGGAACAATCTGATAGCTATTAAAAAAGAGCATATTAAACAAGAGTTGTATGAGATAAATACTTCTGGTTTAAAAGCGAAGTATGTCAAAAGAGTTTATGAAAAGTATCATGGTCTAGTTTAAGCATATTATGTTAAAACTAGAAGGAGCAAAGCCCCTTCTAGTTGCAGGGACAAGCATGTCCCTACAACCCCCTGAAGCTATAAAAAAGGAACTTTTTTAAGAAAAGTCCATGACATCAGCTATTTAGCCTCAAAGACTACTTCATCTAAAGAAAAATCTTTTAGTTTTTCTTCTATCCACTCACGAACCTCTGGATTTTTATCTACATAAAAGTAGATAGACCCACCATCTTCATCGTTTCTTATAAGTAAACTATTTTTATTTTCCGCTTCCCATGCAACGAGACTTTTGTACTCTACATACTCTTTATCTATCACATAACTCTGGAGTGTTATCTCTTTTTCAAGAGAGTAAAAAAGAAATCTTTTTGATGCTATATCATCTACTTTTACTGGAGTTGTCGAGCTTAGATTATAAAGTTTGTACTCAAACTTCTCTAAAAGTTCTGACACAAACTCTTTTGTCCATGTCATTACTTTTTTCATACATTTTTTTGTATCAGGGTCTGTATTATCTCGATCTAGGTAGCTGGTGTTGTAATCTTTACAAATATTGCTATAGTCTATTCCTATTCCCATTATACTCATGACTTAAGCCTCTTTTATCACTTTTACATCATTTCCAACGCCAATACTACCATACTCTACAGGTGCGATGATAAGACCGCGTTGTTTTCTAAAAGTTCAGGAAGTTCAGGTGCAAATGCATAAAGATAACGGTAATCTTCACATGGTCCTCTTACTTCAAAAATCGTATCACCAATTTCAATGATAGAACCAGCTTTGAGGTGGTAAAGATCAACATCAACAAAAATATCTTCCATTAAAACACCCTCTCCAAGCACAAGTTCTGCCTCTTCAATAATGTCATAACTCTTTTTAGAGACTAAAACCATAGTAAAATCTACTGTGTTTTCATAATCTCTACTACCTACTACACCACTAGGATCACAATCAAAATCATCAACCTGCATACGATGACCTGGACGTATCATATCTGGTAAAATCATATATAACGAAAGTACTTTTCCATTTTCCATATTTTTTCCTTTTTACTAATGCTACAACCATAATGAGCAAAGCCCATTATGCTGGCAGGGACTAAAAGTCCCTACAACCCCCTAAAAGCTACAAAAAGTAAACTTTTTGAGAAGATTATGTAAAGTCAGCTATTATTATTTTTGGGATAATAGCATAACTTAGATGTTAATATTTAATTTTTCGAGATTAACTTTTAAACTTTATCTTTATAATAAGCCTAAAAGTGCCACGAACAAGACAGGAGGGGTAATGACTAGCCCCACTTTCATATACTCTATCCAGCCTATCTTCACACCTTTTTGAGCGAGAACATGTAACCAAAGTAGTGTTGCAAGTGAGCCTATAGGTGTCATTTTTGGTCCAAGGTTTGAGCCTAAGATATTTGCATACACAAGTGCCTCATTCCCAACATATCCTACCTTATCTATAGCGATGTCCATTATCATAATAGTCGGCATATTGTTCATCACCGAGCTAATAAATGCAGACAAAAAACCTGTTCCTATGATGGCTACTACTGTTACCTCTGCGTTTGAAGTATAACTATCCATGAAGCGATGATGTCTGTCAGTCCTGCGTTTTTAAGCCCATAAACAACTACATACAACCCTATACTAAACCAGACTATCTGCCAAGGGGCATTTTTTATAGTCTCTACTGGTTTTACTGCTTTGTAGTAATTTGCAATAGCTAAGAAAACTAGAGCACCACCAAGAGCAAAAACCGAAATAGGTAAGTTAAACTTATCCCCTATGAAATATCCACCCATTAAAAGTGCTAAAAAGCCCCAAGAAAGCTTGAACATAGTTTTGTTTTTGATGACAGATGAAGCTTCAGGAAGAGCATCTACATCTACAGTGAGTGGAATATCTTTTCTAAAATAGATAAATAGAACTACGATAGAAGCGATAATAGAGAGTATATTTGGCAAGAACATATTTTGCATATACTCTACAAATCCAATGTTAAAATAGCCTGCTGTTACAATGTTTGTAAGGTTAGAGATAACTAAAGGGTTTGAAGCACTATCTCCTATAAAACCACCTGCCATAAGAAACGCAAAAATGGCTAAAGGTTTCATCTTTAAGTACTTCATCTTCGCTAAAAGTATTGGTGTTAAGATAAGTGCTGCTCCATCGTTTGCAAAAAAAGCAGCGACTATTGCACCAAGAAGTAAGATATAAACAAAAAGTTTTTTTCCACTACCACCACTAAGTTTAGCCATTTTAATAGCCGCCCACTCAAAAAAGCCTATCTCATCTAACACCATAGAGAGGATTATAATCCCTATAAACGCGAGAGTTGCATCCCAAACTATACTTGTCACGGTAAGGACATCTTCTAAGCTCACTACTCCAATGAGTACAGCAACCACTGCTCCAACTACAGCTGAAGTCCCTATTTGTAAACCACGAGGTTGCCAGATAATAAAAACCAAAGTCACTAAAAAAAGGCTAAATGCTAAAATCATAAATCTTCCTACTATATTAAATTGATGAAACTATACCAAAATTATCCCATTAAATCAATATATCTTGATGTATTTATATAATTATGATACAATTTTTAAAATAAATGATTTGGAGCTATTATGAAAAGATTACATATACATATTTCGGTAGAAGATGTAGAAAAGAGTAAGGCATTTTACACTGCTCTTTTGGGATGAAACCTACAAAAGACAAAGGAGACTATGCACAGTGGTTAGTGGATGACCCTGCTGTAAACTTTGCTATCTCTAAAGGAAAAGAGAAGAGTGGACTCAACCACTTAGGCTTACAAGTAGATAGTGATGAAGAAGTTCAAGAACTCGAAGATAGACTTCAAAGTGCTGGTGTCTCAGGAGAAAAGCAAAAAGAGGCAGTTTGCTGTTATGCAAAGTCTAACAAGTACTGGGTGCAAGATCCTGAGGGCATTATCTGGGAGAACTACCATACTATGGAGCAGATGGAACTTTTTGGTGGAGATAGTTTTACTGGTGGGACTCGAGTGTTGCACAGCCCTCTTTTACGTACAAATGGGAAATGGTCAACAGGTGGCAGCTGTTAGATGGAAGTGTTTTTAAAAACAGTAGCAGCACTCAACGATGAAACACGAGTACTACTACTGCGTTTTTTAGATGAGACATGGCGAGTCCTGCGTTTGTGACCTGCAAGACTCTTTAGAGATGATACAGTCACGCCTATCTCGGCATCTCAAAAATCTTAAAAGATGCTGGATTTTTACGAGTTGAGCGTAAAGGAACTTGGGCTTATTATACTGTTCGTTCACCTCTTGATAGGTTTCGACTTGAAGCCCTAGAGGAGATTCGTCATTTAGATATAACACTCCCAAAACTTAAAAAATCCACTACAAACAAGGAATGTAGCTTATGAAAAAAATGTTTTAATACTCTGCACAGGAAATAGTTGCCGTTCTATCATGGCTGAAGCACTTATAAATGCTAAATTAGGAGATTGTGTAGTAGCTCAAAGTTCTGGAGTAAAGGCAAGCGGGAAAGTTAATCCTATCGCACAAAAACTTCTTCAAAAACATGATTTATGGAGAGACACCTACCACTCTAAACTCATCCAAACTGTCATAGATACTCCCTTTGACCTCATAGTTACAGTCTGTGATAATGCAAAAGAGACCTGTCCTATGTTTCCAAAAGCTGTAAAAACAATTCATATGGGGTTTTCATGATCCTAGTGGCGAAGCAGAGAGTGAGTATGAAAAAGCACTTGATTTAATTAACTCAAATCTACTACCTATTATCAAAAAAGAGCTTTGTTGATTTTACACTATTTAACACTAGCCTAAGTCTATGTGAATCTCCTGCTTCAATGAGTCTAAAGTCATCAAAGGCATTAGCACTCTCTATACAAACAAACTCTTTGTAAGCTTCTGCCCTCATCCCGCTCATCCGTGCACCTTTTTCTATCCAAGGATTCCAAACCACTGTAGAGTTTGAGCCTACTGTGTTTAGGCTAATTTTCTTTAATTTATCCTCTAGGATTATCTCGCTATTCACATCTAAATAGACTCTATCTGTCTCTTCTTTAATCTTGATACTAGCCTCTTGCACGAGGGTCTCATCTGTGAGAGTATCTATATATCTTGTGTTTTCTAGTCCTTTTATAAGCACATCATCTATATTTGAGACACTAAAGTAAGTATGTAGAGCTTGTGTTATCATAAACTCTTTTGTGTCCCTGTTTTTTGTAATGAGTTCTACACTTAAGCTCTCAGAGATGATAAACGCTACATCAAGTTCAAACTTATAGTCCCAAATACTGCGACTCTCTTTCGTGTCTCGAAGCCTCATGATAACTTTTGTTCTCCACTCATCTAGCTCTTCAACAGAGACTAACTCAAACAGAGCAGTTCTGCTAAATCCATGTGAGGGCATACTCTTATCTTCTACACCAAATCTAGGCCAACATATAGGAATGCCTCCACGAATAGCCCTCCCATACTCAAAATCTGATGTAGGACTTAACCACAGCATCTCTTTTTTTAGCTCAGATGTGTACTCAAAGATATGAGCCCCCTGTAAGGCTATCTTTGCTGATGCACTTTTGTTGATAATCTCTATATATTCAAAACCATTAGCAAACTTTTTAATCTCTAACACTGCTTACACCATGTTCTCATTTTATGTCCTTTAAGTGCATAAAAAAGTATCACACCATAACAGATAATGCCATAAAGATAAGCTTCTTGCATACTTCCACTAAGGAGTGAAATCTTTCCAAACGCAAGAGGCAGCACTGCTCCACCTGCTATGGAGATGATAAGTAGGGCTGAACCTTTTGCTGTGTGCTTACCTAAATCTTCTAAGGCTAGTGGCCATATAGTCGGCCATACAAGAGCGTTTGCCAGACCTAAAAGTGCTACAAATGTTACACTATCAGGCAGAGTAGCCACCCCACTCCAACCCCATAAAAATGTAGATAAAGAGTCCGAACTTGTAGAACTAAACCCAACACCTAAAAGAAAAATGATGCCTAAAATAGCTGAAGATATAAGAGCTTTTTCTTGAGAGAGATACTTTGGTATAAAAAAGACTCCAACAAGATAAGAGAGTACCATAAAAACCATAGTGTAAGAGGTCAAAGCTGTTGCATTCTGGACTCCTAAGTTTTGAGCATAAAGCCCTATGGTATCTCCTGCTATGACCTCTATACCTACATAAAAGAAGAGTGCTAGAGCTCCTAAAATTACACGAGGGAAACTAAATATTGAGCTATTATCATAAACATCTTCACTGAATTCTAACTCCTCTAAACTAGAAAACTTTATAAAAATTGCTAAAAGTAAAAGCACTACCGCCATAACACTATAAGGCACAATGAGCTTATAAGAGAGCGACTCTATCTCGACACTTGAGAGGTTTTCGACAGAACCAAGCCCAGAAAAAATCAAAACAGTAAAGATAATTGGAGCTAAAACACCTGCACTTTTGTTGATTAGTCCCATAATGCTTATTCGCATAGCAGCACTCTCTATGGGTCCAACTAAAACAATGTAAGGATTTGAAGCAGTTTGTAGCAACGTAAGTCCAGAACCTAAGGTAAAGAGTGCTAGTAAAAAAAGTAGATACTCTGCGTTTAGTGCCGCGGGAATAAAGAGAAGACTCCCAACTGACATCATTAGTAAACCTAAACTCATACCATTTTTATAAGCTATTTTATCAAGTAGATAAGCCATAGGTAGTGCCATAACAGTGTAGGCGATGTAAAAAGCAAAAGTTACAAAGAGTGCCTCAAAGTCATCAAGCGAGCAGATAACTTTTAAAAAAGGGATGAGTGAGCCGTTTAGCCATGTCACAAAACCAAATATAAAAAAGAGTGTACCTATAATTGTCATCGGGAGTAGTGTTGATTTTTTATCCATTACTTAATCCCTCAAGGTATTTTGCAACACCATTTTCTTCGTTAGTATGTCCTAAAATTATATCTGCTGCCTCTTTGACTTCGGGTTGAGCATTATTCATAGCCACTGATGTTCCTGCTAACTCAAACATACCCATATCGTTAAAATTATCTCCAAAAACAGTAAGCTTTTCTAAGTCAAAGCCCATCGCTTCACTTACACTTTTAATACCATGAGATTTATCAGCTTCTTTATGGAGTATGGTTAAAAAATAGCACCCCGTATATGTTTCAGGTGCTAAGATATACTTTATAGAATCACCAAACTTATCAAGAAAATGCTCATAGAGTTCTCGAAGTAGTTCCTCTTCACCCATATAGACTATTTTAAAATTTTCATCTTTGGCTCTTATGCCATCTTCTGTTTGAAGATTATCTGCACTTGAGTAACGAGAGAGTACCTCTCTTTGGTATCTATTTAAAACCTTGTCATGCACAAAACTCTCTCTGAGACTTTTTTCATCCTCAAGAGCTAGTAAAAAAGGATAAATCCCAAACTTCCATCCCTCTTCGATAATAGTATCGGTTGCATCACGCCCGAGAGTTTTTGTCTCTATGATTTTTTTATCTACTGTTGCGATGAGTGCACCATCGAGTAAAATCATAGGGGCATTTATCTCTACACCTTTTAAAAACTGTGCTGTTTTCATGTAAGTTCGAGCTGTTGCTATACTCATGATAGAGTTCTTTGCATAAGAATTCCAGATTTTTTTAGTATAATCACTCACAGATAAATCATTTTGTAAAAATGTATGGTCTAAGTCAGTTATATAAATATTTTTCATAAATGTAGTATAGCAAAAAAACAAAGGAAGCAATTATGCCAAATCCTAAATTAGCAGTAGTGACGGGTGCGAGTTCAGGGATAGGAAAAGCTATAAGTCTGAGACTTTTATCACTCGGGATGAGAGTCATTGGGGTGAGCAGAACTACTTGTAATCTTATGCAAAAATCAAGTAACTTTAGTAGCATAAACACAGACCTATCAAATGAAAAAGAGACCTTAAAACTTTGTCAAACATTAAAACAAGAGTCTGTATTTTTGCTAGTAAACGCAGCAGGATTTGGACGATTTGAACCACATGAGGAACTTAGTCCAAAAACTATAATAGATATGACTTTTTTAAACTTAACCGCTCCGATGTTACTCACAAATGCACTCCTACGAAGTTTAAAACAAAATGATGGCTACCTCATCAACATTAACTCCATAGAAGCACTCCGAGCCAGTAAGTTCGCTGGTGTGTATGGTGCAACAAAAGCAGGTTTAAAAGCCTTTGGCGATGCACTTTTTGAAGAGACTCGTAAAAGTAATATTAGTATAACAAATATAAATCCAGATATGACAGAGTCCGCATTTTATGACTCTCTGCGTTTTGAGACAAGTAAAAAAGAGAATGAAAAACTACTTTGCGAAGATATTGCTGATGCGGTCGCACATATATTAAGCATGAGAAAAGGTGCTGTTGTGAGTGAATATACGATTAGAAGTTTAAACTTTGGGATAAGTAAAAAGAAGTAATTTAAGAATTTATATCAAGTTTTGATGTGTGAGGTGCTTGGGTAGACTTTAAAAAGTTTATGTTTTTTTTCATTTGAATCATAGATTTCTGTGTCTCATCACGAAGCTCTCCAACAACTCTCTTTGCTTCTTCTAAGAGATATAATGCAGAATCTATATCCTCTTTACTCTCTAAAACTGGTAACTCTTTCATTAAAAGATTTAAAGAGTCACTGTTTTTTTCAATAATAGCAATTTTAAGCTTATTAAGCCACATTCGTAGTTTCTCTCCATGCTTCTAAGAGAACTTTAAAAACATTACTACACTCATCTAACTTTGCTATGTTTTGTTGATGTCCAGCATCTGATATTAATTGTATTTGGTAGTTATAAAGTCCTGATAAATAGTGAGAGATATCCCCTTGATCCATATCAAGTGTAGATATAAGTTCTGTAATAACTGAGATAGAACGGTTCATCCAGTAAACACGTTTTTCAACATCACCATCTTTTATAGCTTTTTTTGCCTGGGCATTAAAACGCAGAACACCTTCATATAACATCTCAATCAGTTTTGCTGGAGATTCTATTGATATATTGTTTTGTGCATAAATATTATGGGCTGTATTCGTATACATTTTAAATCCTTTTAACTCTCGTTTATAACTAATACATCGGCATTAGCAACTTTTACTTTAGCTAATTTAGCCTAATTATTCTGCTGATTAGCAAGTAGTTGTGTGAAAATATCTCCTGAGCGATTAAAACTTGCAATTAATGCATCGTATGCAGCATATTTTTTCTTTAAAATTTCATACTTAGAGTCTAAACTTTCAACTGCGGAGAGTTTTCTATCTTCTAAAGTGGAAATTTTTGTATTAATTGAATCCTTATACTCTGAAAGATAGCCCCCTATGCCCGTGTATGTGTCTATTGTAGTGAACATGTCTACAAAAGCTCCACTTAAAGTTGTAGTTGTTCCATCACCATTATCATATGCCCCACCTGTAAAAAATGCTTGTACATTTGCAGGATTTGCATCAAGTTTCGCTTCTAAAGCCACTTTATCTACACTCATTATCCCATCTTTATCAACATCAATACCATAGTCATAAAGTGTACCAACACCGCCACCCACAGATCCTATCATACCTTCAAGAGCAGATTTCATACTTTTAATAGTACTCTCACTAGAAAATATTCCACGTTCCGCACTATCGGTGCTAACTTTCGTTAAGTCATTAAGCTCTTTCATAGCTGCATTATATTGTGTAATAAAGCTATCAACTCTCTCTAAAATTTGATCTCGATTTTGTGCTACACTCACTGTTGAGCTACCAGTTTCCGATAAAGTAATCTTATAACCAGTAACTAAATCATCAACCTGATTAGATGTTCTAGTAATTGCTTGTCCGTTAAACTCAAAGTTTGCATCTACTCCTGTTTGCACTACAGTAAAACCACTTGTAAGTTTTGTACCACCTGCTGTAACACCTCCATCATCTGAAAGAAACCCACTAGTATCTGTTAGTGTAATATCTTGAGTTGTTCCTGTTTGTGCAGAACTTATAAAAAGCCTATTATCTCCATTTGCAATTTGTACAATTGTTGCATCAACAGCAATGCCTGCTACATCATTAATTGCTTTTTTGAGATCATCGAGTGTAGTTGTAGCATCATAGTTTATTGTGAAGTCTTGACCATCTACATTAAGATTTAAACTTCCGGCTGCGGTTGCTATAAGATCACCACTTGTTCCAAAAGAGCCTGACTGTTCTATCTGTTTTGTAGCTAGTTGTGTTACATTCAGTGTAAAATCCTGAATATCGCTATTTGCATCTGCACTCACGACTACAGATGTGCCTACTACAGTTGCACTTCTCTCATCATAAAGTGTTCCTGTCTGTAACTCATTTATAGCATCTGATAAATTTTTCATTGCTGCATCAAGAACACCAAATGCATCTTTTTTATCATTCTCATTTACAATATTTAAAGTCAATAGGTCTGAATTCTTCCAGCTTCATCAGCTGCTCTAAGCTGATCTAGTACATCCTGTGTTAAGATACTCGAACCAACTCCAAGTGAAGATATTCCCATAACAAATCCTTTTGCATAAATAATCTTACATTATTATAATTTTTCTTAAACTACATATCGACAATAATAAAATATTTTGTAATAAAAATCTCTAGGATATATGGTACTATTATTGCTAGGCTTATATACATGAGAAATAAACTGCATGAGGATAGAGTATGCTCAATGATAAAAATATACTTATCACCGGTGGAACTGGTAGTTTCGGAAAACAATTTGTTCGTACTATTTTAAAAAACTATAAACCAAACAAAATAATTATATACTCACGAGACGAATTAAAACAGTTTGAAATGGCTCAAAAGTTTAACGATAAGTGCATGCGTTACTTTATAGGTGATATACGAGATCTTACCAGCGTTTACAAAAAGCTATGCTTGGAGTTGACTATGTAGTCCATGCCGCAGCTCTTAAACATGTTCCTATCGCAGAGTACAATCCTATGGAGTGTATAAAAACAAATGTTATGGGTGCTCAAAATGTTATTGATGCATGTATAGAAAATGATGTTACAAATATACCATCGCCCTCTCTACAGATAAGGCTGCAAGTCCGGCTAATCTTGTATGGTGCTACAATAGCTTGTATCCGACAAGCTCTTTGTAGCAGCTAAGCAATCTTATGAGCGAGTCATGAGATATAAAGTTCTCTGTTGTTCGTTATGGTAATGTACTTAGGCTCACGAGGTTCTGTTATTCCATATTTTGAAAAACTTTTAGAAGATGGGGCTACTTCTCTACCCATTACTGAGCCAAATATGACACGTTTTTGGATTACTCTTCAAGAGGGTGTAGATTTTGTTCTTAAAAACTTTGCACGAATGCAAGGGGGAGAGATTTTTGTTCCTAAAATTCCCTCCATGAAGATGACAGAGCTAGCCATAGCAGTTGCACCCGATACCCCTCAAGAGATTATTGGTATACGACCTGGAGAAAAGCTTCATGAAGTTATGTGTCCCCTTGATGACTCACATCTTACTCATGAGTTCCATGAGCCTATTTTGTTTATTAAGCCTAAGCATTGTCATTAGTGAAGCCTCCTCAGCTACTCTAAAAACCTTCTTGGCGAAGAGGGAAAAGCAGTAGAACAAGGCTTTGAGTACAACTCTAAAAATAATAATATTTGGCTCACTCCTGATGAACTAAGAGCAAAACTTATCCAAACAAAACAGGATGAATCTTAAGTGTTAAGTTACTCTACACAGCTCATTGATGAAGCCGATATTGCCGTAGTTGTGGGATGTACTCAAAAAGTAACTTTTTAGCACAAGGTCCAAAAGTAGCACAGTTTGAACAAGATTTATGTGAATATACTGGTGCTAAGTATGCTGTAGCATTTAACTCCGCAACTTCAGCTTTACAAGGTGCTTATAGTGTGTGTGGGATTAAAGAGAATGATGAAATCATTACTACACCCATCAGTTTTGTAGCCACCTCAAATATGTTTGTAAGCGCTTGGGGCAAAACCTATCTGGTGCGATGTCAAGCTCGATGGAAACATAGACAGGAGTCAAGGTCAAGCCCTGCTGTGGGCACTTCAAGAAAACTAAAGCCTTAGTCGTTGTCGATTTTGCAGGTAAACCAGTAGCACACAAACTCTTAAATACTATTGCAAAAAAACACAAGCTTCTCTACATTGATGATCTTTGC
>JAUZRZ010000087.1 GCA_030949945.1 Sulfurimonas sp. | reverse complement strand
TTGATTTTAGGCTCTTTTTGAAAAGCACCATCTTTAAACTCTCCACCCTTTGTTTTACCGTTGAGGGTTATTCCTAACTCATCAGGAATAAGTTTTGCCATTTTATCTGACTTGAGTGCAGTGGCATATCTAAAACACGAGCAACATCTCGAATGACTCCCTTTGCTAGAAGTGAACCAAAGGTGATGATTTGTGCTACTTGGATTACGACCATACTTCTCAACTACATAGTCTATAACCTCTCCACGACGAGCCTGCATAAAGTCCATATCAATATCGGGCATACTTACACGCTCAGGATTTAAAAATCGCTCAAAAAGTAGGTCATACTTCATAGGGTCGATGTCGGTAATGTCAAGTGAAAACGCCACTAAACTCCCAGCAGCCGAACCACGTCCCGGACCGACAGCTATTCCCATGCGTTTAGCTGCAATTACAAAGTCCCAAACAATCATCATATACCCTGGAAACTTCATAGAGTTAATGATGTCCATCTCGTAATCTAAACGCTTTTTGTACTCCTCATGTTTCTCTTGTGGTACAATTTTTAGTCGTCTCTCTAAGCCCTCACGGCACTTATAGATAAAGTATTCTGCATCATTTTTATCAGCCCCCAACATATGCTTTTTCTTCTCATCTTCGCTTGCATCTGCATTTAATGGTGGGTCATCTGGATGGTCTATATTTAGTCCATCCTTGAGTGCATACTCTTTTGTAAACTTAAAGTTTGGAGGGGTAGGAGTCTTTACAATAGGTACATACTCTTCACACTTATCCGCTATTTCTTGAGTATGTGCTATTGCCTCTGGAATATCAGCAAAGATAAGTGCCATCTGCTCAGGAGATTTAAGATAAAACTCATGCACAGAGTGACGCATTCTGTTTGGGTCATCATAGAGCTTATTCATCCCAATACACATAAAAGCTTCATGGTACTGAGCATCATTTGGATAGGTATAGTGTGTGTCATTTGTAGCGACTACTTTTACACCTGTTTCTCGGCTTATTTTAAGGATTTGTTCATCTATAAAGAGTTGATCACCTATGCCGTGGCGCATCAGTTCAAGATAAAAATCATCACCAAAAATCTCTTGATACTCTCGTGTCACAGCTAATGCACCCTCATATCCTAATGCCCCATTACGAACATTACGTTCATTTGCAAGATTTAAGTGCCAGTTTACTTCCCCTTGCAGGCAAGCAGAGGTACAGATAAGCCCCTCAGAATGCTCACGAAGTATTTTTTTATTTATACGAGGGAAATAGTACATACCGTGAATATATGCTTGAGAAGAGAGGTACATAAGGTTTTGGTAGCCTATTTTATTTTTAGCATAGAGACAGATATGAAAACGCTGTCTACTGCTACGATCATTTAACTCTTCACCGTTATGGATATAACCCTCCATACCAATGATGGGTTTAATACCCGCTGCTACCATCTGCTTGTAAAAATCAATAGCTCCAAACATATTTCCATGGTCTGTCATAGCAACAGAGGTCATACCGAGTTTTTTTACTTGTGTCACAAGGTTTACAAGTTTGTTTGCGCCATCAAGGAGAGAGTATTCGGTGTGAAGATGTAGGTGTGTAAAAGGTTGTGCGCTCAAAATAGTATCCTGTGTAATCTATAAATTATAAAATATATTATAGTTAAAAGTACTTAATTTGAGGTAATAAATTCTATGCACGCCTCTTTATCAAGTGGTTTACTAAAGTAGTAGCCTTGTCCTATAGTACATCCCTCTTTTTCTAAAAACTCTTCTTGTGCTTGTGTCTCTATTCCCTCTGCCACACTCTGATGATTTAGGCTACTTGCAAGTGTTATAATTGCTTTTGCAATAGCTCTATCACTTAAATCATATTCCAAATCATCTACAAAAGATTTGTCTATTTTTATAGTATTAGTGGTAGTTTTTTAGATAACTCATAGAAGAGTAACCTGTTCCAAAGTCATCTATAGAGATTTTAAAGCCTTTATTCTTTAGAGTATCTAAGATGTTTATATTCTCCTCAGTTGACTCCATAATATAACGCTCAGTTATCTCAATCTCTATAAGATTAGGTGTAAGTTCATACTCAGCAATAATCTTTAAAAACACCTCTACCATATCTTGCTGTTGAAATTGTTGGGAAGAGACATTTATCGCTATGTGTTCTAAAAATATATCTTTATCGCGTAACTCTTTGATAAAAGCACATGATTCTCTAAAAACAAAATATCCTATCTCTTGAATCAAGCCACTATCTTCAGCAACTGGGATAAACACATCAGGACCAATCACACCCAAAGTCTCACTCTTCCATCTAAGTAATGATTCTACAGCCATAACCTTTTTAGTCTTAAGAATGTACTGTGGTTGAAAGTTTAAATAGAGTTCATTTTTCTTTAATGCTTTTCTTAATTCTTGTTCTATTTTTAGTTTTTTATTAATATTATCAGACATTTTTTCTGTAAAAAACCTAAAACAATTTTTTCCACTCTCTTTTGCATCATACATAGCACTATCTGCATATTTTACTAAGCTCACAGCATCTAATGCATCAATAGGATACTGTGCTATACCTATACTTGCACTTGTATTTAAAAGGTTTCCTTCTAGTTCAAAAGGTTCATCTAGTTTTGCTAAGATTTTTTTTGCTATGATTGAGGCATCAAAGGATTGATTTACATTTGACAAAGTTATAACAAATTCATCGCCACCAATACGTGATAGGTGATCTACTGCTCGAATAGAATTTTGTAACCTTTTGGCTACTTCTACTAAAAGCTTATCTCCAATATCATGTCCAAGAGAATCATTGACAATTTTAAACCTATCTAGGTCTATAAAAAGAATTATTACTCGTTTTTTATTTTTTTGTGCATAGTTTATGGATGTAATTAAATTTTCTTCAAAACTTACTCGATTTGGTAGTTCTGTTAGAGAGTCATGATATGCTAAAAAGTCCACATGTTTTTGTGACTGCAGTATTTCTGAGATGTCTCTGTGTATAGCTATATAGTTTACTGTTTTACCATAAGAGTTTTTTACAACATTTATGCTCAACCAAGACTCAACTATACTGCCATCTTTTGCGAGGTCATTTATTTTTCCTTGCCAGAAGCCAGTTTGAGAGATCTCTTCCCACATCTGATGATAAAAATTTTCCGAGTATTGACCTGACTTCAACATACGTGGAGTCTCTCCAATACACTCTTCTTTAGTGTAGCCAAACATCTTAGTCACGGCATCATTTATATCAATAATTGTTTGATTTTCATCAGTTATAAGAATAGCCTCATCCATATTTTTAAAAACATTGGCTGATAACTGTAGGGATTTTTGATATTTTAAAGATAAAATATGTAAAACAATTAATATAATACTCAGGAGTGTAATAATTATAGAAAAAAGAAGACTCATATACTGAAGATCTTTTATCTTTAAAGTGTTAAGTCTATCAAGTTCTGTTATGCTATGTTCTATGCTCTGACTAAGATTGCTATCCCCTCATACTCCTTAAAAATTTTAGATAACTCTTCAATTTCATCAAATAAATTTTTTGCATGTTTATAAAAGTGTATAAGATTTTGTGCCTTTAAATCTTTACTATTAACACTAATCTTATAGCTCAATAACTCTTTATTTTCTAAGCCATTTAAGAATTGCATTAAATAAAAGATTATCTCACCTGTTTTTATTTTATCTTCCACACTTATCTTTGAAGATACAGCTAAGGTATGATGTAAATCAAAAAGATAATTGATTTGATTGATTGACATAGCATGTAAAGATTTCTGATACTCTAGCACTTCTGCTGCTTGCATATATTTTTGTTCAATTGTTTTAAAAATAGTCTCAAAGTCATAATTATACACTTTAGATATGTCTGAATCTTCGAGTTCGGATAAAAGTAGTTCAAACCTATCTCTCTTTGTTGTAATCTTGTCATAATCTAAAAACCCTATAGGGTTTAATAAAAATATATTAAAATCTTTCTCTAAAATTCTCAACTCATATAGATGTTTATGATACATAGAAAACTTCTCTTCTATTGTAAACTTTTCATAGAGTTGAATTAGAATTGTAAAAAAAACAGCTGTAAGTACAAAAAATAAAAGAGTGATGGGTGAGATACTACGGAACATATATATCCTTACTAGCAGGCATATCGCCACTCAGAGACTTTAGAAACTCTTCTATCTGCATCACTTCTTTTTGTGTAAATTTTCTTCCAAGTTGTAAAAGAGCCATAACCTCTATAGCTTCATGAAGTGTTAGCACTCGACCATCATGAAAATATGGTGCAGTATGTTCTATGTTTCGAAGAGATGGCACCTTAAAGAAGTACTTATCCCTCTCTCTTTTTGTAACATTATACCGACCTAGAGAACTTGTTTTAGAATCCTCTATCACACCAAATTTACTATATAAATTCCCGCCAACATTCTCTCCATGATGACATGAGATACACCCCTTTACTTTAAAAAGTTCATACCCGACTCGTGCATCATCAGAGATAGCTGAAGTATCTCCATTTAAGTACTTATCAAAAGGTGCATTTGGGGTAACTAGAGTTTTTTCATACTCTGCAATTGCATTTCCTATATTTTTCTTATCCTATATTTTGTTTTAAAGTTTTATACTCCAGCATTTAAGCAGTTCAGGGCACGAGTGCACGCGATCTCAGATATTCACTGCGCTTATCTCAGCAGGGAGTTTTATGGGAAGTAATAGTTCACAGTACTGCAGAGAGTTGAGTACATGGCGAGTTTCAAGTTGCTTGACATATGCTTGTTGAGTGCACAGTGAATAAAGATTTCTACGACAGTATTACTTACTAGTGTCATCATGGCATTGTCAGCACCAGTTCGTTTCACTGGAGTACACTCTTGCAGGCAGCTTCCAAACTCAGAGCTTCAGGCTGCCTATGTAAAACTACTCCACATTTATACATTTCCACCAAAACTGCTTGCTATAAACTGGCTCATAGGCTGACACACTCAGGAACTTCAAACTTAGTCACACAGCTTGAAAAACTCTGTCTTTCACAAAAATATACTTTGCACTACATGTGCGCTGCAATTGGTCATTTGAACAATATTAATATCTGGTGCTGATTTTACCTCATCCTTTTCATCATGTTATACATCGTGGTCAAAGGCAGAAGTTTCAGCTTTTGAGAGCTAATCCTTAAATAAAAAATGTGCTAGATTCTCTCTGCCCTGGCACCCATAAACCGTGGCTTGCTATTTGATGTGATGGGGCCGCGGTGTTAAAAAATATTGAGCTGTGCGCACAACAGCTGTAATGAATCCGTAGCTTCTCTTCTCTTTCATATAGATAGGTATTAGATGTCTCATCTGCAATTGCGTTTGAGAGTGCTGTATCTGAGCGTGTAAGTAGTTGTGCCATAGTCACTCTGCTGTTATAGCGATAGATTCCTATGTTTATCTGCACATTACTCTCATCCATCTTATTTTCTGTTAGTAACTCTATAAATGTAGTATAAATATGTTTTTGAATTTCACGAGCTTGATGAACCTCACACTCAGGAACGACTAATAAGAACTCTGTCTCATTCAAACGACATAAAAGTCTATCATCGAAGTTCTTTAAGAGTTTATCAAATGTTTCACATAAAAAGAGTATTAAGTTATTTGCCTGCCTTCTACTTATTAACTGGTTCATAACTTCTATACTGCTAAGACCTACAAAAAGAACACTTCCACCATCAATTTTATTATTTTGGCTAATTAAGTCAGGGAGTTTTAGCATTAAATAGCGCCTATTAAACAACTTAGTAATTGGGTCAGTATAGAGAAGTTCATGGTTTCTTTTGGCTGATTCATTTGCTTTGTTGAAAATATCTTCAACTTTTTTTACCATAGAGTTCATACCCTTTACAACCTCTTTAAACTCAGTAGTATAAGGCTCTTTTTCTTGAATAACAAACTCATTTTTTAAAATTGCTTCTGCTTGATTTTGAATCTCTTTGAGTGGCTTGAGCACAAAATGAAGTAATATACTTAAAACAATTAAAGCGATACTTACAATAATTCCAAAAAGATACAAAAGGTTTACAAACATCTTATAAAGTGCTTTATAAACAACACCAGTATCACCCATTACACTCACTTCACCTAGTAGTGTCCAGCCTTCTGATACATCACTTGTAATTCTCACCGCTTCTATATCTGTAAAAGTCTATAAACCATGATGGTACACCCTCAACTTTTTCATCATCTACCTGTTTGTAAGTAAACATTCCATCGCTAGAAGTATATTCTATAAGCGAGTAGTAACCTGCATCAAACTCTGAGTCTATAGTACTGATAACAAGAGCTTCATGCCCACCATCTTGTGCAATTTTACTACTTATTGTTGAAATATTGTTAACTGTTGTTTCATACAAGCTGTTTAGCATGTCTTGTTTTGCAGATGTATAGTTTATATACATTACTGCTCCTAACATTACTACAATTATCATGGAGACGACAAGGGCAATTTGCTTAAAGAGGGTCATAGTTTTTTCCTTTTCATATTATATTCTAGTTTTTTCCATTTTTTTGATTTTGGTCCAGTATCACCATTTATCATTTTTATAACCTTTAGCAAGTCTTTACGTTTTGAAGCTGGAAGAACAAGCCTGTTGTTGTTATCTAAGATAAGAATATCTTTTCTGCTTTTGGGCTTAGGTACTTTAAGATAAGAGAGTACCATATGTGAGATTTTTTTTCCTTTTCTGTTTTTGTAGATAACATAGGTAAACTTCATTCGTTTAGGATCAACTCCTAACTCTTTAAGTATATAGTACTTAGCTATTGTGTAATCTTCACAATCCCCTTTATTTTTACCCACAAACTCATAAAGTGTAGCCCAGTAATCACTTACACCATACACAGCTTTATCACTTTTATAGGCGATACCATTTACCCAAGTGTTCACAAGGTTGAGTTTTTTTATCTCTGATGCATTTTGAAGTTTATTTAAAAGAGAGTGTTCTATATCCACAAAACGATTTTGTGCTTGAACACCATACTTCTTTTTAGACTCTTGTATAAGTGATTGTGTGATTAAACTCTGAGCACTCAAAAAATTGCATAATACTAATACAAGCAAAAATAGTCTAAAAATCATCATAAAAAGATTATACACTTTTTTTGCACCTTGTACTCAGGTACAATATAAAACTTTCTTAATTCATACTATGATGTTAAGAATTAAGTGCCTAGTCAAAAAGAATACCAACATCAGCGAATAGAGAAATATTCTAGTGTTAGGCAGATTTTCGCAGAACTAGCTGGCTAATTCAAGGAAATCTAACGACACAATAGGATATTTCTCTATTCGTTCGTAGAAACCTAAAAGATAACTACTGACTTCGTTAAAAGTACTCGAAGCTACTAGTAGCTCCTTCGCACTTTGCCTTGCATTAGTCATCTTTTAGATTTCTGATGTTGGTATTCTTTTTGACTAGGCACTTAAAAAGTTTTTAGGAGTTTATTATGGTAGAAAATGTAGCAAAAGTTTTAAGCGTTCATGGTAGTTTTTATATAAAGGAAGTAGATGGTTCACTTACAGAACTTACAAAAGGTTCACTCATTCCACAAGATGCAGTTGTAGTTGGGGCTGATGGAAACAGAGCTACAGATAGTATTATCTTCTCGCTTGGAGATGGAAGTGACCTAGTACTCTTAGGAAACAATACACAAAGTTTTGATAGTTCTTTAGTGAATATACCTTTTTCTCAAGATGAAACAATCACAAGTATCCAAAGTATTGAAGAACTTTTTTCAGAGACCCAAAATGACCTTTTTGATGAGATAACAGAAGATATAGATGAAGAAAATATCCAGACTGCTGCAGGCGAAGAGGTTTCACCAGTAGCTGATAGTGAAAATAGATTTACACAAATAGATAATGAACAAGAAGCTATAGATGTAACACTTCGAGAGACTACAACACCTCCTAATGATGATAATACCAAACTTAATAATCATGATGAAATATTTATAGACCCAAATCAAGAACTCGCTCGTCTTAACCTTGCAAATGAACTTCAAGGCCTGCAAGAGGTACAAAGTCATGCTATTTTAGCTTCACAACAAGCAAGAGAAGCTACTATAGAAGCTGATTTAGCAAGCCAAACGGCACAAGAAAATCCAACTCCACAAAACATTCAACTTAGTGAAATTGCAAATGTAAATGCACTAGAAGCGGCAAACAATGCAACACAAGCAAGTCAAGAACTCCAAAATATGCTTGATAGTGTTACAGAAGCTGGAATAAATGCTTCAGAAAATGTAGACCTTACAGATGCAATAAACACTTTAAACTCTACAATAGAATCTGCACAAAGTGCTCAAACAAGTGCCCTTACTGCTGAAGAGAGTTCAGATGCTAATATTGCAGAGCTACTTAGCCTAGCAAACGCAGCAGCTGATAGTGCAAACGAGGCTATAGTGACTGCTCAAGATGCAGCAGATACTCTAGCGGCTAATGAGAATCCAACTGCACAAGATATAGAAGTAGCTAGAGATAGTTTAGCATCTGCTAATACTGCTAGTTGCAGATGCAAGTGAGGCAGCTACTACTTATGCTAACTCAGCTAATGATGCGGGTGAAGTAATTCAAGAGACCACTCCTATTAATTCTAGTGAGAGTGTAAGTGTGACTATTAATGATGCCCTTAGTGCTGAAGAGAGTTCAGATGCTAATATTGCAGAGCTACTCAGCCTAGCAAACGCAGCAGCTGATAGTGCAAACGAGGCTATAGTGACTGCTCAAGATGCAGCAGATACTCTAGCTGCTAATGAGAATCCAACTGCACAAGATATAGAAGTAGCTAGAGATAGTTTAGCATCTGCTAATACTCTAGTTGCAGATGCAAGTGAGGCAGCTACTACTTATGCTAACTCGAGCTAATGATGCGGGTGAAGTCATTCAAGAGACCACTCCTATTAATTCTAGTGAGAGTGTAAGTGCAACTATTAATGATGCCCTTAGTGCTGAAGAGAGTTCAGATGCTAATATTGCAGAGCTACTTAGCCTAGCAAACGCAGCAGCTGATAGTGCAAACGAGGCTATAGTGGCTGCTCAAGATGCAGCAGATACTCTAGCTGCTAATGAGAATCCAACTGCACAAGATATAGAAGTAGCTAGAGATAGTTTAGCATCTGCTAATAGTGCAGTTGCAGATGCAAGTGAGGCAGCTACTACTTATGCTAACTCGAGCTAATGATGCGGGTGAAGTCATTCAAGAGACCACTCCTATTAATTCTAGTGAGAGTGTAAGTGTGACTATTAATGATGCCCTTAGTGCTGAAGAGAGTTCAGATGCTAATATTGCAGAGCTACTTAGCCTAGCAAACGCAGCAGCTGATAGTGCAAACGAGGCTATAGTGGCTGCTCAAGATGCAGCAGATACTCTAGCTGCTAATGAGAATCCAACTGCACAAGATATAGAAGTAGCTAGAGATAGTTTAGCATCTGCTAATACTCTAGTTGCAGATGCAAGTGAGGCAGCTACTACTTATGCTAACTCAGCTAATGATGCGGGTGAAGTCATTCAAGAGACCACTCCTATTAATTCTAGTGAGAGTGTAAGTGTGACTATTAATGATGCCCTAAATGATACGGTTAATATAGAATATAGTTCTGAGCAACGATTCTGATGACGACTCTGATAAAAATGATAATTCTGATAAAATGATAATTCTGGAAAATAGATGATGATTCTGATGACGGCTCCACTGATGACGACTCTGATGAAGATTCAGATAATAAACAAGAGATTAATACCCAAGCCGGTGATGACACTATAAATGTAGATGGAAATGAAAATCTCAGTGGTCTTTTAAGTGGTAGTATTAATGTTGATGGAGGAAGTGGAACGGATACTTTAAACCTTTTAAATAGTGAAAATATCGATATGAGTGGACTGAGTGATAGTGTGAAAAATATTGAAGTATTAAACTTAGGAGAAGGTAATCAGAATGTCAACTCTATATCTTTAGAAGATGTTCTTGATATGACAGATGATAATAATATCTTACGTATTGATGGAGATAGTTCTGATAGTATAACTCTCAACACAGATGGTAAAGATGCTGAATGGACATTAGGTGACATTAATACTGATAGTGTAACGGGTGAGTCATATCAGGGAGTCACAGGAGTTGAAAATGACACTACTGTGACTTTAGAAATCAACACAGAGATTTTTATAGATCAAAATTAATAGAAGCTTTTATAAGGCTTCTATTTTAATAAAAGTATCAATGCTACTCTATCATTAACATGTAACTTTGAAAAAATAGAAGATATATGTGCTTTTACTGTTCGTGTAGTTATCCCAAATTTATGAGCAATAGCATCGTTTATCAAGCCCTCTAAAATTGCTACAACAACCTTCACCTCTTGCTCCGTAAGTCTATGTTCTAAAAATTCTTCTGCTTCTGGACTTAAACTTTTTTCTTGTTTTGCTAAACTAACTGTTAGTTCAGGGTATGTCCAAATATTACCATTATAAACAGCTTCTAACATACTTATAGCATGCATGGGGAGCATTCTTAAATTTCCATAGGCTCTAACACCATGTGAGATAAGCATCTTACCTGTTAAAACTTCAGGCACGCTCTCTAAAACTACAACTCTTTTTGGAAGTTTATCTGCTGAAATAAGTTTGTTTAACTCCGGAGCCATAGTATCATAGTCAACAATTACAAGTAATTTTTCTTGCCCTAAAAGTTCTTCATGTAATGTTTTTAAGTCATAAATATGTATAAAATCATGAGCATCACATTTATTTCTCCACTCATCAAAAATATCTATATCACTGCTTAAAAATAAAATTTTCATACTTATTTCTCTGAAAAAACATACTGTTTAGACTTGAGTATTGGCTTGAGAATATACTGCATCACTGTTTTCTTCCCAGTGACTATATCTACACTAGCAATCATTCCAGGAATAATTTTCAATGGATGCTCCTTACTCCCTAAATAATTTTTTTCTGTCTCAACATGAATAATATAAAAAGTATTTTCCTTTTTATCTGTAACTGTATCTGGAGAGATATTATCTACTGTTCCTTTAAGCCCTCCATGAATGGCAAAGTCATAAGCAGAAATTTTTACCATTGCCTCTGCATTAGGATGAATAAATGCTATATCTTTTGGTTTGATTTTTATCTCTAAATAAAGCTGCTTGCCTGTTGGTACTATCTCAACTAAGTCAGCACCAGGTTTTACAACTCCTCCTATTGTATTTACAAAGAGTTTTTGTACTATGCCATCTACAGGAGACTTTACCATCGTTCTCTCAACTTGATCACTAAAAGCAACTTGTTGTTGAGATAAACGGTTGAGTTCTGCTGTTATCTCGTTGAGCTCTTTTTTTGCCTTATTTATAAACTCTTGTTGTGTTGCTTTACGCTTAAGTCTATACTCTTCTATGGCATATCTCAATCGAGGTAAAGAGAGAGAAGCTGCCTCTATATTATTTTCTATTTCATTTGCTTCGCGCTTGAGCTTTAAAAAATCAACTTTAGACTTGATTCCCTCTCTTACCATAGGTGCTGTCATCTCTATCTCTTCTGTTACATACTCTAGTGATTTTTTAAGAGAGTGTATTTTTGCTTCTGCTTCTTTAAGTTCTTGTTTACGTTGCTCAATCTGCTGTGCCATTGCCTCATCTTGTGCTTTTCTTTCTATTATATTTGAAGTATACAGCTCAAATGCAAGATCTATCTGTTTTTGAAAATCTTTATCATCACTTCTAATCTTTTTAAAGGGAACACTATTAGATTCTGCAATTAAACGCAACTGTTTGGCTCTGAGTTCATTAAGCTTTCCCATATTTGTTGCACTTGTAGAGAATGTTTTAGAGTTGTTTATCTTCAAAATAACATCCCCTTTTTTGATAAAGCTTCCCTCTTTTACAAGTATAGATTCTACTATTCCACCTTCTAAGTTTTGGATAACTTGATTCTCACCATAAGGTATAACTTTACCATCCCCACGTGTAATCTCATCTATCTCTGCAAAAGAGGCCCATAAAATAAATGCAAAAATAGTAAAAAGCCATATTTTCAGAACACGACTCATTCGACTTGGAGATTTTTCTAGTATCGCAGCACTCAGAGAGTTCATAAATTCAAAATCTTTGCTATTGAATTCTTGTTTTTTATTATTTCCCATGACTATGCACCTCCTTTGAGTTTTTGTATAGCTTCTTCTTTTGGCGCATCTATCACTATCCGTCCAGCATCCATCACGATAATTCTATCAGCTATCTGCAATAGTGTCATCTTTTGTGTAACGATGATAGTTGTTTTATCTTTTAAACTCTTTTTATAGGTTTTTTAAAAGTCTCTCTTCTGTTATCTGATCCATTGCATTTGTTGGCTCATCAAGTAAAATAATAGGAGTATCTAAGAGCAGTGCCCGTGCTATTCCTATACTTTGACGCTGACCTCCTGAGAGACCAAGTCCGCGTTCTCCCACTGGCATTTCATACCCTCGTGGATGCTGTTTTATAAACTCATCTGCTCCACTTGTTTTTGCTGCCTTAATCATTGCTCCATCACTTGCATGGGAGGCTCTAAAGGTAATATTATCTTTTACTGTTCCTCTAAAGAGCATCACATCTTGAGAAAGATATGAAAAGTTTTTACGTAAATCCGCTGGGTCAATCTGACGGGTATCAATACCATCTACAAGTATCTGTCCCTCATCAGGTTCATAAAGTCCTAAAAGTAACTTTTCTATAGTACTTTTTCCACTTCCAATGCGCCCTATTATAGCTATATGTTCTCCTGGATTTACACTAAAAGAGATACTTTTCAAGGCTGGTATTTCAGAGTTAGGATAACTAAAAGTTACATTTACAAACTCTATATGACCGGTAAACTCTGGACTTTGAACAAATTTTTTGCCTTCTGGTCTTTCACTTGGTTCTGAAATAATTTCATTTATAGCTTCATATGAAGTTTTCGTGGTTTCATAGTTTGTCAAAAGCCCTGTCACCTGCCCCATAGGAGCTAGTGTTCTACCTGTTAGGATTACAATGGCAATTAATGCACCCATTGAGAGTTCAAAAGACTCAATCTTATAAACACCAACAATAATAATAATAACGGTGTTTAACTGTATAAGCAACTGTGTTACAGTTGGGATAGAAGCAGAAAGAAGTCTTGATTTTAAACTTTTATTTGCTATCTCCCCTGTAGACTCTTCCCATTTCCACTGTATCTGACTCAGTGTGCCTAAGGTTTTAAGTGTTTCAATATTACTCAGTGCTTCTATGAGTATAGAGCTTTTTTTAGCACTCGCCTCATGTGTACTCTCAATACTTTTTTGTAAAGGTTTTTTAATTATCAAAGCATACAGCAGGATAAACATGATAGTTGCTATTGGAATAAGTACAATATTTCCACCTATGTAAGCAATAACAATTAAAAATATAATGGCAAAAGGAAGGTCAATTACAGCCGCCATTGTTGCATTTGTTAAAAATGAGCGTATGTTATCAAAGTCTCTAAGCTTACTTGCTAAAGAACCTACTGATGATGGATGATTAGCCATTTTTAAAGAGAGCACTTTTTCAAAAATAATAGAAGACATAATAATGTCACTTTTTTTCGCTGCAACTTCTAAAAGATAGGTTCTTGTGAACTTAGCAAAGGTATCTATTAGATAGATAATAATCACCCCTATTGCAAAAACCCATAATGTTTCTATAGCACTGTTTGGAACAACTCTATCATATACATTCATCGTAAAAAGTGGAGATGCTAAAACAAAAAGGTTGATAAGGAGTGAAGCATAAAGTACATCTTTGTAAACTCCCAAAGAGAGCTTTAATGTACTCCAAAACCAATGTTTCTGTTCTATATGAAGTGTTCTAGCATTTTCATCTGTATACTCAAAAGCTTTTTTGACCATAAAGCCATAACCAATATACTCATCTTCAAGGTCTTCTATTTCTACCCATTGCTCAACGGCTTCTTCGGCTGGCATGATGATTTTGACTAAGCTTCCATCTTCACTAAAAGAGTCTAATATACATGCACTTTGATTTGATAAGAGTAATATAACGGGAAGTTGAAGAGGACTTATCTGCTTGAGTGGTCTCTGAATAATAGTTGACTTTAAACCTGCCTTACTTGCAGCACGTGAAAAAAGTCCTTTTGCATTGTTAATAGAAAAAAGCTCCGGTGCTTCAACCCCTGGTTCTATCGGCAAGCCTGCAGTTAGTGCTTCAGCTGTATATGGTTTATGATAGAGTTTCGTAAAAAGAACAAGTGTATCTAACAGTGCATCCATTCTCAAATTATCAACATTTTGTATAAACATACTTTTGTCCTTATTTTTTTGTAGCTATTTTAAGTGAAACACTTTCATATATCTTAGAAGCATCTTCTCCTAATATGGATGAGACAAGTGTTCCCATAGAGTCCATAACTCTATACTGTGCATAAAGTATACTATACTCTGTTGCGATTATCTGTGCATCAGATTGAATATAGTCATTTTGTGCGGCAAGTACATCTAGTAAGAAACGACGACCTAAGTCAAACTCTTTAGAGTAAAGCACAAGGGTTTTTTTAGAGTAATTTTTATACTCTATAAGGTATGCAAGTTGTTCTTGAAGTTTTTCATAAGCATTCCAAGATAAATTTAAACTCTCAATAACCCTGCGTTTTATGATATTTTTACTCTCCTGCTCTTGATAGAGTGAGTACTTACTTTTTTGTAAATTTGCACTATCTGCAAAACCATTAAAAAAATTGTAAGAGAGGTATGCCATAGCTCGGAACCTCTCTTCTGTCCCTTCTATTGCACTTAAGTTTTTGTTTGCAAGTTGTGCTACTTCTATATCTAACTTTGGATAAAAAGGAGACTTATTGGAGTTTTTTGTCGCTTGTGCTAACTTAACATTATACTCACTAGCTAAGAGTGAAGGATTATAATGCAGTGCTATTTCTATCGCTTCTTCTCTTGTTTTTGGTAAGACAACTTTTATCTTTGGTCTACTCATCTCCTGAGGATTTAGTCCTCTTCCTAAAACACGAGCAAGGTTATATGAAGCATCAAGTAAAGTATTTTCTTGAACAACAAAGTTTGAGTGAGCTAATGCTAAAGAGGACTCTATTTTATGTGCTTCTGAAAGTGTTGTAAGCCCTGCTTTATAAAGCTTATTGACTTTTTTAAGTATATCTTCATTAATATCTATATTTCGCTGTGCAATAGAGAGTAGTTCTTGATTTTTCATCACTTCAAGGTAGGTATTTACCATATCTAATGTAGTTGTGTTAACCTTTTCTACATAACTATATGCCGCTGCAATAGTTCCATACTCTTGTGCCTCTACTTTATGGTAAGTGCTAAAACCCTCAAAAATATTTTGTGTATATTTTAAAGAATTTTGATAAACACTAAAATCAAAAGACTCTGGATTAATCAGAGGTCTAGTTCTATCTGTTTGTTCATACCCTATACCTAAAGAGAGGTCTAACTTAGGATAGTAACCTGAGAATGCTATTTCTATATCTTTTTGTCTAACTTGATAATTTTTTGCTCTTTCTAAAATAGTAGGATTTGTATTGATTATCTCTTCAACTGATGTTTTCAAATCTTGTGCAGACAACTCCATAAAAAGAGATAATACTATAATGAATTTTACTATGATATGCCCCTGTGTTTAGTTAAGAAGATGATACATAGAGTACTCTTAAAGATGTATTAATCCCCTCACATATAAGCTCAATTCTCTGGATTAAAGGGCTTATGTAATGATAATGTTATAATATCACTAGAATAATTATTTTAGGAATTTTATATAATGACATTTACACTAGACGCTAGAAGTGGTAAGGCTCGTGCTGCGACCATTACAACTGAGCACTCAACTATCAAAACACCCGTATTTATGCCCGTTGGAACAATTGGAAGTGTTAAATCACTTGATGCGAATGATGTTCTTAATATACTCGGTGCAGAGATAATTTTAGCAAACACTTATCACACCTATCTACGTCCTGGTGATACAACTATAAAAAAGATGGGAAAACTTCATGGTTTTACACAGTATCCAAAAAGTTTTTTAACAGATAGCGGGGGTTTTCAAGCTTTTAGTCTAAGTGATATATCTAAACCTAAAAAAGATGGTATAGAGTTTCGCTCTCACATAGATGGAAGCAAACACTTCTTTACACCTAAAAAAGTTATAGATATTCAAACAAATTTAGGTTCAGATATTATGATGATTTTAGATGACCTTGTTGCACTTCCTGCCACGCAAGAGCGCATTAAAACTTCTATAGAGAGAACAACTGCTTGGGCACAGGAGTCTATAGACTACTTTAGAAGCCAGCAAAAAAAAGGGATATGCACAGGACAAAATATCTTTGCCATCATTCAAGGGGGAACAGATAGAGCCTTTCGTACAAAAAGTGCTACTGAGTTGTGTGCTATGGATTATGATGGTTTTGCTATTGGTGGATTAAGTGTTGGTGAACTTAATAACGAGATGTATGACACGGTTGAGCATACAGTGCAGTATATGCCTGAGGATAAACCGCGTTATCTTATGGGTGTGGGAACTCCTGAAGACCTCATTGAGAACATAGAACGCGGTATAGATATGTTTGACTGTGTTATGCCAACACGAAATGCAAGAAATGGAACACTTTTCACCTCTTTTGGTCGCATAAATATTAAAGGTGCAAAGTTTAAAGAAGACGGAGCACCT
Organism: Sulfurimonas sp.; assembly: GCA_030949945.1. Taxonomy (GTDB): domain Bacteria; phylum Campylobacterota; class Campylobacteria; order Campylobacterales; family Sulfurimonadaceae; genus Sulfurimonas. Next base: position 4,608 of record JAUZRZ010000087.1, on the reverse strand, counting down.
ATTGACCCTGAGTGTCAATGTTTAACCTGTAAAACTTACTCGCGTTCTTATCTAAGCCATCTATTTCGCTCTAGGGAGATTACATACTTTAGACTTGCTACCATCCACAACCTACACTACTACTTAAACCTTATGAGAGAGGTACGCCAAGCTATTCTCGATGACAAATTTGATGCTTATAAAAAAGAGTTTTAATAAAAAAGAATTTCCTAAGTGCCTAGTTAAAAAGAGTACCTGATGTTGGTATTCCTTTTGACTATGCACTTAAAACAATGTTCTAACTTCTAAACTCTTTTTATCAAAAAACAGTAAATCAGCTTTCATTCCAACTTCTATTTTTCCGCTCTTTAAACCTATTGATTTTGCAGGATTTTGTACTGTGTATTTTAAGAGTTCACTCATTGAGATAAAACCACTTTTTACAAATTGCTCATAGTAATTTGCTAAAGCATTTTCTAGACCTTCACATCCATAAGCAGCATCAAGAAATGCTACCTCTTTGTTTACAGGGGAACTTGGCTGATGGAGTGTAGTTAATATATCTATCTCCCCGCGTTTTAGTGCTTCTTGTAGAAGTAACATATCCTCCCTACTTGCTAGTGGTGGGTCAAGTTTTGCTAAAGTATTAAAACCTTCACAGGCTTCATCACACATTGTTAAATGATGGATACTTACTTCACAACTCACCTCTACACCCTCTTCTTTAGCTTTGAGTATAAGAGCAACTGAACGCGGTGATGCAATAGCCTTAAATAAAATTTTTATCTTAAAGTGACGGGCTATCTCTATCATGCGTGAGACATGCAGTACTTCACTCAAGTTTAAAATTCCCGCTAGACCGAGTTTTGAGCTAATATCACCATCAAGCATAACCCCTGCGTTTATCAAAGAGTTATCTTCTGCCTTACAAAAAAGTGTCACTTTATACATCTGCACATATTGGGCTATTTTAATGGCTATATCATTTTTTGCTATGGTGCTCATATAAGGTGCGACCACACCTTTTTTAAGCAGAATGGCTATGTTTGAGAGTGTACTATCTTCTTTTAGGGTGTTTAGCATCAAGTCCATTTTGGCACCCTTAGTTGAGGCAACACCATTTTGTGCAAACTCTAAAACTACTTCGGTATCTATGCTTGGAGTTGAGTCGGCATTTAGCACTATATGTCCCACACCACCACGAAGAGCCTCTTTTGATATAGCCTTAATGTTTTTAGCATTAAGTGTAGAGTCTAGGAGTCTTACATTAGTGTCTATTAGCGAGGGGATAAGGTAAGCACCTTGCTGCATCAGTGATATTCTCACCCACTAAAGAGCTTCCAATCTCAGTAACAATGCCATCTTCCACTCGAACATCTACATCTCTTTCACCATCCGCGTCACAAACAATTGCATTTTTTATAATCATACTTAAGCCACCTTTGATATAATAGTGTCATTATAAATCAATAAGGCTTAGAGTTGCGTTTCATACTACTATTATTTTTAACATTTCATTCTATTTTTGCACAAACCCCTTATGAAAAAGGGAAAGACCTCTATATATCTAGTGCATGTTACTCCTGTCATGGTCACAAACTAGAGGGTATTCACCGCTACCCTTATCTCGCTAATCGTGCCAAAGGTTATATGACATATAAACTCAAACGCTTCCGTGAAAAAAAAGCAGATACACAACAACAAGAGATGATGATAGGCTTTGCAGTAGGACTTAGCGATGAAGATATAGATAACCTGACTACTTACTTTAGAGACTATGTTGAGGATGAGAGCAGTGAGAGATATGATGACAGCTATGAAAACTACGGGGATGGTGGTTCATGAAACTCCTAGTATCCGCATTGGAACACTCTGCGAATGTGCATCTCACTTCACTAACAAAAGAGTTTAAAGATGATGTAGAGCTTATAGGTATCTTTGATAAAAACTTAGGAAATCCTATAGTTGACTTACAGAGTCTTGCTATTATGGGCATTGTAGATGCCTTAAAAAAACTTCGCTACTTCTTTAAACTAGCAGATGAGATGCTAGAACTTGCACAAGATGCAGACAAGGTACTTCTTATAGACTCTTCAGGTTTTAACCTGCCTCTTGCAAAAAAGATAAAGAAAAAGTACCCAGATAAAGAGATAATCTACTACATCCTTCCTCAAGCATGGGCATGGAAAAAAAACGTATACCTGTTCTTGCTCGAACCATAGATAAACTCGCCTCCATACTTCCATTTGAGCCGAGCTACTACCCAAAAGATGCCCCTATCGAGTATGTAGGGCACCCTCTTCTTGACCAGATAACAGAGTTTAAAACTTGCATAAACGCAGAGGTAAAAGAGGTAGCCTTTATGCCAGGGAGTCGTAAAGGCGAGATAAAAAAACTCATGCCTATCTTTTTGGAGTTAATACAAGAGTTAGATATAAATGCCACTCTAATAATCCCTAAACATTTTTCCAAACAAGAAGTAAAAGAGGTATATGGCAATATATCTCATATTAAAGTATCACACGAGGCTCATAAAACTCTTCTAAATGCAGACTTCGCATTTATCTGTAGTGGAACAGCAACTCTTGAGGCTGCCATCATCGGTGTGCCTTTTATACTTGCTTACATTGCTAAACCACTAGACTTTTTTATAGGTTCTCGTTTAGTAAAGATTAAGTATGTTGGTTTGAGTAATATTATGTTTACTAAGTTTAAAAAACAGACTATACATCCAGAATTTTTACAAGAAAATGTTACAGTGAAAAACCTTTTAATGGCATTTAAAGATTATAATAGAGAAGAGTTTTTTAAAAACTCAAAAGAGCTTAGAGCTTACCTAAAACATGGAAGTTCTAAAAGAGTTTCACAACTCCTAGAAACACTTTAATGTAGATATTTTTATTCGTAGTCTAAAGACAGTATAAAATCTTCCATAAATTTCCAATCAGGTTTACCATCACTATCAACTGGCAGTTTAATTGATAGTTTTTCAATTCTTTTTTGAACCAAACCTCTACCATAGCCAAACTTTTTTTCTATTTCTAAATTTAATACAGAATTTAAAAACAGTGCTATTTTTAAATTTAGCTTATCATTTCTTAGTATATTTACTTTATTTCCAGTAATAAAAGTCTCTTCTTGATAAAATGCTTTAAATCCTTCAGCACCAATTGTAATCGCATTTCCCTTCATATATTTATCTGTATCAATTTTACTATTATGGACATATAGTTCAACACCATTATTTTTTGTTGTTCTTGTTACATAAGGAATAAACTCTTTTTTATTTGTCTTAGAAAAATCTTTTATTGTATTCTTATGAATTGCCTTTCCTAAAGTAACATCAAATAATTTTCCAACTTCAAAATCTTTCCATGTCTCTGTATCTAATTTAAGTTTTTTATTTTCATTAATAAAATCTTTAATAGCTATAAATTTTCCTCGAGATACACAAAATGATAAATAATTTAAAACTAATGTCCTCATTAGCTCTTCGTTCAACTCTTTATAATCAGTAGTCATATATTGCTCAACACACCATTCATCAGTTGGCTTAATTGATTTTTTTACACTGTGTTCTACTACTTCATCTCTATTTCTATAATTTTCCAACCAATAATTTTTAATTTGATTCCAAGTATGATCATAATCAGCTCTTCCACTAGTTCTTTTTTTGTAAAATCCATCATCTTTCCAATATCCAAAATATGTTTTATAATTTTTTGGATGTTTTTCTTTTGCCTTAGTTACCATAATACAAGTATTTGTTCCTACATTAGAGTTATAAAAGAGTTCATCTGGCATTGAAAGAACTGCTTCTAATGTATGATTGTTTAATAGTTTTTCTTTTAACTCTACTCCTTCTCCGCTATCATATAATGCACATCGCATTGGTATAATGGCTATACACAGAGAACCTTTTTCAAGTTGTTCTAAATTATTTAAAATAAATTCTAATTCTTCTATATCCTCTTTTGATGACTTATAGGGTGGATTTAAGAACCCTGTATTTGGTTTGTAAAGATTTACCTCTTCTTTGACTTTTTTATCAAAACAACTACCTTTGAGTAAAATTTACTTCTTCCATCGCCATGAATAAACATATTTGAACAAACAAGTGAAAATATATCATGTCAGCGAGTTCTACACCCACAATTTATTGATTAGACTTCGTTTCTAACTCTTTTTTTTCATCTCCTCCTGCATCCACTATCATCTTCTTCATAAGCTGAAATAAGAAATCCACCTGTTCCTAGTACATGTGTCATAAAACAATACTATCTTTATTTATATTTGCTATTTCGAGAAACAGTTCAGTAATGTGGCGGAGGGGTTAATACAATCCCTAGACCTTTGTCGTTATTTGCATATCTCAAAAATTCGATATAGAATTGTCCTAAAGTATCCAAAATATTTATAAGTTTAAATAAAATTATTTATTTTTGTATCTATCTCATCAATAATATCTCTTAATTCGTTTTCTTTTTAACGGGAAGGATGGTAGTGTGTTTTAATAAAAGAGTATGATGAAATAATATTTTTAATATATTCACTTTGAACATTTAGTTAATTTTTCTTCAATTGTGGTAATTAAATATTTTGCTGGTTTCTGGACTTTTATTTTGAAAG
>JAUZRZ010000086.1 GCA_030949945.1 Sulfurimonas sp. | reverse complement strand
TTAAGAAAGAAAGAACTCGTTCCATAGCCTTTAGCTTTTGTACCAAATGCACCTAATGCAACTATCTTATTTTCTACTTCTTCTTCTTGGACCTCTACTTTTTCTATATAGTTATCTTTAAAGGTATCTCTCACTGCATATATTTTATCTAGATTTTCAAAAAATATATCAATAAGTTTAGGATCAAAATGTTTAGCCCTTTCATCTCTAAAAAGTTTCAATATTTTTTCATCATCCCAAGCTTTTTTACACACTCTATCTGAACCCAAGGCATCAAAAACATCTGCGATGGCTTTAATTCGCCCATATATATGAATGTCCTCTCCACTATTTCCTTGCGGATATCCACTTCCATCCCACTTTTCGTGATGCTCATAAGCTACAATAGATGCAGCTTTGAGTAAAGGTCTCTCAGAGTTATTTGTCATGTGGTAACCAAGCTCAGCATGCGTATCCATGATTGCACGCTCCTGCACATTAAAACGACCTGGTTTATTTAAAACTGCATCTGGAATTGCAACTTTACCAATATCGTGCATAGGACTAGCTTGTTTTAAAAGTTCAGTATCTGCCTCAGATAAACCGTAGGCAAGTCCAAGAATCTTAGAGTACTCTGCAACGCGACGGACATGATTTCCTGTTTCTTTTGAACGACTCTCTCCAACGGCACCCATTGTAAATACAACTTCTCTTTGCGTATCTTCAATTTCTTGGGCTAGTTTTACCGCTACTAAGGTTTCAGCTGCATAGGTACTCGCAAGCATAAGCCTTTTCATATCATCCTTTTCGAAAATTCCTTTTTCCCCTTTATGATTTATAACCTGAAAAGCACCAATAATCTCATCATCATTGTTAAACATAGGGATTACCATCATACTTTTTGTTACATAGCCCGTTTTCTTGTCTATGTCTGGATTGAAACGCGTATCTTTATAAACATCTTCAATGATAATCTTTTCTTCACCAAGGATTGCAGAACCAACGATTCCTGAATCTATAGGAATCGTAATCGCGTCCATTCCATGCGCGACCTTTGTCCAAATACTTTTTTTTATCATCACTAACAACCCAAACTGTACATCTATCTGAACTTGTTAATGCCCGTCCCATATTAGCTAAGACATTGATAATTTCATCATGCTTTCGCAAACCTGACACTTCTGTTAAATAAATAAATATAAGTTCTAGTATTTCATTTGCATCGAGAGTTCTAGCATGTTTTGTTTCTTTCATTTATGTTCCTAGCCAATTTATGTAAAGTTTTTGTAACTAATCACCCTCTCTAAAAGAGAGAATTCCCCTGCATTATAGAAACCAAGGATTCAAATTCATTTAAGCCGCGTTTACGAGAAGTATCAATAACAGATCGTAAGTTAGCATAATTTTGTGCACCTTCAAGTGATTTGAATTGTCCTGATACTTTTTGCTTAACCTTTACATTTCTAATAGCGCGTTCACTTCCATTATTATCAGCTGGTATATTTTCATCAAGTAAAAAAAGTAAAGAGTTTATCTTTGGACTTTGTAAGTGATTTTATTTGTTTATGCGTTTCACTTTTTTCTATATATGGCATAGATAAAAGATGTTGTAGCATTTTGTCATACTGAGCTTTGAGTAGCACTCTTTGAGTAGAGCTTAAACTCTCTTTATCATCTCTTATAGCTTCTTTAAGTAATGTTTTAATGTCTTTCATTAGCTTCGTACCCTCACACTCAATAGCATAGTTTAAATCTCTCATCTTATGAGCTAAACATAACTGTTCACTCTTGCACTCAAGTGAGCTATATGATGAATAATTATCATGAACTACACAAGCATTTTTAAAACCATTTTCAAATGTATTGTTGATAACTTTTGTGCCTCGTGACTTGTTTGCAATAATCAAAGTGTTACGCTCATTCTGAAAAGTCCAATGCCAATATTTAAAACTATTGATTTTACATCCTGTTTCATCAATACCTATAATAGGTACTTGTTCTAAGATGGTAGTAATCCTATCTATAGTGCTTAGTGAAAGCTTTGAAGCTTTTGCTAATAAACCTGTAATACTTCCCTCTGATAGTTTGATGTTAAATAGATTCTTCATAAGTGCTACTATTCGCATATTTGACATATATTGAGAAACACTTAGATATGCAAACCATCGCTATAACAGTTGAACCATAACTTATATTTGGAGCTATTGTAAATGAACTATTGTCATGATTTTCATATCCACAAGAGAAACACTTTTTAGAGAAGCTTTGATACTCTGTTATTTTATTATCAATAGATGAGAGTTCAATATCAAGAACTTGTCTCCTCTCTTTGAGTTTAGCTACTACAGTAGATATATCGACATTACACTTTTACAGTGCGTCAAAGAATAAGGCAGTGTAACAATCTCATCAGGAGTATCACTTTGTAAAAGTGTAACTCCATCTCTTCCTAATTGCCCACCAACACTTTTATTACTCTTCTCTCGAAGAGATTGGTTTTTATTGTTTCTTTTTTTGGGAGGTGCTATCTCACTTGATGGTGAGATACTTGAGTTATTGGTACCCCGAGGGCATTTCCTCAGCTTCGCTTCAGGGCAATTCTTTGGTGGCTTTTCTTGTATTGAATTATCTTGAAGATCATTCACATATTTTAGTAATTCTTCATGTGTTAGTTGTTCTAATTCTTCTTTTGATTTTAATGAAAATTGATATTTTATTCTATTTTTCTTCAAGCATAAACCCTCTTTTTATTTAAAGATATTATAGCTAAAAACCCTATAAATAGGCTTTTTAAGAGGTATTTTGAGCTGAATTTTTGAATTGTTTTTAGCTTTAAATAGGGTGATTAGTTA
>JAUZRZ010000085.1 GCA_030949945.1 Sulfurimonas sp. | reverse complement strand
ATAAAATAAAAACTTACTATCACCATTATCAAATTCATTATCGCATGGTGTTCGTTGATGTAAACCAAATTTTGCCAACAAATATTTGGGAATAAAATCCGAACCACTACTCAGCCACAATAATAGGTTACAGTCAAATAAATATATATTACTTGGGTGTTCTAATATCTTCAGACCTATCAAAAAAAGTATATTTACCGTCTAACCTGAATGCTTTCTCTATTGGAACTACCTGTTTTTAATTTTAAGTAAGTTCACCAAGTTCTTTTTCCTCCCACTCCCCACTAAACCCTTTAAATCGAACTTCAGGAGTATTAGCACCATTTTTGGAAACATCTTATCAAGCATCGCTTTTTTAAACTGTTTGAGTTTTTGCTCTTTTTTCTCTTTTTGTTCTATGAGTTTATCTAAGTTTTGAAAGTAGTTGCCGATTTTTGTGTCTGTTCATCTGGTTCTATTTTTAAGGTATAAATAATCATTATGGTTTAAAGTCCTGAGTTTGTTAAGTTACCTGCTAAGTTAATATGCTTGCATTTGAAGGTTTTAGCTAATTCTTCATAAAAGATTACCACAATACTTTTATAGTAATGCATTTTATTTCCTCATAAGTTGATTTTAGAACCAAGCTTAGTTATAAATGCTCCCATTAATATATTCAGTAACGTACTTCTCCAGTATTAACGATTCTAGCCATTCAACAACTATCATTCTTTAGAACATTATCACATGTTTCAGTAGCGTTTGTAATACAAATATGCTTGTACATCTACAGTATTTTCCATTCTTTGACATATAAACGAAAACTACTTGCTACTCATTTACATACTATCGTTTCAAAGTAAGCATTTATAATCCACTGAATAATTCCATATCTATTAATTTTTTCTCCTCACTCTCCCACTAAACCCCTTAAATCGTATTTGAGGCACTCTACTTTTAGCTACCATTACTTAACCTCTAAAAGCTCTTGAAATGCTCTCAATCCTTGCATATCAAACTCACCACCACTCAAGTTCATCTATCATAACAAACAACTCTTTTTGCGTGCTGTTTATCTCATTTTCTACATCAAGGAGGGTTGTTTCATATTTTTGTGCTAAAGATTGAAGGGTATTTGTTAAGTTATCTATAATTCCCTCTGGAAGTTTGCCCAGTTCCCTTACTGAGTGGTTCTATCCATTTAAGCTCAAGTAGTTCATAGACTTGGCTTTCATTTAGGTTTTCTATAGTTCTTTGGTAAGCATATGCAGGGCTGCTGCTTCAGCTTTTACCTCTTTTTTAACTGTTTTCTCTTCAGATATCAGTTTATCAACTTCTATTATTTTTGCTTCTAAAGAGTCTTTGCTAAATGCACCACTCTTTTTTATCTCTGCTTTAAGAAGCTTTGCCTCTTTTATTACTTGTGCATTTACAAAAGCATCTTTGGACTCTTTTATACATTCAGACTCTTTTTCCTCTTCACTAAGAGAGTCAAGTACCTCTTCATACTTAGCTGTAACCTCTACTAGCCTCTGCTCTTTAACTCTCAAAGCTTCAAGTTCATCTTTTAAGTGTGTAACTTGAACTAAATCAAAAGGAATAATATGACCAATCCATCCATCTTGAACCTCTTGCTCTTTTCCAGCTTTCTTTTTTAATACCATATTAGGGTCAACTTGCTTCGTGGCATCAAACCCCTCTGTCTGAATGATTTCTAAATCTATGGCTATATTTAACCAGTTGTCATTAAGTAACTGATATGCTTCATACTTATCAACAAGAGGGATACTCTCTAATCGTTTAAAAACCTCATGAGTTAAAAGAGCTTCCTCTTTTTGAATTTTCAGAGTTTCACATTGCTCTAAGAGTTCACTTTTTAGAAAATTGTTAAAATCTCCAAATGATGCATCAAACTGTATCTATAAATGTTTTTACATCACTATGTTGCGTAATAGTTTGTTTTATATTATCACTTTTAATATCTGTATATTCACTAGAAATGTCATCAAACAGTGCAGTTTTTAAAGTAGGGAATGCTTGCCAGTACACTTTTAATTTATCTATTTCATATTTGGGTATTCCTCCAAACATCGTAGCATATATATCAAAGCTCTCATCCTCTGGTGAACTATCTACATATCGGGGAATATTTAAGTTGTACCCATTTTCTCGAATAGTCTCACGACTCACTACTTTAGAGTACTTTGCTAAAGTTTCTCTTTTTATAACTGTATCAGCTATTTTTTTAATATCACTTGCTTTTAGTTTATTGTTTTTTCCTACCTTTTCAAAACCTTTTGAAGCATCCACAATGAGAATGTCAGTGTTATCTCTTTGCTGTTTTAAAACTAAAATGACAGTAGGTATTCCTGTTCCAAAGAATATATTTGCAGGAGTCCGATGATAGTATCTATATGGTTTTGCTCAATAAGATTTTTCTAATCTCTCCCTCTTCGCCACCACGAAACAAAACCCCATGAGGTAGTACAATAGTCATAATTCCATCAGGTTTTAGGTGGTATAAGTCATGAAGCAAAAAAGCATAATCTGCTTTGGTTTTTGGTGCTAATCCAAATCTTGCATATCTTGGGTCTGACTCTTTATTTTCACTATCCCATTTTTGAGAATAGGGAGGATTTGAGACAACTGCATCTATGTAGAGAGGGTCGTAAGTTCCTACAGGATCATTTTCATCAAAGTACGGCCAATCTTCTTCCAGAGTATCACCATTTCGAGTATGAATATTACTAGGTAAGATACCTCTCATAACTAAGTTCATACGAGTTAGATTGTAAGTGTTTTTCTTTAGCTCTTGTGCAAAATACTTTATATTGTTTTCATCGTCCATATGTTTAGCAACACTATTACCTATGTTTATAAGCAGTGAGCCTGAACCACTTGTAGGGTCATAGATTTGTATCTCTTTTCTATCTTTTAAAGCATGAGCAACAATCTCAGACATTAAAACAGAAACTTCATGAGGTGTATAAAACTCACCTGCTTTCTTCCCAGCAGTTGCAGCAAACATACTAATGAGATACTCATAGATAAAACCAAGTACATCATAATCTTGTTTAGAGTTCATCGGAATATCTTTAATCAAATGGATAAGCTGACTAATCGCTTTTGTTTGTGAAGGAGCACTCTCTCCTAAGCTTACTGAGTCCTGTTTGCAAGGTATCAAAAATACCATCAAAGAGTTTTTTATGAGCTGGACTAATAAGACGCTCAAAAGCTGATAAAGAGTCTCTTACATTTGATACATCAAAATCACGACCTAGTGTTATCCAAGTAGAAAAAAGATTGTCATAAGAGATAAAAAAACCAAGATTTTCTTTAAAGTACTCAACACTTTCACTATCTTCTTCTGATAAATTTACTAAATCTTCTTTAGTATATCCCTCTTTTAAAGCAAATTGTTCCTCTTTATCACAAAGGTATTTATAAAAGATAAATCCTAGTATGTAATCTTTATACTCATTTGCTTCAATCTTTGAACGCATCTGATTTGCAGATTCCCAAATTTTGGCTGCTAATTGTTGTTTATTCATAAATGTTTCCTATAAATTGATTGTAATTATTTGTAATCTTTTCTAGTATCTCTTTAACTTCATCGGATTGACTTTTAATAGTAATCTGTGGCATCCACTGTTGAAGTAATTTTACAACTTCTATCTTATGGTTATATGTCATTTCCATCTCAACTGTATGATTAGAATCTTCTGAAATAAATTTGAAGTTTTTATTTTCAAACAGAGCCTCTCTTTTAAAGTAATGTGCTAGCAGAACCTGTAAGACTTAGCATAATTTTTTTACCCTCATCGTAGAGTCCGAACTCATTTCCATCGTTAGTAGTTTTAAAAATAATATCTTTAACATATTCAATAGGTTCCATATGGGTAATACTGTTAAAAGCTAGTGTTCGGATAGAACCAATAGACTTTTTATTCTTTTTGTCATAAGTAGCATAAAGGTAGTAAGTAGAACTTGTATTAGAAGTGATGATTTGGTTTGCTTGTATATATTTCTCTTCAATGGGCTTACTATTACCTTCATACGAGAGTTTTACTATGCAGTTATGATTAATAGCAATACTCATCTGGATGATTTTTTTGGATAAGGGCGATAAAGATTCTGTCTCTATCATTATCTCATCTAGGTTTGAACTAAGATTTTTAGTAATAGATAAAATATCTTTTTTTTAATATGTTGTTGGATAAGTTATTTTTAAAAATAGAAAAGTAGTTTTGGTAAGAGATGAGCTTGTGGTAATAAGTTCTCAAAATGATAAGCACCTAACTTTTTACTATATATAATATCTGTACAACTTTTATTGTGTTTTCAATTGTTTTTGTACTAACTGAAAATTCATCTGCTAGGAACTGTTTAGTACATAGCTGTAAAAATAGTTTATTGTAAATTGCATTTTTCTTTTACTCACATCAACTCCTGATAAGAAGAATTATAGGTTAATTATTCTTATAAAGCAATAAATATAAGATCTAACAAGCTATAAATAGAAATAATTTGCTTTATATTTCTATTTAAGATATAATTTTCCAATTAAGACACATAAATAGAATTTTATACAGTTATTTATTCTATTGTGTAGCATGAGGATTAAGTTATGAAAAGTAGTATTCAAAGATAAAATGTTAGAAGCGATGGTTGAAGCGATTCAGATTTCTACTGTGACAATGAACTCAGCAGAACAAAGTTATGTAAGTTTAGGGGATTGGCTCAATAGGGATGAATCTTCTTTAAAATCTTATTGTTTTATGCTCTACAATTTTTTTTAAAAGATTCTCTGTTTTTCAACTACTCTTTTGTCATTAAAGCACCCTTGTAACTTTTGAAGCATATTCATTCAGTGTCATCATTCATCCATCCATTATTTATTTGCCTATTTTAAGCAAATATTATTCCTCTCTTGAGTTTTCCGGAAGTTTACAGTTGATAGTAAACTTCCTTTGGAGTTTACTATCTAATTTAAGATAAATCTCTTCATATTTAACACCTCAACAAAATCCCATAAAAGTCTCAAAAAAGTAGGTTTTACCGATAATATCAATTTTTAATTAAGTTTCTTTATCATATGCTATACAAGATGTTTTATCTGGAGATAATAATTTATCTCACTTCAACCTCAACATCCCCACCTATAACGAGTCTATCACCCTTTATGATTTTAGCTCGTTTACGGAGTTCTACTTCTCCATTTCGCTCTACATAACCATCAGCAACTATCATCTTAGCCTGTGCTCCACTATCCACTAAGTCAAGTACCTTTATCAGTTTAAAAAGTTCTATATATTCATCTTTGAGTTCAAATTGCATCATATTTTAGCCTTATATTTATTATTACCGTAATCATACCACAAAGAGACTCTATTAAGTACTCTTGCTATTAAAGAGCTGAAGTGTTATAATTATGTATTATGCAGATAGCTTCAAACTCTTTATATGACATCGGTTCTAGTTATACTATCAAACTAAATGAGAAAGAGATACTTGTTGTTGAAGATGATCCAGTTGATAAACGCAGAGTCGAGGCAAAAAAGGTTTCTGCTCAAAAAGAGCAAGATGAAAAAAAAGCTCAAGAGTCCAAAAAGAGTTCTTCACCAGAGGAACTCAGTACAGATGAAGAACGATTAGTTAAAGACCTCGCTTCTCGTGACTCAGAAGTTAGAGCACATGAGTCTGCACACATAGCTGCCTCTGGTGGTTTAGCCGGTGCGGCTTCGTTTACTTATCAGCAAGGTCCTGATGGAAAGATGTATGCCATAGGTGGAGAAGTATCCATTGCTACACCTTCAAGCTCCTCACCAGAAGAGGCTATACAAAATGCTCGCAAAGTTGCTGCTGCAGCTCTAGCTGCTGGCGACCCCTCACCCCAAGACTTTGCAGTCGCTTCAAGTGCTAGAGTTATGGAGATGCAAGCCACACAACAAAAAAATAAAGAAACTCTTGAAAAACAAGAGGGTCAGCAGACATACTCAAATGAAGCTATATCTCTAAATACTCAAGAAGAAGGAAGATAAAGAGCAAGCTAACTCCTCTCTTAATATTAGTGCATAAACTTATTTAAAAAAGCATTTAACTGATTTGCAAAAGATTCAGCATCTTTTTGACTAAAGGCTTTAGGTCCTTTAGTTATCTCTCCACTCTCACGTATTTTATCCATTAAGTTGCGCATAGCTAGATACTGTTTGATATTATCCACACTATAAAGTTCTCCACGATGATCAATTGCATGAGCATTTTTCGTGATGACTCTATCTGCTAAGGGTATATCTGCAGTTATAACTAAATCACCCTCTTTGTAAAATCTCAACTATTTTATCATCAGCCTCATCTGCACCTGCATCGACTATAAGATAAGTGATATTTTTACTTTTACCTAGATTTATTTTTTTATTCGCTACTGCTACTGTCTGTATTCCTAAACGCTCTATCTGTTTTAAAAGTATAGGTTTTAAAAGATTTGGAAAAGCATCCCCATCAACATAAATTTTAAACATTTATCAACTCCAATTTCTCTTTTCTTGTCAGTTTTTTAATGACATACTCCCGTTTTGAAGCACTACTTCTATCTTCACTCTCTTCGCTATATACAAGTTCGACAGGACGACGAAGTTTTGTGTACTTTGCACCTTTATCTAAATTATTATGTTCATAAAGCCTGCGTTTAAGGTCAGTTGTAATGCCTGTATAGAGAGTATTATCTACACATTTTAGTATATAAACGAAGTAAGTCATATAAGCCTTTGTTATTTTTAATAATATTTTACTATAATTAGCATTATATAAGGATATTTAAGGATTATTTTGGCATTTTCTCTTGATAAAACACTTGTAATTGGCATCTCAGCTACTGCTCTTTTTGATTTGAGTGAGGCAGATAAACTTTACAAAGATGAGTTTAGTAAACATCCAGATCGTGCTATTGAAATTTATCGTGCTTTTATGCTTAAAAATGAAGATGTTGTACTAAAAGAAGGTATAGGTTTTGCACTTGTAAAAGCACTACTTAATCTCAACAGATATCAAAAAGAGGGAGAATCTCCTTTGGTTGAAGTTGTAATCATGTCACGTAACTCTCCTGATACTGGTGTACAAGTTCTAAATACTATCCGTGAAGTGGGTTTAAATATAACTCGCTCTGCGTTTACAGCCGGAGAGTCTAGTGCGGATTATCTTGAAGCTTTTGATGTTGACCTGTTTCTTACTACAAACGAGGCAGATGCCCAAAAGGTTATTGATTGTGGAGTTTGTGCTTCTGCTGTTTTAAATATACCGCCCGCATATAAAGCAAACTTAGATGATGAACAAGTTCGTATCGCGTTTGATGGAGATGCTGTTTTGTTTGATGAGAGTAGTGAACTTGTTTACAAAGAAGAGGGAATAGATGCTTTTCATAAAAATGAACATAAAGAGCAAAACACCCCCATGCAAGAGGGTCCATTTGCTGCATTTCTTATCAAGCTTGCTAAACTACAAGAGAGACTTCCTATGAAAATGGAGTTTTCGCCTATTCGTATCGCTATTGTCACAGCTAGAAACTCACCTTCGGATATACGAGTTATAAAAACGCTGCGTCATTGGGGTGTTTATGTAGATGAAGCCTTTTTCTTAGGTGGCTTAGAAAAGAGTAAAATTTTAAAATCTTTTCGAGCACATATTTTTTTCGATGATCAGGATGTGCATCTAAAAAATGCATCTCTAGTTGTCCCATCTGGAAAAGTTTTGTATCCTACAAATTCAAA
>JAUZRZ010000084.1 GCA_030949945.1 Sulfurimonas sp. | reverse complement strand
TATTTAGTGTGAAAGTTGACATAGTGTAGATGCAAGCAGGAAAAGTCATCGTTTTTAAACGTTCTATCCTCAAAAGATTCTTTTAGAGACAATGATTGGTTATTGATGTAGACGATGTTAGTCTGAGAATCCAGGGTAAGCACAGCGAGAGTCACTATAATTCAGCCTATCGTTGTAAATAGTAACTTCATGTGGTTAGTGCCAGATGACGTGAGCCCTGTAATAAAAGAAAAGAAGAAAGTAAAACATATCTGTTCAAAAAGACGAATTTTGTAAAGAGTTGCAAAAAGAAGGAAGATTTATGACGTAGATGGTGTTTTTAATATGAGATATTTGATAAAAATTTTTCTTCTACTCAAAGAGAAATAGTATTCATTTTGATTTTATGCAAGATGAGAGAATAGAAAACCCAGAAGTATTAGCCCCTCACCTTGTGTCGCAACATATCATAGCTCATGTGCTCTCAGCGTGCTTATGCAAAATCTGAGCTTCAGCGCATTGCGCTACAAAGAGGCACATCACACCTCAGTTGGTGGCTGGGCAAGCCAGACTATGGTCGAGAGTACTTGTTAGTGGTGCATTATAGTGATGCTTATAGCAGTGCAGAAGTTGCCAGGCACGTAAATACACTACATTATATAAAAATGATGCCAAACTTCTCAAAATGCACAGCTTCATATTACAGATGTGGGCCGAATATGACTAGTTGGCGAGAATTATTCTCAGAAGTACTGTAAGAACTTCATCAGATATTGTTGTAGAGAAAAAATTGATAAAAAGAGAAGAAGAAAAGTGAATGATAGGGGTCTGGCCGGGAAGAGCAGCATGATGACTTAGGAATATTGAGCAGCACATTGCAACCACTAAAGAATAAGGCACATAAATACACACAATAACACTGGATGCTGCCATGATGAAAGTTTACAGAGACAAGGCAAGAGATTCCCAGCATGGCTGAAATGGCTATGACTGTTATGAAGATGATGGACAACGTTGGCATACGGAATAGAAAGACGACAGGCTGGCTTGTTAAAGAGTGGGAGCTGTGAAAATTCTTATCACAAGAGATTTTTAAAGAGATTATAGAGTCTTTATAGGCACAGGCAGGGCCGCCAAGTCCCAGCTTCAAAGAAACCCAAACTTGGCTGGGGCTCTTCTTTGGCCAAGGATCCTTATATTAAGGAGTAATATGTGTTTAATGAGGCACTAAAACTTAGAAATAAGCTGTTTTCTGTAGATAACAGCTGTCTTATAAGGAATATCGGTAGTATGCATGAGGAATGACAAATTGGATCACTCTGTCTTTTGTAACCAGTTCATACAAATATATCATAATGGTTTGCTGTCATATTATGTTCAGGCTGAGGCTAGTCTCAAAACAACTAGTTTAAACAGCGCCATTCTGCCGAAGCTGGGCCAAGAAAAATGGAAAAGTTATGAGTCTCACTTTGCGTGGATGATTAGAGTGGCTCCAAGTTGGTGTTGCATTAGAGATTAAATATACTCAATGAACACTTTGAAATTATATAGCCTGGCTTTAAAAAGGTCTTAGACGAATAAAAGCTAAATATTTTAGAAAAAAACTTCCTTATTCATAAAACTATACAAAACTTATAAATTATGAAGTGGATGTAGCCTCATATGAGAAGAAAAAAAAGCTGCATGAAACTAAAAACAACTGGAACTGCTCGTTTTTGATTGTCGACGATATTACTATATCTATGTATGTATTAGCAGTTCAAAAGAAGATACACTGTTCTAGCAACAAAATTAAAAATGTATGGATTTCTGCATAATGAAGATATTTAATCTTGTTTATGAGAGAGAAATATAGAAGACGAAAAACAGTTATATAACCTTTGAGGATGTTGATGTTGACTTTTTAAACAGTATGGCTGAGTGCATATGGACATATTGAGCAGAGATTCATGCTCTTTTCAAAGTGTTGTTAGCGCCACAGCACTTCATTGTGCTGGCCCCAGTGACTGGTGGAGAAGGGAGTCCTGGGCCGGATACGGATGAGTCTAAAACTCTTGCAAGAGCTGTGGAAACACGAAAATCTGTTAATGAGTTTGTTACCAGCTCAATATCTTGTCTACTGACAGATTACGCCTGATGAACAAGTTCTTATCTGCGCAGATTTGTCGCTTGATGAGCAAAGAACAGGAGACAGCATCAAATGGGTAGTGCAAAAGGCAGCTTGTCTGAGCATGCTAAGGCTGGGGTGGGGGAGGAGTTTCTCTCTTTAGCTCTCCTTGCTCCCAGGGAACCATCGTCATACACCATAAATTTGAGGTCTTTGTACAGCAGTCCTTCTTACCTGAAATCGCACTATTTTTGTTTTTGTGGCTCTAGTTCTGTGTGATTATTTTTGTTTTCCTTTCGCTTGGCACCTGCACTGATAAAAGGTCAAGTTTTTTTCCTCTAACAGCAACCTTTTGATGGAGCATACTAATATTTTGTAGAATGTCTGCCCTTTAATGAAATATCATTAAAGACAGAGCAATACAATACAAAAAATATTAGTATGCTCCATCAAAAGGTTCTTTAAGATGAGTAGAGGGAAAAAACTTGACCTTTTTATCGGTGCAGATATAGATGAAAGTTGGAATGAAGTTCAAACGAAGAGAAAAACAAAAATAATCACACAAGACCTAGAACCACAAAAACACTTTTTAGTCTTTGCAAAAGAGAAACGCAGGGGTAAAGTAGTTACACTTGTTGGAGAGTTTCAGATTCCAAAAGAGGATGCAACAGCAACACTAAAGTTACTCAAAAAAAAGTTAGGTTGTGGTGGTATTTATAAAGATGGTTTTATGGAGTTTCAAGGAGAGCTAAAAGAGAAACTCCGCCCTCTTTTACTAGCCTTAGACTTTCGTTTTAAGTATGGACACTAAGCTACTTTAACTTTTGCACTACTTACATTTGATGTAATAATATATCTGTCTCTTCCTGTTCTTTTTGCTTCATAAAGCATTTCATCTGCTCTAGAGATAAGAACTTGTTCATCAAGAGCATCATCTGCTATGCAACAGACAAGACCTATTGAAATAGTAACAAACTCATTAACACTAGATTTTTCATGTTTGAGTTTTTTATCCCTCACAGCATCACAAATATCTCTTGCAAGTTTTGCAGAGTTAGACTCATCCGTATCAGTAAGCAGGACTCCAAACTCTTCTCCACCCAGTCTAAATACATAATCACTAGGACGCTGTAAAGTACTTTGTAGCACTTTAGCAACACTTTGAAGAGCATAGTCACCTTCAATATGTCCATATGTATCATTATACTGTTTAAAAAAGTCAACATCCAACATCATAAAGGTTATATAACTGTTTTTACGTCTTGCTCTCTTAATTTCTCTTTCATAAACAAGATTAAAGTATCTTCGATTATGCAGCGAGGTTAAAGAATCCATATATGACACACTTCTCAAGCTTTTTATTTGCATTTTTTTAATTTTTGTTGTTGCTATTTCGAGACGTGTATGGTCTTTTTGAATACTTCTAAATACATACATAGATATAAGTAATATCGTCAGAATAATCAAAAACAGAGCAGTTCCGAGTTGTTTCTTAGTTTTTTCGTACTGAGTCAGAAACTTTTTTCTCTCATAATGAGCTACATCCACTTCATAATTTATAAGTTTTTGTATAGTTTTATGAATAAAGGAGACTTTTTTTTCTAAAATATTTAACTTTATTCGTCTAAGATCTTTACCCTTTTTAGTAAACTTATATAATTTCATAAAGTATTCATTGGTATATTTAATCTCTAATGCAACATAGCCTAGGTACTCTAGTTCATCATCACGCTTAAAGTGAGACTCATAACTTTTCCATTTTTTTCTTATTTCTTCAACAGAATGACGTATTTCTAAACTAGTTTGACTTGGACTAATTTCTAAACGCGAAGCCTTGTAAATGTTACTTGCTAAACCATTATGATATATTTGTATAATTTCATTGAGTTCAGTTACAGGAACAAGTGATCCAAAATAGAGTTTGTCTAAATTCTTTTTCATAGAATTTAAGTGCATACTACCGATAAAGCCTACACTTATAAGACCAACTAGTTATCACGTATAAAAGAAAAAACAACTTATTTCTAAGTTTTAGTGCCTCGATAAACTGCATATTACTCCTTAATATAAGTCCTTAGCCAAAAGAAACCCCAACTTAAGTTGGGGTTTCTTTTGGCTAAGGACTTATTTCAATTAAAGCATTTTTTATACCATTTATATGCCTATAAAGACTCTATATCTTTAATCTCTTTAAAAATCTCTTGTGATAAATTTTCACAGCCATCTTTTGTAACTAAAATATCATCTTCTATTCGTATGCCAATACCTCTAAATCTTTTAGGAACATCCATATCATCTTCACTAATATAAATTCCAGGCTCAACGGTCATAACCATTCCAGCCATTAACGGAATCTCTTTGCCTTTTTCATCTTTATAAGGAGCTTCATCATGAACATCTAAACCCATCCAGTGCCCTATTCCATGTGGATAGTATTTTTTATGTGCCTTATTCTTTAGTAGTTTTTTAATATCTCCACTCAATATACCTAAGTCTATCATACCCTCACATAAAAGCTCTTCCGAACGAGTTTGTAGTTCGCTTTTCATAACTCCCTCTTTTACCATACTAATAATTTTTTTCTCTACAACAAGTATCATTGAGTAGAGTTCCTTTTTGAGCTTGAGTAAACTTTCCACTCACAGGAATAGTTCTCGTAATATCACTAGCATAATAGTCATATTCACAACCCGCATCTATTAATATAAGCTTGTCATTTTGAAGTTTGGCATCATTTTTTATATAATGTAGTGTATTTGCATTATCTCCACAAGCAACTATACTTGTATAAGCATCACTATATGCACCATTTTTCTTGAAAATGTACTCTATTTCAGCCTGTAACTCACTCTCATTACTCAAGTTTTTAGCCTTATGCATAGCAGTGTGATGTGCCTCTTTTGTAATACTTAGTGCTTTTTTATTAGAGCTATTTCTTCATCAGATTTGCATAAACGCAGCTCCCCAATCTTATGAGCTATATTATGATGCGACACAAGATGAGAACTAATACTTCTAAGTTTTTCTATTCTCTCATCTTGCATACTAAAATCAAAATAGATACTGAGTTTCTCTTTGAGTAAGAGAAGAATTTTTTTATCAAAAATATCTGTAGTAAAAACACCATCTACGTCATAAATCTCTTTAGCTCTTTTTTTACCAACTCTTTTTCCTGTCCAAAGCTCTAAAAGTTCATCTTTTTTTGAACAAAAAGATATGTTTTACTCTTCTTTGCTTTTTTAACAATTACAAGGGCTGCATTATCCTCTTTTAAGCCACACATATAGTAAAAGTTACTATTTTGTCGGTATGGGTACTCTGTATCATTTGAGCGCTGTTTTGCTTTAGCACTAAAAAGAACAGTTATAGAGTGACTACTCAGTTTATCTGCTAGTGCTACCCTGCGTTTTACATACTCAGATTCTTTTATCATCTACAAACTCCAGCCAACCAATCATTTGTCTCTAAAAGAATCTTTGAGAGTGCCGTGTTTAAAGCGATGACACCACCTTTTGCATCTACACTTTTTGTATCAACTTTCACACTAAATGTAGAGTGTGCAATGCTTTTTGAGTCTTTAGCATTAAGTAAGTTTAGTGTCATAACAACTTCAACATACGATTTTTTATTATCATCTTTAAAATACTGTATAAACTTTTCTATATGAGCTTCGAGTAACAAGTCAGCTTTAACTCTTGACTTATAACTACTAACATTTTTAAACAATCCACTATCTCTAATACTCTTGAGTAAAATATCACTTATGGCTTTGTTTGGTGTTCTCACCCACTCAGACTGAGTAAATACCGACTCTTCATACTCAGCTTGCATATATGACATTTTTTTAGACATAAGGGAGTTTGAACTAAAAGCTTGTCCAACTTTTAATGATTTCTCTTTGCATAACTTCGATGTATGTTTTTGAAGTCTTATCTCTGGAGATAAAGTATACTCCGCTATAGGTGGGCTTGTCACACTGCAAGCAACTAAAAAAAGTACTAAAACTATCAAACCTGTTTTCATCTATTTTTCTCCTGGAGCTGTTTTAATTGCTTCTTTTTTAAATAATATATCAGAGGGACTACTTTTATACTGTTCTAACGAAACTTCAAACTTTATCATCAACTCTTGGAGCTGTAGAAGAGTATTATTCATAGTCGGAATTACATCTGCTCCCATCTCTTTTATATTAAACTCTCCACTTGCAATAGCTCGTTTTATCTCATCCATAGAAGCTCTAATACCTAGATAACTGGTACTAATAGAAGCCAAATGAGTTTGAAATATTATCTTCCCAAGCTACACTATTTTCTAAAAAATTATCTACATCAGGCATTATATTATTAAGTTTTCTTGTAAACTCATCAATATTTTCACTACTCGAATGGATATGTTTAATGGTTGTATCATCTAAAAGAATGTCCATTTTATACATTACACTTGCACTGTGTTTGAGTAAAAGTGCCATCTGCTCTTGGTTGTCTTCACTTAAAAGTTCTTGCGTTAGCCCCAGTGTAGAGGACAAACGACTTGAGACACTTCCAAGTGATTTCTCAAAGTTTTCAAAAAATGATGGTACTGTTTTTATAACAGGATACTCCTCATCACCCTCTACTTCAAGATCTTTTGCAAGATGACTTCCCATGTTTAGGTTAATATAACTCAGTCCAGTTATACCTTGCGATGTTAGTTTGGCAACTGTATTTACCTTAATAGGTGTTGTTTTTAAAATACTTACAGTCACCTTTACCTGTTCAGAATTCTTAGGATTTATCTCTAGTGCTTTTACCTTACCTACATTTATTCCTCTATATTTTACAGGGGCATCAATGTTTAAGCCTAGTACTGATTCATCAAAATATATTGTGTAAGTTTTAACATCACTTGCAACTTCTGGCTTAAGTAACCAGTAGGTAAAAGCTATCATTAAACTTATTGCTACAAGCAGTGAAATACCAACGACTCTATAATTAACTCTATTATTCATTATCTTTTTTTGCCTTATTTAAAAAATGTTTGAACAAAATCACTATTGGATGTTTTTACACCACTAAGTGAACCTTCATACACTATTTTTTTCTCATCTATTATAGCCACTCTATCTAAAGTATCATAAATTGAGCGTAAATCATGTGAGACCATTACTATTGTAAGACTTAAAATATCACGAAGTTTCAGGATTAAAGTATCAAACTCTCGTGCAGATATAGGGTCTAGTCCACTTGTTGGCTCATCTAAAAAAAGAAGTTTTGGATCCATACAAAGAGCCCTCGCCAAACCTGCTTTTTTCTTCATTCCCCAGCTAATCTGAGAAGGATAAAGTTTTGCATCACTACACTTTAGCCCAACTATATTTATTTTAAACTTCACTATCTCCTCAATCATTTTAGGAGGTAAATCGGTATACTCTACCAAAGACAAAGCTATATTCTCTTCTAATGTTAAAGAAGAAAAGAGTGCTCCCGCTTGAAATAATACACCCCACTCTCGTCTTAAACTTTGTGCATCAGCCTGAGATATTTTATCAAGACTTTTATCTAAGATAGTGATATTTCCTCTCTTAAATTCTTGAAGCATCACCATCTCTCGAAGTAGTGTTGTTTTACCGCATCCACTAGGTCCTAAAAGACCATATATTTCACCCTCATTTATATCTAAGTTAAGCCCATTGTGTACTATTTTCTCACCGAACTGAGTATGTATCTCTCTAACACTTATAATACTCATCTTAAATTCCTAAGTTTGTTAAAATAATTGAAAAAAATGCATCACACACAATCACTGCGAAAATAGATTCAACAACACTTTTAGTAGTGTTTAGACCTATACTTTGGGTGTCATTTTTTACAATCAGTCCACGATATATTGCTATACTTGCAATTAAAAATGCAAAAAATGGACCTTTTATAATTCCTATAAAAAAGTGTTTCACTTCAACAACCTCACGAAACCTATCTAAAAAGAGATCGTAGCTAATGCCTAAATCTATATAAGAAATTAACATACCTCCAAGCAGACCCATAATATCTGCTACAAAGATTAAAAGAGGCATCGCTATCATAAGAGCTATAATTTTAGGCATGACAAGAAACACAAAAGGATCAAAGCCCATAGTCTTCATAGCATCTAACTCTTGTGTTATTTTCATAGCTCCAATTTGAGCCGTAAACGCAGACCCACTACGACCGGCTATTACAATCGCCGTAATTAAAGGAGCAAGCTCTCTTAATATGGAAATACCGAGCATATCAACTATAAAGATATTTGCTCCATAGAGCTTTAACTGATAAGCAGACTGGTATGCTACAACTAGACCGATAAGAAAACTTGTGAGGGATATAATACCTATAGCTTTAATAGCAGACTCGTTAAACTCAAAAGCTATCTCTTTAAAACGTATATGCTTAAAAGATTTTAAATAATAAACTTGTGTCATAAAAACTTTTCCAAAAAACTCCATAAACAAGAAAAATCCATTGAGGTATTCGTTTGTTTTCATATGACTTTTTTTAAAAAATGATTTTTTACTATTATCAATTTTAGTTTCTAAATTTGTAATAATTCTTTGCATTTTTACAAGTTCAAGAGTAGAAAGCATCTTCTCATCAAAACATAAAATAGTTGTTTTTTTGGATTTGTTATTATACTCTTCTTCAAGTTTGACAATAAAAATTGCTGCGGCTGTGTCTAAATAGATAAGATTGTGCAGATCAAGGATAACAAGCTTCACTTTATCAAAGGAGATAGCCCTAATCTCTTTTTGTAGTTTTGCTATAGAGTAGAGGGTAAGCTCCCCTGAAAAGTTTAAAGAGAGCTTATCACCTTGTATAGTTTGGGTTAAATTATTAGCCATTTAAAAATATTACTAAAAATCACGCTCTAAAAGTTTATTTACTTTAAGAATAGTAATTATTTTGTCAGCTTGTTTACCAACACCATCAATAATTGTATCATTTCCATTTACAGTGTCAGGTGCAGGACCGATATCTGCTTTTTTAATTCGAATAGCCATTGTGAGTCTATCTATCACAAAACCTGCCACATCATCACCATGACGCATAACAATAAAACGTGTTTCATCTGACTGCTTTTTCTCCTGTAATCCAAACTTCAAACGCAGGTCAAGTAGTGGAATTACGGCACCACGAAGATTGAATACACCAAGTACATATGCAGGAACTTGAGGTACTCTTGTCCATGAAAATGGTTTAATAATCTCTTGAATCGCTAAGATAGGAATAGCATACTCCTCATCACCTATAACAAAACCTACAAGTTGTACGATGTCATCGAGTTGGCTTAAATCCGTGTTTTGCTGTTGGTTCTGTTTGTTAAGAACTTCTTTTAATTGATCGCTCATTATAAAAACTCCGCTTTAAAGTTAACATTTCTTTGTACTACACTTGATAGGTAGTCCGCCGAATATGGCTTTGTAATATACTCAATCATACCTGATTCAACCCCACGCATACGGTCTGATTTACCAGTACGAGAAGTCACAGCTATAAGTGGTAGATTTTTATACTTATTATATTTTTTAATTTCTGTTGCGAGTGTATAACCATCCATACGTGGCATCTCTATATCAACAAGCATCGCATCAAAATTATGATCGCCTGATTTTAAAATATTTAGTGCTTCTTGCCCATCTGATGCTTCAACTAAAGTAATTCCAGTTGGCTCTAATGCTTTTCTCATAATGGTTCTATCCGTTTTTGAATCATCAACAATCATTACAGTATAGTCACTAGCCTTAGTTTTCTCATGTGTAACAGTTGTAGCAGAAGCATCACTCAGTACTGTTGATTTCACATCCCTAGCCATTGACATTAGTGCTACTACATCAACAATTAAAGTCACTCCACCATCACCACGAATAGTAGCTCCAGCAATACCTTCAATACCTTTAAGATAATCGCCAAGAGACTTAATAACTATCTCCTCTTGCCCAACTAAAGTATCTACAATAAGCCCTAGTTTACTTGTGCCAAGTCCTAAAACAACAACATAAGCATGCTCACTAGCATCTAAAATACGCTCAACTTCAAAAATATCGCCAATATGAACAAGAGAAAGAACCTCTTCACGAAGTCTCATAACTGAACGACCCTCTACTGTATAAATTTCATCTTTAGAGATTCTAACAGTCTCAAGTACTGATGCTAATGGTATAGCATAGTACTCTTCTTGAACACCAACTAAAAGAGCTTGAATGATAGCTAGCGTAAGAGGAATCTTTAACTTCATAGAAGTTCCAACACCTAGTTCAGAGTCAATATCGATAATACCATTAAGTTTTTCAATGTTTGTTTTTACAACATCCATTCCAACTCCACGACCACTTACACTAGTAACAGATGCTGCAGTTGAGAAGCCTGGCTTAAAGATAAGCCCAAAAGCCTCTTTATCACTCATATTATCAGCTTCTTTTTCAGTAATAATACCTTTTTCAAGAGACTTATTTTTGAGCATATCGGTATCTAAACCCTTCCCATCATCATCTATCTGAATAACGATCTGGTTTCCTTCATTATATGCTTTAAGCCCAATTATCCCTGTCTCATCTTTACCTTTTGCAATACGTTCTTCTGGAGTTTCTACACCATGGTCACAAGAGTTACGGATGATGTGTACGAGTGGGTCACCTATCTCTTCTACAATAGACTTATCAAGCTCGGTATCTTCACCACCAAGTACTAAATCTATCTTTTTGTTAAGTTCACGAGACAAATCTCTAATCATTCTAGGAAATTTATTAAACACTTTTCCAATTGGAAGCATACGTGTCTTCATAACTGCAATTTGTAAGTCAGTTGTTACAAGAGAAACAATACTTACAACTTGATTTAGCTCTTCTAAAAACTCTTCACCCTCATAACGTTCTTCAACATCATCATTTATTTTTATCAGTCTATTTTTTGCAAGAACAAGCTCCCCGATAAGGTTCATTAAGTGGTCAAGTCTTTTCACATCTACACGAATAGTCTGCTCTACCGTAGCTGGTGCACGTTTAGCTGGCGCTGCTGCTTTTGGATCCTCGGCTTTAGTAGCTTTAGCAACTGGAGCTGGAGGAGGAGGTGGCGGTCGGTGGTGTAGCTTTTGGCGCTGGCTCTGGTTCTGGTTTTTGAGGCTCATCCTCAGTAGGGCAGGAGGTGCCGCTAAAACATCTTCCCCTGCTGCTATCTTTGCCTCGCGTTTCGCCCTATCCTCTTCTTGACGCTCTTGGAGTAGTTTTTCTATTTCAGCTTCAAGATCCTCTGGACTCATATTGTCATAATCTACATCATCTTCTGGCTCACTTACAGCTTCTTCTACAAATTAGGTTCAGGCTCAGGTGTAGCAGCGGGAGGAGTCTCTACTTCTCCATCTCCTCCTGAAATTTTATCGAGTCTTGTTACACATGCAGCGACATCTATTCCAGCATCTGCACTTGTATCACGAATAGTTTCAAGTAGTGCTTTCATAAGGTCAATAGATTCTAAAATAACATCCATAACATCTGGAGTAATGAGTAATTCACCATGGCGGGCTTTATTTAAAACATCTTCCATATGGTGTGTCAAATGTGTTAAAGTATCGAAGTTTAAAAATGATGATGCACCCTTAACAGTATGGGCAACACGGAAAATACCATTTAAAAGTTCTAAATCTTCTGGATTGTTTTCTAACTCAACTAAATCCTCATCTAATTTTTCTACAAGTTCAAATGATTCAATTAAAAAATCCTGTAGTATCTCTTGAAATTCATCCATATTTACACTTCCTTCTTGATATGTTCACGTACAACACGTGCTACTTCGTTATAAAATGAGCTTGCTTCAAACTTAACTAAGTAAGCTTCCCCACCAGCTTCTTTACCTCTACCCTCACTAAAATGATCACTTATAGAAGAGTTAAAAACTATCGGAATACCTTTAAAACGCACATCATCTTTTACATTTGCTGCAAAATGAAAACCATCCATTCTAGGCATTTCAACATCTGAAATAATTATTTTAAGCTCATCTTCTATATTTTCACCATATCTTTCATAGAGTTCACCCAGTTTACTAAGTCCCTCTTCTCCATCCATCGCTTCAACAACACTGAAGCCCATTTTCAGCAGTGCCTCTTTTACAATCTTTCTTGCAGTTGAGCTGTCGTCTAGTACAAGTGCAGTTCCTGAGAATATCTCTAACTCTTCTGGAATATTATCTACATCAGGAGAGTAGAGTCCTAGCTCTTGAACAACAGACTCAAGGTCTAAGATAAGAAGAACATTATCTCCTTCTATCTTTGTTACCCCTGTAATTTTATTAGAGTCAAGTCCACCTGATCCACTCATAAAAGTAGCTGGTTCTATCTCACTCCAACTAATACGACGAATACGTTTTGCTTCATGTACTACAAAACCTATAAGTATATTATTAAACTCTGTAATAATAATTCTAGAATTATTTACAGCTGAATCAGGCTCAGTAATCCCCATCCATTTTGCTAGATTTACAACAGGTATCACCACATCACGAAGCTCAAAAATCCCCTCTATAAACTCAGGTGTTCCTGGTAAGTCTGTGAGTTGTGGCACACGAATAATCTCTCTTACCTTAGAGACATTAATACCATAAATCCCTTCGTATATCGAATCTTCTTCTTGTTTAAATATACGAAAATCAACAAGTTCCATCTCATTGGAACCAACTTTTAAGGAATTGTCATCCATTTTTTAAATCTCCACATATCTGTTTTCATCTACTATTAGTTCTTATCTTTGAGTCAATTTTACTATAAAATATCTTTGATTGCAAGCAAAAGCAGCTAAATTAATGTAGCTGACTTGTTTAAAAAAGAAGCTCTTGTTTTGGTGATAATGTCCTTCAATAAAATATTCACATTTAAATTTCTCTAAGTTGCGATTTTTAATGTAACTCTCAAAACCTATAAACTCTTTGCAGTCATCTTTTTTATCTAAAAATTTGTCTAATTTTTTAAGTATCGTATTATCTGTTAGCCTATCTATAAAGTTTAAGATATAAAGCACAACACTATTACGAATAAATGCAGTATATACCTTGTAAGCCACTCCAATATCAAAATCTCCATGTGCTAAAGCCACAGTTTTATCTCTGCAATGACAGATAAGAGGCTGATTTTGAAGAGGGATTATTTGTGCATTTACAAATATATTTTCTAGGTTAAAGTCATGATTTCCCTCTAAATAGATAAGTTCAATATTCTTGACTTATTTCATTTAAAAGAGCTAATCATTTCTCTGTTTTTCTCTTGTGTTGTAGGCACCTCCCCAAATAGAGCATCAAAGATATCACCCATAAGGATAAGCTGTGTAGTAGGAATTTTTTTAGAGTGTATATCTTTTATAAGAGAGAGTAACTCAGGGCGAGAAGAGGAGTAGTGTGCATCTGAAATAAGCAGTGCACCCTCTTGTAGCTCTATATTATGGGACATATGCTATATTTGGGATACCAATATTTTCTTCAAGCCCCATCATAAGATTTGCATTTACAAGGGCTTGAGATGATGAGCCACGCAGTAGGTTATCTATACTACTTGAGATAAAAAGCAAATCTCCTTTTTGTTTGACATAAATGTCACAAAAATTTGTTCCTGCAGTATTTTTCATATCTACAGGCTTTTTACTTACTCTTACGTAAGGCTCATTTATATAGTACTCTCTTAGAAGTTCTTCCGCATCAAACGAGCCCTGCGTTTGGATATAGATAGAAGAGAGCATACCACGAGTGAGTGGGACTAAGTGAGGCACAAAATTTACCTCATCAAAATCTATACCTAGTTTTTGAGCTATCTCTGGAGCATGTCTATGAAAAAAGGGATTATAGGCAAAAAGGTTATCATTTACATTTACAAAGTGTGTCACTTCACTCAGTTTTTTCCCCGCTCCACTTACACCAGTTTTAGCATCTATGATTATAGGAGTACCTTCCCTGCGTTTATCTAAAAAAGGGAGGAGTCCGAGTATCGCTGAAGTTGGAAAACAACCAGGGTTAGCTACCAAAGAGGCTTTTTTTATCTCCTCTCGGAACATTTCAGGAAGACCATATACAACAGTTTCTAAATTTTCTATGTCTGTATGCTCACAGTAGTACTCCTCATAAACATCCTGAGTCAGTCTATAGTCAGCTGAAAAATCAACAATCTTTATTCCATTCTTCATAAATGGTTTTACAAATGCCATCGCTGTCTTATGTGGTACAGCTAGAAACAGAAGCTCACACACTTTAGAGCACTCATCTACATCTGCTTTTTTAACTTCAAGCTCACAAACGCCACTCAAAGAGGGATGGAGTTCATCTATACTCACTCCACCAGTAGAGTTGGCAAGATAAGCAAGATTAAATATAGGGTGGTTTATAAGCATTTTTACAAGTTCTAAACCTGTATATCCACTAACTCCAATTATTCCTACATCTATTTTTTTGCTCATTATGTCATACACTCAAAAACTGTCTCGACGTATTTCACCTCATCTATCTCAAACTCTTTTTCACCACCAGGAAGGCGAACTTTCACCTCATCACCCTCTTCTTTTCCAAGAAGTTGTTTTGCGAGAGGAGAGTTAAAGGAGATAAGTCCCATATCAGGATTTGATTCACAGCCACCTACTAAAGTGTAAGTAACCTCTTCATCACTATCCATATCTGTCATCACCACAGTAGAACCAAAAGAGATTTTTGCATGTTCAAGTTCTCTAGGGTCTACTATCTGTGCTTTTCCAAGTATCTCTTGAAGTTCTGCTAAACGATTGTCTATATTTTTTTGCATCTCTTTTGCGGCATGATACTCTGCATTTTCTTTTAAATCACCATGTTCAAGTGCTGACTCTATATCTCTTACACACTGAGGGCGTTTTACTTCTTTAAGATCTTTTACTTCGGCTTGTAATTTTTCGTACCCAAATAGTGTCATCGGTTCTACATTTTGCATTCATTTCTCTTTTTGTTGATATTATACTATATTATAAACAGAGTTAATAGCTTCTGTCAAAAAAAGAAGAAAAATCAAACTTATTCTAAAGATGACAAGTCAAGATGACGAATCTCATCCTCAAAATTAAGTGTAACAATGCACCCCTTTTTACTTATACTCTGAACTTTTTTTAACGCATCTAAAAGCTCTATACTTTTTTGACTTTGAGGGTCATAAGCATAAAGTCTTT
>JAUZRZ010000083.1 GCA_030949945.1 Sulfurimonas sp. | reverse complement strand
TTATGTCTCTTGTTATTATTTTAATTGTATCATATTTTTAGCAGTTAGTAATATTAAGTCGATTATGATAAATGATGTATCTACAGTAGCAAAAACTCTTAAAAGTCTTATTAAGTATGTTTCGCTTACAAATGAAAATGTATATAAAGAAGCTGCATTTAAAGATATGATACATAAAATGAAAGTTGGAAAAACTGGTTATGTTTATCTTATGGCAAGCGATGGTACACTACTTATTCATCCAAAAAAAGAGGGCAAAAATCTTAAAGATACTGATTATGGCGCTTATATAATTGCTCACAAAAAAGGTGGAACATATGAGTATGTTTCTGCTACAACTGGACAAGAAAAATTCGCGGCATTTGAGTATATCCCTCAATTGGATGCTTATATAGTTCCAGGTGTAAATAAGGCAGACTATTTAGATGATATAAATGCACACTATATTCAATACTTTTCAATTTTAATGTTTCTTTTTACAGCATTGCTTGTAATGTTAAACTATTTTACGGGTAAAGTTGTTTTGGATAATGCTGTTCTTATTCAAGATGTGGCACATGATTTAGGTAAAGGTAATGGTGACCTAACCCAGCTCCTTCCTATGGTAAAATCAAAAGATGAGTTTCGTGCTATTAGTATTGATATAAATGCTTTTATACAAAAGATGCATAACACCATAGTAAATATCAAAAGTAGTAGTTATTATCAGTCTATATTAGCAAATGAACTTACAAGTTTGACCCATCACTTAAGAGCTAAAACTACTGAATCGGGTGAGACAGCTAAAGAAACAATGGAAGATATAAATATAATAAGAACGCTCTTGGATAAAAATGTAAAAGCTTCAAAAGACATTCTTAATATAAATGTGGATAGTTCGGGTGTACTTGAAGAAGCAACTACTAAGATTGAAAATATCATAGATACCATTTCATCTACACAAGAGAGTGCAGATAGTATAAAGGATGAGTTTGGAAAACTTATTACAGATATTGAAAGTTTACGTGAGATAACAACTGTAATTAGAGATATTTCAGAGCAGACAAACCTTTTAGCCTTAAATGCAGCTATAGAGGCTGCTCGTGCAGGTGAACATGGACGAGGTTTTGCCGTAGTCGCAGAAGAGGTTAGAAAGCTTTCTGAGCGTACTAATAAGGCTATTAATGAAGTAGACTCTTCTATATCTATCTTAATTCAGTCTGTAGGGGATGCAACACAGCAGATTAACTCCAACAAAGAGATAGTTGATACACTCGTTGTATCTGGGGGAGAGATAAAAGATGACTTTTCAAATATGGTTGTAAGTATAGAGGAAAGTGTAAGTATCGCAAAAGAGTCTCAGTCAAGTACAGAAGTGATTCAAACACAAATTATCTCTATTGTTGAAAAAGTACAGTTTATGGCTGCATTATCATTTGAAAATGGTGAATTTGCTAATGATGTAGATGATGTCGCAGAAGAGGTGAAAAAAACTGATACAGAAATAGATGAACTCTTGTCTTTTTTTAAAACAGAAGAACCTGATAGAAGTAGAACATATAATAAATCGAGTAGAGAAGTTGATATTGATGAAGACATGTTTTTTTAGAAGTGTAAATGTGGATGGGGTAGAGGGATTCGAACCCCCGAATGCCAGTACCAAAAACTGGTGCCTTACCGCTTGGCCATACCCCAACATTTATTGTAATAGTTAATCGTGGTTGCGGAAGCAAGATTTGAACTTGCGACCTTCGGGTTATGAGCCCGACGAGCTACCGAACTGCTCTATTCCGCGATATTTAACTATTTATCTAAAAGGTTTAACTTATTAGATGGCGAAATTATAACAGTAAAAAGTTAGAAAAAGCTTAAAAAGCAGAGTGTTTCTTACTTTTTAGGCAAATTCATTTTTTTATTGGATCTTGATACCTGAAGAGACGATATATAGAGGTGAATTATGTACATGAAGCATCGCTGTACCCTTTCCTAATGCGAAACCATATAAGCCATTTTCTTCAATTAGTGTTATACCACTAAGCATATCTAGAAAAGAGAGTACATTTTGTTCAAGTATTCTAGATGACTGTATACCACTAAATGTTATCTTAACACTACTGATATCTTCTCCATCATCATCTTGTTCTACAAGAGTTACAACTCTAGTAGTATCATCTATAAACTCGATTGAACGAATCTGTGCACCTATAAAGTTGTTGTGTTTTTTTAATAATTTATCTATTTCTTCCATTGTTTTCCTTTGTGTGATTATAGCGAAAAAGAGATGACTTAATCGTCATCATCATCTTCATCATTTAGACCAAGATTTTCTATAAACTGCTCTGCTATGATTTCTGCTTTTTTATAAAATTTATCCGCTATACTCGGTATAAAATATTTCTCTGTTGTCTCTTTAAATAGTTCTAACCATCTTTCAAATGCTTCAATAGGAATAGGCCCTAAAAATGCATGAGGAGGAAAAGGATCTCCACTATAACCTGGTTTACCAATCATCATAAGTAACCAAAAATTATCAAGTGTATGAAGGTGCTCATGCCATTTCCCATTCTCCAAGTCACTCCCTAGTGAATTAATGAAGAAGGGACCTACTAAATCATCTTTAAGAACAAGAGCATAGAACTCATGGACAAGGTGGTGTATAGTATCTCTGTTAACTGTATCATACATAAATATCTCCTTATTAAATTGAAACATCACACTCTTTATTGATTAAATCATTTAACCAATGAAGATGACATTCCTCTAAGCCTATTTTATTATAAAGAATATCAAGTAGTTGTAAACTTTTGAGATTTATAATTTCATTTGGCAGTTGTGTTAATCCATTTTTCCAAATGGTTAGTTTCTTTAAGTCTGTAAGTTTACCTATCTCTTTAGGAAGTGAACTCAGTTGATTTTTACCTAGCTCTAAAGTTCTTAAATTTGTCAAGTCACCTATTTCGGCAGGTAAACTTGTTAGAGAGTTTTCTTGAACTAAAAGCAGTTTTAAACTTTTGAGCTTGCCAATTTCTTTTGGTAACTCTTCTAAATCGTTCCCAGAAACATAAAGTTCTTCTAAACTTGTTAGTTCACCTATTTGTGATGGCAAATGTGTGAGTTTATTGTCTAAAAGATAGAGTTTCTTGAGCTTTATAAGTTTTCCAATCTCCTGAGGCAAGATACTAAGTTGAGAACCTAAAAGATTTAGTTCTGTTAAACTGAGTAGCTTTTCCCTATCTCTAGGTAAACCTCTAAAATATCCAGCATCTAGGTAAGAGTCATGTTGAATCCATTCTAGGTCAGAAATATTGTTTTTATCTGCCCATTCCCAAATATTGTTAATCCACTTCTCTTTTATCTGCTGCATAAATTATTAACTCTAGCAATACTTACTTGTGAAAGCCAAGTATAATTCCAAATAATTTATCTTCAATGAGTCCTAGTTTTGCAGATGTCATTAAATTGTTTTCTTGGTAGTATTTTAAAAGTTCTTGTGCATCTTGACCTGCCATCATTGCTTGATATCCAAGGGCAGCATGAACCTCTTGTTCATGAACTTCAACACCTTCTTTTTTAGCTAAAGCTTCTACAATAAGTGCAGTTTTTATACTATCTCTTGCTGCTTGTCGTACAGATTCTCTAAGCTCCATAAACTTACCCTTATCTTCCATAAAAGTTTTATGTTGTTCTTCGCTATATCCTCGTGTTTTTTCACGAACTTTTGCATCTATCTCTTGTTCTACTATATTGTTTGGAAGTGTAAAATCAAACTGAGAGAGTAGGGCTGTAATCATTTTTGGTTTGAGCTCACTCATATAGAGTTGAGAGAGTTCTTGAGATGTTATCTGCTCCGCTAGTTTCTCCTTGAGAGTATCGAGTGTTGCTGTCTCATCACTCAGTATTTTTTTTGCAAAAGCATCATCAGGCATCTCAGCTATTTGTTCTTGTATCTCATGAAGAGTTACAACAAATTTACTCTCTTTACCTGCTAAGTCATCAGCTTGGTAATCATCAGGAAAACGAAGTGTTACGTCTCTTGTCTCGCCATATTCCATACCGATAAGTTGTTCTTCAAATCCTGGAATAAATGAGTTAGAACCAATTTTAAGGTTAAACTTCTCAGCACTACCACCTTCAAAAGGTTTTCCATCGATAAAACCTTCAAAGTCGATTACAGTTACATCGCCATCTTCAACTGCTTTTGGAGTAGGGATTGTTTTAAATGGAGCTTGCTTCGTAGCAAATTCCGTAAGTTTAGTCTCTACATCTTCAGCTGAAGCAACTGGTTTAGTAAAAGCAGGTACTATTGTTTTATAGTCAATATCAACATTTATTTCAGGACTAATAGAGAGTTCTACTTCAAAATATACTTTATCTTTTTGTTGCTCATATTTTTTTAAACCTGGCTGACCTAAAATATTTTCAACATCAATATTAGCTTCTTTAATTCCAGCATCTATAAAGTCTTTAAAAACTTCTCCAGCTGCTTTTTGCTCAATAGTTTCATCTGAAGCTTCATCATCTTTTTTTTCTTTAGCTATATCTTCTTTAAGTTTTGCTACCTTGCTTTCTATAGTACTGTTATCAACAGTTCCACTTAAAATAAAGTTTATATCGTCTATTTTTTCTACTGTAACTTTCACTAGAATCCTTTTTAGTTTTAATTGTGCAATTCTAACATTATTGTCTAAAAATAACTTGTTAATTGAGATAAGTTTAATTAATTAAAAAATGATTATGTAAAAAAGAAGGTGTGTCAGTGTTTTGGGAGTTTTTAAAAAAGGTATAAAGTTAAGCTATAATCACCCATAAGGGTGATTATAGTTGAAAGGGACTACTCTTCGTGACCAGCCATTTCCATCGTAATACAATTACGGTCTAACATATCTGTACAAACGTATACACAAAGTGCACACCCTTTACATCTATCTTCATCTACCCAAGATGTGTTACCATCTTTGTTAAACATAAGCGTATTTGCTTCTGGGCAATATAAAGTACAAGTGTTACACTTGTACTCAGCACACATATCTGAATTAACTTTTGCTACATAATACATTTTTATCCTTTCCTATACGTCAAATCTAACGATTAACTCAGAACCGCTGATATCTACTGAATCAGCCATTTTAAATGTTTGATTTATAACATCCATATTTGCTGTAAGTAATTGCTCTTTTTTCTTAAACTTTTTCTCAATTGCAGAATCAAGAGTAGCCGTACCACCAGATGCAACGAAAGAATTTCCAAGGAATCTCTCTCTAACTGCAGCTTCAATATCTGCTGTTGTAACAAGTTTAGTAAGACCAAGAAGCATACCCATCATTGCCATATTTGTTGCAAGTTCAGTACCAGCAATTTTTAGTGCTAGTTTAGTTGCATCAAACTGAACAACAGTAGTATTTAAGTCTTCAAGTACTTTAATATCATCTTCAGTAAGAACATCATAGTCAGTATTAATAATAATCAAACTATTCGGCTTAAGACCTGTATAGAATGGCATAGTATAAGACTTACCATGTGTAACAACTTGTGAATGATAAATTAAAATAATATCTGGATAAACAACTTCACCAACTTCATAGATTGGATCAGAAGAAGCTCTTACATAAGCTTCAACTGGTGCCATTCTTTTTTCAGAACCAAAAAATGGTACTAATGATGCATATTTACCTGCATTATCCATAGTAGCACCAAGAATGTGTGCAGTTGTAACAACACCCTGGCCACCTAGACCAGAAATTCTAATGTTATATCTTTCTCTTTTTTTATTTTCAGCCATATTAATTTACCGCCTCTGCTTTACTAGCTTTTCTTGCTTTTCTAGCCGCTTTTTCTTCGCCTTCAATACGCTCAATAACGATTTTCGCTTCATCAGTCATATACTCATCAAACTTGAATCTACCTTTACCTAATTCGATTGCATCAGCAAAAACATCTTCAGTAGGAATAGAATACTCAATGTTACAAGAAGTATAAGCATGAATAAATGTTGGACCAACTTCACGTGCAACGAAGATTGCTCTTCTAATAACTTTAGCTGCTTGCTTGATGTTAGTTGGTGACATTCTTACAATGTAAACACAACCAGCCGCTTTAGCTAATTCAGTTGCAGGCATTTTTTCAAAATCTTTACCCATTGGAGCCATCTTAAGTACAGCACCTTTTGGAGACATACCAGATGATTGACCACCAGTATTTCCATAAACTTCATTGTCAAGCATGATTGTAGTGAATCTTTCACCACGAATCCATGAGTGCATAGTCATTGAAAAACCGATATCCATAGTACCACCGTCACCAGCAATAGTAATAACATCTTTTTGCTTATCTGGGAAACGTAATCTAAATGCACGAGTAAGACCAGAAGCCATTGCATTTTGATCACCGTAGTTACCATAGATAAATGGAACAGCAGCTTGAGAAATCGCTAGACGTCCACAACCAGCTGTACCTAATGTTACTGTCTCTTCCGGACATGGAAGTGAAGCAAAAATTAGTCTGATGTAGTAAGCCATCCAACAACCAGAACACATAGGGTGTTCTTCCATTAACTCTTTGAATTGACCCATATTACCTGGACCAGCTTCTTCTTGAGTTTTACCAAATGGACCGAAATCAACTAACTCAACATAATCTTTTGGCAGGTATCTTTTAAATCTCTCTGCGGGAGTTATATATTTTAAACTCATAATTTATCCTTCTTTTATAATTTCATTTTGTGCTCAATACCTAGAGCTTCATAGATTTCAAACATAATAAGTTCAACTGGAAGTGTCATACCACCGAAAACTCTAGGGCCTTCATGAACAATACCACCATTTGGGATTGCCGCTTGAACTTCTTTTGATAACCAACCGATGATGTTGTGCTCTGGAACAATAACTGTTTTAGCAGTTTTTAGTGCCTCACGAATTTCATCTCTTGGGAATGGTCTGATTGATCTTACTTTTACAAAACCAACACTAAGTCCATCTTCTTGTGCATATCTATGTGCTTCTCTTGCTTGTGCAGCTGCACAACCAGAAGCGATAATCATAACATCTGAACCAGCATCTTGAACTTCAATTGGTCCACCAAGGTACTCATAGATGTATTTCATTGCACGACGATTTGAATCCCAAATCTCTTGCTGCCATACTGAGTGAATTAAATAACTCATAAAGTTTGACTTTTGAACAGGAGCATCTCTTTGGATTCTAGCTGGTGGAGTTTCATTATCCATTGCTGGAACTGGTGCAGCAACTGGATCAAACTCTGTAAATGTTAAGTCTTCAGACATCATCTCAACATAACCCTTAGCATGTGTAACAAAGAAACCTTCTGTTGCAA
This sequence comes from Sulfurimonas sp., assembly GCA_030949945.1. Classification (GTDB taxonomy): domain Bacteria; phylum Campylobacterota; class Campylobacteria; order Campylobacterales; family Sulfurimonadaceae; genus Sulfurimonas. The sequence goes on along the minus strand of JAUZRZ010000083.1, from coordinate 38,371 downwards.
CTGCTACTGGAATATAAACATCAACTTTTTCTGCAATAGCAAATGCTGCAAGTGTGAAGTCAAATGTATCTTGCTGATTTTCAGCATGTAACATAATAGCACCACAATGCATCATATAAGCCATTTCAATATTATCAGGCTGAATTGATAGTGGAGCATTAACAACACGAGTTAGAATTCCAAGTACTGCTGGAACTCTATGCCCTGGCCAAGAAACAATAGCTTCTAAACCACGAAGTAGTCCTGGTCCTGAAGTTGCTGTAAATAGACGAACACCAGCTCTTGATGCACCAGCGATTGCTGACATTGTACCAAGCTCTTCTTCCGCTCTATAATACTCTTTAATGTGACCTTGAGCAAAAACATCACCTACTAGGTGCATTACTTCTGATTGCGGTGTAATAGGGTATGCAATAGCCATATCAACACTTGCTCTTTTAACAGCTTCTGCCATTGCTTGAGCACCTGTGATAAAGTGTTTCTCTCTTGGAGCCTCATTAAGTAGATGATTCATACTTACTTGTTTTTTATTTAATACTGGTCTTGTGATTGCGCTCATTTAATTTCTCCTTTATTCAACATCAGTAATGTGTTCACCTTTTTTGGTCATGATGAGACTTCTATACTCGCCATAATCAGCTGGTGACAATGTACTGTTGTCCTCTTTTTCTAAAGATGGATTTTCAGGTGGTAAAGTAGCTTCCCACTTAATGCCTAGTTTGTTTCTCTCTTCAATTATAATTTCTTTGAATTTTGTTATATCTGAAGCATGTAAATCTCTAATTGATGCCATAGCTTCTTCATGTCCCATATAAGCACATAGAGCAATTGTGTAACAACTAGTACCAGCACGAATCATTCTAAGTGAAAGGTTTGCATAGTGACAATGCACACCTACAAATACACAAGCTTTGATTTTATTGTCAAGGATCGTTAAATTCGGGTGATTTGGATTAATTTCAGCCTTAACATCAATTTTCGGATATTTAGGTCTGTAATCAGGCATTGGAATAATTTTACAATTAGGAATTTCAGAAGCAAGCTCTAAAATAGCTGCAGATTTTTCTGCAACATCTTCTTTCCAGTCCCAAAGAACTTGAGGGCCAGGGAAAATTGTTGGATTATCATTTGTAAGTAATGCAATAGCTGCATCTCTCATAGCCTCTTCTGGTGTTACAGTGTTTCCATAGAGTAGTGCTGAACCTTCTGGTGCTAGTTCAACCCCCATGGATGGTGCGGACTGTGGCATATAGCCTGCGGGTCCTACTGTTACTTTTTTCAACATATTTAACTCCTTATATTTTAATGAAAAAGTTCTGTAAAATACACCCTAAAGTGTATGAAACATTTTAAATTCCGTACCTAATAATAAATATTAAAATTAGATACAAAGTTCTTTAAAATAGTATAGCATCAGCTACTTTTTTAAAAAACTTGAATTTGTGCCTTATTGTATCGGAATAATCTTTAAGTATATTAAAATAATCCTCTAAATTTCATGCTTAATACATAAACATGGTCTATCTATACATAATTATAATTTATAATCTTAAGTTTATATTATAATGCTTGGATATAGTGACTAGAGACCTCTGTATGCAGTTTTCAATAGATATCTTCTTATGAGAAAAATCCTACTGTTTAACTTATTTAAATAGCGTAAAATGAGTTATAATTGTATCTAGTCTTAAAAATGATATGTGTAAAATAGTTACATTATAGTTTGACAAAAGTGCAGGTATTTATTTATATGTGTAGATTGGTTACATAGATAAAAGAGGTTTATTGTAAGGATTGAATAGTTCTCAATCCTTACATGAATAAGATAGTGTTAGTTTCCACCACTCTCTTGTGGAGTTTTAGCACCGGCATCAAATCCAATTACAACTGAACTTTTTTTAACAAGCGTACTTGATGACTCAATATCATCATCATCGTCATCTGTAGGTCTAACTCTGCTATGAATAATTATTTTCTCTTGCTCTGGGTAATCTACAGCTGTAAAAAAATGTTTCATGCAAAACTCTTGATTCATCAAACACTCCATCACACGTGCTTTATTAATCATATCCTCTCTTGATTCAAATGTCATATTATTCTCAAAGCCACTTTTTTTAAAACAGGCACACTCTTTCTCAATTTCTATTGTATACATTCATTCTCCTTTAATATTTTTGGAATTATATCTCTTTTATAATAATAAACTCACCATTTTCATAAGAATAGACTTTTTTAGCCTCTCTATCTATGATAATGGGGCGTATCCACTCGTTTAAAATAAACTCCTTTGCGATAGAAGTTTCAACAGCTTTACCTACTATTTCTAGTGGTGCTTCTATAAACGTTATTAGCCTCACTGGTTCATGGTAAGCTTTACCTTCTAAAAATACAGACTGAATTGGTAGTCCAATCTTTAAGTCACTATAGTTACCACTAAAAACACCTACTTTTGAGACTATGTTATGATAAACTTTTGATCCTGCACCATATACATGGTTGTCAACTGTAGAAAAATAGTGTTCTAAATTAATCCACTCACCAACAATCAAGGGACCATCAAAGATTGTTCTGAGTAGGTCGGCATTCTCATTATCAATTTTGTAGTCATATGAGTGCATAAAAAATCTATTGTTTAATTTTAGGTGTTTTGTATAAGACCTAGGACCAGCGAATACTCCCATATTTTTTGCAAGTCCCCACTCTGGTCTTGTCTCAGACCAGTCCATAGATTTTATTAGCATCTCCTCTTTAGTATTTGTAAATGGAAGTGTTTGTGAACGCTCTACTCTTGAGAGTTGTGAGGCAGCATTAAAGTCATCTTTGATTTTTGAAAATTTTTGCATCTCTTCATCATTTAAAATATCTGTATCAAAAAACTCGATTCCATCTGTTGATGTGGTATGCATTCCTGGTATAAACTTCGTGTTTTGCGGAAAATGAATTCCTTTTTCTTTGATTTTTTCTCTCACAGCTGGGGTATTAGCTATCATACAAAGAGCACGAGTGTTTGGAAGGCTGACACTCCCACCACATGCTCCACAATCAAGTGCTGACTCAAATGGATTATTATCAGAGACACTTCCATGCCCAACTATAATAATAAACTCTGGAAAATTCTCTACTTGACCAATCATTGACAAGTATTTATAAAGATAAGAGACTTTTTCTTCTAAGGTAAAACCAACCATAGCAAGTTTTTTCTTTTGATACTCATAATCTTGAGGAGTTATTTGATATGATACTTTAAGCTCATGAATAATAGTATCTGGTACACTATTTTTGAGTTTATCGTTAAAAAGAAGATGCCTTCTAATATTTTCTATATCAGCTTCCTTGTAAGACTTTTTATCATGTTCATGAATGGCTGAAAGAATAACTTTTGTATGTAGTTTTTTTACATAAAACTCTATTTCATCTGAAGAGAGTTTATCAAGAGTATAGCTTGTCTTTGGTTTATTGGGTTTAAGCCTTGAAAAAAACTTGTTAGTCTTAATCGGAGAAAATGTTTTACCAAAAAGAGTGACTCCAAAGATCCAACCAATAGCCTCTACCATGATATATGGTGTATATGGATTGTTTTTTAAATCACTTAAAACTTTTTTAGTCGTTTTATTCATTCCTTTTTTTGAACTATACTCTTTATGTTCTTCAGCAGGTAACTCAAACACAACATTTTGTGGTTTGATAATCGCAGGTGCTAAGAATACTTCATGTGCTTTATCAAACTCTACAAAAGCTATAGGTAAGCCAAGAAAACCACCAGCACCATAAGTTTCATATGCACCAAGACTCTCTAAAGATCTACGCATTACTTCTGAGCGTACATCTAAACAAAAAGTTGCAGAGGCTATAGCCTGCTCTTTGACTGGAACTACATTGACTATATCTTCAACATAATCATGTATATAGGTATCTTCGAGGGATTTTAGCCAGATATAGCCTTCCTCTTCTCTTAACTTATCTAAAATTATTGAGAGTTCTGTTAAAGGAAGATTGCTCTGAAGTACTTCATTTGAGTGTTGAATTTGTAAGGCATCTAGGTGTAACTCATTTGTTATATGGTCTGCTAAGACTCTGCTGGTCTCCTCATTATCTTCTAACTCATCTAAAGCTATTCCAAAAAGCATATTTTTGTGTTTGAGTAGTTTTAAGATTACATTACTTAAGTTCGCTTCTGCATATGCTTCAAAAATTTTAAAAGTGCTGATTTGATTGTTTTTAACAGCTTCAAGTTCATAATAGAGTCTAATAGCCATGTAGTCTATGAGTTGTGATGGATACTCTTGTTGAGAAACATTATCCGGATCTTCTGAACGATACTTTATAAATCCTGCCCAGCCATGAAGTTTGAGTAAATGGGTTAAAAAATAGGACTCAATATCTTCTACTTGAAGTTTTTTAAATGCATCTTCGACATAACTCTCTGCATTTTTTGTATAGTTAAGGTTTTCAAATAGCTTAAATACTTCAAACATGCCTAAGTCTCTGTTTGGCATATGCATGGTAGTCTGATCTTCATCTAAAAAACGTGAGATAAATTCAATGATATTTTTTTCAACTGCATCTTTATCATCAAGTCCAAACAGTGCATCATTTATTTCATAAAGAGTCATGTGTGTAGTTAATTTTGCTAACCAAGCTTGCTCATTACTATATAAAGATTTTTTTTGTAGGTATGAATAGAGTTCATCATCAATTTTTTCTTTTTTGGAAATAAGCTCAACCCTAAGACTTGACCACTGTGGACTCACTTCCATTAAAAACTTTTTTGCAAACTCTAAAGGAATATCAAAACTTTTATCAGAAAGTACTTTTTTTATATTTTTTTCAAATATTGTGTCGTTAATTTTTCCTTCTTTATATAAATTCATATAATATGATGAATCCATATAAACCTTACCACCATAAATACTTTGTGCTTTAGCTAAAGCATCTTTAAAGTGCATATCCTCAAATCCTTTTAAAGGATTATGATGAATAAATGATCCAATAGGCCAATAATGTGGTACTGTACTTTTGACTGCATCGAGTTTTTCTATAATACTCATAGTAGTATCTCCTTTATTCCATAAGCACTAAAAAGTAGTAATATACTTATAATCAATATATGTGGTATTTTATCTTGGATTTTCATGTGAACATAATGTATATTTGGATTTGGTCTTCCAAAAAGTGTCTTTTTCATGACACTCATAGCAAGAAAAAAGTTACCAAAAAATAGTATTATTACAACTGAAAACCAGAGCGGATTAGACTCGCTTCCTAATATATATTGGAGAAAAAAGAGTGAGTTTGGAAAAGGTGGATAGAGTGCTATAGCAATAAGATACAGAGTTAAATATGTACCAATATAGGGTCTTACCAATGTTATTCCAGTTATATATTGATAATTTGCACTTCCATAGTTTTTTTCATAAAATCGTCCAATAAGATATAAACCAAAAAGTGCTAAGAGAAGTGATAGACTATATAATGCACTCTCTCCTTCGTAAAGAACAAAAAATGGTGCATTAACGAATATAAAATAGTATGCTAGTTTATAAAAGTTTGTTGTTTTTGTTGCTCTATATATTGTAAAGAGTGCACCTAAGAGTGAAATTATTACTAATGATGTTTTATGCTCATTGGGTACATAAGTAGCAAGAATAATTGTTGAAAGTAGCAAAAAAGCAGCGATTAAAAATATATGTTTACTCTTTATAGCTGGAATTTTTCTAAAAATCAGATAATAGGGTACTCCTCCTGCTAATATCAAAAATAGAATGTTGTATATCATTTTTGACTCCTTTTTAGGATTTTTATCATTTTAAAGAAATAGCCCTCTTTGGCTAAAAACTTATAAAACGACCATTTAAGATTATCTTTTCCGTCACTTGTTCGAAGAACTTTAGCAAAGTGTTGTGTGTACATAAATAACCATCCAATAATCATAATAGCAGATAACATTACTAATAACATGATAGTCGTAACATTAAATGTAGCGGCTTTATAGAATAGAGCCGCATTCTCACCATATATAAACTCTTCAAGTGCTAAACCAACAAACTCATATGTAAATAAAATAATTACAAATGAACTAACAAGAGCAAGTATCACTTTGAGTGATTCATCTTTAGAAACTTTAAAAAATGATAGAAATAGTTGTGTACCTGTTAGCCAAGCAAAAGCTAATATAATAATAGAAGCATTCAAATCAAAGAAATGATCAGTTAATAGCATCTTAATTCCAACAAAAACTACAACAGGTAAAATAGTGAAAAAGGCTAAATAATTGAAAAGTTTTTTACTGTTTGCTTTGATTTTTTCTTCCCAAAAAAGTTCGTATGTAAGTCGTTTAGGAAGGTTTGAGTCATGTCTTGCAAGTTTAATAAGTGCTCCTGACTCTAAAAAGAGTGTAGCTTTAAAGATACCATGAACTATAAGATGATAAATCGCTAAAGAAAATGCACCTAATCCTATCTCCATAATCATATATCCCATCTGTCCAACTGTTGAGTAACCTAAAGAGCGTTTAATGTCAGAAACAACAAGCATAATTAATGAAGCAAAAATTGCTGTAACTAAACCAACTACAAATGCAATGTTAAGTACTGCTGGAGTTAGTAGTAGTAAAAAGGCAAGTTTATTGAGTAAAATTCCTCCTACATTCACAACTCCTGCATGCATAACAGCAGATACTGGTGTTGGTGCTTCTGAAGTGTATGGGAGCCAGATGTGAAAAGGCATAATAGCTGACTTCATCATGGCAGCTATTAAAAAGAGTAGACCAATAACAAAAATCATTGGGTTATCTACAGGTGTATGTGACATCGCTAGCCATTTTGCACTTAAAGTTGTTAAGTCTAAACTTCCAAATGTTTGATATGTTAAGATAACTGCAATAATAAAAACTAAGTCAGCATGCTTTGTGAATAATCATTACCCATTTAGCATTTTTTACAGCAGTGTTTGAGCCTACATTAAATGATACAAGAAGGTATAGACTGATACTTAAAAGTTGCCATGCAAGTGCAAGAACAATAAGGTTGTTACTCATAACAAAGAGATATATAGAAGCAAAGATAAAGTTTAAAAGAATAAAAAATCTTCTATATCCTGCTTCATCCCACATATACTTGGTTGCATATTTGCGTATTACAAGACCTAAAATTGCCACATAAGGGACTAAAATAGCTGAGAGTTCATTATAGACAAGTAGTCCATCAAAACCAATTATTTGTGTATCGTTACTAATAACATAATATGTACCATATAATGCAAGTAGCGCAATCATGCTTGAGAGCATAATACTGATTTTAGGTATGGACTCTTTTTTTCCTATAAATAGCAACAAGAAAGCTATTATGATTGGTATACCTGGAATGAGTAATATTATTTTTTCCACTAAAACTCCTGATGTTAATTGAAATTGTATGAGACTTTTAACATTTATACTTTTAAGTTAAGTTAAATATATAGATGTAATATTGCCATCGCATAGCAAACTTAAGTATAGCAGTAAGTTTACTATGTGGTGGCAATACATAATGACAGACTATTGTTAAAGGTGTAAATAGTAACATTTTTTATGGAGGAAAAGATAAATATCTAATCACTTGTTACACTTTGTAGCGCAAGTAGCTTGAAGATAAAAACACAATATATTGTTTTTTGTTAAATAGCCTATAATCTAGTGAATATATTTAGGAAAAATTGATACTAAATAGATAAAATAAGATTTTAATCTCTTAAGTTAAAGAGAAATAAAAGGTTATTTAAGTAAAGTGCTATTCGAGAAACATAAACTATAGTTGATAAAATAGATTAAGAATACTTTGAGGTATCTGTTGAATTTTGGATATTTGATTGTTTTTTAATATTTCATACTATTGTTAGCTCTTATCTTAGGTCTTACTGATATAAGAGCTGATATCAATGTTTAAGTCATCATTAAGGAGTAAATAAATGTATTATGTAGCAAAAGTTAATTCTGACATGTGTGCTGAATATAAATGTAACACTTGTACTTTATATTGTCCAGAGGCAAATACGCTAATGTTCAATAAAGATGGAAATACATCTTGGGTAGATGAAGATAGATGTAAAGGTTGTGCACTTTGTGTGTATGTATGTACTGATATGCTTGATCGTAACTGTATTACGATGGAAATGGCTGGTCACGAAGAGTAGACCCAGTAGAGTTGTACACATTGTGTATTATGTATAAACTTATTTAGTCTTAGTTAAAGCTGTGATAAAATAGTTAGAATACAATAAAATAAATCTATAGTTAATATTTAATTATAATATAAAAAATTTATAGGAGAACTTATGGCAAATCAAGGCCCCGCGTATTATTCACCGTATCCTACGGCAATATATGAAGGTGTAATTACACCACCAGAAGGAAAAGCACTTTTACTTGAAGAAGTAGTAGATGAAGAAGTTGCAATGAGAGAAATTGCAAAGCAAATGTTAACAAAAGAGAATGCAACAATTTTCCCTGGACCACAAGTATTATACGGTTACAACGAAGAAGCGAAGAAAAAAGCTACTCTAATTAAAGAGATGGCAGAAGTTCTTAATGCTAATATGATTCCAATGTATGACTATAGACCAAAGTATCCTAAAATTGATGCTGAAGTTGAAATCAATCCTAATCACCCGAACTTAACAATTTGGCATAATAATATTAAAGCAGCGATTTTTATCGGTGTTCACTGTCATTATGCAAATGTTGCTTTGAAAATGGTTAGATGTGAAACAGATTGTTATACAATCGCAATTTGTGGTTTGTCAGGGCATGAAGATGCAATGGCTACATTAAGAGACCAGCATTCTTCAGAGCTTGAGAAATTTATCAAGATAGCTAGAGAAGTAAAAGCTGAGTTAGGGAAATAGGAGGAGATAATAATGAGTACAATTAAAGATATGACAGATACACATAACTGGTCTGGTCAAAGATTAGTTACAGCTGACGAATTATTATTCGAAGCACCAAGAGAAAAGCACTTCATGACTGGTTCTGAAGTTTTAAAAGAAGCAGTAAAAAGATGTACAGTTGATGCATCAGTATCGTACCCAATTACTCCGCAGTCAGAAGCAGCTCACCTTATCGGTGAACTATGGGCTGAAGGTTATGTAGGTACATATTTCCGTGGGGAAAATGAGTTCGGTGTTATGTCAGAAGTTGCAGGTTGTGCAATGGCTGGTGCTAGAACAATTACTACGACTTCAGGTCCTGGTACACTTAGAGCTATGGAAAACTTTCCACAGTGGTCTGGTACAAGAATTCCTTGTCAGCTTATCCTTATGGCTCGTGGTATTAACTCACCACTTACTATTCAACCAGATAACTTGGAAGTTTCTTTTATGTTAGAAACTGGATGTATGATTTGGTATGCTGAAAATGTTCAAGAGTTATTTGACATGAGTATTGCTGCATTTATCGTAGCTGAAAAGCCTGATGTACATGTGCCTATTATTACTGTAGTTGATGGTTTCTTTGTTTCTCATACAAGAGAATCTGTAATGCTTCCAGCTGATGATATTGCTCTTAAGCCTTATGAGCCATATAAATCTCCATTGCCTCCGATTGATTCTGAAACTCCTCCAGGACGTTTCTTAAGAGATCCATTTGTAATGAAGTCTAACTATATTTCTTATGCTACACATGCTTCATGGCAGTGGGAAGTAAGATCTGCAGTTGAGCGTTCACGTCCATATGCAAAACACTTCCTTAATGGTCTTGTTCATGTAACTGGTACTCCTGATGCTGAAATCGCATTTGTTACTTGTGGTACTGCTTCTCATCAAGCAAAAGAAGCTGAAAGAGAATTAATGAAACTTGGAGTTAAATCTAAAGTTATCAAGCTTAGAACTATTAGACCTTTCCCTAAAGAAGAACTACTTAAAGAACTTGAGGGTGTAAAACATATTTTTGTACCTGAGTTTAATGTAGTTGGTTGGTTAGAGAAAGAAGTAAAAACAGCTCTTCATAATAATCATGAAGCAGAAGTTATTGGCGGACCTAGAGTTGCTGGTGGTATGAGTATGCCTGCTGAAGCAATTCTTAAAGAAGTATTTGAACACATTAACGTAGAAGGAAAATAAGATGGCAATTGATATTTATAAAATCAACCCTGAATTCCGTGACATTATGCCTAAAGAAATTATTGATCTTGAGGAAAATGCAACATGGGCTCAAAACCAAGAGAAACCTCGTGGTATTAAAGAGATGCCAGATACTAAAGAGATTCTAGAAGAACACTCTTTATGTGCTGGTTGTCCAGAAGCTGCTGCACTTAGATATGTACTTGCTGCATTACCTAAGCCAGAAGAAACTATCATTGTTAACTCAACTGGTTGTACTTCTTTAATGTTCCCACACATTGCACTTCATACTGTGCATTCACTTTTTGGTAACCAAAATGCTGTTGCAACTGGTATCAAAAGAGTTCTTGACTGGAGATTTCCAGATATAGAAAAAGATGTTGTTGTTTTAGCTGGAGACGGTGCTACTGTTGATATCGGTCTTGACTATACACTTCAGTCTTTCTTTAGACAAGAAAATATCACTACTATCTGTTTTGATAATGAAGTTTATGCAAATACTGGTGGACAAGAATCAGGTGCAACTCCAAAAGGTCAAGTTTTCAAAATGGCACCTACTGGTAAGAAATTTGAAAAAGTTAAAATGTGGGAACTTGCAACTACTGCTGGTTGTCACTACACTATGAACATGACAGCTTCTGCTCCTAAAGCAGTTGCTAAAGCAGTTCGTGAAGCTATTTTAGTTGCAAGAGAAATCGGACCAACATTCCTTAACATTTACACTCCTTGTATCCTTGAGATTGGACTAAGTGCAAATGAAGGTCTTGGCGAGATGAAAGATCAAGATAAAGATAGATTTGCATCATACAAGTTTGTTTCTCCAGAAGCAGAAGAGTTCTTGAAAAAATGTAAAGCAGAAGGAAAGTTATAATGGCTAAAGATTCAATTAAAGTAAGACTTCCGGGTCTTGGTGGACAAGGTGCAGTTACAGCTGCACATATCGCAGCAACAGCAGCTGACACTGATGGTTACTTCGCTGTTTCTAATCCATTTTTTGGTGCAGAAAAGCGTATGGCTCCATCTGAGTCTTATGCAAGAATTGGTACAGTGCCTATTTACGATAGAGGGGAAGTAATTTATCCTGATATCGTTATGATTTTTCACCCACAAGTTATTACTATGGGTAAATCATATACTATGCCTTTTTATGCTGGTATTAAAGAAAATGGTCTTGTTATCATTAACTCTGATATTGATCTTTTAACTGATGAGGACAAGAAAACTTTATCTGACTTAAATGTTAAAGTTTTAACTCATGACTTTACTAAGTTTGCAATTGATAGTGCAGGTACAGAACTTGCAACTAACATGGCAATGCTTGGTGCTTTGTTTGGTGCTCTTGGTACAATCTCTAAGTCTGCTATTGAAGAGGGAATTAAAGATAGATTCCTTAAAAAATATACAGCTTCTGGTGGTACTGCTACACTCGATTCAGTTATTGAGAAAAAGTTTAAGAAAAAGAAAGAACTTATTCAAAAAAATCTTGATACAGCATCTGCTGCTTATGATTTAACTGCTGCATGGGCAAAAGAAGTAGGACTAGAGCCAATTCTAGAACCTTCTAAGCACAACAACGGTAACCTTAAAAGTAAATTTTATAGCTGTGCTTCAAGCACAGCTATTTTATCCCCTCCAACATACATTTACAAACTTTTTTCATAAGAACTTTTTCATTTATATCTATTAAAGAGATTATTAAACAAGTTTTATATATAAGGAAACAAAAATGATACAGTCATTTATTATAACAGGATTTTTAGGTGTTGGTAAGACTACAATGTTAACCAATACAGTAAAAGAGTATTTCGGCGATAAAAAAGTAGCTATTGTGGTGAATGAGTTTGGTGACATTGGAATAGATGGAGATATACTTAGTAATGTATATAGTGAAGTTTTAGAGATTTCAGAGGGTTGTATCTGTTGCCAACTATCAGAAGAGTTTGAAAGTGGTGTTTTAGAGATTATTAATAAGTATAATCCTGAAATTATCTTTGTAGAGACTTCTGGTGCATCTGAACCTTTTCCAATTTTTATGTCTATGCAAAACCTTGGTGTTACAGTTGAGGGTATCATTTGTGTAATAGATTCTAAAAATTTGGATTCTTATAAAGATAACTCAACTGCAAAATACCAAATCGGTGGTTCTAATATTATTGTCTTAAATAAGACTGACTTAGTAACTGATGAAGAGTTAGCTGTAGTGAAACAGCAAGTTATAGAGATAAAAGATTCACATAATATAAAAAACAATCTTACAGGTGAGACTGTATTTAGTTCTTATGTTATAAATGAAGCCCAACAAGGTCTTGTAAAAAAAGAAGTATTTGAAGGCGTCTATAAAATTGATGAAATTATCGGTTTAGCAAAAGACTATCAGCATCTTGAGCATACACAAGGTGATTCTATCACACAACAAGTAGCTTACTTAAAAGAAGATATAGTATTTGAAGATGTTGATATGATACTAAAAAATATTCCAAAAAATATTTATAGAGTAAAGGGTGTTGTTAAGGTTAAAGATGTTGCTAACCCTATAGTTATTAACTACTCCTTTGGTAATGTATCATTTGAAGAACTTGATGAGTATCCACACCCTTCTATCATGATATTTATTGGAGAAGAAATTCTTGATGATGTTACTAAGCTATGTGAGCAATTTTCGTATATTAATATACCTAAGTTTAAATTGACTTCATTTTAATTAAAAGGAAATTTATGACACCTATACAAAGAGTACTAGAAGCGATAGATGAGATAAAAAAGGGTAATATGGTCATCATGATAGATGATGAGGATAGAGAGAACGAGGGCGATTTAGTTTATGCTGCTGCGTTTAGTACCCCTAAACATGTTAACTTTATGGCAACTCATGCCCGTGGTCTTATCTGTGTTGCACTCAGTAAGGCAATTGCTACAAGACTAGATTTAAATCCTATGGTAAGCTCAAATACATCTTCTTATGAGACAGCATTTACTGTTTCTGTTGATGCTAAAGATGCTCTTACAGGTATTTCTGCTGCTGAGAGAGATGATACTATCAAGATACTTGCAAATCCTATAGCTAAACCCACAGAACTTGTAAAACCAGGTCATATTTTTCCTTTAATAGCTAAAGATGGTGGTACTCTTGTTCGAACTGGACATACTGAGGGTTCTGTAGATATTTGTCGTTTAGCAGGACTAAGTGAAGCAGGTGTTATCTGTGAAATTATCAAAGAAGATGGAGAGATGGCTCGTCGTGATGATTTAGATGTTTTTGGAGAGAGACACAATCTTAAAACAGTTTTTATTTCAGATATTGTTGAGTATAGACTTGCAAATGAGTCTTTAATTAATGAAACATCAGTCCAAGAGATGGAGTTCTTTGGTGTAAAAGTAAAGAAACATACATTTGAAGATCATGATGGAATTGAGCATACTGCTATAGAGTTTTACTCAGCAGGTAGTGTGGCAAATGTACGGGTACATAATGTTGTCCCAGATATAGACCTCCTACTCAATCAAGATAAATATAATAATTTAGTAAAATCAATAGAGTATTTAAAGATAAACAGCGGTATTTTAGTATTTATAAATAAAACGAACCATCAAGATAATTCTGCACCCAAAGAGCTTGGAATTGGCGCACAGATAATAAAATCGTTTGGAATTAATAAAATGAACCTGATTACACCACTTAAAGCTACAGAGTTTGTTGGTTTGAGTGGATTTGGTTTAGAGGTTAATGAAACTATAGATATTTAAATTATGAAACTATTTTTTTTTCTTCTAGTGTTTTCCTCTTTAAATGCTGGGGAAGTCTTACAAACTAGAACAAAGGTGCTTATGGGTACCTTTGCTACTATAAGTCTAAGTGAATCAAATAAAGGGCTCTTTAAGGGTGTTTTTTCTGTTTTAGCTAGGGTTGATAACTCTCTCTCCTCATATAAAATAAACTCACCAATATATAAACTTAATAAGTATAAAAAAGCAGATATAAATTTGTACACTTATGAAGCACTTGTTTTGAGTCAAAAGTACTATAAAGAGAGTAAAGGATACTTTAATATTGCTATTGGTAGTGTTACTAAAGGAGTATATCATTTTGGTGAAGATGAACGTATTCCTCAAAACTGGGAATTAAATGCAAGTGACACCTCTTTTAGTACACTCGTATTTAATACAAAAAGTGCAAAAATAGGGTATGGAATAAAAGTTGACTTAGGTGGCTTTGGTAAAGGTTTTGGTGTAGACAGAGGAGTAGAGTACTTGCATATTAATGGTGTACAAAAGGCAAAAGTATCTCTTAGTGGTGATATTCGTTGTCTTGGGATATGTGAAATAAATATAAATAATCCTTTGTCATCAACGACGCACTTGCTTCAGTTTTCTACTAAATACCAAGAGATGGGTATCTCAACAAGCGGAAACTATAATCGTTTTGTGGGGACTCAGTGATAATAACCATCTTATAAATCCAAAGACAAAAGAGTCACAAAAAAGCTTTATATCTCTGACACTTATATCGACACTTCCAAACTCTGACATAGATGCTTATGCAACAGCTGCTAGTGTTATGCCAAAAGAACTTGCATATAGATTTTTAAACTCTTTAGATGTAGGATACATAATCAATGGAAGAGTCTCATAAAAGTTGTTGTGAGTGAAAATATTGAAAAGTTTTGTAAAATTTATATGTGGATACTAGATCGAAAAAGTATCCAGAGTATGTAGATGATAAGTAGCTCAAAGGTAATAAAAGAGAGTATTTTTAAAAATGCAAGGGATTCAAAACCATTCATGATAGCAAAGGGTGTAAATATCTCTAAAAAGAGAGTATAAACGCAAGCAGATGTTAGTAACCGTATCTCTCTAGTTCTTTTTTTGTATGTAAAGAGTAAAAATGTACTACAACCATCACAAACAGTCCAAAAGCAAAGATATGTGGGAGAACAACTTTAAGTACACCACTTATCGTTTTAGGAGCTATAAAAGTGCTTCATTCCCTAGATAGTATGTTAAAACTGATTCACTTGAAAACCCAATCTTTGATGCAAGAAAGTACACTACTGCTTATAAGTAAGAGTAGTGAAAAAGAATAGAAAATAAAATATGGCAAAGTTATATGCTTTTGCAAAGTTAAGACTCCATAGAGAGTATAGCAACCATATATAAAAGCACTAATGTGCCATAAGATAATATAGTTAGGATATAAAGATAGATAAACAATGAGTGAGTAAAGTATGAGAGTGCTAGTGCTAGAAGCATAAAAAGCGCATTTATCATCATCATATTTAGCCAAAAGAGTTTACTACTACCTGTGTTTAGACGGATATAAACAGCACTTAGAGTTAAAAGTATCATCATCATAAAAAATATTTTTGTGTGTATGTACTCTAAAAATGATGCTTGAGAGATAGGTTCTAAAAAATTCTCTTCATCTCCAAAAAGTGTTGTGTTAATTTGCTCGTAAAGAAGTCCAAAACTATTGTAGTCTATAAAAGCTTCTGCTAAAAAGTAATAGTAACATAAAAAGAAGAAGTCCATTAATCATAGGTTTGATGGATTTATCTTTTTAAATCCTTTATGAGAGTAAAAACGCAACTATTTTTCCTTATAGAGTAGGTTATAGAGTGCAAATGCAATGCGAGAGCCATCAGTAAGACTTTTTGTACTCATTGTGGCTCCTGATATATTTGTTATGTTTTTGTTGAGTTTGAGTTGTTTATCTGTACTTTTGTTTTTAAACTGCTCATTCCACTTTTTAGTAGGAAGATATTCGAGTGTTTCATTAAACGCCACAACTTCTATACCTTGAAGGATAGAATCTTTTATAAAGTAAAGAGTAACAGCATTTTTTGAACGAACTTTTCTATTTATGAGCATACCGTAGCCGAGTAGTTTTTCATCTTTTTTAGCTGTATAAACTCTATATATTTTAGTATCGAGTTTTACACCTGCATTTTTTTGTAATGTTTTAAATTTTTTATTTGAGAGGAGAATATTTTTTTGCTGATTGTTGCATTGAGATCATAGTTTTCTTTCATGGCATCTATCGGTGAGATAAGCATTTGTGCAAAGAGTTGTTGTGTTAATAGTATAAGTAGTAGTTGAGTAATATGTTTCATAGTTTAAGTCTTTAAATATTTTAGTTTTTGAAATTTAGCGAAATAATGGATGTTTTGCAGTAAAAGTAGCCGCAAAACATCCTAAAGGAGAAAATATATTTGAATGTTTCTTAGAAAACAAAAACCTAATGATGCACTAAATGTGTTTGAATTTATACCTGTATTGTCATAATCATTGTTTGCCGTAGCATATTCAACTTTGAGAACAACTTGTTCATGTGGAAAAAAGTTTGCACCAACAGTTACAGTGTTTACAGCATCAAAAGAAGTTCCATCAACAAATTTTGCTTGAGGGTTTACACTTTCATACTGTACAAAAAGAGGAAGAGCATAGTCTGATGATGTAAGAGTTAAGACATCAAAACTTACATTTATATAACCACCTTGTGCATTTTGGACACCTTTTGTTGCATTAAAATCACTTGCATTTGTTCTATTTGTTTGTGTATATACACCATAAACTCTGTGCACCATTATTCTTATAATCAGCATGAAGTTCATACATAAATGTTTGGGAGTCTTTAGCATCTGCAGAAGGGGCATAGTAAGTAGAAGCACCTGTTACTAAGCCCTCAATACCAGTATAGTCAACTCTTGCAACAAAGCCAAGATTAGGATTTGTATTTGAAAAAGAACCACCACGACCATTCCTTAACCACTTACTTCCATTAGCTGTTGTTTGGAGTGCTGTAATAGCAGCAACTTTATATGATACATCTGATGTAATATTTCCAAAAACCATAAGACCACTCTCTGCCCATGTTGTAGGTATAAGGTATCTTGAAGTCTCTGGACGATTGACTGTTGTAAATAGTGTTGGTTCATGTCGTTCACTTATAATTCCAACAGGAATTGAAGAAGTTACCAAGACGGATATTTGCATACTCACTTAGTAAAAAGTCTAGGTATAAAAACTCAACAATAACTTTATCACCACCACCTGCATCACCACCAGCTTGTTCTACTCCACCACCTTCGTACTCTATTTCAGTATTTAATGATAATGGTATCAGAAAAACTTATATCCAAAATATGTAATAAATCTTTTTATATTTACTTCTGATGTTGTTGTTTCAGCTTTATCAGTAGATTTAAAGTACATTTCACCATATCCACCAACACTTAAAGGAGATTTAGAGTAGTAAACTTTTGAAGCTGCTGCACCAAGTCCACTAAATGATTTTGTATCATCAACTGTTGTATAGTTAAAACCAGTTTTAAGGTCACTTGTTTCATCAATAAGTGTTTGACTCATCTCTTGAAGTTCTTTTACTTGCTCTTTAAGCTCTGCGATATCTGATGCATCATCTGCAAAAGAAGAGGTGCTTAGTGCTAGCATACTTGCTACTACTAAAGATAATTTTGTATTTTTCATTTTAATTCCTTTTATTTTTTTATGATTATAATATCTATTATCATAATCAAGTTATGCTGGAATTATAGGCAAAAAATAAATTAATGTCAATAGTTATGATAATTATTATCAGAAAAATGAAGATTTTATTTGTAAAGTTCGTGAAATAGGGGTGGGTAAGGAGAGAAGGAGTAGTTAGTCTTGACTAACTACTCTGTTTTTTCCAGTTTGTTTTGCTTCATACATATGCTTATCAGCAGTTTCTAGCATTTTGTCAACATCATCAACTGCTGAAGTCACACCAATAGAGATAGTGATATTTAAGTTTATATCATTTCCTATATAAACAGGTGATGAGGCAACGAGGTCACATACTTTTTGCATCACTTTGAGTGCTTGATCATGTGAACAGTTTGGCAGTAGTATAACAAACTCTTCTCCACCAAAACGCACAAGTACATCTGATCGTCTCAGAGCTTTTTTCATAGTGTGAGCAACATGTATAAGAGCTTTATCTCCAGCTTCATGCCCATAAGTATCATTTACACTTTTAAAGTTGTCAATATCTATCATCGCTAGTGCTGACTTCTGTCCAGCTCTAGTGATGTTGTGCATTATTTTGACACCTGCTTCATAGAAGTAAAGTCGATTATGTAGACCTGTAAGTTGGTCTGTCATCGCCATGTTTTTTATCTTTGTGAACATACCTGCAATTAAAAGCGAGTTGTTAATACGACCAATAAACTCTTCATTTATAGAAGGTTTTGGAATATAATCATTTGCACCAACTTTTAAAAACCTGCTTATCATATAGGTATTATCACTACCTGAGACTACAAGAACAGGAAGCTCTTCAAAAGTGTATTTGGTACGGATATTTTTTACAAGATCATACCCATTCATTTTTGGCATTTCATAGTCAGTTATAATTAAGTCTATTTTTTTAGAATTAGTGTTGTTTATATATTGCCAAGCCTCTTCTCCATTACTACATTGAACACACTTAAGGTTTTGTAAACTTAGTAAAATAGATATTTGTGTTAGAACTAATTTAGAATCATCTACTAGAAGAATTGTTTTGTCTGCATTAGAAGCGAGTCTATTAACTATCTTACACACAAATTCTACAGAAGCTCTTGAGTTCGTAATAACATAATCAGATGTATGATAAGAGAGAATCTTTTCTCTTGTTTCCTTGTTGTCATACTGGGTCATTAGTATAACAAACTTATCATTATGGGTTAACTCTTTAATAAGTTCATCAGTTTTATCATCTAAACGTATGATGCATAAGTCATAACTAAGTAAATCTTCTATCTTTTCTTCTAAATCTTTAACTAAAGTCACATTACTTGTATGAGAGTTTTCTATGCTTGTTTGAAGCGAAGTATTGAGGCGAGTATCATCAACTATGAGTATTTTTTTAAACATACAAAATTATAGTCTTATAAGGTTAATATAAATTTAATCTCTTACTTATATTAGTATAATTTGCTATAATAATAATAAAAAATAAATAATAGAGAGATTATGAGAGATATTTTTACAAGAATAGAAGATGACTGCACCGTTTATATAGAGGTTAGCTTAAATGCTTTTGGTTTTAGTGGTGAGAATCCTTGGTTGTTTAGTGTTTTTATAAAGTTTGATGGTATGGATGAGAGTGCCGCTGGTTTTGAAGAGTTTTTAGAAACAAAAGAGTCACTGATAATAGCATTAGAACATGAAGATAGGGCAAAGTATGTAGGTACACGCAGTGTAGATGGTTGGAGTGAGCTTTACTTTTATGCAAAAGATTCCAAAGAGTTAGAAGGAGTTACACAAGGGATTCTCAAAAGCACTAACTATGTGTACGAGAGCAGTGTTGTAAGAGATACTAGGTGGGATTTTCATCATAAAAATCTCAGACCATCAGAGCTTGAACAGTGCCATATTCAAAGTGAGAAAATTATCTTTATGCTTAAAGAAGAGGAAGATGATTTAAGTCAAGTTCGTAGTGTTGAGCATTATATCTCTTTTGAGCTGCCTACACAAAAAAATAGATTTATTAACACACTTGACTTAGAAGGGTATAGTCTCAAAGATGAGATTAGCACTGAAGAGTTTGAGCATGGTATAGCTTTGGTTAAAGAGCATAATGTACAAAGCCAAACACTCAAAGAAGAGATAGATAAGCTATTTGTAGAGATTAAAAAGTGTCAAGGATATTATGAGGGTTGGAGTACTACTTTAGTAGAAGACGCTTAGTATGTATAAGATAGTAGGTGTCGTAAATTATATAATAGTAATTTTTTTAAATGCTTTTACAGACCTAGGGCATAAAATTATTATTCAAAATACCATCTTTAAAGTTTATGATGGTGAGATGCAAGTTGTACTCACAGCAATTGTAAATGCACTTATACTTCTTCCTTTTATCTTAGTTTTTTCTCCTTCTGGATTTTTAGCAGATAAGTTCCCTAAAAATAAAATTATGGAGTACTCATCAGTTTTTGCAGTACTTATCACACTAGGCATTACATACTCTTACTATCATGGTTACTTTACACTTGCATTTATTATGACATTTATCCTGGCCCTTCAAAGTGCTATTTATGGACCTGCAAAATATGGTTATATCAAAGAGTTAGTTGGTGAGAAGTACATAAGCGCAGGAAACGCAGCTATTCAAGCGACTACTACAGTGGCAATTTTGGGTGGAATTATCTTTTATACAGTTCTTTTTGAGGGTATGTATGATGAGTCACTGCTTAGTGAGAGTCAAATACTCCAAGCAATAGCACCCTTAGGTTGGCTTTTAGTCCTATGTTCTGTAGTAGAATGGTTTTTTGCATCAAAACTTCCAAACAAGATGAGAGAAGCAAGTAAAAGAAAGTTTACATTTAGACGCTACATACAAGGGTGCATATCTTAGAAAGAACATGAAGTTACTTACAAGAAAAAAAGAGATTTTTGATGCCATCATCGCACTTAGTCTTTTTTGGTCTATCTCTCAAGTTGTTTTAGCAATTTTTGGAGAGTATGCTAAGAGTCAACTAGGTGTAACAAATACTATCTTTGTTCAAGGGGTAATGGCATTAGCCGGTATAGGTATAGTGCTAGGTTCTATCTTCGCTTCAAGGTACTCAAAGTACTATATAAATACGGGTTTAGTAGGCTTAGGAGCTAGTGGTATAACACTGGTAGTACTTCTTGTTCCTTTTGTTGGTTCTATGGCTCTGATGGCATTTTTATTTATGCTATTTGGTATTTTCTCTGGTTTTATTATGGTGCCGCTCAATGCTCGTATTCAGTTTCTCTCATCTAATGTTCATTTAGGGACTATTTTGGCTGGAAATAACTTTATACAAAATATTTTTATGTTTACATTTTTAGTTCTGACAACTATCTTTGCTTATAATGGAATGAACACTGAAATTTTATTTTATCTTATGGTAATTGTTGGTATTTATTTAAGTTTTATCACACTTAAAAATTATTTTGTAGATACATTTTGGGCTACGATGCTTATACTAGGATCATTAAGACATAAGTATATCTATCATGGTTTAGACAATGTACCCAAAGAGGGAGCTGCACTTCTTTTAAGTAATCATGTGAGTTGGTTAGATTGGATTATTTTACAGTTACCATTTAAACGCTACCTAAACTTTATGATGGAAAAAGATATATATAACTGGCCTCTATTTCATGCTTTTTTTAAAAAAGGTGAAGCTATCCCTATCTCAAGTAGAGCAAGTAAAGATGCTTTTAAAGAAGCATATATAAGACTACAAAACAAAAAACTAGTAGCAATATTTCCTGAGGGTGCAATTAGTTCAGATGGTAAACTCTCTGCGTTTAAGAAGGGTTATGAGTTAATACCGAGTGATTATGATGGGTGCATTATTCCTGTGTTTATTGATGGTATGTTTGGAAGTTGGTTTTCTCGTTATAAAAAGAGTAGTAAAAAGCATTTTTGGCAACGTCGTGTTATAAATGTTTACTTCGGTGAACCACTCCCAACAGATACAAGTAGCCAAGAAGTGAAAAACATTATACAGGCTATGAAGGAAAGATATGAAACTCAATAAACCAAAACATAATCTTTTGAATAATATTGTTTATGCAGTTGAAGGTTTTATAGACATAGTAAAAAATGAGACCTCTTTTAAGTGGCAATTATTTATGCTTGTCATTATGGGAACTATCGCATGGAGTTTACCTATAGCATTTGGCTACTCAGCTATTTTGTTTATTTCACTTTTTATTCCTGTTATCTGTGAAGTTATAAACTCAGCTATTGAGCGAGTTGTAGACTTAGTAACACAAGAGTACCACATACTTGCAAAGCGAGCAAAAGATGTTGGTGCTACTATCGTTTTACTCTCTTTTTTAGTGACAAGTTTGATATGGATTAGTGTCTTAGCACTAGCATTTGGAATAGTTTAAATAGTTAGGTAAAATTTCAATAAAAGGAACTATATTATGGAGAAAAAAACAACATTGATAATTGGTGCAGGTGGAGTAGGTCGCGTTGTTGTGCATAAATGTGTACAAAATGCAAAAACTTTTGGTCGTATAGTGCTAGCAAGTAGAAATATAGAGTCTTGTGTAAACATTAAAAAAGAGCTACCAAACGCAGAGATATTTGTTACACAACTTGATGCAGATATTACATCAGACATAGTGGCACTAATAGAAAAGATAGATGCAGACATTGTTATAAATGTAGCATTACCCTATCAAGATTTGACTATTATGGATGCTTGTATTGAGACAAAGACACCATATCTTGATACTGCAAACTATGAACATCCTGATGAGGCGAAGTTTGAGTATAAACTACAGTGGGAAAGAGATGAGAAGTTTAAAGAAGCGGGGATAATGGGACTTCTTGGTAGTGGTTTTGACCCTGGTGTTACGAATGTATTTTGTGCTTTTGCTCAAAAACATTACTTTGACACCATAGATACCATAGACATTTATGACTGCAATGATGGAAATAATGGCTATATCTTTGCTACAAACTTTAACCCTGAGATAAACCTACGTGAAGTCTCGGCAAAGGGTAGATACTGGGATGGGGGACGCTGGTTTGAGACGGAACCACTGCAGATGAAAAAAGTCTGGGATTATCCTGAAATAGGAGAGAGAGACTCCTACCTGATGTACCATGAAGAGATGGAATCACTTGTTAAAAATATCAAAGGTTTAAAGCAGATTCGTTTTTATATGACCTTTACAAAAACATACTTAGATCATATGCATGTTCTTAAAAATGTTGGAATGCTTGGGATAAAAGAGATAGAGCATAAGGGACAAAAAATCATTCCTATAGAGCTACTCAAAACTCTTTTACCTGACCCATCCACTCTTGGAAAAAGAACAAAAGGTAAAACAAATATTGGTGTAGTTGTAACAGGAACAAAAGAGGGTAAACGCAGAAGAGTTTATATCTATCAAGTGAGTGACCATCAAAAATGTTATAAAGAGGTAAACTCACAAGCAGTCTCATATACTACAGGTGTTCCTGCTATGATAGGGGCGAAGCTTATGCTAGAGGGTGAGTGGAAAGGCGAGGGTGTATTTAACATGGAAGAGTTTGACCCTGATATATTTATGCAAGAGTTAAACAAGCAAGGCTTACCATGGAAAGTAAAAGAGTTAGAGGTTTAAGGTGAACTTAGAAAGTATAGAGACTCCATACTATCTCTGTGATGAAAAGTTATTAGAAAAAAATCTTAAAATTCTTGATGATGTGCAAAAACGTAGTGGTGCAAAGATAATAGTAGCTCTAAAAGGTTTTGCGATGTTTTCCACATTTCCTTTAGTTGCACAGTACCTCTACGGTTGTACTGCTAGTGGACTCTATGAAGCACGACTAGCAAAAGAGGAGTTCTGTAAGTATAATGAAAATGCAGAAGTTCACACTTACTCTGTAGCTTTTAGGGAAAATGAGATAGAAGAAATTGCAAAAGTGTCAAACCACATAGTCTTTAACTCTCCAAATCAATTCAATAAATTTGTTTTAAAAGTCAAAGAAATAAATCCTAAAATCCATATAAGTTTACGGGTAAACCCTGAGTATTCAAGTGCTCCTAGTGATATTTACAATCCTTGTGGTGTTTACTCGCGTTTAGGTACAAGCTTGTCAAATATTGATGAAAATATGTTTCAATACCTCGATGGACTGAACTTTCATGCACTTTGTGAGGAAAATACAGATGCCCTAGAAGCAGTTCTTAGTGTTTTTGAAGAAAAGTTCTCTAAATACTTTAAAAATTTAAAATATATTAACTTTGGAGGTGGTCATCATATCACTAAAAAAGGTTATGATATAGATAGATTAATTTGGATTATCAAAGAATTTATAAAAAAATATGATGTTAATGTCTATTTAGAACCTGGCGAAGCAGTTGGCTGGGAGACAGGATACTTAGTATCTACTGTTTTAGATGTATTTGAAAATGGAATGAATATCGCTATACTTGATACTTCGGCTGAAGCCCATATGCCAGATACTTTAGCTATGCCTTATAGAGCAGATGTGAGAGGTGCTGGAGTTAGTGGAGAAAAAAAGTATACCTACCGTTTAGGTGGTAACACTTGTCTTGCAGGTGATATAATGGGAGACTACTCTTTTGATAAACCTTTAACTGTAGGGAAAAGAATAATTTTTGAAGATCAGATTCACTATACTTTTGTAAAAAACACTACTTTTAATGGTATAAAACTTCCCTCTTTGGTACTCAAAAAATTAGATGGCAGTGTCGAGCTTGTCAAAGAGTTTGGATATGAAGACTATAGAAATAGACTTAGTTAGATAACTTTTGTAATAGTGTCCCTAGCTCATATCTAAGTTGTAAGTTTAAAAGCTGCATGGTAAAATGGTAGCGAAGTAGTTTCTGTTTGGCTTGGAGTGTTAGCATCTCTCTTTGGTTGATAAAAAGAAGAGAACTCATTCCCTCTTGATACCTGCGTTTTTCTGCAATCTCTAGTTGTCCTACTAACTCTATTTCCTCTTTTGCAAGCTCTATATTACTTTTTTGAAGGGTGAGTTTTTGCTTTATAGTTCTAATATTTGTTCTAATATCATTTTTGA
Source organism: Sulfurimonas sp. (assembly GCA_030949945.1). Classification (GTDB taxonomy): domain Bacteria; phylum Campylobacterota; class Campylobacteria; order Campylobacterales; family Sulfurimonadaceae; genus Sulfurimonas. Next base: position 13,734 of record JAUZRZ010000083.1, on the reverse strand, counting down.
TAGTCTCTTTAGAGTTTTTTAATAAAATTACCTCTTTTTTGTATGTTTCATTCTTTGCACTATAGTCAGTTCTCTCAAGTGGAAAGTTAAACTCCATAGAGATTTTATATCCCTCTTTTTCATATGCCAAATCATACACTCCATAAAGTTTAAAGTCTAGTTTTGGATACTTTCTAATGGAATTATACTCAGACTGTAGGTTTACTCTATCAAGCTTGTACTCAAGCTCTTGAAACTCAGGTCTATTAAGAAGTATCTTCTCTTTTATCTCTAAACCTAGTTCATCTTCAAAGAGGAGTTCTTTTTTTATACTTGATAATGTATAAAGTTCATTAAACTTTTCTTCTGAAATATTTAAATATTTTAAAAAATTATTTTTTGTACTTTGGTACTGGTTTTTAGCAGTGATAAGTCTCTGTTTTCTATTTATAATCTGACTTTTTACATCCATAAGTGCTATATTTGCGAGCTTACCACTTTGTACCTCTTTGAGTACAAACTGATAGTTCTGCTGGGCTTTTTGAAGAAGTGCCTCTTCTGTCTTATAAATATCTTTGTATAAAAGAAGTTCAAAGTAAGCTTTTGAACTTACAAGGTAAAGTGCTAAAAGGTTTTTTCTACTAGTCTGAGTCAGTGTTTTTGTTTGTAGTTTTGCTACATTAAAGTCTAACTGGTTTTTACTCGTGTTGTTAATTAAAGAGAGAATAGGGATTTTTATACTTGTAAAAAGTTCTCCATCTTTTCCTGTTTTGATATTATTGTACTCTTGTGTATCTTGTGCATTTCGGTAAGCAGCTGAAAACTCCATACCGTTGCCTATTGACTTGGTAAGGTCAAGTTGTTGGTACTCTCCAACTGTTGTCGGGTACTCTTTTTTATCATACTTGAGATTTAACTGTGTATCAAATGCAGCACTATAGATTCTTTGACTCTCTTTTGCAACTCTCTCTTGAGCCATAGTGGCATAGTAGTAGGGATTGTTTTCATTGAGGTACTCTAAGATTGTCTCTTGGGTAAAAAGAGTTTTAGCAAAAAGTACTAAAGGAGAGAGTAAAAATATAAATACCCTAAACATTAGCATCTTTTTTCTCTGTAGAGATCATTTTTGGTGGCAGTGCAAACATAAGTCTCCAAATCTCATACCAGATAGGAACCGTGGAGAGTCTTACCCATAAACTAGCCTGTGTACCTACTCTTAACTGCTCTGATGATGGCCATAAAGATTCACTTGTATCTTCTGTTATGATGGCATAGTAAGCACCTCTTTCATGTGATGACCTCTCTATGGAACGAATTACACCAGCATAGGTTCCATGCTGTATTCTTGGCCATCCTGAGACTTGAAGGGCGGGCCAGCCATAGAAAATTATTCTTGCATTTAAGTTCTCTTTGAGTAGTGGCATATGGAAGTCAGAGACCTGCAAGCGAATAGCACGCTGCGTTACAATAGGGGAGAAGTATAAAATATTTTCTCCGCGTTTGACAAGTCTGTTTTGATCATTAAGATAGACTCTTACGACATAGCCATCTGTTTTAGCAAGGACCTCACGCTTTTTATAGCGAGAGAGGTTAATAGAGTTGCGTTTTATATCTTGCTTAAATGTATTGAGCAGGTTTTGTGTAAGTAAGATACTATTTTTTAGAGAGTTTACTTTTACACTATTTGAATGAAGAAAGTTTTCTCTGTTTTGTTTTGCAATTAAGAGTTCGTTTTCACTATTTTGAATATCAAGTAGCATTTTTTTATATTGAGCATTTATCTTTAGGTAGTGGGTATATTTGAGTTCTAAGCTACGTTTAGACTCAATGCCATCTTTATGTAATGTCTCAATTCGTTTATAGTTTATGAAAGCAATTTCTTTAGCATTTTTAAGTGCAAGAATTTGTTCTTTTAGAGTCGAGAGCATATTTTTTGCTTGTGCTATTTTTTTGTCATGTATCTCAAGTGTAATTTTGGCAATATTATATTGACTTTGAAGATTCTCTTTGAGATTTTTTAACTTTACAGTTTCATTATCATACTTTTGAATACTATTGTTTTTGATAGAGAGGAGGCTGTTTTGGTACTGAGCATCAAGATCGACCATTTTAAAGAGTCTATCACCTTTTTTGACAAACTGATTCTCTTTTACATAAATCTCTTCTATAAAACCATCAATGGTTGCTGAAATATGATAATCTCTTTGTTGTGGGTTTAAGGCTGTGAGTACTCCAGTCCCATAGACTGTCTGTTGCCATGGTAAAAAAAGCATAAAAATAAAAACACTTAAAATTCCAAAAGTTATAAGTACGAATCTTTTGACAATAGGACGCTGTTTGACAAGTTCAAGAGAGTGAAAACTATACATCTATATGACTCTCTTTGAGGGAGTGTGCAAGCTTTTCTATCTTATAAAACCCCTCTATAGTATCGTAAATATAATCAATCTGCTTCATAAAATCCCTAAGTGCATTAAGTACAGAGATGATAATAATTTCAATAGCCACAAACTCTCCAATAGGCATTTTTCCCTCAAAAACGAGATAACCACCTAAGATAAAAAAAGCACTAAGTATTAGCCCTTCAATAAAATAACTTAAAGACAACTGTTTTACAATGACACTAAAGATATTGCGTCTAGCTTGGATAAAATGAATAAGAAGTTCATCAAGTTTTTTGAGTTTCATTTCATCTGAACCCTCTTGATCACTGATATTTTGAATAAAATGAATAGTATCATGCTTTGCATTAGAGCGCTCAACTGCAAGTACTGCACCTTTTCTTCCGATAAAAAGAACAATAAATAAAAAGAAGAAAATAAATAAAACACCCATAATAAAAAAGTTCATATCAAAGATAAGGAGTAAAAATAGACTTACTACTATTTTTATTACAAGACCTGAACCACTTAGAAGCAGGATAGGAAAAAGTTTTTGAATGGAGAGTACATCAAAAAAGTAGTTCATATATTTATCTGTGCCCATAGAAGTATCTCTTCTCTTTTTGTTTAAAAGAGCTAACTCGGATGTCTTAATGGCATTTTTAACAAATATCTTTTGCTCAAACTTCTCAATCATATACTCTTTAAGTACTTGAATAAGTGCTATCATTAAAAAAACTATAATTACAATAAGACTCAAAACAGTAATAGAAATAGTTGCATGTGCTAAAACACTGTTGATAATAAACGCAGAAGTTAGAGGACTAACCATAAACAAAATACCCTCAATAAGCGAATAATAAAGAAGATATAAAATATTTTTCTTATCATCACTAATGATTTGTTGTAAGTTATAGTAAACAAGTTGTGCTATATCCACATTTTTCCTTTCAAGTATTAAGTATATAAAGCATTTTAGCTAAAAAGCATTAATTATATGAAAAATCAGAGAGATTATAATATAGTTCTAAGATAAATAGATATTATATGAGGAGATTTTATGATAGAAGATAAAAACAGATGGAACAAACGCCATGTTGAAAAACCGATGCGCCATAATGTAGAACCAATTTTAGAGAAGTATATAGATGAAGCAGAAGTTGGTGTAGCACTTGATATTGCCTGCGGAACAGGAAGAAATACTCACTTTATGGCAGAAAAAGGTTTTGTAGTAGATGCTGTTGATATAAGTGATTATGCACTTGGTGAAATAAAAGATATAAAGAGTATAAAAAAGTTTGATGTTGACTTAGATACATATAACTTAGAGATAAACAAGTACGACCTCATTGTAAATATAAACTTTTTATCTCGGCGTTTAATGCCTCAGATAAAAGAAGCACTCAGAGATGGAGGTTTGGTAATCTTTGAGACATTTATTATCGCTCATGGTGACTTTACACAGCCTGTAAATCCAGAATTTTTACTTAGAAAAAATGAATTACTGCACTGCTTTATCGGACTTGATATTATCTATTATGAAGAAAGAAGTGATACTAACTTAAGAGGGGAAGATACAAGAGTTGCCTCACTAGTTGCGAGAAAATCTTCTTAGTCTTTTCCAATAGAGATAAACTACTAGATAATACTAGCGATGTTTTAAAAGTATATATGTAAAATTTCACCATGACAATAGATACAATGATACTTCAAACGCCTTACCTTTCACTCGATGAAGAGTTTTATAACTTAACAAAATCTGACCCTCTTGATGAGCCTTATCTTATAAGCTTTAACCCTGAGGCTGCAAAGCTTATAGGACTCGATGAGCAGAGTGCAAGTGATCCTCTTTTGGTTTCACTTCTTAATGGTACTTTTATCCCCAAAGGTGCTGAGCCTTTTGCTATGTGTTATGCTGGACATCAGTTTGGACACTATAACCCTTGGCTAGGAGATGGAAGAGCAAACAACCTCGGAACACTTAATGGTTGGAACTTACAGCTTAAAGGTTCAGGGGAGACTCTCTACTCTCGCTCAGCAGATGGAAGAGCAGCTATTCGCTCATCCATACGAGAGTACCTTATGAGTGAATCTATGTACCATTTAGGTATTGCAACCACTAGAGCACTTGGTATCATTGGCTCAAAAACTAAAATCATTCGTAACAATATAGAAAATGCAGCAATAGTGATGAGAATGTCACAATCTTGGGTGCGTTTTGGTACATTTGAGTACTTTTACTATAGACGTGAATACGACAAGTTACACTCACTTGCAGAGTATGTGATAGAAGAGTCTTTTCCTCATTTACAAAGTGATGACGACCGCTTACTGAAGATGTTTTGTGAGGTAGTTGATAAAACTGCACTGCTTATAGCACAATGGCAAGCAATAGGGTTTAACCATGGTGTTATGAATACGGATAATATGTCTATAGCAGGATTAACTATTGATTATGGTCCTTTTGCAATGATGGATGACTTTAACTTTGGTTATATCTGTAACTGTTCAGATAATGTTGGTCGTTATAGTTATGGGGAACAGCCAAATGTTGCTTACTGGAATCTCACTATGCTTGCTAAGGCTTTATCTCCTATTATCTCAAAAGATAAGATGGATAAGAAACTAGAGGAGTACGGTTCTTCTCTCTACCCAACTGCATATATAGATGTTATGTGCAGTAAACTCGGTCTCCAGAAACGACTAGAGGGTGATGGTGCATTTGTTGAAGAGCTTGTTATTGCACTACATGATGCATTTGTGGATTACACACTCTTTTTTAGAACACTGAGTCATTATGATGGAAATAGAGAAGCTTTGTATGACATTGCTATGAATCCTGTAGCTATAGATAAATGGTTAGAGCTATATGATAAAAGGCTTGCGGATGAAAACAGTACATTTGCCACAAGAAGCAAAAAAATGTTACAAACAAATCCAAAATATGTCTTAAAAAATCATATACTGCAAGAGGCTATAGAACTTGCTGAGAAAGGCGACTTTTCTATGGTCGAGAAGCTTTTATATCTAGCAGCACACCCTTATGATGAGCTTGCAGAGTTTGAACACTTCGCAGGAGACACACCTGAGGAGTATAAAAACATAGGGCTTTCTTGCTCCTCTTAAACTATTTTATGTTAGGATCGTAAATCATACATTTATAAAAAAGCTTTTAAGGTCAACATGAAAAACTATCTTTTTGACAACATAACTATTAAGCAGGCTAATATAATCACACTGGGGGTTATGTTCTTTTTTAGTACTATCTTTGTTGTTCTCTTAGTTGAAGAGATGTATCTAGACTATGAAGTTGCAATAGAAAAAAATTTTATTGATAAAGAGAACTCCTTAAGTGTAAATGAATTAAACAAAGAAAAAAAACAAAAATTAAAAAGCCTCTTAATAAAAACAGCACTTGTTACAGTTACACTCGCGTTTATACTTCTTGGAATCTTTTTCGGACTCAACAATATTTTTAATAGAATTCTTCAAAGAGACACACAGAGCTTTTTAGACTTTTTTTGAATCAGCTGTCAATCAAGACAAAGTAAAGATACCTCAGTCGATATTTTTTAAAGATTTTAAAGTGATGATAGGGTTTGCAAATGAGATGGTAGAGACTATCAATAAACAAAAACAGTCACTTCGCGAATTAAACAGGAGCTTGGAGATTAGAGTAAAAAAGAAGACAAAAGAGCTTCAAGAGATAAACATAAATCTAGAAAAGAGAAGGTGTTTTCTCAAGAGTTACTCTCTTCTCAAAAAGAGTTTCTTCGATATGCAGTACATGAGACGAACACACCTTTGAGTGTTATTTTAACAAGTATTGAGCTTTATGAGATGAACAACAAAAAAGATAGACAACTCTCAAAAATAGAAGCTGCGGTAAAAAATATTTTTAGTATTTATGATGATTTGAGTTACTTAGTAAAAAAAGATCAGGTAGAGTACCCAAAAATAGTTCTTAATTTTGAAAAATACATTGGAAGTAGAATAGATTTTTTTATGGAAGTAGCAGAGCTTTCTCGAATACATTTTGAGTATAAACCAGAGGTTATAGATGCCCATATCCTTTTTAATGAAACAAAACTCCAACGCATAGTGGACAACACCATTACAAATGCTATAAAATATACTCTACCAAATGAACTTGTAAAGATAAAGTTAGAAAAAGTAGGAATGCACTTGGAATTTTCCATAGGGAGTAAATCTAAAATTATTGAGAATACAGATAAGGTTTTTGAAGCTTACTATAGAGAGGATTCACGAGATGGATTTGGTTTGGGACTAAAGCTTGTAAGAAGTATCTGTGATGAAGAGGATGTTGAGATTAAAGTGAGTTCTAAGGAAGTTTACACAGTTTTTACATATAAGTTTAAGATGATGGGTTTATAATGAAAATATTATTATTAGAAGATGAGGTGATGTTAAACGAGTCAATATGTGAGTACTTACATAGTGATGGACATAAGGTAGATAGTTTTTTTGATGGTGTGAGTGCTTATGAAAAAGTAAAAGAGAGTTCATATGACCTCTTAATACTTGATATAAATGTTCCAGGCATAGATGGTCTGCATTTTTTAGAAAAGTTACATAAGTTAAAAATTCACACAGCTACTATTTATATAAGTGCATTAGTAGATATCGAAGATATTTCACGTGCTTATGATTTAGGCTGTTATGACTACTTAAAAAAACCTTTTCATCTTAAAGAGTTGAGCCTGCGTTTAGATAGAGTACAACTAGCCTACAGTACTCCTAGAATCCATTTAAGGCTCTCAAAAAATTACTCTTATGATCAAGAACACAGTACCCTTCTTTTTGCTCAAGAACCTTGCACTCTCACTAAACGCCAGTCCCAAATAATAGATTTACTTGCTCGAAACAGAGGAATGGTAGTAGATTTTGAGCAGTTTGGAGTTTATGTTTGGGATGAACAAGCAGTAGATAACGCTACCATCCGTGCTGAGGTAAATAGACTCAAAAAATATTTACAAGAAGAGATAATTATAAATGTTCGTGGTATGGGGTATATGATAGAGAAACCATGAACCTGTTACTTTTTTTACACATCATTTTTAGTTTCAAAATATACTCATATAAATCAGCTTTGCTACACTCATGCTACACTCATACTTTACTATTAGAATCAAATTAATTACGGGGAGATAGAATGAAGAAAAAGATAGTACTGAGTGCAGTAGTTTTAGGTATAACTGCATCTATACATGCGGCTGATGATTTAAGTAGTATGTTTAGTGAGGGGAAAACAAGTGGACAGATCAGAGAGTTTTCTGTTGATCGTGAGTATCAAGGGAGTGCTGGAAATACTACACACAGACGAGGAAATGCAATTGGTGGTCACTTAAAGTTAGAAACAGCAGACTTTAAAGGTTTTACTTTTGCTACAGCGTTTTATACAACAAATGGTTTTTTAAATGATACGGATTATACAGATTTATCTAAAGTAGATCCAACTCTTTTTGGTCCAGGAAATGAAAACCTTAGTTTTATAGGTGAGGCATATCTAAACTATAAAAGTGGGAAAACTAACTTTAAAGCGGGTCGTCAAACACTAGAGACTCCTATGGCTGGTGGTGATGATGCAAGAATGATTCGTAACCTTTTTGAAGCTTATATGCTTACAAACACAGATATAGATGGAGTTACCCTGAGAGCTGGACATATAGCTAGGTTTTCACAAGGTACATTTGGTCGTGTTTATAATGCTGCAGCAGATCAAGCAAATGCACTTTTATCTGTAACTTCTGGTTATTCATATGTAGATAGTAGAGATCAAGTTGGTAGTTTTGTAAATATGGGGACATATGCAGTTGGTAAAAAAACGGATGGTGTTTCTGTCGTTTCTGTGGTATATAAAGGTATAGAAAATCTTAAACTTCAAGTTTGGGATTATTATGCATATGACCTTATGAATATTGTTTATGGGCAAGCTGACTACTCTTGGACTTGTCTTTTAAGTGATAGTGTGAAGCCTTATGTGGCAGGACAGTTTATCAAAGAAGATAGTGTTGGTTCTGAGTATCTTGACAGCCTTAACAGTTTATATGTAGGTGCAAAGTTTGGAGCTAAGATTGAAAACTTTAATGCCTACATAGCATACTCACAAACAACTTCAAATACAGCCGCAGAGGCTGCTGCTGGTGGAACTGCTAATGCAATTCTTACACCATGGGGTGGAATGTCTGCATTTACTCAAGGGATGGTAACGCGTCACATGTATTTAGCTGGAACAAAAGCTACAAAAGTTTTTGCAAGTTACAACTTTAAAGGTTTTGGTCCAGATGTCCTTGTTGATACATACTATGCATCATTTGATACAAGTGAAACAAGTGGTTATGGGGTAGCAAGAACAGCAACTGAGGCTGGTTATGAGATTATTTACCATCCAAAAGATGTAAAAGGTTTACAGTTAAGAACACGTGCAAACTTTCCAAGAGACTTTCATGAAAATAGCACTGGTGGCACAACAGGTTGGAGTGAGTACAGACTCATTGTTAACTACAATTTCTAATATAAGGAAAAATTAATGAATAAAGAACTCGTAGAGAAGATAAAAGCAAATCCTGACTACCAAAAACTGGTAAAAACAAGAACTGCTTTTTCTGTAAAACTTACAGTAGCGATGCTTGTAGTATATTTTACATTTATACTCACTATAGCATTTAACCCATCAGCACTAGGAACACCGCTTTCTAGTGACACAGTGACAAGTATTGGTATTCCCATAGGTATAGCAATAATCATTTTTGCATTTGTACTAACAGGTATCTATACTCGGCGTGCAAATGGTGAATTTGATGATCTGTCAAATAAAATAAAACAAGCTATAAAGGAAGACTAAATGATGATGAATAGAATATTTCTGTTTCTAATTTTAGGAACTATTGCAGTTTTCGCATCAGGAACTATTGAGGGCGAAATTGAGAAACAGGCTTTAAATATGTCAGCGATTGTCATGTTTGTTATCTTTGTTGGTGCAACTCTAGGTATCACTTACTGGGCTGCAAAACGTACAAAATCTGCAAAAGATTTCTACACTGCAGGTGGGGGAATAACAGGTTTACAAAATGGTATGGCAATTGCAGGTGATTATATGTCAGCTGCTTCATTCCTTGGTATTTCTGGTCTTGTTTACTTAAAAGGTTACGATGGTCTTATTTACTCTATCGGTTTTTTAGTTGGTTGGCCAATTATTCTTTTTATGATTGCAGAGCCTTTAAGAAACTTAGGTAAATATACCTTTGCAGATGTTGCTGCATACAGACTCAAGCAAATGCCAATCCGTACACTAGCAGCAGCTGGTTCTATCGCAACTGTTATTCTTTACCTTATCGCTCAAATGGTTGGTGCGGGTAAACTTATTCAACTTCTTTTTGGACTTGATTATGAAATTGCGGTTGTTTTAGTTGGTGTTTTGATGATTCTTTACGTAACATTTGGTGGTATGCTTGCTACTACATGGGTACAAATCGTTAAGGCATTTTTACTTCTCTCAGGTGCTACTTTTATGGCTATCGCTGTTATGGCACACTATGACTTTAACTTTGGTTCACTGTTTTTAGCAGCAGCTGATTTGAGAAATACAGAGTCTCTTGATATTATGAGCCCGGGTGGACTCGTAAGTGACCCAATATCAGCTATTTCATTAGCAATTGCTCTGATGTTTGGTACGGCTGGTCTTCCACATATTTTGATGCGTTTCTTTACAGTAAGTGATGCAAAAGAGGCTCGTAAGTCAGTATTTTATGCTACTGGTTTTATAGGTTATTTCTATATCTTAACTTTCATCATCGGTTTTGGTGCTATTGTTATGGTTTTTCAAAATCCTGAGTATTTAGACTTAGCAAAACAAGCAGTATCTGGTGGTTATCCAATTCTCGGTGGTAAGAATATGGCTGCAATTCACCTGTCTCATGCAGTTGGTGGAGACTTCTTCCTTGGATTTATTTCAGCAGTAGCGTTTGCTACTATTTTAGCAGTTGTTTCAGGACTTACACTTGCAGGTGCTTCAGCAATAAGTCATGACCTTTATGCTTCTGTTATCAAAAAAGGTAATGCAGACTCTATGGAAGAGATGAGAGTTTCAAAAATCGCTACAGTTGGACTTGGAATTATTGCTATACTTATGGGTATCGCGTTTGAGCAACAAAATATAGCTTTTGTTGTTGGTCTTGCTTTTGCAATTGCCGCATCAGCGAACTTTCCGATTTTATTTCTTTCAATGTACTGGAGTAAACTTACAACTCGTGGAGCTGTAATAGGTGGTTCTTTAGGTTTAGCAACTGCAGTAATGCTTGTTATACTTGGACCAATTGTATGGGTGCAAATTTTAGGAAACGCAGAAGCAATTTTCCCTTATAAATACCCAGCATTGTTCTCTGTGACTGTATCATTTGCCTCTATCTGGTTCTTCTCTATCACAGATAAATCTCATGATGCAGATGCTGAGAGAGCTGCATTTGAAGCACAATATATTCGTTCTCAAACAGGTATTGGTGCAGAGGGTGCTAGTAGTCATTAGATAGTCCGAGAAAGGAACTCGTCCCTTTCTCTTCGCTTAGGGCCGCTGTGGCCACTAAAGTCCGCCTCTTTGGAGGCGGGTTTTAAATAAGTTATGGAGTGATAAATTTGAGTATCTTAGACCAAAGAAAACTTATTGAGTCTATACACCCTTTTGAGTTGCTTAGTTCACATGAACTAGACAACTTAATGGCTAAAATTGATATAGCATATTATACGAAAGAGACACTTCTCATTTCAAATACGCTAGTATCTATCGCTTTTTATATCATCATCAAAGGTTCTGTAAATGAGTATATTGATGATGAACTTCACAATGTTTATGGAGAAGGTGACAGTTTTGATGCTGATGCCCTTATTTACAGTAAAACGCAGAGTAGATTTGTAGTTGCTGAGGATCTTATCTGTTATGAGATTAAAAAAGAGGACTTCTTACTTCTTTTAGAAAATAAAAAACTCCAAAACTACTTTCTCCAAGACTTTGTTTCACGCCATCAAAAGCTCAAAGAGTATGAAAACCAAGGAAAACTAACACCCTTTTTACTCTCTAAAGTGTCAGATATTTATCTACACAATGCTTGTATAGTAAAAAGTTCTACATCAATTATCACTGCATTAGAGAAGATGAAAGAGTATCAAGCTCGAGTTATAGTTGTAAAAGATGAGAGTGGTGAGTACTCTATTGTTACAGACTCAAACCTTATAGATAATCTCATTTTAGGTGATGTTGAGAAGTCACAAAGTATAGGGAGTATAGCCACACATGGAATAGTCTCTATAGATGAAAATGATTTTTTATTTAATGCACTGCTTTTGATGACTCAAAGAAGTGTTAAAAGAGTTGTTGTAGTAAAAAACAGTAAAGTTGTTGGTATTTTAGAGCAACTCGATTTACTCTCATACTTTGCAAATCATTCACATCTTATAGCAGTGCAAATAGATAAAGCGAAAAATATAGATGAACTACATAATGTCCAAAAAGATTTAAAAAACCTTATCTTAACACTTCATTCAAAGGGGTGTCAAAACTCGTTATATCACAAAACTTGTCTCAACACTTAATGAAAAAATGTATAAAAAACTTTTTGAAATGTATCTGCCAAAAGAGTTACAAGATAAGTGTTCACTTATCGTTATGGGAAGTGAAGGTAGAGCAGAACAGAGTATAAAAACAGACCAAGATAATGCTTTGATTGTTAAAAATGGGACAGATGTTTCTTTGTTTGAAAAACCGATGCTTGCTCTAAATGGGGCTCTTTTAGAGTTGGGTTATCCAAAATGTTCTGGTAATATTATGGTGAGTAATGAATTTTGGCGTAGAGATGTTAAGGCTATAGAACTTTAATAGACTCATGGGTAAATACTCTTAATGAGGAGAACTTACAGAATATGAGTATATTTTTAGATGCAAAGTCTGTTGCAGGAGATGCCTCCCTCTTAAACACTCTTATAGAGTATCTCCATATGATTTTTTCATCTCGAACAGATGTTCTGGCTCATGCAGCTAAAGCGGTGCTTAGTTTTGAAACGCCACTCTCCCTTTTTTCGAGTTTTGTACTTCAAAAGGAGTATAATAATAGGCTTGATTTAAAAAGAGGTGGTATATTTGCTCTTGTCCATGGCATACGAATTCTCTCCCTTGAGTATCATATCACTCAAACAAATACAATAGAGAGAATTAAAGAACTCAACAATAGAAATATTATTGATAAAAAATTTGCTACTGAACTTATAGAGAGTTTTGATACACTATTGTCTATTCGTTTAAAATCGATGTTAGAATCAAAAGAGTTAAGTGAGGGAAACTATATAAATCCTCAAAAATTAGAAAAAAATCAGAGGGATTTACTAAAAGATAGTTTTAAAATCATAAACAAGTTTAAAAAATTTATGATTTTTCATTTTCATTTAGAGATGGTGGGCTAATGTTCTCTTTTTTTCTGACTTTAAACGCCGTAGAGATTTAGGTAAGTTAAAAGATAAACACTTTGAGTTTCTGTTTGAAGAGATAAAAGATGGTATGTTGTTTTTGATACTGAGACTACAGGTCTGAATCCTAAGGAAGATGAGATACTCTCTATAGGAGCGGTTAAGGTTAAAGGAAATAAAATTTTAACTTCACAAACTTTTGAGGTTTATATAAAGAACAATAAAAGATAAGTTCAAAAGTATTGAGATACATGGTATTAGACCATGTGACTTAGAGAGAATGCAAGAAGTGCAGATGAAGCAGTCAAGGAGTTTCTAAATTTTATAGAGGGAAGGGTTTTAGTTGGTTACTATTTAGAGTTTGACATTGCGATGATAAATAAGTATATTGTTCCAATATTAGGTATTAAACTTCCAAATAGATCGATTGAGGTTTCCAGAACTCTATTATGATGCGCAAATAAAGAGTACTCCACAGGGGCATATAGATCTGCGTTTTGAGACTATGCTTCAGAGATGTAAAATCCCAAATATGGGTGTGCATAATGCAGTAAATGATGCAATTATGACAGCGATGATTTATTAAAATTAACAAAAAATAAAGGATGTATAAGATGTCACAAAAGCAGATATTTCAACCAAACAAAGAGTTTTGCGGCAAATGCTAGAGTAAAAAGTATGGACGAATACCACACCCTACAAAACAGAGCAATAGAAGACTACGAAGGTTTTGGGGAGAGTATGCCAAGAGAAAAGTGAGACTGGATAGAACCTTTTAGTAATGTTTTAGATGAATCAAACGCTCCTTTTGTGAAGTGGTTTGATGGTGGTAAACTTAATGTCTCATCTCAATGTATTGACCGTCACTTAGATACTAGAAAAAAATAAGCAGCCTTCCATG
>JAUZRZ010000082.1 GCA_030949945.1 Sulfurimonas sp. | reverse complement strand
AAAGAACATAGCTACGGATAGTAACACTCAAAAAGTGTTTCAAAAGAGGACATCAGAGCTTACTCTGCTAATCCGTCGAAGATTTGGAAAGATATAGCTATTGCACCACTAAAAAAAGGTGGGAAAATAGTTGGCTTTAAAGTAAACCGTATCAAGGCTAACTCAAAAATGGCAACTTTAGGTCTGCAAAAAGGTGATGTAATCACTAAAGCAAATAATATAGAGCTCAAATCATTTAAAGATGCACTAGACTTATACAAAAAAATAGACAAAATCGAGACTATATCTTTAGTCATCTTACGAAATAACCAAGAGAGGGAAATAATTTATGACATTCATTAAAACAGCACTAATAACAGCACTTTTAGTCTTTACACTTCAAGCGAGAGAGCAGGTAAATGTAAACTTTTCAGACTTGCAGATAAATGACTTTATAAAACTTATCTCAAAGATTACGCATAAAAATATACTCATAAACAATAAGATAAATGGAACCGTAAACTTTGTGAGTACAACTCCTGTTTATGATGATGAGCTTATAGGAATTTTAGTCTCTGTTTTAGAGTCTAAAGGTTTTACTCTTATAAAAAATGGTTCTCTTTATGAGGTAGTGCGCTCAACTGAAGCAGCAAAACATAATGTCTCAGTTGTAGGCAAAGACAAACGTGCTAATGGCTCGCTTATGGTAACACAGGCCATAGCAGTCACAGGTGAAAATGTCGATATAGTCGCTGCAAAAATACGTTACCTTATATCTAAAACAGCAAAACTTATGACTATGAAAGAGAGTAATACTATACTCCTTACAGACTATCCTAAAAATATAGCAACTATTAAAAAAGTGATAAAAGATATAAATACAAACAATCAGGCAATAGTAAAAATCATTCCAATAAAACATGCAAATGCAAAAAGACTCCAAACAAGACTGCTTGAAATAAGTAAGTCGATTTTTAATGCAAAAGTGGCTTCTCAGGCTGTAAAAATTATACTTGATGATAATATAAATGCCTTACTGCTTGTCGGTTTAGAGAAAAATATAGTCAAAATAGAATCACTCATACAAAAGATGGATGTAGAGTCACATGCAAGTAATGGGGTAGAGATATATGCCTTGAAAAATTCAGATGCAAAAGCAGTAGCAGTGAGTCTCAATGCGATTATTGCAAAACAAGTTTTTGCAGACCCTCTTATGAAGCCAAACATCAGTGCAAGTGAAGAGATAAATGCCATTATAGCTATTGGAGAGCCGATTATTTTAAAGGGTATAAAGCTCATTATAGATGAGTTAGATAAAGAGAAGTATCAGGTTTATGTTCAGGCAAGAATTATAGAGATAAACAAAAGCAATGCAGAGGCAATAGGTATAAAATATGGTTTTGATGCAGCTCTTCTCTCATCTGAAGGACTCTACTCTTTAGCAACAAACTTTGGTGGTAGTGCAATAGCTGGAACACTGGGAAGTACACTGGCTGGTACGGTAGTTGGAGCTGGAGCTACTAGTGGTTTTGCTCTTGGTGCAACACTTGATTTTCTTGAGACTAATGGTGCTGCAAAGTCTATCTCAAACCCTTCTATTTTATGTGTAAACAATAAAGAGTCTTCTATTTATGTGGGGACGTACAATTTCTATCTCTACAGGAACAGTTACAAATACATCAGGACTCAACGGGGTTACAAGTAGTTTTAAACGTGAAGATGTAGGGCTTACTCTGAAAATAAAGCCACGAGTATCTCTCAAGAGATAAAGTAACTCTTGATGTTGAAGCAATTTTAGAAAATGTACTTGATGATGGTGCTAATAATGCAACAGGTCAGCCTGTTACATCAAAACAAGAGGTTAAAACGCAGGCAATACTTCGCCATGGTGAGAGTATAATTATCGGTGGTTTAGTAAAAATATCTGATAGAAGTTCTGTAAATAAAATACCTCTTTTAGGCGATATTCCATGGATTGGAGAGTATCTCTTTTCATCTACAACAACTACAGATAGAACAAGATAATCTTATAGTAATGCTTAACACCATATATTATAGATAAGAGTGAAAAACTTTCACAACTTCAAGCAGATTTAGGACTTCTAGCAAAAATTCAAAAAGAGTACAATGTAAAAGTTTTTGATGCATTTAGAAAAAGGCTCTGGAATGATATGCATAGTCATGAAGTAGAGTACAACGAGATTAAAGAAGATAGTCTCATTATTTTAAATGATAAAGATGAAGTGGAAAAATAGATGTTAGTAAACGAACCCCTTCATAACTTAAAACTTGAAGTCTATGAACCCCAAGAGTTAAACACTGACATTAGTGTAAAAAACTCTCTCCTTTTTAGCGAGTATGAGGGTGTAGTGACTGCGTTTACCTCAGAGGAGACTTTTAGTGCTGCTAGTAACTACTACTCAAAACTAGAAAAAAAATACCCTTTATGCTTACTAACAGAGGAGTCATACGAGAGACTTTTTAACCGTTTCTTAGAACTTCGTACAGATAAAGCTATAGAGACTATGCAAGAAGAGGAGGGTGAAGTAGACGAGGAAGACATCTCACTTACGGATTTTCTTCGTACCTCTAGCGATATTTTAACAAGTGAAGAGTCTGCTCCGATTATTAAGTTTGTTAATGCTCTTTTTTATCAGGCAGTTAAAAAACGTGCCTCAGATATTCATATAGAAGTCCAAGAGAAAAAAGGTGAGGTGCGTTTTCGTATTGATGGGATGCTCATTAAAAACGCAGACTTAGATAAAAAAGTAGTAAGCCTCATCGTGAGTCGTATAAAAGTTATCTCTAACCTTGATATATCTGAAAAACGTATTCCTCAAGATGGTCGTACACAGATAAAAATAGCGGGAGAAGTTTTAGATATTCGTGTGTCGATTTTACCTACTTTTTATGGAGAGCGTGTTGTTATGCGTCTGCTTATGCAAAGCTCACAAATACCTCAAATAAGTGAACTCGGTTTTGATAATGCCCTTATAGATGATATGAAAAAACTACTCCGTTCTTCTCATGGGATTATCCTTGTAACTGGTCCTACGGGTTCTGGAAAGACAACCTCCTTGCACTCATTTTTAAGAGAAGTTGAAGAGCCACATAAAAACCTTATAACAGTAGAAGACCCAGTGGAGTACAAGAGTGAAAATATCGCTCAAATTCAAGTAAATGAAAAAGTGGGGCTTACATTTGCAGCAGCACTTCGCTCAATCCTACGTCAAGACCCCGATGTCATAATGATAGGGGAAATTCGTGATGAGGAGACAGCCGCTATTTCAGTGCGAGCGGCTCTAACGGGTCACTTAGTCTTCTCAACCCTACATACAAACTCAGCAGCAGCAACCATCTCGCGTTTAGCAGATATGAATGTAGAGCCATTTTTGATAAGTTCTTCACTTTTAGGCATCTTAGCACAGCGTTTAGTGCGCGTGATATGTGATGAGTGTAAAGAGGAAGATGAGTTGGCAGAGAACTTTGCAGAGGATTATAATCTTAACAAAGATGCCGTGATTTATAAGTCTGTTGGGTGTAAGGCTTGTAACTATAGCGGTTACTGCAGGTCGGCGTTCAATCGGAGAGTTACTTGTTATGAATGACTCAATACGAGAACTTTTAAAAACTACAACAGATGAGCATACCATCAAAACACAACTTGAAGCAGATGGGCTTAAAAGTATCTCTAAACAGTTAGAGATGATGCTTCTTGCAGGAGAGACATCCCTTGATGAGGCTATACGAATCGGTTTAGGTCATGCATAAACGCAGGGCTTTTACACTGATGGAGGTTATGGTGGCGGTAGTCATTGTCTCCATAGTGATAGCATCCCTCCTACAACTCCAAGGAAATACAACTCAGAAGTTTTTGGCATAAAAGATATGATGCGAACAAATCAATATAACTCTTTTTTACTCTCAGTCTCTGATAGGTATGGGTTTGAGTCATCAAATATTGATATGAAAAGATTAGTGGATGAGTTTGAGCTAGAGAGTGATCTTAGAAGACGTTTAAAATCGATGAAAGTAAAAGTTGAGTATGAAGAGTTGACTACTATAGATACAAGTGAATTTGATGACTCTGCTGAATCTGATGAAGAGGGTAAGAGCTCTAACAGCTCTTTAGTTTTTGAAATAGGAAAAACGAGCCTCTCTACTAAAGAGTTTAACACACACCTAATACGAGTAAGAACCCAATGAAAAAAAGAGCTTTTACCCTCATAGAACTTTTAATCTCTATCATCATCCTTACAATTTTAATGCTTTTTTTATATAAAAGTTATGCAAATTTGAACAAGTCTAACAGTCTCTTAAATGAAGAAGTGCAAAAAATATCTAAGATAGAAAAAATTAAAAAAGCGATTGTCTTAGATTTTACCTCTGCTTTGAAACAAAAACCATCTGTAAAAAGTATAAATATAATAAATCAAGACACAAAAACAGATATAGTATTTTTACAATCCTCGCACTCTTTACATCTAAGAATAAATCCCTATATTGGGTATATAGTTAAAGATAAAATACTCTACAGAATCGAATCACTCAAACCTCTTGTGGAGTTTCCTTTGGTGGCTGATAGTGAGTTTATAGTGGAAAAGTTGGGGGCTATAAAAATATTTCGTGTATATGAAGCTACAAATACTAAGGCTAGTTTATACCTTGTGCATCTTCTCTTTGAAGATACAACAGAGATACTCTTAAAGCTTAACCCTCTTAATCTTCTCGAAGTTTAGAGATACCACAAGGCTGGTTTGGAGTGGGTGGATGCTCTTTTAGATAGGTTAAATCCTCTAGCGTTTGGGTGAGTACTTTTTTTTGTTGGAGTATAGGAAGCATCAGGTTGTCTTTTTCGTTGAGTGGGATATTCCAGTTTAAAAGTATAGTTTGTACTTCATCGTCAAGCTCTTTTAGAGCATTATTTATATGTTTTATTGAATTCATAAGATGATTATATCAAAAATTTAGATAATTTTGGGTATAATCCTGCTCTCAAAGTGTGTTTGGCTTTTTTTAGAAGAGACATACTCATGATATTTTTACGTAAAGGATTATCGATGCCAAAAATGAAATCGGTAAAAGGCGCTGTTAAACGTTTTAAAGTTAAGAAAAATGGTCAAATTAAACGTGGTAAAGCGTTTAGAAGCCATATTTTAACAAAACAAGATGCACAGACTCGTCGTGACCAAAACCAACCAGCAACAGTTGCAAAAGCTGACGCTGCTAACATTAAGGCTATGATTAACTAGTATTTAGTTACATCATTACATCTCCAATTTTTAAATAAATTGGGCAAGTCCACCAAAGTAGTGGCACCTTGAGCACATAAGTGACATAGGTAAAGAAAAGGAAAGAAATGCCAAGAGTTAAAACAGGTGTTGTTCGTAGAAGAAGACACAAAAAGATATTAAAATTAGCAAAAGGTTTTTATAGTGGTCGTCGTAAGCACTTCCGTAAAGCCAAAGAGCAAATAGAACGTTCACTTTATTATGCATTCCGTGACCGTAAGCAGAAAAAACGTGAGTTCCGTAAACTATGGATCATCCGTATTAATGCAGCGGCTCGTTTAAATGGAATGAACTATTCATCTTTCATGAATGGTGTACATAAATCAGGTATCGAACTTGATCGTAAAATTCTTGCTGATATGGCAATGAACGATGCAGCAGCATTTAGTGCAGTTGCAGATGCTTCTAAAGCAGCATTAGCTAAGTAGTGTAAATCCTTCGGGATTTACATTTAATACCTACCTACTCTTCATCAATAGCAACAAACTCCGACTTCTCTCTCACCACAATCAGGACATACCCAATCATCAGGTAAATCTTCAAATGCAGTTCCAGCAGGAATATTCGCTTCAGGATCTCCAACCTTAGGGTCATATATATAATCACAAGTAGGGCATTTATAACGTTTCATAATAGTTCCTTAAATTAGAGTATATGTCTTAGTATATTTCATTTGTACTTAAATATAAAATATAAAAAATAAGCCCTGATACTTCATAAGTATATAGTGTATAATTAGACAAAAATATAAGTAAATAATAGATATAGGAGGAATTTTTATGAGTGAAAAAAGAGTTGTACTTGGTGGTGGTTGTTTTTGGTGCAGCGAAGCTGTTTTTGTAAATGTGAAAGGTGTTATGAGTGTTGTAAGTTCTTATGCTGGGGGAAATCGTCCTAATCCAAATTATGAGATGATTTGTACAGGAGTGAGTGGTTATGCTGAAGTTATAGATATAAAATATGATGCAGAAATTATTACTTTGTCCGAACTCTTAGATATATTTTTTGCAGTCCATAATCCAACTACACTTAACCAACAAGGAGCTGATAGAGGTACTCAGTATCGTTCTGTAGTTTATTATGAGAGTGATGCGCAAAAAGAGACTATTGAAGATGCTATACAAAGAAACCAAGCATCTTATGAAGATAAAATAGTAACTGAAGTAAGTCCTCTTCCTGAAGTAGTTTATCCTGCTGAAGCATATCATCAAAACTATTATGCACTAAACTCTTCACAGGGTTATTGTCAGGCTGTGATAGCTCCAAAAGTGCAAAAGTTTATGATGAATTTTACCGATAAAATTGCTACTAATTAAGATCACTTTTTTTGATGTGCATGACTTTGATAATTATCATTACACTTATAACTTGAAAAAGTGCTGCTAAGATAAAGGCATAGTAGTGAAGTTTGTCAATGGAGTTAGCATTAAACGCTAGGGTCGCCATGGCAATGAGTAGTGTCAAGGGCATAGAGTGTGATAGCCCCATCAAAATGGCATCTCTGACACCTAACTCTTTGATAAAGACTAAAGAGGCAATAAGGCGCATAAAAATCATAACAAGTGTAATTATCACTGCTTTTTGAGTCAGTCCTTGCATAAGTAGTGCATCTAAATGAAATGAACTTCCTATATGAATAAAGAAAATTGGAATCAAAAAACCAAAACCATACGAGGCAAGTTTTTCTGGAAGTTCATGCTTATGCTCAAAAAATGTTGGGATAAATATACCTGCTAAAAATGCCCCAAATGCAAGTTCTAAATGTAAGTAAAGCATCACACCGACTAAAAGAAAAAAGACACCCATACTGAGGCGAATATCTTGCTCTTTGTTGTCTTCATGAGGCATGAGTAAAATTGATACTTTTGGAAACCACCAAAACAGAAGTTGCATACTGCGAAAAAGTAAAAACATAAAGAGTAAAAAGGCTAAAAGTGCCATAATGGTTTGAAAAAGACCAATACCAATACCAGAACTTAAAGTTGCCGAAGTAATAGTAAGTATAACGATACTAACAACCTCCCCAATTCCTCCAACTGTCATAGACATAGCGAGCCAAGGAGTTTTTCCATACTCTTTAGAGAGTGCAGCAACCAAACCAACAGAGATGAGTGGAAGCAGCACCATGAAAATTTTTCCAAGTGAAAACTCAATAGTAAAGAGAATAGCAAAGAGATATAAAAAGATAAGATATACAATCACTTTTTTGATGATAGTCGAAGAGGTATTGAGTAGATTTTTGAGGTTAATCTCTGTTCCTGCAATAAACATAAGATACAAAAATCCAAACTCAGCAACTATTTCAAAAAGGTGTGCATCATGTAAAAATCCAACATATCCAAGGAGGGAACCGAGTATAATTTCGATAGGAGTTGTAGGAAGTTTTAAAAATTTAGCAAAAAATGGAGAGAACATTATGATGAGTGATATTGTCATAATTAAAGTGATATTATCATTCATCTGCATATGCTTAGCGTTAGACTTTTTTGGCGACTTCTAGTTGTAGAGATTGTAACATCTCTAAGTCTTTGTTCATAGCTCGACCATTTGTCGTGAGATAGTTCCCTATGACAATAGAGTTTGCTCCATGCTCAAATATCTCTGCTTGTCTATCGCCAAACATGAGTTCACGTCCACCTGCTATCATAATTCTCTGGGCCTTTGGAATTAGTTTACGAGTAAGAGCAATTAGTTCAAATGCTTCTTCAATTTTTAAAGGATTTGGTTCAAGTTCAAGTGCTTCGTTATGATGATAAAAGTTTATAGGCACAGAAGTAGGATTGAGTGAAGCGAGTGATTCTAACATACTCACTCTATCCTCTTGCGACTCACCAAGCCCAAAAATTCCACCTGTTATAAGTGTTAGACCTGATTTGTTTACATTTTGGCAGGTCTCATAACGTTCACTCCATGGATGTGTTGTACATATCTCTTTGTAAAAAGACTCACTTGTCTCTAGGTTGTGGTTGTAAGCTTTGATACCTGCTTCTTTTAAAGTAAGGAGTTGCTCGAGTGATGCAGTTCCATTACAAGCGATTAAACGCAAGCTCGGTGCTACCTCTGTGACAGCTTTTGCAACAGAGCATACAAACTCTAAAGTTTTGGGTTTAAGTCCTTTGTCTGCAGTTACAAGACAAAATCCAAGTGCACCATTATCTCTCGCTTTTATAGCCTCTTCTTGAATGCGCTCTATATCTTTTTGTTTATAACGCTCAATATCGGCTTTGTATCTTACACTTTGAGAACAAAACTTACAATCCTCTAGGCAAGTGCCACTATTTATGTTACAGATAGAGCATAAAAATATCTCTTTATTCATCTTTTTTTCCTCTCATATGAGAATTTTTGAGCTTTAAACTCTGTGGCATCTTTCTCTTTTGCATAGTAAGTGACTACAAACTCTTTGTCTTTAACCTCAAGTAAAGCACACTCTGAGACAGGCTTGTTTCTTGCACAAGACTCCCCTGGATTTAAAAATAGAGTACCCTCTACAAACTCTGATTTAAATTCATGAGTATGACCAAAGATAAGAACTTCAGCATCTGGAGTCATATAAAATGGTAAGTGCATAAGTTTAAACTTTGTATCGGCTAGCTTAAAGTAGTAAGGCTCTTGAACAAGGTTATAGTCATTATGAAACGCGACTAAGTGTGCATCATTGTTCCCATAAACACAGACATAGCGTTTGCCACAGTTTTTTAAAAGTTCTAAGATTTCATGCTCGTAAACATCTCCAGCATGGATGATAAACTCCGCTCCATTTTCTATAAGTAGATCAAGAGAAGCTTTTGCTTTTTTGACTTTAGTATGAGTATCTGAGAGAACACCAATAAGCATCTTATTCGCTTGTCTCTTCTTCACGAGGTGTACGAGCCTTACATTTTACACACTCATATACTTCTTTATTTCTATAAGTACGAGGGGCTAAAACACCCTTACAGCCTTTTTCTTTACACTTAATAGTAGTTGGCTCGAATTTGCTTATAAACTTACACTCAGGGTAGTTATTACACCCCCAAAATGGACCACGACGAGAGTTTTTAAGACTAATTGTTCCACCACAATCAGGACAAGGTGTGTCAGAATTTTTCTCTTCTACATTGATGCTTTTAGTATTTTTACAATCAGGATAATTTGAACATGCTAAGAACTGACCATTACGACCATTTTTAATGACCATATCGTTGCCACATTTGTCACATTTTTCATCTGCTGTTGTCTCTTTTTTCTCTACTGCATTTCCTTCTTCATCACACTGCTCAGTGTATTTGCACTTAGGAAAACCACTACATGCTATAAAGTTTCCAAAACGCCCACTTCGTAGGAGTAGTTCAGATTCTCCACATTTAGGACAAGTACGTCCGAGTGGTTTTGCAAGTTTTAGGCTAACGATATTCTCTTTACCTTGAGCAACTTGCTCCATAAATGGAAAGTAAAACTCACTTAAAAGCTCTTGCCAATCAACATGACCCTCGCTCACTTCATCGAGTTTCTCTTCCATATTTGCTGTAAAAGATATATCTACGATGTTTGCAAAGTGTTCTTCAAGAATTTTAGTAACAGTAAACGCCATCTCTGTTGGCACTATCTGCTTTTTTTCTATGTTTACATAAGTACGTTGGCTAAGAGTCGCTACTGTTGGAGCATAAGTTGATGGACGTCCAACACCCTCAGACTCTAGTTTTTTGATAAGAGATGCTTCAGAGTAACGAGATGGTGGCTCTGTAAAGTGTTGCTCTGGTTTTACACTTTGAAGCTCAGCTTTGTCACCCTCTTTGAGAGTTGGTAGGAGTTTATCTTTATCTTCTGCACCTGTTACGGCATAAAAACCATCAAAGATTAACTTTCTACCACTTGCACGGTAAGTGTTTTCATCACCTGTGAAGATAATACTTTGTTGCTCAAATCGTGCATCTTCCATTTGACATGCCATAAAACGCTCATAAATGAGACGGTAAAGTTTAATCTCATCTGCTTTTAAAAAACTCTGTGCCACTTCAGGAGTAAACGAGAGCATAGTAGGGCGGATAGCCTCGTGAGCCTCTTGTGCATTTTTTGATTTTTTATTATAAACCTTTGGTTCTTTTGGAAGATACTTCGCTCCAAACCTACTCTCTATTATACCTCGAACTGCTCCAACTGCTTCGCTAGCAAGGTTAAGTGAATCTGTTCTCATATAAGTGATAACCCCTGAAGTTCCATCAGGAGTTTTTACACCCTCGTAGAGTGTTTGAGCAATCATCATCGTACGTTTAGGTGTAAATCCTAGTTTGCTAGATGCAGTCTGTTGCAATGTTGAAGTCATAAAAGGTGGTGGCGTTGCAGATTTACGTTCTTTTGTTTCTATCTTACTTATAGTGTAGTTGTCTGCATTTACACTTTTTTCTATAGAGAGTGCTTGTTCTTTGTTCTCAATACTCATTTTAGTGATTTTATCGCCCTTATGGATGATAAGGTTTGCATCAATATTTTTCTTGAACTGAGTATCTATACTCCAGTACTCAACAGGAACAAAGGCTTGAATCTCACGTTCACGGTCAACTACAAGTTTAAGAGTAGAAGATTGAACGCGACCACCAGAGAGTCCTTTTTGGATTTTAGAGGCAAGCAGGGGAGAGAGTTTATACCCAACAACACGGTCAAGCATACGGCGAGCTTGTTGTGCGTTTATCATATCCATATCTAAAGTACGAGCAGATTCAAGGGCATGCTTAATTGCAGTTTTAGTAATCTCATGAAAAACGATGCGAGGAAGCTGGGCAGGGTCTTTTTTTATAGCATGAGCAATATGCCATCCAATAGCTTCACCCTCACGATCCTCATCGGTCGCGATATAGATAGTATCTGCTTTTTTTGCAAGTGCTTTTATCTCTTTCACGATAGCAGCATTCTCTTTTGCTACTGAGTAAGTAGGAACAAGGTGTTTTGTCTCTTCATCAACAGTGATTCCAAAACGGGATTTAGGTAAATCACGAATATGACCTTTAGAAGCGATAACTTCATAACCTTTTCCTAAAAAGTTCTTTATAGTCTTCGCTTTAGCGGGGGACTCTACAATAATTAATTTCAAATAGTTTTCCTATATATAGTAGTATAGTTGTTTTAATTGCGAAAGTGTAGCAAAAAAAGATTAAAAGTTTAAATATATATAAATTTGTATAAAAAGCTAAAGTTATTTTTTCTCCTACCGATATTACTTTCATATCGAGGCAAGGAAGCCAAGATACAAATCACACTAGAGCGAAAGGCTCTACCCAAAAAGGATTTATTATGGGTTTTAGAATTAACACAAACATCGGTGCAATGAATGCGTGGAGAAACTCCACAATGAATGGTCTTCAACTTGATAAAAGTTTGAACTCACTCTCTTCTGGTCTTAGAATTAACAATGCTGCTGATGATTCAGCTGGTCTTGCTATTGCTAATAAACTCTCAGCTCAGTCTCAGGGTCTTGGTCAAGCGATTAAGAATGCGACTGATGGTATTGGTTTAGCACAAACTGCTGATGGTGCACTCGAAGAGTATGGTAACATTCTTCAAAGAGTTCGTGTTCTTGCAGTTCAGTCTGCCAATGATACACAAGACACTACTTCTCGTTCATATATCCAACAAGAGGTAAAAGCACTTTTAGAACAAGCGCAAGACATTAATGATACAACTAAGTTTAATGGTGTCAACCTTCTTGATGGTACAGGTGCAGCAACGGGTACATTTACATTCCAAATTGGTGCATTTGCAAATGAGACACAAACTCTTGCATTAGCAACTAATAGTGTAAGTGCTATAACTGGTGCAAGTATTGCAAGCAACTCTGTTTCATCAAAAACATCTGCACAACTTACAATTGCACGTATGGATACTGCAATTAAAACATTAGATGGTAGACGTGCAACTATTGGTGCGGCTCAAAACAAACTTGAATCTACAGTAAGAAATATTTCTGTAACTCAAGTAAATGTTAAAGCAGCAGAGTCTAACATTCGTGATGTTGACTTTGCAGCAGAGAGTGCAAACTTCGCTAAACGAAATATCTTAGCACAGTCTGGTTCTTATGCTATGAGTCAAGCAAATGCTGTTCAGCAAAATGTGATGAGATTACTACAGTAGTAGTAAGCTTATATAAGAGCTTCGGCTCTTATATCTTTTTTTAACACCTTTGTTTAATAAAATTCTCTAAACTTTTTTCATATATATCTTCGATGTTAAATAACTCTTTTTGTAATATCTTATCAAACTTTTTTATATGTTTTGTCTCTTTTTTTAAGTTTTTAGTATTAAAAAAATCCATAATCAACGGGAGTGTGTATTTAAAGAACATATAATATACCATTGAAAGATTGATACTTTCTCTCTCTTTGTTGTTAGATATATCTGAAATAAGCCCAAAAAGATGATAATAATAATTGTCAATACTCTCGTAGCTAACATCTATTGTATAGTTTTGTAGAATTTTTTGTCTCTAGAGTATAGTTAAGTCGTTGCTTCATAGATTTAACATCATTATGGCTCAAGTAGTTTCTGGAATGACTTTTTAACACAGAAAAAATATTTATTTGTAACTCTTTTTTATCTAGTTTTAAATATTGATTTATATCAATATCGATAATCTTTTTGCAATTGTACCTTGAAGATAAGCCCCATTATTTAAATTGTAAATTTCTTGATTATCTTCTTTGAGTGCTGGAAGCTTGTTGTTGATTGTCTGTATAGAATCTTGAAAAAGTGGTATAGTATGAACACTTTGTGTAAAATTTCCTTTCACTTTAAAGGTATTTCCTCTAAAGGAGATAGTGTCTGAGATAGAGTTCGTTTGACTTAAGTCAACTCTGTCTTTTGTAATATGACCTTCTGCATGAGTTTGTCCACTCTCTTTATCCATGGCAAAGTCAAGCCCCAGAAGATATACTTTCGATGTCGCAAGAAGAGTTGCGATAAATATACTTGTAGAACCGACACATGGACCAACAACGGAATTAAATCCTTCATTATAAAATGTACCTTCTTCTATACAAAAACATTGTTCTTTTGTAAATAACTCTCTTATCTTACTTGGGGTAAATGAACCAAATATTAAAATACTATTTTTTAAAAAATCTTGAACGGGAAAGCCCTCAAATAAGCTCACAGCTCCTTCAAATCCATCTAAGTGGGTCACAATATCAGGTACAATATCGTTTTTATAAAGAATTTTTAGGGTTGATGATACAGCCATGATAATAAAGCGGCTATGATTTTCTTTAAGCCAAGAGAGGTTTTTTTGCAGAGATGGACCTGCTGCTATCACAATAAGAGGTTTTTTAGAAAACACTTCATTATCTTGAAAGTGTTGTGAAAGGTTGAGAACATTGTACCCACTATTTAAAAACTCTAAGGGTCGCAGGTGCTTATTTAAAAATATCTTATAAGGGAAAGTAGTAAAGTCTTGAGATGATAAAGCATTTTGAATAAGTTTTATTTTAACATTAGAGTGGGAAGGAAAAAAAGAGTATTTTAAGTATCTATTGAGAAAAAAGCTATCTTCTAAGAAGATGTTAAAGGTATTAATAAAGTGAGTATCATCTTCTGCTATACTAAAAGAGAGCCGTTTATCTACTCCTAACTCATAATAGGGAGTGCAAAAGAGAGAGAGTTTAAAAAGTTCTAAATCATCCTCTATAAAGAGATACTCATTTGCAGATATTTTTTTATCTATCTCAATAGTATGGAGTCCTAGTCCTAAACC
Source organism: Sulfurimonas sp. (assembly GCA_030949945.1). Taxonomy (GTDB): domain Bacteria; phylum Campylobacterota; class Campylobacteria; order Campylobacterales; family Sulfurimonadaceae; genus Sulfurimonas. Next base: position 3,182 of record JAUZRZ010000082.1, on the reverse strand, counting down.
TATAAAAATAAATTTCTCAATAACTTTCATCTCATCATCTTTTGATGTATTGTCAATGTAGTAAGTCATCAATGGGTATATACCACTTAGAGAGTCATCTTTGTCTTTAAGAGAGTTAAACTTTTCATATTGATAATAGAGTGGAAAACCTTCAAATAAATTTGAGTTCTTTTTAAAATTTACTTTTTTGTTTAACTCTTTTGAGACTTCTTTGCTGTTGCTTGCTATATAAATAGTTTGAACTTTGGATCTCTTTGACATCAAAATACTCCCCATATACTCAAGGTCATACCTGTTTGTGTATTCACTAGACTCAATAAGAACATCCAGTAGTGCAAGTTTTTGTGCTAAATTAGGATGGTAGATGAGAGATATTCTAAATTTTTAGTATAGGTTTGGATGGCTTTTTCTTCGATAGTTTGCATTTAGACCTCGTTTGTTAGTTTGTCTGAAAAGGAGTCTATATAGACCTTGCTTATTAAAAGAAGCTCTTGACTAAGAAGTTTTATCAGAGTGTGTACTTCTTGGGTTTCATGGCTCTCTTTGACATTAAAAAAGTCATATATATAACTCAAAATATAATGTAAATATGTATCTAGTATTTGACTCAGTTGGAAAGAAGCTATTTCTTCTTTTGGTATTATTTTTGTGTATATAAAATCAATATAATCTTCAATCGTATTAAAACTTCTTATATCTGTACCTCTAAGAATATTTTGTATATTTAAAGCATGATTATATTTGATATGAAGCTTACTTAGCTCATTTTTAGAGAGTTTATTTATTGAGCTAGTGTGAAAATATTTTTCTAACTTTTGTAAATCATTACTACCTAATAGTTTATTTTTTGGATGGAACTCTTGTGTATTAACTGCAATGGTAGCTGAAAACTTCGCCCCATTACCTAAGTTATAAACTTTTTGTGACTCTTTTTTGAGTTGTGTTGTGAACTGTTCTATAACATAGATAGAAGAGTAGAGTCCTGGAGTAGTTTGGACTATATCGCTCTTGTTTCCTGCCACATCAAGAAGAGTCTCTTTGTAAGAGAATATGTCCTTAGTTATATTATCGCTTTGTTTGAGATTTTTTAGAGATTGATGGTACTCCTGAATGAGTTTTTCCACTAGCTTCATCAACTGCGAGGTCAAGACCTAAAAGATAGATATTTTGTACATTCATAATGAGAAGAAGTTGATATGCTAGCGAACCTACACATGGAGAAGAGGGTTTAAAGGAATTTTCTTTATAGTCTGTACCAGTCTCAAAGAGGTAAAGATTTTTTTTATCTATTAATGACATAATATTTGGTGGAGTATTAGCAGAAAAAAAACAGAGTGAGTCTTTAATAAAATCTATAGAGTGTAGTTTTTCAAAAGAAGTAATTCCCCACTCAAAAGGATCAATATGAATAATAATATCGGGAGTAATATCTTGACTCTCTAAATATGCTAAAGAAGAGGAGACTGCAATAGTTATAAATCTTTTTTCGTTCTTTTTTAACCAAATAATATTCTCTTCTAGAGATGGTCCTGAAGCAAGAAGTAAAAAAGGAAATTTTTTAAATTTAGAACTGCCTAGATTAATGGAGTTGTTGAGAAATTTGTAATCATCAAAAATATATTTAAAAGCTTGTGTGTATTGTAAGAAAAGATTATTAAATAAAAACCTGATATGCGGTTGTGAGATTAAATAAAATTGAAAATCATCCAGCTTATTTTCTTTATGACTTAGTAGATGGAAATATTTGAGATAATGGTTATACTCATAGTGTAAGTCGAGAAAAACTGCACAAGAATTCATAAACTCTTCTTTTTCTTCAAACACACTAAAAACAAGGTTGATTCTTTGGCAATAATCGTATAGTTTATTGTTAAGAGAGAGAGTTTAAAAAGTTCTAAATCATCTTCTATGATAAAGTAGGACGCTTGCAGCTATTTTTTCATGTACCTTTTCTATATGCATACCAAGACCACTTCCAAAGAAGATGAACTTATCAATAGACTTTAGGAGTTGCTCTTTTGTTTCATTCTCCTCTATAAAAGCAGTTATAGGAAGTATTGAGTTTAGATGGTTTTGTAAAGTTTCACTCTTTTCGAGTTTTTGAAGGTTTTTTACACTCTGGGGTGGCGAACAAAACCTTCAAAAACAGCATCATCTTTTTTAAAGTTTATACTCTCAGCTGTTATAATACTATGTGCTAAACTCTCTTTTGCATAGAGATATTTCCCACTATCTTTTTCAAAAACATCAAAGCCATCGTTTTCGTAAACAAGCTCATACTTTTCTTTGATAATATCCTTTTTCTATAGCATTATCTAATGCAGCAAGTTGTTCAAATACTTTAGGATGCTCTTTTTCAAAATATGCAATATTATCTTGAAAGTTTTGTGTGATTGTAGTGTTAATATCTTGCATAAAGTCTCAACTGTGAATGAAAATTATCTTCTGTTTTAAAGCCAAAGATGGAACTGTCTGTTGCAAGTAGTTTGTACTCTGGGAGGAATGTATCATAATCATCCCCTACTATTGGTTCTGTTACACCATAAGGTGCATCACTACTTTGCTTCTTCTTGCCCTCAAGGATATTTCTTAGTAAGATATATTTTGGCTTTAATCTGGAGATGTGATTACAGTAGTTTTGGACAACTTCTGGCTCCATCTCTTGAAAAGAGATAAAATTTACAAAAAGGTCAATGCTTCCTTGAAGTTTTGGTATCTGCCATGAGGTAATATTTAAGCCCTTATACTGATCTTTGAGTATTTCTATGTTTAATATATCTTCATCTTTTAAGTCTGAATAATCAGCAATATTTTTAGAACCGAAAACCTCTTTAAGATAATATGATGAGACAAAAGATACGGAGGAATATCTGCATTTATATAAAAGCATTTATTCCTTTTATCTGTTAAAAGAATCTCTCCGAGTGTTCCAAAACCTCCACCAATTTCCATGACTGTTCTGATATCAGCTGAGTATCAACATGCTGTTTTATAAAACTTAAACCTAATAGATAGTTTAAAAAGATCGTGAAAACTTTCTTCCATCGAAATCAAACTGCTCAAGAGGAGTTCCAACACAACTTTCAGAGACTAAGTCAGTGTAGGGTGCATAGTCTCTATTGCCTGCTTTTAAAACTCTATAGTCTCGCAAAAGCTTGAGCATACCCAGATAGAAGCATATC
>JAUZRZ010000081.1 GCA_030949945.1 Sulfurimonas sp. | reverse complement strand
AAAATGGCTTTTAGTCTATCTCAACGAAGGAAAAAACTTTCGTGGAGCAACCATGCTACGTTTAAAGAGCTAGAAAGTTTACTTCCTTAGATATAGCACATAAAATCTCTTGCAATCCTGATGTAATCTCTTTAAGAGATTAGTCATTTATTACAGCTAAAAAAGCTTCTCCAAACTGCTCAAATTTTTTCTCTCCTATACCGTTAACCTCTAACATACTTACCTTATCACTCGGTTTATCATTTGCTAGGTGTTTGAGTGTTTTATCGCTAAAGATGATGTAGGCAGGCACTCCCATCTCAGCTGCAAGCTCGCTGCGTTTACTTCTGAGTATCTCAAATAGCTCTTCATCATAGTCAAACTCTTTGGCTTGTTTTACCTTTGTCTCTTTGATATTTATAACTAAACGCGAAGATTTTATGTCAACTAACTTGAGTGATTTTAAAATATCTATGGCATCATTTGTGAGTTTTAAAACACTAAAGTCACCCAAAGTGACAATTTTAAGCTCGAGAAGTCTCTCAACAATAACAAACCACTCTTTTTTACTCAAAGCTAAACCTATGCCATACATAGAGAGTTTATCTGCCCCATTTGCTAGAAGTTTTTGCTCGGATGAGCCACGCAGAATATCTATGATATAGTTCTTTCCAAAACCTTGATTTGTTTTATAGATAGCAGAGAGAAGCATCTGTGCCTCTTTAGTAATATCTTGGCGTTTATCATCGCTACTTAAACAGTTGTCACACCTCTCTTTACATGGCTCAAGTGTGTCATCAAAGTACTCTGCTAACTGTTGATGAAAACATAACTCACTTGTTGCATACTTATAAATCTGGTCTATTTTTGTCTCTAAATGGGTTCTTATACTCATCATTTTGTATCTCTGATAAAAAACGTTTATGTAGTACCATATCGCCTGCATTAAAGAGAAGTAAGACTTCACTATCATCTCCATCATCGATCCTGCTCGACCTATCTCTTGATAGTAGTTCTCTTGAGATTTTGGAAGGCTCATATGTACTACAAAGCGTATATCACTCTTGTCTATTCCCATCCCAAACGCGATGGTTGCTACCATGATGTCCACTTTATCGTTTACAAATATTTTAAAGTTTTGTTCACGAACATGTTGAGGTAGCCCTGCATGATAAGCAAGAGATTTATAGCCACTTTGGTTTAAAAAACTAGAGAGTTCTTCTGCCTTTTTACGCGAACTTACATAGATGATACCTGACTCATCTTTGTGACGAAGTAAAAAGTTTTTGAGTTGTGCTTGACCATTACTTATGCGACGTTCTGCGGAGATAAAGATATTTTCACGAAATACTCGACCTTTAAGTACTTTTGGCTCACTCACTCGAAGTTCACGGAGTATATCATCTGTTACATTGTCAGTACTCGTAGCTGTAAATGCAGCGATGCTTGTATGGGGAAAGTTTTGTTTTAAGTTGCCGAGTGAGCGATAATCATCACGAAACTCATGCCCCCATTGTGAGATACAGTGTGCCTCATCTATGACAAAAAAGTTTATGTTGAGGTTATGTAAGAAGTCTAAAGTATGACCGTTGTTTAAACGCTCAGGAGAGAGGTATAAAAACTTCAAGTCACCGTTTACAGCCGCATACATAATGTCATCAACTTCTTCTCTGGACTGTGCAGAACTTATCATCTGTGCATTTATCTTTTGAGCTTGAAGTGCTGCTACTTGGTCTTGCATAAGGGCGATTAGAGGAGAGACAACTATCGTTATTCCCTCCATCATCATGGTTGGGAGTTGAAATACAAGAGACTTTCCACCACCTGTGGGCAGTATCATAAGTAGGTCTTGTCCATTTAAAATGGCATCAACACCTTCTTCTTGTAAGTCACGAAAACTATTATGTCCGAAAATGTCTTTTTAGATTATTTACTCCGATTATTATGTACAATTATATCAATGGTGTGAAGGATTTCTCCCTCACTTTTTAGTATAGACGTTCGGCTAAAACGGCTAAAACCATTAATACAATGAATAACTTCACTGGTGTGTCCTCCTTTTTGGAGACACCCTACTTTTCTCCATCTCCCTTTAACTACACCCGTAACCGCAAGTTGAACAAACCAGTTGTACCAGAGTGATTATAAGTAATTTCTAGGGTTTGATGTAATAATATGTCAAAATGCAATATTTATTTAAAAAGATGCGTTTATAGCATCTACCTCACTCCACGAAAGCGAATCACTCTGCGTTTGATGCTTGATGATGTGTGAGACATATCGGGCGAACATATCTGTCTCAACATTAACTTGTGTTCCCTTTTTATAACGTTTAAAAAGTGTCTCTTTCATAGTATGGGGAATGATAGTTAGACGAAAAATGTCCCTGTTGACATCGTTAACCGTAAGACTCACACCATCTATGGTGATAGAGCCTTTAGGAACTATAAAGCCTATATGTTTTTTATCTACTTTGATAAAAACATCATAAGAATTTCCAAGATTTTTGATGTCAGTAATAGTCCCTATAGCATCAATATGCCCTTGGACAACATGCCCCTCAAACCTATCGCCCATTTTCATGGCTGGTTCAATATGCACTTCATTTTTGTAGTTTTGCATGACTAAATGCTTCTGGCTCTCAGGGGAGAGTTCCACACTAAAGCCATCACTCATTTACAGCAGTTACAGTAAGACAAGCACCGTTAATAGCAATGCTATCACCAAGTTCTGCTTTGAGTTTTGCTTTTATGGTTAATGTAGCATTTATCAAGCTTTTAACAGTTGCGATTTCTCGAATGAGTCCTGTGAACATATCTTATGTATCCTTTAAAGTCTAATATGAAATCATAGCAAAAAAACCAAAAATATCAATGTAATTAATGATTATATGATATAGTTAAGTATAAAATTTTTAATAAGGAGACTCTTATGCAATTGATATATGATTTAGTTGTAGTCGGTGGTGGTCCGGGTGGTATTGGTGCTGTTGTTGAAGCAAAAACATTAGGATTGCAAAGCGGTTTTTTGAATCTAATGTTTGCTTCAACAACCCAGCACGGACTTCGACTGCAACAAATCATATATCCAATTGCATAAAATGCTCCTTGTGCATGTAACTATATCATATAATCATTAATTACATTGATATTTTGGTTTTTTGCTATGTTCATATTGGGCACAAAAGAATTACATAAATATCTACAGAACTCATTCGGAAATAACTGTTAAGCTGATCAAATGCTACGTGCTTCATAAAAGCAAGGCTCAAAGCAGAAACTGGTGATGGCATTGCTATTGGCTGTTGCTTATCTTCTGGCTGCTGTAAATAGTGGTGGCTAGTCTCACGAAGCCAAAAGTCATGCAAGGCAAATGAGTGCATGATGGCATGAAAATGGGCACGATGAGCATCGTCAAGAGACATGCGACATCAAATATTGGAATTCTTTATGATGTTTTTATCAAAGAAATGAACAAATATATAGGCTTTTATGAGTCCTAAAGATATCTGCGGGTGAGTGTGAGTCTTTACGATTAACGTCAGCAGAAGTTTGACCATAGTCTCATTTGCACTCTGAGAAGGACACTTTAAAGTTATAAAAAAGGAACCTGGGTTAATGTTGGTTGAATATATCACACATCATCAGCATCAAACTGAACTGTTCAACGTGGTTTTTAAAAGAAAACTAGCAAATATGTTATTTTATAAGTACTTCTTGGATATTTAAAACTATGGTATTTTCTTACGATGAGATATACAATCAAAAAATCAGTACTAAGATTCGGGCATAATGGACCGTGACACTAAGAAAGGAGTTGATGCAGCTGGACAAGATTTTAAACATGTTGCCACCACAGGTGGTGAAAGTCTCTTTGGCCATGATGGAGGGAATGGCTCTCCTAACCACTTATGCACCAGCCAGCCACAAAAGACAAGCGCACAGATGATAAGTTACCTCAGAAAAACAGTTGATGACATGCTGTGCGGTATGTGACTTAATTTTTATACCTCTCTCTGGCTGGTCATACTGTTCTTACATAATCTTTTTTGTCTCAGATGGGCACACTATACCACTGTGGGGAGCATGGAGCTCATGCGTGGTGCTCACTCGGCAGCACCAAAACACTCCCATCTGCACATCAGCTGCATTGCTATTTGACTGTGCCTTTGAAATGTTTCCGCAAAGTACCAAGGTCCGAAGTGGCTCATGAAATGTATCTCCACTGCAGAGGCATCAGCTATAGCACGGTCAAGCACAACTCACTTCTCTCCGCCACCGTGGTCTGGCATCGTAAGTGACCGTAAAAAAGCGAAAAGAACACTCTAGTTTTAAACAAAGCGGCTGCATCCCATCATCTAAGGACCCTACCTTTGTACGCACAAATGTTTAATAACGATAAGAATGGCATGGTAACAATACATTTAAGTGAATGAACAAGTGATAGCTTTTATTCATGCATAACTCCAAATGCTCAAAGAAAGCCTATCAGAGATGGGCCGTGGCGCGTGATAGTGAGTCTTACTACTCTTGTGCCGGGCGATATGTTTGCATAAACGCATTTTATCAGATATACAAAATGATGAGCAAAACACATTTAGAAGACAAAACAGACCAAATCTACAAGTATTCAACAAGTGAATTATGTTTTCATCAAACAACTAAAGCCGAGTACTTTGATGATGCCCTAGACCCTGGCCAAACATAGGTGTGACAGCTGCCTGGGTAGCGATGACAAACGTCGAGACATCACTAAAGAAGCACACAGATGATTCTCTCTGCCATCTATCAGAACTGTATCGGGCACTGGAAAGAACTACGTCAGGGGATATACTTCGTGGCTCATCCGAGCAAAAACTTCTAGCAAGCGGGGCAGATAAACTTTTCCATGTATGGCATGGGTTTGGAATTTGAGCAAGAAAGAGTGGTTTGTTATAGTTGAGAGAATCTATAGGAAACTCAAAATCGTTACTATAGGTGACTATCAGTGCTTTGAAACTCGCAGCAGATGATGAGAGTAAGTCAAAATCGAACAAGACTTAGAGACGATCAAATCTTCGCGTTTGCTCATAAAACATCAGCGAGAAAAAGGTAAAAACAAGCCAAAGAATTGACTATGATGGAAGCGTTTATCAGACTCAGAAGCAAACTGAGCGCGCTTGCAGCCCAGATGCGAGTGCCTGCCTACAGCATGCCTTAGCGATAGAACACTCGAACACCTAGGGCAAATGATGTAAAACCGAGCGATGAGGCAAGTATGCCAGAGGTTAACGGTGTAGGAGACAGAAAGATTTGAGCAGCCTAAGAAGCTTTTTAGCTGTAATAAATGACTAATCTCCTTAAAGAGATTACATCAGGATTTCAAAGAGATTTTATGTGCTATATCTCCCGAAGTAAAGTTTTCTAGCTCTTCAAGTGCGGCAGATGGTTGCTCCACGAAAGTTTTTTCCTTCGTTAAAATAGACTAAAAAGCCATTTTCGTGAAGTGCCATTCTGGTTTTAAGGGCTATGGAGTATGTTGTTAAAACCCCATCACCTCTTTCATCGCAACTTTTATATCTTTAAAATACTCTTGTGTCCATAAAGCAGGATTTACACTTGGAGAAAAAGCATCTTGATAGACTATGTCAAACCTGTTCTCAAACCTTCTTACATACTCTCTTGCATCACCTAAAAAAACCTCTATGTAGATTTGCTCATCTTCATAAACACCAACTCTACTTAGGGCTTGGTATGATTTCTTTAAAAATTGTAAATTCTGGAGGGTAAGTGAAGTTTTCTAAAGAGGCGACTAGAGCATCATCCAGCTCAGGTGAGTAGATAAATAGTTTTGTCTCGGGTCTATGTTCCCTGTAGTATAGCAGTGTAGCTGAGTGTGTTAAAACCTAAACCGTAGCAGATGTCTAAGATATGTACCTCAGACTTATGTACTACACTAAACATAGGTATGACATGCTTGTATAAAGACTCTTTGAGCGCTCCATCTTTTGTGGAGTGATAGTGTTCATCATACTCTTTTGAGTAAGCCGTATAAGAACCATCCTCACACAACACTTCTTTATACTTAGCCATTTATCTCTTTAAGTTGTTTTTTAGAGAGTAGTAATTTTTTGTTGTCCATAATGCCAATCTCTTCACTTAAAATATCTTTTGCTATTTTTTTAGCATTTTTGAGTGAGTGCATTTCTGAAGTACCACATTGGTAGATATTTAACTCTGGAATGTCAGCTTCACTTTTTACTTCAAGTACATCTTTCATAGATTTTTTCCATGCTTTTGCAACTTTTTTCTCATCAGGTTTACCTAAAACTGACATATAAAAACCAGTACGACAACCCATAGGAGAGAGGTCGATGATCTCTACATTTTTACTATTTAAATGATTACGCATAAATCCAGCAAAAAGATGCTCTAAAGTATGAATACCTTTTCCGTCCATTTTATCAACATTTGGTACATAAAAACGTAGGTCATAAACTGTAATGTCATCGCCTGAAGGTGATTTCATCCCTTTAGCACGGCGAACTGCAGGTGCTGGCATAATTGTGTGGTCTACTGTAAAAGAGTCTAGTAATGGCATAAAAAATCCTTATATTATTTTAGAACATTATATCTTCTTTTGATTTAACTGCTCTTAATCTGATACAATACTCTCACAAAATATGAGGAGATACAAATGAAAGATTTTACTTATTATAATCCTACTAAAATAGAGTTTGGTAAGGGTAAAGAAAAAGAGATAGGTCGCTACATAAAAGAGGCTGGAATTACAAAAGTTTTGTTTGTATATGGAATGAATAGCATCAAAAAAAGTGGTCTGTATGATGAAATCATTATCTCATTAAATAAATATGGAATTTCTTATGAAGAGCTAAACAATGTAGTGAGTAACCCGCTTTTATCACGTGTAAATGATGGCATAAAACTCGCACGAGAAACGCAAGTTCAAGCTGTTCTCGGTGTTGGTGGAGGCTCAGTTGCAGATACCATCAAAGCCATCTCAGTTGGTGTAAAATATGATGGCGATGTCTGGGACTTTTTCTCCAACAAAGCAGCTATAAAAGATGCTCTGCCTGTTTTTACAGTTATGACACTCGCGGCAACTGCAAGTGAGATGAATGGAAACTCAGTCATAACACATGATCAAACAAAAGAAAAATTCTCCATTGCCTCTGTTTTAGTAAATCCTGTAGTCTCAGTCATCAACCCTGAACTTATGGCTTCAGTCTCTCCAGACTACCTTGCCTACTCAGCGGTAGATGCCATCGCTCATGTGATAGAGGTTTACTTTACTGCCTCTTACCATAGCGACTTTAACTCAAGACTTGTTGAGTCTATCATAAAATCTATGATGAATACAACAGAGATTTTACTCCAAAATCCAGATGATTATAATGCACGAGGAGAGTTTGCTTGGATAGCGACACAAGCCTTAAATGGTTTAACACCAGCAGGAACAGAGGGTGGAACTTTTCCTAACCATATGATAGAACATGCCTTATCAGCCTTGTATAATGTACCTCACGGAGCAGGACTCTAGTGTTGTAATCCCTGCTTGGATGAAGTGGTATAAAGAGCAAAATATAAAACAGTTCAAAAGATTTTCTAAAGAGATATTTAACCTAGATAGTGCAGATGAGGGTATTTATGCTCTTGAAGCATGGTTTAAAAAGATAGGAGCTCCCGTGAGACTAGAAGCCTTAAACATCCCAAAAGATGACATCCCAGCCATAGCAAAAAATGCTTATAGAATTGCTCAAGTTTGGGGATACTCTAAAGATTACTCAAGTCAAGATATAGCAGAGATTTTAGAAAAAGCATAAGAGTTATCTCTTTTTTTTATCTTGTAAGTATTTTATAGCCTCAAGTGCATCTTTTAGAACTACTGATGTATGCTCTTCAAGGCTACTTTGGCTACCATAACCACTCAGAACACCGATGGATTTTACCCCTGCGTTTGTCGCACTTAAAAGGTCAAGCTTTGTATCGCCTATCATCCATATTTCTTTGTTTGTTGTGTCAAAACTCTCTAGTGCTTTGAGTATAGGTTCAGCATGTGGTTTTGGATTTTGGACATGTTCGCGTCCTATAAGAACTTTAAAGTACTCCATTAATCCAAAATTTTCCATAATTATCTCTGAGTACAGACCTGTTTTTGTCGTGACTATCCCTATTTCAGCTATTGTACTTGCAAGAAAAACTGCTTCTTTTGCATCCTCTAGTAAAAATGTTTTTTCGCATGAAATCACCCTGTAGTACTCTTTATATACACGAACAAACTCTGAAATAAGGCTCGACTTGACACCTAACTCTCTATACATTACATCAAGAGGATAACCTATAAGTGCCTTTATCTCTTCATCACTAGGTTGTGAGTGTTTATACACATCAAAAGAGTAATGAAACCCTTCTAAAATCGCTTCCGTTGAGTCTATAAGTGTCCCATCTAAATCAAAAAGTATAATCATTTTTTTAGCTCATCAAATTTTTCTTTCATTGTAGGATTTCCGCGTGTTAATTTTTTAATAGTCAAATCATCTGCTTTATTGTTAGCTAAACGCAGATTATTCTCAGATGATAACAAGGCATCTTTTGTTTTTTGTAGATGTAAAATTGTTTTATCAATCTCATCAATAGCAGTCTTAAACTTACGACTAGCCAAATCATAATTTTTTGCAAAACCTGTTTTAAATGTGTTGATTTTTTCTTCAAAATTTGTAATGTCCATATTTTGATTTCTCATCAAATTTAGTTCTGCTTTGTACTCCATAGAATTCATCGCTGCGTTTCTTAGCAGTGTAATTATTTGAATAAAAAACTGTGGTCGTACTACATACATTTTAGAGAACTTATGTGAGACATCCACTATCCCAGTATTGTACAACTCACTCTCAGACTCAAGAAGCGATACTAAAACTGCATATTCACAACTCTTTTCTTTACGGTCTTTATCTAGCTTAGCAAAGAAGTCTTCATTTCTTTTTTTTGTAGCTGTCTCTTCATTTTCATTTTTCATCTCAAACATAATGGAGATGATTTCATTTCCAGCCTCATCAGACTCTCTATAAATAAAATCGCCCTTATTCCCTCCACGAGAATCATTATCTTTTTCAAAATAAGCATTCTTAAAAGCTGTGGCACGAAGTTTATTAAACTCTATTTCACAATGCAGCTCTAGTGTCTCACCAACCATTTTTGTTGAGAGTTTTTGTTTAAAATCTTTAAGACGAGCTATCTCATCATCTTTCATTTTAATGGTTTCATCTTTTATAACGAGCTTATTTGTAAAGCTATCTTTGATTGCTATTTCAAGTGATTTTTTTTCTGTCTCTTTGATTTTTAAATCATTAGCAAGAGAATCACGCTCTTTTTCTATTATCTTGACTGCTTCTAAAACTTCCAACTTCGTTTGAGTCTGTGCGTTTTGTATTTGTGACTGCATTTGCGATATTTGCATCTCTTTTTGTGCTAATTTCTCAGCTAATAAAGTATCACTTTGACTCTTTAGTTGTGTAAGCTCTCTATCCTTAGCAGCAAGCTCTTCTTGCAAAGCATTTTTCATATTTGCCTCTGCAAGTTCAACAGCACTCTTCTTTTCCCTCTCAGCAACACTAAGCCTATTGGCTAGTTCCACCTCAAACTCTTTATCACGAACCTGTTTAAGTATATCAGCAAAACCAGCCTCATCTATTTTAAAAGCCTGCTTACAATTTGGACAAATTATTTCATTCATGTTTTTATTCCCTAACTTTTTTCTCTTAATAGCTTTTGCAACAATAACTCTTCTACATTTTGTCTTGAATCAACAATAGCCATAATATATACAGTGTCATTTTCAATTTTATACATAATTCTCCAAGGTTGTTCAATCAGTTCTCTATAAATAGTTATACCTTCTTTTAAAAGTTCAGGAACAACTCTAGCTCTCAAGGGAAAAAAGTTACTAGATTGTGCTTTTTCTTTTATTTGTCCATAAACTTTTCTTGCAGCACTTAAACTGTCTTTTTGATATAATCAACAATATTTAAAAGGTCTTCTTCGCATTTGAAGTCCATTTAACTATATAAATTTTACTCATTTACTAAGAAGTTCTTCAACAGAGTTAAAGACATCTTCTTGGGTATGAAGATTTCCACTTCTAATATCTTCTTCTGCAAATGAGAGAAGCTTCATTATAGTAAGAGCATTTTTCATATCTTCATAACTCTTTGGATCTTGTATAACAGCTTTAGCTTCACCATTTTGTGTGATTATCATAGGTCTATGAGTTTCATTGATATATTTTAGAACATCAGCTGCTCTACTTTTTAGATAGGTAACAGGCTTTATATCATTTACAATTTGCATAAAATCTCCTTCAGTCCTTTTATTGTACCAAATTAAGGCTTATTTCTCCCACTCAATATAGTTATGCCAAATCCCACCAAGTGCTGGTGTGACATTTTTGACTCGCTTGTCTACGGCAGTGATAGAGTTTGGTATGTAGAGAAAAAGGTAGGGGTTGTCATCTGTTATGAGTTTAAACATCTCTCTCCATTTTTTCCCTAAAGCTTCTCTGTTTATCATACTTTGTGACTCTTCTATCATTTTATTTACTTTGGGGTTGTTGTAGCCTACAAGGTTAAATCCACCTTTTTATCGCTATCTTTATGCCAAAAGAGATAGGGGTCTGGTGTAGGAGATAGTCCCCATCCTAGCAACACTGTGTCAAACTTATGAGGGAAAACTACCATGTTTAAAAATGCTTGCCACTCCATCACACGCAGAGTGACTAATGACACCTGCTTTTTTTAGTTGGTGTTGTAGTATTTGTGCAGCATAAGGACGGATGGGGCTGGAGTTTGAGGTGACTATCTCAAAAGTCAAAGGGTTTTCTTTGTTGTAGCCTGCTTCTTCTAGTAAAAGTATCGCCTTTTTTATGTCTTGAGTAGGTACTTTTACATCCTCGTTAAACGCTATAGTCCCAGGTAAAAATGGTCCACTACATACTTTTGCATGTTTAAAAAAAAGAATCTCTGTAAGCTCTTTTCTGTCTATGGCAAGGGAGAGTGCTTGACGGACTTTAGGGTTTTGGAACTTTTCTAAACGCAGGTTAAATCCAAGATAAGTATAGGAGAGACTGATTTTCTCATATATATTAAACTTAGTAAAGAACTCTTCACTTAGTTGCCTCTCGTAAGCCATCGGCTCTATGTTTCCTAAGTCAAGCTGTGCTGATTTGAGCATCAAAAAACGGGTCATTGGGTCGGCTATAACATGAAAACTTATCTTATCTATCTTAGGACGACCCTCGAAGTACTCATCAAATGCTCCAAGCACTATGTTTTTAGAAAACTCTAGTTGCTCTAGTTTGTAAGCTCCTGTACCTATGGGTGCTGTGTTAAACTTTGAGCTCATCATATCTTCTTCATCCCTTAAGATATGCTCAGGAAGTATTCCCATCATCCAAGTCTCAAGAGCTTTAAAGTAAGCCTGTTTATACTTCACTTCAACTCTGTACTTATCTAAAACCTTCACACTCTTTACAAAACGAAAACCTGCACTATAGGGTGAAGAGATTTTATCTGAGACAAGTGTTTTGTAGGTAAAGAGTACATCTTTTGCACTAAAACTTTCTCCATCATGCCACTTTACATTTTTTCTTAGCTCAAAAATAAGGGTTGTATCATCCACAAAGTAAAACTTCTGTGCTAAGTCTCCTACTATCTCTTTTGCATCTTTATCAAACTTAACAAGACCATTAAACAAAAACCCTGCTATCTCTGAGGAAGAGGAGTCTGTCGCGAGAATAGGGTTAAGCCGTGAAGGATTTGCAGAAGTTGCAAGATGCAAAGTTGATGCAAAAAGAGTGATATTTAAGGCTAAAAACAGAAGAAGATTTCGCATCTTTAGTTTATACTTTTACCATTTATACTAGCCTGAGTATCAACAAACTCTAAGGCAAAGATATAATCGTCCCCATCCTCTTTTTCATAACCATCCATACGAGTAAGCATAATATTGTTCTCTTTTAGTTTCGTATATAACTCTTTTGAGATTCTAATTTCACTAACTAAAGAGAGGTCTCCTATGGCTAAAACAGGTGATATTTGTATTTTTTGTGCTAGATTTTTATCTTCTATTACTCTAAGAGTTGAGTGCATCTCAAAGCCCTTGATATTTTTATAAACCTCAGTAGAAAACTCTTTGACAGAAAAGTCTGCTATTTCTAGTACAACTCCCTTACTTAAAAGCTCTACAATAGCTTTTTGAAGTTTTTGACTTGATTTTGGGCTTAGTGCATTATTGGTATCAGATAAAATTCCCATAAGGTTTTCATACTTTTTTTTCTCAAGAGCATTTAAAGCAATATCAAAATTAAACTTTTTCATAGAAAATTTTGATTCTAATGAAGAGTACTCTAGACTTTTTATAGATGTTTTTGAGTTGAGTTGTGTCTTTAAGTCCTGATCATTTGAAGAGGCATTAGTTCTTAACTTTTTCATACTAATCGTAACATCAGCATCTATCTCTTTGAGTTTAAGCAGTAATGACTCCACATCTACACTTGTAACATATGTGTGGAGTGACTCAAAATTACTACTACTTTTAAACTTATGAAGAAGTATATTGAAACTTCTTTCATTCTTTACAACATCAAATTCAAAGCTCTTTACTTTTGAACTTAACTCTTTAGGGGCAAGAAGTTCTCCACTACCTTTAAAAGTTGCTTTTTGTAAAAGAAGTCTTAGTTTTGTAGAGTCTTGTAGAGTGTAGTTTTCATCTATATCTTTGATGTAGCCCTTAAAGTCTTCATTAATAAGGTTGTACTCTATATGATAGAGAACTCCTTTGTTGAGTAAAAAATTCTCTATATATTTATAAAAATTTTTATCTTCTTCTTTGAGTTCTTCACTCATTTTGGGGGAGAGCTTCATTGGGTATATTTCTACTTCAAAAGCTTTTGCGAAGGGAAGATTTGGGTACTTTATATCTACACCTATGAGTATATCTTCAAGCATTGCATCTACATAGGGAGGTATCTGCTTATCAGAGTACTGTTTGAGATAGTTAGAAAAGAGTTGGGAATCTTTGAGTAAAAACTCTAAATGTCTTGAAGTACTAAGGTATGTTTGAACACTTTTATCTTTTGTTGTTTGTAAACCATATGATTCTAATTCTATAACTCTTTCATCAATTTTGTTTTGGATAAAAGAGTTACCTATAAAGGGTAGAGAGGCGATGATAAGTAGTAAAATACCTACCGCAATAATACTTTTTCATAATAATAATACCTTTAATTTTCATTAAAGGTATTATAGTTAAATAGGGTTAACTAGTTAGCTTCAATAACTCTATCGTGTAGTTCTTGAACTGGGCGTTCATTATCAACATAAAATTTTCTAAAGTGTTCTATTTGAGCTTTTGATGCTTCTTGTGGTTTTTTTAGAAGGTACCATTGTACATTTTCAGAACATGGAGGTGTTGTAAGTGAACCGATATAGTGGTAGTAGTGTGCCGTTTCTAAAGGTACATAATCTTGAGGATCAAGCTTTACAGTTCCACCCACATTATCAATAATTTTTTCTAATGCACTATTTGATTTTCCCTCTACAAAGAAAACTGCTACAACAGCTAACTGTTTTGTTTTTGGGTTTTGATGTACCATATGTGCTACCATATCAAAACGTTTTCCATCGATTGTATGTTCACTTTTTCCATGAAAATGAAATTGTAAAAGTTTAAACTTTTCCCCATGTAACTCAATATATCCACCATGCTCTGGAGTCACTTTAATAGAGTGTCCATTGTCAATAACTTTTGCTAAACCTGTAATATCATCATGCATACTTAAATCATACTGATGATTCATTTGTAATGTTTTTCCAGGGATAATATTTACAGGTGACTGATGAATTCCTTTTCCACATGTTTGCGAAAACTCTTCCCAATGTGTAGGACCATTCTGATTGTAATCCCAATGTTTTTCATGACCTACTTTTGCATGCTCTTGGGGTTTGGCATCTTCTGAGTGATTACAGCCTGTAAATGCGAGTGTTGCTATACTTAAAGTTAGTAATGTTTCTTTTATCATTGTTTTCCTTTTTTAAAATTGCCATAGAGCTTGTATTTTACTCTTACATAGATAAAAGTTATTAACTGATGTTACGTTTTCTAAAAGCCCTTTTATAGCTTTAGGTTGAGGACATTAGTCCTGGACTATAAGTGGCTGCTATAGTCCGTAACATCAGTAAAAAAGTTTAAGGAGGGTTTTATCAAGACCATAAGTCTTGATAAAAAAGAAGTGAGACGATTAACGTTTAGAGAACTGACGAGAACGACGAGCTTTACGCTTACCTGGTTTCTTACGTTCAACAACACGTGAATCACGAGTCATCATACCTTCTGGTTTAAGCACTGCTTTAACCTCAGGGTTAAATGCTACTAGAGCCTTAGAGATACCATGACGAAGTGCATCAGCTTGACCACCAAAACCACCACCTAAAGTAGTAGCAACGATATCAACTGATTCTGAAAGTTTAGAAACAGCTAGAGGTTGTTTAACACGAAGTTTTTTCGCTTCAAGTCCACCTAACCATGCATCTAAAGATAGACCATTAATAGTCATTTTACCACTGCCTGGAGTTAACCATACTTTTGCTATAGAAGCTTTACGTTTACCTGTTGCATATATTGTTTTTGTTGACATATATCAATCCTTACTTAGCAAGTTGTGCAGTGTGAGGGTGTTCAGCACCTGCATATATTTTTAATTTTTTAAGCATTTTAGCACCAAGCTTAGTTTTAGGAAGCATACCACGAGCAGATAACTTATAAAGTTTTTCTGGGTTTTTCTCTAAAAGTTCAGTCATTTTAACACTCTTAGTAGAACCGAAGTAACCTGAGTGAGAGAAGTACTCTTTATTTGCTATTTTACCAAGTCCGTTGAACTTAGCTTTAGAAGCATTAATGATAACAACATAGTCACCACAGTCGATGTTTGGAGTCCAACAAGTTTTGTTTTTTCCGCGAAGAAGAGTAGCTACTTCAGTCATCATACGACCAAAAGTTTTACCTTCAGCATCAATCAAAATCCATTTTTGATCAATTTGTTCAGCAGATGCAATTTTTGTAAATTTCATTTTGAACCTTTTAAGTAATTTTATTTAAGCAAACGCGAACGCTTGGTTTAGTGGCGAAAGTATAACCATATTAGCTTATATATAGCTTAATTTTAAGTTATTTTAAGATTTGAAACTCGTTTTGGAATAGTACCCTTTTTGTAGTGCAAGGATAGAGTTAAATGATTACTTTTTAAGCATAATTTTACAATATTATTTGTTATAATTTCGATATGGAGTTCTCATGATAAATCAACTATTAGATATTTTTCCTTTTATAAAGCAGACTATGATCGAGTTAGAAAAACAAAATAAACTTTTAAATAAGGTTACTTTAGTTGGTAAAATAAATGCCCTAAATGTTGCTGCAAATTTATTTGAGTTTACAGATAAAACAGCAATAATTTTTGATGAATTAAGAGAAGAGTTGATTGATGCTCTTTAAACAAACATAAAAAAAATACAAAACTGAGTTATCTTTTAAGTCCAAAACAGCTATTGATATTTTAGTAAAAGAAACCTTTTTGAGAGGGACAGCAGATATAGGATTTTCTCTCACAGACAGTATGATTATTGACTATTTAAGTAGTGATGCTTTAAGTGATGAAAAAATACTAAAACATCTTCAAGAATATGCAAATAAATATAGCGTTTTACAATGAAATTATAATTTTTGATATTCACGGTAATGTAAAAGTGAATTTAAATGATGAAAACAATTTTCTAAAACTGATGACCCCATCATTCAAGATGCATTAAACTCTAACGAATACATAGAAGTATATAAGCAGACAAATATATTTAAAAAGCAAAAGAAAACTTTGCTTTATGCTCAAAAAGTCACTAAAGATGGATTGCCTATTGGTGTTTTATGTTTATGTTTTAAATTTGAGAATGAACTTGAAGGTATATTTAGTAATCTTTCACATAATGGTGAACTGATAGCTATCTCAGATACCAAAGGTGTACTAGTTTCAAATACTAAAGAAAATTTTCCTAATTATACGAGTGCTGATTATAGCATCATAAAAAATAGCTATCTCAGTGTAACTACAAAAACATCGGGATACCAAGGATACAATGGTATAGAAGGTTGGTTTGCATCAGTTATGCTCAATGTAAAAAATATTTCTTTTACACCGATAAACAGTGAAGAGAGTACACAACAAACAGACAACTCAAACCTTTTAAGCGATGAGCTCAACACTATCATTAACAAAGCTAATGATGTTGTTGAATATTGCAGATGTAATAATCAATGGAGAACTCATTGCCGCAAAACAAAAAGTTTATCTTTTAACTCCAATTTTAGATAATCTTAGAAGTATTAGTAGCGAACTACTCTCATTAATAAAAGATTTCTATTAAAAATCTCGAATATATAGTAAAGAAGGTCTTATAGAAGGTGCAAAGATGGCTTCACATTTTAGCTATTGATATAATGGACAGAAATCTTTATGAGAGAGCAAATGATAGTAGATGGTGGGCATTAACACCACTGTTTATAGAAGAGTTGTCATCTCAAAACCGAACACTTCTCTTTTAAATACTAAACTACAATATATTAATGATTTATACACTGTATATACAAAGATTTTTATTTATGATCAAAACAAAACAATAGTTCGTTGCATCAAATGATAGTTCTATTATTGGACAAACTATAAATGCTTCATATATTGACAAGACACTCACAAATAACAATTCGCAAAATTATTTCGTAAGTGATTTTGAAAATGAAGCTCTTTATGATAATGAAGCGACATATATCTATAGTGCCTCTATTCAAAAGAATAAAAAAGTTTTAGGTGGTATTGGAGTGGTTTTTGATTCAAAGCCAGAGTTTAGAGCAATGCTTAACGATAGTTTTCCTTCAAACAAAGAGGGTTTCATGGTCTTCATTGATAAGAACAAGAGAGTACTTTCCTCAAGTAGTGAAGATATTGCTATACTCTCAACACTTGACATAGATAATAAATTTGTAGATTCAAAACAGACTCAATCAGTCTATGAATTTTTAAAGTTTCAAGACACCGACTATGTCATTGCATCAACTATATCTAAGGGATATAGAGAGTACAAAACGGATGATAACTATCAAAATGACATATTTGCTTTAGCATTTCTAAAGATTTAACTTTTATAAGATGCTAAAAGTTCATTAAGTTTTGCGGTCATACTTGATAATTTATTTGATGCGGAGGCTATCTCTTCAACATTTTTAGCATTTGAAACTGAAAGTTCATTTACACTCTCAACCTTATCTATCATCGCTTGAATAGTTTTTCCATTTTCTTCATATCCATCAACCATCTCATCCACTTTACCTACAGCTGACCCCATAACACTAACACTACTAGAAATTTCATTCTGTGCCTCATTTGCATTGTCTGAGAGTTTTTCTATCTCTATGGCATTGTAAGAAATAGAGTCACTTGCATCTGTTATAGACTGAACAATAACACTAATAGTTGCATTAATCTCTGTTAGAGACTTTTGTGTTCTCTCTGCAAGTTTACGTACCTCATCAGCAACAACAGCAAAGCCACGTCCATGCTCACCTGCACGAGCTGCTTCAATAGCTGCGTTTAATGCAAGTAAATTTGTCTGGTCTGCTATATCTCCAATTACTTCAAGAACACCTTTGACTTCTTTTGCATCTGAACTTAAAGAACTTAGTTTTTCTGCTAACTCAGCTTCCTCTGATGAGCGGATACCGATCCTCATCAGCAAGTTTAATAATGAGCTCATTTGCACTACTCAATGTTTGTTCTGCACCGTTGAGTTCTGATTTAGTAAGTTGAGCATTCTCAATAGCCTGAGAAAGTACTCCTTGTAAATCTTTACCTTGTTGTCCAACTTCCATAACGATTGATGCTTCTTCTTCTACTTTTTGACCTATTTCAATAGATGTAACTGCTAGTTCAGCGCTCACTGTAGCATTTTCATTACTTGTTTGCTTAGCTTGAACAATAGTATCTTGTACTTTTTCTATAAACCCATTGATGTGTGTTGAAACTATACTGATTTCATTATTTCCCACTATGCGAAGTCTTTGAGTAAGGTCTCCTTCCCCATGTGCTAAATCTTCAGCTCTACGTTCAAGTTCTTTTAGTGGACGAACTAAAGTCATATTTAACAACACAAATGCAAGAACAATTGCAATAACTAAAACAATGATTGTTGCTATAACTATCACAGTTCTTAAATCATCTGCAGGTTGCATCGCTTCTGCTTCATCTATCTCTGCAATAACTGCCCACTTAGTTTGACCAAAGACATCTATTTCCCCATAAACACTCAGAACACTTACACCTCTATAGTCATCTATGATATGTTTTCCATTACTTGAAGAGCCGGTGAACACTTCCTTTGTACTTGCTGTTTGAACCTTCCAAACACCTATAGTTGTTCCTAGGCTTTTAACTACTTTATCATCTATGTCTGCTTGAAACCTTGAATTACTACGCATTACATAATCTGGTCCAACTAAATATGCTTCGCCACTTTTTCCAAGTCCTGCTTCTTCAAACTTATCGCTAAAGCGCATAATTTTATTTATAATATCTACTGGCATTTGAAAGATTAAGACACCTTTTCTAACACCATCAATAAATATAGGAGTTGCAATAAATGATGCGGGAGAGTTGTAGCTTGGTTCGTAAGGCACAAAGTCATCAAATGCAAGCTCCCCCTCATCTATTGTTAAAGCTTTTTTATAAGCTCTTGCAATTCCTGTGTCACTATAAACACCATTTTTAAGGTTAGTCGCAAAATCTTTCTCTTTAAAATCTGTATATATAAGATTTCCTTTCATATCTACCATAAAGATGTCATAGAGAGAATAAGCTTCTAAAAATGCATTAAATGACTCATGATATTTTTATGTGCTTGCATATATCGTGAGTCATATTTTTCATTATAAGTCATGGAATTTTTTCACCAAGTTTTGAGCTATTATCTACTATAAAGACATACTGTGCCACTAAAGCATTTATATTTTTTGGTAAATAATCAGCAGTAGCTCTTCTTTGCTCTGAATCTGGTACATCATAATTTACATCTCCGAGATAATTAGCATCCAAATCAGATTTTATTAAGCTTTTAATTTTTTCTATGGATAAACCCAAATCATCATTGAGTGTATAAAACCCATCTTCAAAAGCTAGAAATGCTTCTTTTGTGCCCTCTTGCACAGCTAAAGAAGTGAGTAGTCCTTTTAAGTATTCTAAGTACGCCTGTATTTCACCATTTTTTGCTGACTTCAACGGCACTTAACTTATCCATATTACTTTGGAGTAGTGCATCGCTTGATTTGTTTACAGCAATAAATGTTATGATTGTACTTAATAGCAAGAGTAGTCCAAATACAGCAGATAATACTTTGGTTTTAATAGTCATTTAAATTTCCTTCTACTTTAGCTTAAGTATACCTCCCTCCACTTATATTTATTCTATTATATAAGCTAATATCTTTCATCTCACATATAAAGAGTTACTATATGTAACATGCATATCTGTGTATAATAAATGATATAATTCTAAAAGTATTTAAAGGATTTTATGGGTGAAGCATCTTATATTTTATTATTTCTTCAACATTGTTTCTATATGTTATTTTTGTAAGCCAAGCTCAAGCACAAACAAATACAAAAGTAACTATAAACATCGCAGTAGCTGCAAATGTTAGTTATGCCATAGAAGAGTTACGAGCAAAGTTTATAGAGATACACCCAGAGATAAGGGTCAATATCATCTTAGGAAGTAGTGGAAAACTCACAGCACAGATAAGTCACGGAGCACCCTATGGGCTTTTTATGTCGGCAAATATGCTACTACCCTCAAGAACTCTATGAGAAAAGTACTCGCCACCACTAAACCCCGTATCTATGCTAAAGGTGCACTCTCACTTTTTAGTACAAAAAAACAGGACTACACTTTAGGTATCAAACTCCTACAAGACTGCATCAATACAAAAAGAATTGCAGTGGCAAATCCTAAAACAGCACCCTATGGTCAAGCTGCCTTTGAGGCTATTAAAAATGCTAAAATATACACACATAGTAGAAAGATAAACTACTCTATGGAGAGTCTGTTTCACAAACACTCTCTTATGTCTTATCACTGCTGCAGATATTGGCTTTGTTGCGACATCTTCACTTTATAGTGCTAAAATGTCTCAGTATAAAGAAGGCATTCATTGGCAAGAGGTAGAACCTACTCTCTACAGTCCAATAGAACAAGGTGTAGTTTTACTCTCTCTTGCCAAAGATAAAAAAGCATATAAACTCTTTTATGAGTTTCTTTTCACTAGCGATGCACAAAAAATCTTTAAAAAATATGGATACATTAGCTTATGAGTATGTTTGAAGCAACCATCACAGATATACAAGAGTATGAGTCCATAAATATAGTCACTTTTAGTACCTCAGACTTCACACTACATATGATGAGCCTTGAGCTAAGTGAGAAAACAGATGTTGGTGCAAAAGTAAAACTAGGGGTAAAAGCTTCGAGTGTTGCCATCGCTAAAGAGTTTAGTGGGGAACTTAGTTATTCAAACCAGTTAAAACTTCAAATTTCGGAGATACAAGAGGGGGAACTTTTATCTTCCCTGCAACTTACATCAGATAAGTTTGAGTTAGAGTCCATCATCACAAGTAGTTCAAAAAAAAGAATGCACTTAAAAGAGGGCGATACTATTACAGCCCTCATTAAATCCTCTGACCTTTATATAGTAGAGGTTCTTTAAATGTTTGAGCCATTTTACATAAGCTTTAAACTCGCCTCCATTACGGTACTTATACTCTTTATTATCTCTCTACCTTTGAGTTGGTATCTCTCTCAAACTTCTTCAAAAATAAAACCTTTTTTAGAAGCTCTTACTGCTCTGCCTATCGTTTTACCCCCTTCTGTTTTGGGGTTTTACATCTTAGTAGCACTCTCTCAAAACTCTCCACTTGGAGCATTTTTTCAAGAGACTTTTAACATCTCTTTAGTTTTTAACTTTACATCCCTTGTGATAGCCAGCTGTTTTTACTCCCTACCTTTTATGGTTCAACCTCTTCAGAGTGGTTTTGAGTCTTTAAACAAAAATATGCTTGAAGCGAGTTACCTTGCGGGAAAAAGTAAACTACAAACTCTTCTTTTTGTAGCACTACCAAACATCAAAACCAGCCCTTATTACTGCTATTATCATCACTTTTGCACATACTGTTGGTGAGTTTGGAGTAGTGCTTATGGTGGGTGGAAGTATCCCCGGTGAGACAAAGGTTGCTTCTGTTGCCATCTATGAGATGGTTGAGATTATGGACTATAAGGGTGCACATATATACAGTGCTATTATGCTTGGGATGAGTTTTGTAGTTCTGCTGAGTGTCTATACTTTTAATGCAAAACATAAACGCAAGTTTGGACTTTAATATGATAAATATAAATATATCTAAAGCCTTACATGGTGCAAATGGTGAAATGAACTTGAGAGTAAACCTCAACATACAAAAGGTGAGTTTGTAGCTCTGACTGGTACTAGTGGGAGTGGTAAGAGTACACTCCTACGCATACTTGCAGGTTTAGAAATGGCAGAGGGGAAAATAGAGGTCAATGGCACAACTTGGCTCAAAGATACAAAAAGTATTCCCCCTCAAAAACGCTCTATCGGTTTTATGCACCAAGAAAATGCCCTTTTTCCTAATATGAGTGTTATAAAAAACCTTCTCTTTGTGAATGACAACAGAGACTTAGCCCTGCGTTTACTAAGCATTACAGGACTGCTTCAGCTGCAAAACAGATACCCAAAAACACTTAGCGGAGGACAAAAACAATGTGGCACTTTGTCGTGCTATGATGAGAGAACCCGAAATACTACTCCTTGATGAACCCCTCTCCGCACTCGATGTAAAAATGAGAGCAAAACTCCAACAAGAGATACTCACCCTGCATAAAGAGTTCAAGATAACAACTATAATGGTTTCACACGACCCAAGTGAGATATATAAACTCTCAACTCGGACTATAGTACTACAAAATGGTCAGGTAATAAAAGATGCAAATACTAAAGAGGTTCTACTAAAGAGTCAAGGAAGCCAAAAGTTTAGTTTTGAAGGGGAACTCCTAGAACTAAAAGAGGTTGATGTTGTTATCATTGCCATCGTAGCCATAGGACAACAGATAGTCGAGGTTGTTATAAGTAAAAAAGAAGCACGGAGCTTGCAAGTAGGACAAAAGGTCATACTCGGTACAAAAGCTTTCGCACCTACTATTGTTTCTCTTACTTAATACCCAACTCTGTGAACTGCAAAACTAAAATTCAATACATATACTAAAGGTCGAAGATAGCCGATAAATTACTGTTAGTTAATTTATTGATTCCCTCGTACTTGTTATCTCTTAAACACTTAATTTAATTTTATTAGTAGTAAACTGGTGTATAAGCATTTGTATTAAGTTTTGATAAGGAATAGAACTTTCTAATGATTTTTTCTTAAGTTCATACAGATCATTTTCTGAAATTCTAATTGAAATTGCTTTTTTCTTTTGATGCTTTATAATTGATTGTAGCTCCCCAGTACGCCCTGTAATATTACCTTTACTTTTCCACTCGCCATCTTCTACACTTTTTAATATATCAAGCTCAAACTCATCTAAATTAGCCATTATTAGCTCCTTTTCTACCCCAAGGGCATTTCCCTCGCTTTATGCTCACGGCATATTTTTTATTCATTTTTCTTGATGGAATAATTGTTTTTAAAAATATTTCATCATCTGTTTCAACATAAGGTACTAAGTACACATAATCCTTAATTCTTATGAAAATGATAAATATATCTTGGTTTGGATACTTTTTCTTACTTAACTTTCGCACCTAAACCCAAGCATTTTCTGAGTGACATCCTGTAGCACACTGATAATAGAGGTTAAATCTTCATTTCTATTTACAATATCCTCAATCTTAGCTACTTCTTCAAGAATAGCAATGAAAGTTTGCATAGCTATCGCTAAAGTTGAGAGTTCACATTCTAAGTCTTTAAACAATCCTCCAATAGTTTGTGGTTCATTACTAATACGATTAATATAGCTTACCAAATTATAAGTGAAAAATGAAAGAGTTATTCTAGCTACAAGAGCTTCATAAATTCTATTCTCTTCTTCTCCAAATCCAAAGTGTTGGCGAAGCTCTTTATAGCCTTGTTCAATATCCCATCTGCGTTTATATATTTCAATAATTTCACTATCGTTAATCTCTATATCTGTTGATACTATTGGGATTAATTTGTTAGATGTTTTTATAAAAACAATTCTAATTTTACCTGCCTTTTTATGCTCCATTAGAACTGAAAAATAGGTAAATTTTATCTTGCCATATTGTGAAAATTTAGCTTTTCTAAGGTGTCTGAATTTCTCATAAACAGCATCAAGAGTATTAGCTTTATCTTTAAAGTTCCAGATACTTTTATTGTTTGCCATTCTTGATATTACTCGTATGCCTAAATCATTCATCTCTTTTAAAAAGATTGGCTTAGAATACCAACTATCAACTAATAGATAATCTGCATAAACACCGCTCTTAATAGCTCTCTTTACCATATCAATAGCTAATTGATGCTTACCTTTCATGATTTCAGCTCTGCGTTTATATGCAATTGTTCTGTGGTCTAATTCTCCTAGCATCT
>JAUZRZ010000080.1 GCA_030949945.1 Sulfurimonas sp. | reverse complement strand
ATGGTTGTTGGTGTAGCGGCTTCACTTATTCCTTTCTTGGAACATGATTGATGCCAACCGTGCATTTAATGGGGATCAAACATGCAACGTCAAGCAGTACCACTTTACGTGTCAATTCACCAATGGTTGGAACAGGTGTTGAAAAACTTGTTGCTCGTGATGCTGGGAGTGTATAAAAGCTAAACGCGGTGGTAAAATAGAAAAGTTAGATGGAAAACCACATCTATGTAATGGGTGAAGAGGATGGGGAAATCTATATTGATTATTATCCATTGCAAAAGAACCTTAGAACCAACCAAGAATACTTCATTTACACAAAAACCAATTGTAAATATTGGTGATATTGTAACTAAGAATCAAATTATCGCTGATGGTCCAAATATGGATCAAGGTGAGACTTGGCTCTTGGTGTTAATGCTATGGTTGCCTTTATGCCATGGAATGGTGTATAACTTTGAGGATGCTATTGTATGTAAGTCTAGCGTATGATTCGTAAAGATCAGTTTTACTTCAGTTCATATTTATGAAAAAGAAGTAGAAGCAAGAGAGCTCAAGCATGGTGTTGAAGAGATTACTCGTGATATTCCTAATGTTCGTGATGATGAGTTAGCACACTTAGATGAATCTGGAATTGTTAAAATTGGTACTGCTGTGAAAGGTGGGATGATTTTAGTTGGTAAAGTTTCTCCTAAGGGTGAAGTGAAGCCAACTCCAGAAGAGAGACTTCTACGTGCTATCTTTGGTGAAAAAGCAGGTCATGTTGTAAATAAGTCACTTTATTGTCCTCCATCTATGGAAGGTGTAATTGTTGATATAAAAGTATTTACTAAAAAAGGTTATGACAAAGACCCTTGTGCATTAGCACTGGAAAAAGAAGAGCGTGATTACCTAGAGCGTGAGCACTACGACCGTCTTTTAATGATTGACAAAGAAGAGATGTTACGTGTTACAAAACTTCTTACTCGTGAAGCACTACAAAGTGATATAAAAATTGGTGAGACAGAGTATAAATCTGGCGATACTATTAATGGTTCAGACTTAGCTGAAGTAAATCGTTTTGCTATGAATGCTATTGTAAAATCATTTTCTCAAGAGATACAAGATGAATATACAAAAACGAAGAACCATTTTCAAAAACAAAAACGTGTGTTTAGAGATGAGCATGAAGAAAAACTTACTATTTTAGAAAAAGATGACATCCTTCCAAATGGTGTTGTTAAATATGTTAAGATTTATATCGCAACTAAACGTAACTTAAAAGTTGGTGATAAAATGGCTGGGCGTCATGGAAATAAAGGTATTGTTTCTATTATCGTTCCTGAAGTGGATATGCCATATATGGAAGATGGACGTTCGGTTGATGTATGTCTTAATCCACTAGGTGTACCTTCTCGTATGAATATTGGTCAGATTTTAGAGATGCACTTAGGTTTTGCAGGTCGTGAGCTTGGTAATCAGATTCAAGAAGAGTTTGACAATAAACAAAAAGATTTTATAGATAACTTACGTAAAAAAATGATAGAAATATCTGATGTTGCAGGACTTATGAATGCAGGTGAAGTTATAGGTAAAATGAGCGATGAAGAGTTCTTAAAACATGCTAGAGACTGGGCAAAAGGTGGAGTTCGTTTTGCTACTCCTATTTTTGAAGGTGTAAATGCAGAGGAGTTTGAAAAACTGTATGAACTAGCTAAAATGGATGCTGATGGTAAGGTTGTACTTTATAATGGTCTCACTGGTGAGAAAATTAAAGAGCGTGTAAATGTAGGGTTTATGTATATTCTTAAACTACATCACTTAGTTGATGAAAAAATTCATGCACGTTCAACTGGACCATA
Source organism: Sulfurimonas sp. (assembly GCA_030949945.1). Lineage (GTDB taxonomy): Bacteria > Campylobacterota > Campylobacteria > Campylobacterales > Sulfurimonadaceae > Sulfurimonas. The sequence goes on along the minus strand of JAUZRZ010000080.1, from coordinate 67,159 downwards.
CTCTTTAGTTACACAACAGCCAGTTGGTGGTAAAGCACTATTTGGTGGACAGAGATTTGGTGAGATGGAAGTTTGGGCTCTTGAAGCTTATGGTGCTTCTGCTGTTCTAAAAGAGATGCTTACTATTAAATCAGATGATGTTGATGGCCGTGTACGTGCATATAAAGCACTTACAAAAGGTGAATTAATACCAGAATCAGGTATTCCTGAAACACTATTTGTATTAACAAAAGAACTTCAAGCACTTGCACTTGATGTAGATATTATGGACGAGGTGGAAGACGATGAGTAAATTAGTACCTGTAGCGGTAACAGAAAATAATAGACCTAAAGATATAAAACAACTTCAATTTCGACTTGCATCACCTGAGAAGGTTATGTCATGGTCAAATGGTGAAGTAAAAAACCAGAAACTATAAACTATCGTACACTCAAACCTGAGCGTGATGGTCTTTTTTGTGCAAAAATCTTTGGACCAGTAAGAGATTATGAGTGTCTATGTGGTAAGTATAAAAAGATGCGTTACAAGGGTGTAGTATGTGAAAAATGTGGTGTTGAAGTAACAAGCACAAAAGTTCGTCGTACTCGTATGGGTCATATCGAACTTGTAACTCCAGTTGCACATATTTGGTATGTTTCATCACTACCTTCTCGTATTGGTACTCTTCTTGGTATCAAAATGAAAGATTTAGAGCGTGTACTTTATTATGAAGCATACATTGTTGAGTCTGGTGGAGAAGCATACTATGATGCTGAAGCTAAAACTCCTGTACTTCAGTATGATGTTTTAAATGAAGAGCAGTATAGAACTTTAGTACAGCGTTTTGGTGAGTTAGGTTTTAGGGCTCGTATGGGTGGTGAAGTTGTTCGTGACTTACTTGATTCTATTGATTTAGTTGATTTATTTACTAATTTAAAAGAAGCTATAGGTGAGACAAAATCTGAAGCTAAAAAGAAAACTATCAATAAACGTCTTAAAGTAATTGAGTCATTTTTAAATAGTGGAAATAATCCTGCATGGATGATGTTAACTGTTTTACCAGTTCTTCCACCTGATCTACGTCCACTTGTTTCACTTGATGGTGGTAAGTTTGCAGTTTCTGATGTAAATGATTTATATCGTCGTGTTATTAACCGTAACCAACGTCTGAGCGTTTAGTTGAACTTGAAGCACCTGAGATTATTGTACGTAATGAAAAACGTATGTTACAAGAGTCTGTAGATGCACTTTTTGATAATGGTCGTAGAGCAAATGCAGTTAAGGGAGCAAATAAACGCCCTCTTAAATCACTTTCAGAGATTATTAAAGGTAAACAAGGTCGTTTCCGTCAAAATCTTCTTGGAAAACGTGTTGACTTTTCTGGTCGTTCTGTAATTGTTGTTGGACCAAGTCTTAGAATGGATGAGTGTGGACTACCTAAGAAAATGGCTCTTGAACTTTTCAAGCCACATTTGATTGCAAAACTTGAAGATAAGGGTTATGCTACTACTGTTAAAGCTGCAAAGAAGATGATTGAAGCTAAAACAAATGAAGTATGGGAGTGTTTAGCTGAGATAGTTGATGGCTATCCAATTATGCTTAACCGTGCACCAACACTTCATAAACTTTCAATTCAAGCATTCCACCCTAAACTTATTGATGGAAAAGCTATTCAGCTTGCACCCATTGGTTTGTGCTGCATTTAATGCCGATTTTGATGGGGATCAGATGGCTGTGCATGTACCTTTATCTTCAGCTGCAATTGCTGAGTGTAAAGTACTTATGCTTGCATCTATGAATATCCTTCTTCCTGCTTCAGGTAAAGCAATAGCGACACCTTCACAGGATATGGTACTCGGTATATATTATATCTCTTTAGAGAAAAATGGGGTAAAAGGTTCTAATAAACTTTTTGCGAATGTTGATGAGGTAAATATTGCATTAGAGCATGATGTACTTGATTTACATGCAAAAGTGAGAACTCGTATTGATGGTCGTATTATTCATACTACTGCTGGGCGTATGCTTATTAAAGCTATTTTACCTGATTTTGTTCCTGCTGAATTATGGAATAAAACCATGAAGAAAAAAGCGATTAATGCAATTGTTGATTATGTTCAAAAACATGGTGGAATTGGTATTACTGCAGGTTTCTTAGATAAACTTAAAGATTTAGGTTTTAAGCATGCTACTGAGGCTGGTGTATCTATTTCAGCAGATGATATCCGTGTTCCTGCTATGAAACCTGCAAAAATTGCAGACTCTAAAGCAAGAGTTATTGAGATCCAAAAACAGTTTGAAGCGGGTCTTTTAACTGAGCAAGAGCGTTACAATAAAATTATTGATGTTTGGACTGATACGAATAATACTCTAGCAGCTGAAATGATGGAACTTGTTGAGACTGATAAAGAGGGTTTTAACTCTATTCATATGATGGCTGATTCTGGTGCTCGTGGATCTGCTGCACAGATCCGTCAACTTAGCTGGTATGCGTGGTCTTATGGCTAAGCCAAATGGTGATATTATTGAAACACCAATTATCTCTAACTTTAAAGAGGGACTTAATGTAATTGAGTACTTCATTTCAACTCACGGTGCTCGTAAAGGTCTTGCCGATACAGCACTTAAAACTGCAAATGCGGGTTATCTTACTCGTAAGCTAGTTGATGTTGCACAAAATGTAAAAATTGTTGAGCATGACTGTCATACACATGAAGGTATTGAAATTTCAGATATTTCTGATCAAAATACACTTATTGAGTCTTTAGAAGATAGACTTCATGGTCGTGTACTTGCAGAAGATGTTATTGATCCAATCAGTAATGAAATACTTTATGCAGAGGGTACTTTACTTGATGAAGTTTCTGCTAAAGTAATCGCTGAAGCAGGTATAAAAACGGCACATATTCGAACACCTACAACTTGTAAAAGTAAAGATGGTGTTTGTGCATTATGTTATGGTGTTAACCTTGCGACTGGTTACATTGTAAGAACGGGTGAAGCTATTGGTATTGTCGCAGCTCAATCAATTGGTGAGCCTGGAACACAGCTTACACTTCGTACTTTCCACGTTGGTGGTACTGCATCTTCAACTGCACAAGAGCGTCAAGTTGTAGCTGAGAAAGAAGGGTTTATTAGATATTATAATCTTAAAACTTACCCTGCAAAAGATGGAAAAAACATTGTTGCTAATCGTCGTAATGCTGCCGTTTTATTAGTTGAGCCTAAGATTAAAGCACCATTTGCTGGTAAAATTGAGATACAGACTATACATGATGAAGTTATTGTAAGTGTAGTTGGTGCAAAAGAGACAGTTCGTTATTCAATGAGAAAACACGAAATTGCTAAACCTAATGAACTTGCAGGTGTATCTGGTCAAATTGAAGGTAAATATTACTTCCCATATGCAAAGGGTTCTGAAGTAGCAGAAGATGAGTCTATCGTTGAGACTATTAAAGATGGATGGAATGTTCCTTCTCGTATTCCTTATGCATCTGAACTTTTAGTTGAAGATGGTGCTCCAGTTACTAAGAAGATCCTTTCAACGGAAGAGGGTACTGTAAAGTACTTTTTACTTAAAGGTGATTACTTAGAAAGATTTGAAGGTCTGAAATCTGGATACGAAGTAAGTGAAAAAGGTCTGTTTGCTGCAGTAATTGATGCAAACAATCGTGAAGCAGTTCGTCACTATATCGCTCGTGGTTCTGTAATTGTGACTGATGATAATGAGTCTGTAGATGCCGCGTCTCTAATTGCTAAACCAGCATCTGATGAATCAGTTGTAATAGCAGAATGGGATCCATACTCAAATCCTATTATCTCTGAAGCAGCGGGTACTGTGAAGTATGAAGATATCATTGTTGGTACTACAGCTTCTGAACAACTTGATGAACTCACGGGTAAAACTCGTCTAATGATTAATGAGCATATTTCGAGTGAGTATAAGCCTGCTATTGTATTGGCAACAGAAGATGGTCAAGTTTTACGTTATGCTATCGAGGCAAAATCATCTGTATTTGTTGGGGATGGCGCGCAAGTGAAAACTGCAGATATTATTGCTAAAACACCAAAAGCACTTCAAAAATCATCAGATATTACAGGGGGTCTTCCTCGTGTATCTGAACTTTTTGAAGGTCGTCGTCCAAAAGCAACTGCACTTATATCTGAAATAGATGGAACAGTTAGTTTTGGAAAAATGCTTCGTGGTAAAATTAGAATTATAGTTAGTAACTCTGAGAATGGAATTGTAAAAGAGTATTTTGTTGATAAATCTCATGAGCCTGTTGTAAGTCCTGGTGACTTTGTTCATGCTGGTGAGAGTTTAACAACTGGTATTTTGTCATCACATGAACTTTTACGTATTATGGGTGTAAAAGCACTTTATAATTATCTTGTATCAGAAGTACAACAAGTATACCGTTCTCAAGGGGTTAATATTGCTGATAAGCATATTGAGGTTATTTTTACTCAAATGCTCCGTCAGATTAAAATTGTTAAGTCTGGAGATACTAAGTTTATTGAAGGTGATTTAATTTCTAAAGCAAAATTTGCAACAGAAAATGAAAAAATCATTCGTCTTGGTGGTCGCCCAGCAATTGCAGAACCTTTTCTTGTTGGTATTACACGGGCTGCTGTATCTGCTGATAGTATTATTTCAGCTGCATCTTTCCAAGATACAACAAAAGTTCTAACAGAGGCTGCTGTTTCAGCTAAAGTTGATGATCTAAACAACTTGAAAGAAAATGTTATTATCGGTCGTACAATTCCTGTTGGAACAGGTATTTACAAAGACCAAACAATACAATTTGAAGCAGAAGAAGAGTAGTTAAACTCTTCTTTTTAATGTATGAGCTTTTGCTCATATATACTCCACTCCTTTAGTCAATTATTAATTTCCACTTAAAATAAGCTTACTTTAATTACTATTTCTGTATTATCTCGTGTCTATAACTATGTCAACAGTATCTTATATCGTTTAAGATTGATTGATACAGTTAAATTCTACTGGAAATTTATATAAAGGAATTGTATGCCTACAATCAACCAATTGATTCGTAATGAGCGTAAACGTGTGATTAAGAAATCTAAATCACCTGCGCTTGTTTCATGTCCACAGCGTCGTGGTGTATGTACTCGTGTTTACACAACTACACCAAAAAAACCTAACTCGGCTTTAAGAAAAGTTGCAAAAGTTAGATTAACATCTGGTTTCGAAGTTATTTCGTATATCGGTGGAGAGGGTCACAACCTTCAAGAACACTCAATCGTACTTGTACGTGGTGGTCGTATTAAAGATTTACCTGGTGTTAAATACCATATCGTTCGTGGTGCTCTTGATACTGCTGGTGTTGCTAATAGAACTGTTGCAAGATCTAAATATGGAACAAAGAGACCTAAAAAATAATCTAAGATTATTTTTTTAAACAGATAGATTCAATAGCTACAGGATAAATTTTAAGTAATTTATTTTGAGTAAATTTGAAAAAATTGAAGAAGAAGGAAACTCAATATGAGAAGAAGAAAAGCCCCGACTCGTCCAGTTATGCCAGATCCAGTTTATGGAAGCAAAATTTTGACGAAGTTTATAAATAAAGTAATGTTAGATGGTAAAAAGTCAATAGCAGAAAAAATCATTTACAGTGCACTAGATATTATTAGTTCACGTGGTGAAAAAACTGGTATTGATACATTTAATGAAGCTATTGAAAACATTAAACCAATTATCGAAGTAAAAAGTCGCCGTGTTGGTGGTGCTACTTATCAAGTTCCAGTAGAAGTACGCCCTGTACGTCAACAGTCATTAGCTTTAAGATGGTTAATTGATGCTGCTCGTAAGAGAAATGAAAGAACTATGGCTGAGAGATTAGCTAATGAGTTTATGGACGCTGCAACTGATAAAGGTTCAGCATTCAAGAAGAAAGAAGATACTTACAGAATGGCAGAAGCAAATAAAGCATTTGCTCACTATCGTTGGTAAGTTTACTATTTTATAAACGTGAAGGGAAGTAATTCCCTTCACTACGTTAACACTAGGTTCTACTCAGCGTAGAGCTCAAATTTGCTTGCAAATTTTTGTGTTTGAACATATATTGACAGCTCTTTTGTAAGTAAATGTTTTTTATTTACAAAAGAGCTTATCTCTCAACTAATTTTAAATAAGGTACTAAACTATGGCAAGAAGTCACAAACTAAACGACGTAAGAAACATCGGTATTGCTGCACACATTGATGCAGGTAAAACTACAACAACAGAAAGAATTTTATTCTATACTGGTGTTGAGCATAAAATTGGTGAGGTTCATGATGGTGCTGCTACTATGGACTGGATGGAACAAGAACAAGAGCGTGGTATCACAATTACTTCTGCTGCAACTACTTGTGAGTGGGATGGTAAACAGATTAACATTATAGATACTCCGGGACACGTTGACTTCACTATTGAAGTTGAGCGTTCTATGCGTGTTCTTGATGGTGCTGTTTCAGTTTTCTGTGCTGTTGGTGGTGTTCAGCCTCAATCAGAAACTGTTTGGAGACAACGTAACCGTTATAAAGTTCCTTCTATCGTTTTTGTTAACAAGATGGATAGAACTGGTGCAGATTTCTATGAAGTTGAGCGTCAGATTAAAGAGAGACTTAAGGGTAATCCAATGCCTATTCAACTTCCTATCGGTGCTGAAGCTGAGTTTGAAGGTGTTGTTGATTTAGTTACTATGAAAGAAATTGTTTGGGATGCTGATGCTGAAATGGGTTCTAACTACCATGTTCAAGAGATTCGTGAATCTTTACGGGAAATTTCTGAAGAGTATAGAGAAAAAATGATGGAGACTCTTGCTGAAGTAGAAGGTAATGATGATTTTGCTGAAAAATTCTTAGAGGGTGAATCATTTACTGAAGATGAAGTAAAAGCTGCAATCAAGGCTGCTACTTTAGGTATGGCTGTTGTTCCTATGACTCCAGGTACTGCTTTTAAAAACAAGGGTGTTCAAACTCTACTTGATGCTGTTGTAGCTTACCTACCATCTCCAGTTGAAGCTGAAGCTATTGTTGGTACACTTATGGATGATGAAGAGGTAGAAGTATCTGTACCATCAACTGATGAGGGTGATTTTGCTGCACTTGCATTTAAAATTATGACGGATCCTTTTGTTGGAGTTCTTACTTTTATCCGTGTTTACCGTGGCTCTTTAGAGTCAGGTTCATTTGTACATAACTCTACAAAAGATAAAAAAGAGCGTGTTGGTCGTATCGTGAAGATGCATGCTATTAAACGTGAAGAAGTTAAAGAGATTTATGCAGGTGAAATCGGTGCAGTTGTTGGTCTTAAAGCTACTACAACAGGTGATACTTTATGTCAAGGTGAGGAGAAAGTTGTTCTTAGAGAGAATGGACTTTCCAGCTCCAGTTATCTCTGTTGCAGTTGAGCCAAAAACTAAGGCTGATCAAGAAAAAATGGGTATTGCTTTAGGTAAATTAGCAGCTGAAGATCCATCTTTTAGAGTAAATACTGATGAAGAGACTGGTCAGACTATTATCTCTGGAATGGGTGAGTTACACCTTGAAATTCTTGTTGATAGAATGAAACGTGAGTTTTCTGTTGATGCTGAAGTTGGTGCTCCACAAGTTTCTTATAGAGAGTCTATTAAAGAAACAGTAAATCAAGAGTATAAGTATGCAAAACAGTCAGGTGGTCGTGGTCAATTTGGTCATGTTTATCTTACAGTTAAGCCAGGTGAGCCTGATAGTGGATTTGTATTTACAAATGCTATTAAAGGTGGATCTGTTCCTAAAGAATTTATTCCAGCCGTTAAGAAAGGTTGTGAAGAAGCAATGTCAAATGGTGTTCTTGCAGGATACCCAATGGAAGATGTTGATGTTACACTTTATGATGGTTCTTACCATGATGTGGATTCAAATGAGATGGCATTTAAACTTGCTGCATCAATGGGTTTCAAGGAAGCTTGTCGTAAAGCAAAACCTGCAATACTTGAGCCAATGATGAAAGTTGAAGTTGAGACTCCTGAAGAGAACATGGGTGATGTTATCGGTGACCTTAACCGTCGTCGTGGACAAATCAACTGCTATGGGTGATCGTGCTGGTAGTAAAATTGTTGATGCTTTCGTTCCATTATCTGAAATGTTTGGTTACTCAACAGACCTACGTTCTGCAACTCAAGGACGTGCTACATACTCAATGGAATTTGATCATTATGCTGAAGTTCCAAAAGCAGTATCTGAAGAGATTCAGAAAAAACGTAACGGTTAATAAATATCTTTTACACTTTATTCTCCTTTTGGAGAGTAAAACTCCTTCTCTTATAATCAAAAACTGCTATAATCATAAAAAAATATTAGGCTCTTTATGTATAAACTAATCTTAATCACACTTCTTACTACTTTCTTAAGTGCAAATAATCCAAAACCATATGCTGTTTTAGGTGATGTTATTTATGATAATCTCAGTAAAATAGAATCACTCAAACAACTTGATACTTATAAATTATATGAAAATGATATTGATGAATATGTAAAAGAGGTATCTGATGCTAAAAAGCAAGGCTTTAGCTTAGAGAAATCATCTACTTCTAAAGAGAGAAAAGAGTACTTAAATAAACTTCGTAAACTCTCTAAAACAAATGACTATTTTTTAAGAAGTATAAATAGTCAATATAAAGAATCAATGAAAAACAGTGATTATGAACTTTTTTCTGAAATTATAAATAGTAAGCTAATCGATACTGAAGCAAATAAGAAAGAGATTATTGATTATTACTATAAAAATAAAGAGTTTATAAACTCTGAGGGTGTAATAGATAACTTTTTAAAAGAAGATGCAAGACTAAAAGCACTCAAAGAAGCACAAAAGAAGTACTATAAAACAAAAAAACAGTTAGAAGCAGAGAAGATAAAACGTATTCGAGAGAATGATAAAACACAACAAAAAAAGTTAGAAGCTGAGCTACAAAATGATTTAAATAAGAAAAAAGAAGAAATTAGAAAAACTCAAAAAAGAGAATTGTCTAATTAAGAACTCAAAACCACTCATATCTTTCATTTTCATCTGGTCTATCTTTGAGTGTTAAGTAAGGTTTGTATTCTGCTTTATAAGATAGAGAAGGGCAATCTTCTACATAATAGCCTAAGTATATCCAACTTTTATTTGTACTCTTTGCAAATTTTATTTGATTATAGAGAGAGTATTTCCCTAGTGATAAATGTGCATAGTCAGGATCATAATAAAAATATATAGATGATATTCCATTTTGAAGTATATCTATTAAGTCTACTGCGACTAATTTATCTCCATCATAATAGAGTACTTCATATCCAAAATCTTCATGACCGACAACAAAAGAGCTATAGTAATTTTGCGCTGAAGTTTCTGTGTACTCCCAAGCTTTTTTATCACTCATATGTAAATGGTATTTTTTAAATATTTTAAGGTGTTCTCTAGTGAGTGTTGGTTTTTGTATATATGATTGTAGGTGTGAAGCTTTTTTTAATACTCTTCGAGCGGACTTGCTAAACTCATAGTTAGCTACATCTATTTTTACACTTTGACACTCATTACACTCAGCACATATTGGTCGAAAGTACATTCTTCCAAAGCGGCGAAATCCTCTCTCTATAAGTGCCTCACAGGACTCCCCATCACATTCATCTATCATTTTATAATGTGTTTTTTGCTTTTTAGCATCCAAGTAAGAACACTCACTATCTACAAAAAATTCTTTAACTAAATTCATAATCTCTTATCGCTTATTCTGTGCGATTAAGACACCCTCTATCATCTCATCTATATCGCCATCTAATATAGCAGATATGTTGGAGAGAGCTTCGTTTGAGCGTGTATCTTTAACTTGTTGGTAGGGTTGCATTACATAAGAACGTATCTGATGTCCCCAGCCTATCTCACTCTTAGCAACACCATCTTTCTCCGCTTTTTGTGCTTCTAGTTCCAACTCATAAAGGCGAGACTTGAGCATCTTCATAGCAGTAGCCTTATTTTTATGCTGACTTCTGTCATTTTGACACTGTACAACTACACCTGTCTCTATATGTGTAAGGCGAATTGCTGATTCTGTTTTATTTACATGTTGTCCACCCGAACCACTTGCTCGGTAGGTGTCAATGCGTATATCTTTATCTTCTATAATAATATTAATATCATCATCAATTTCTGGAGAAACCATAACCGAACTAAAAGAGGTATGACGTTTTGCATTTGAGTCAAATGGACTAATGCGCACAAGTCGGTGAATTCCATTTTCAACTTTGAGGTAACCATAGGCATTTTCACCCTTTACAATAAATGAAACATCTTTAATCCCTGCCTCTTCTCCATTTTGGTAATCAAGTATCTCAACACTAAACCCACGTCTCTCAGCCCAGCGTTTATACATACGAAGAAGCATTTGTGCCCAGTCTTGACTCTCAGTTCCACCTGCACCCGGATGGATGGATACTATGGCATTGTTCGCATCACTCTCTCCACTTAGAAGGACTTCTATTTCCATACTTCTTATCTGATCTTGGAGTGCCTCAGCATCTTCATAAAGGGCAGTTAAAGACTCTTCATCATTCTCTTCTTTAGCCATAACATAAAGTTCACTTGCATCATTTACAGCATCATTTGCAAGGGAATATTTATCTAGTTTACGCTCAAGTTGTGTTTTTCCTTTTTGTACTTTTGCAGCATTAGCAGCATCATTCCAAAAGTCTTGGTCATTTTCTAACTCTTGAATCTCTTTGAGTTTTTGTCTTATTTTATCTGGTTGAACAACACCTGTAATATTGCTCATTTTTAAAGTTATATCTTTTAAGAGTTCTGTATATTCATAATTGTCCATAAAATTGTTCCATCTGTAGTATAATGCGATTATATTATATATGGACTTAAAATGAAGATTATCTCTAATGTAAATGAATTAAAAACTTATTTAAAAAAAGAAAAAAAAATTATTGGTTTTGTACCTACTATGGGAGCACTGCACGATGGGCATCTCTCTTTAATCAAAACAGCTAGAAAAGAGTGTGAACTCCTTGTAGTTTCTATTTTTGTAAACCCGACACAATTTTTAGCGGGTGAAGATTTAGATAAGTACCCTTCTCGTGACGATGCTGATAAAAAGATATGTAAACTTGCAGGTGTGGATGTAGTGTTTTTACCACAAAGGAGTGATATTTACGGGGATGATGAAGTGAGTCTTAATGCTCCTAATGTAAGAGGTTTTGTACTCGAGGGTGCAACAAGACCAGGGCATTTTGATGGAGTACTGACAGTCGTAAACAAGCTCTTTAACATAGTAAACCCAGACAATGCCTATTTTGGAAAAAAAGATGCACAGCAGTTAAACCTTATAAGTTTAATGGTAAAACAACTTTTTTTAGATGTAAATATAGTAGCAGTTGATACAGTACGAGAGAGTGATGGGCTAGCTCTTAGTAGTAGAAATATATATCTAAGCAAAGAGGAGAGAAAAGAGGCTCTTAAAATATCTCGCTCACTCTACATGGCTTCAAAAATGGTACAAAAAAAGGTATATGATACTCATGAGATTAAAAAAGTAATGAGCGAGATACTTGAGCCTCTTGAAGTGGGTTATATAGAGATACTTAATCGTGAGTTTGAAGTACTTGATAATATTGAAATAGGAAACACTATTGTATTAGTGGAGGCCTTGGTAGGTACGACTCGGTTGCTTGATAACATCTGGCTTTAAGTATCCATCTTCAATAAGTATATCTACAGCTTGTTTAAAAACTGGAACTGCCGTTTGTGAAGCAAAATGACTTCCTGTAGGTTGTAGGACAATGACTCCTATGGAATAGTTTCTCGTTTCATCATTTGCAAAACCCATAAATGCAGTATTGTATTTGCGAACATACTTACCTTTTTCAACTATGTGTGCAGTTCCCGTTTTTCCACCAATAACTAAACCAGGGGTTCGAGCTTTTTTCCCTGTACCGACATTAACAGTTTTTATAAGAATTTTTTTCATTCTTTGGGCAGTTGGGCTTGATAGTACCTGCACTTGTTCCTCATAAGGCATTTTGTCTAAAACACCTCTTTCATTTATAAAACCAGCTACAAGTTTTGGGTAAACCATCCGTCCCTTGTTGTTAAAAACACTATATGCTCGTAAAACCTGCATAAGATTTGCCCTCATTCCATAACCATAAGAACAGGTGGCTTTATAGATTTCATTTTCTAAACGTTTAGAACTTGGAATAGAGCCAACTTTTTCATAGATAAGGTCAGGAGTAGACTTTTGTCCAAATCCAAAACTTTTAAGTCCCTCATAAAACTCATAGCCTGAGAGTTTTTGTGCTAGTTGGGCTATGCCGACATTTGAAGAGTACACTATGACATTCTCAGCAGAGAGCCAGTCAAACTTATGCTCATCAGTAATCACTTTTCGACCTATTTTAAAACGACCATTATGTCCATTTACTAAGTCATAAGGGTTTATAAGTCCTTTTTCAAGTAAAAGTGAAAAGGTTATGGGTTTTATAACACTCCCTGGCTCAAAACTATACTCAGTCATACCAGCGTTTAAAGAGGGATAGTCACTGCGTTTAATATGTTTTGGCAAAAAACGATTGGAACTCGCAATTGCATAAACATCGCCATTATTAGAATTCATAATAGCTATTAGTATCTCTTTAGCTTGAAGTTTTTCTTTCATTCTATCGAGCATTTTTTCTATTTTTATCTGAAGAGAAACAGGGATAGTAAGCTTGAGGTCAAGCCCGTTTATCTCTGCTTTTGTAAAGCTCTCTTTATTTAAGATGATGTAAGAGTTTACATCGCGTTTGCCCCGACTAGAACCATTTTGACTAGGACTAAGCTCCATATCAAAACGTTTCTCTAAACCTTTTACACCTCTGACAAAAGTATATCCATCCTCTTCATCCTTATGTGGATAACCTAAGATAGGGGTTAAAAGCTTCCCATAAGGATACTCTCTACTCTCTCCACTCTCTATAATACTGAGTCCATGTATAGAACGCAGACCAGTTTTTTTATTTACTAGTTCTAAAAAAACTTTAAACCTTCGAAGTTCACGAGAAAGCTTTTTTAAGTAGTGTGCTTGAATTTGAGTAATTTCATAACTAAGTACAACTACACCTCTCTTTTTTGAGAGTTTTTTCTCTATAACCTTAGCTTCTATACCAGAGTAGATACTAAAGAGTTCAATGAAGAGTTGTTTTTTGTCAGGGTCAATGTAGCGAGTGTTAACAACAGCTTTATAGAGTTTTTTTGTAGTAGCAAGATGAAAACCATCCGCACTGATAATATTTCCTCTAATAGCTTTTGAACTCTCCGCAGCATAAGTGCTTGGCAGGTTACGAGATTTTACAACTGTGATAAACATCACAGATAAGAAGATGACAAACCCTAAAGATATTAGGGCATAAAGAAGGAGTATTTTTTTGCTTTTGTTATGATTAACCATTAAAATATTATAACTGTGTACGTCCGAGTTCTTTGTATGCGTTTAATGCTTTGTTACGAATTTCGAGCATAAGTTTCATATTTAGTTCTGCTTTACCTATGGCCATGGCAGCTTGATGTAAGTCTTTTATCTGACCCGTTGCAATATCTGCTACGGCTACCTCTTTTTCAACTTGAAGTTCATTTATCTCATTGAGTGCTGATTTTAAGTGCTTAGCAAACTGCTCTCCACCAGGAGTTTGAATGTTTGACTTTTGTTTTAGTAAGTCGGCTGTTCCGACACTTGAAATATCTGTAATATTACTCATCTACTTTTCCTTACTGAAATAGTGTTAAGGCACTATTTGCCATATCTTTACTGCTTTGAAATGCAGCAACATTTGCTTGGTAAGAGCGTGTTGCTTCTACTAAATCGGCCATTTCGATAACAGGATTAATATTTGGGTATGCAACATATCCATTTGTATCTGCATCGGGATGATTTGGCTCAAACTTCATCTTAGGTTTGGAATCATCACGAGAAATTTTATCAATAATTACACTCATTATAGCAGGATTTACTTTTTTACCAAAACTACCCTCACTGAGTGGGTCTTCATATGAAGCACTTTTTGTCATACCATCCAGTGCTTCGTTAAACTTATCATTAAAGTTAATAGCTTTAAAAACTACCTCTTTGCGTCTATAAGGACCACCTTCTGCTGTTCTTGTTGTTTGTGCATTTGCAATATTACTAGATATTGTATTTACACGTACACGCTGAGCTGAGAGTCCGTATCCGGAAATATCAAAACTATTTAAAAAATTACTCATACTCTTTTCCTTTTCTCAACTACTTAGTTTATTTTTTGAGATGCTTCGATAACACTCTTAAATATCATGCCATCTTTTTTCATAGCACCAATTACTGCATTAAACATAATAGAGTTCTTACTCATCTCTGTTGTTTCTACATCTATATCTACACTGTTACCATCATTTCGAGCCATATGTCCATCACGAAAAAAAAGTGTTGGTTTAAATGAACTACTCTCTTTTTGAGGTTTAAGGTGAGCAGAGTCTGTTTGTGCCATCTTTAGTGTGTTGTTGTCATTTTTTAAAAGAGCAGCTTTTTTTTGCATAAGTGCCTTCTCAAAGCTAATATCTCTAGGCTTATAGTTTGGAGTATCTGCATTTGCAATGTTGGATGCTATCATATCTTGACGCATGGAACGATAGTTAAGAGCATCTTTTAAAAGCACTCCTGTTCTTGATTCTGTGATTGCCATTACGATGCTCCTACTCTTTATTTAAAAGTAATAAGCAATATTTATTCCACTCTGAAAAATTTTAAAAGAGTGCGATGAAAAAGTAGCGTTTGATTTTTCTAAGATTTGGCAGTGTTGCTAAATCCTTATAGTAATTTCACAAGTGTCGCCACAATGGCAGCTTGTGCTATTAACATACCAGCTACCCATTTAATGAGTTCAGTTTTCATTAACTGTAGGTCATATTTAGTAGCTAGTTCCTCTTTTTGTTGTTCTATCACTTGTATTGTATTGTCTTTTAAAATTTGAGAAATTTCTCTTGCAATTTTATCATCTAAATCTACACTTCTTAATCTTTCATATATAGATAATGTGTCTATGTTGATTGTCATAATTAACTCCTCTACTAAATTTTACATCAATTATAACACATTTTCAGCAAACTTTAATCTATTTAAGCTCATAATTACTCTTAAGGTTACAAGTGTAATCCAAATTTTTTATTTACAAAGGAGTTCTTATGAAAAGAGCTGGTTTTACAATGATCGAATTGATCTTCGTTATCGTTATTTTAGGTATTTTAGCGGCAGTCGCTATTCCAAAGCTTGCGGCTACTCGTGATGATGCACAAATTTCATCTAAAATTGCATCTAACATCAAAACTGCACAGGGTGAGATTGCCGCATATACTGTTTCTCAAGGTACTGTTCCAACTATATGAAGCAACATTAAAAGAGGCATCAAATGTTATTGCTGATAATATTGGCACTCAGTATGCAAGTGTAACTGGTGCAAACAACCAGCTTCTGTTGATAAAGTTGGTGGTAGTATGTATAGATATGATGTTAATACAACACATATTATCATTACTGCAGGTTACTGGTACTTCAACAATCTGTAAATGGTGTTAGCGATGGTATCAGCCTTCTACAGCTTCAAATTGCTGGTCAAGGCGTTAAACACTAATAATTTAGATTTTCTCATTCCCATGGTCTTCCATGGGAATGTTTGAGTTACTCTTCTCTTAGATGAAAATACAATTTTCTTAAATTTTAAAAACTAAAATAATATAAACTTATGAATGTTATAATGAACTTTAGTTACTTTTTACTATTAAGGAAGTCATAATTATGAAAACATCAAAGGCTGCATTTACGATGATGAATTATTTTCGTTATCGTTATTTCAGAATATTAGCTACAGTAGCAATTCCAAAATTGACCGCTACAAAGATGATGCGTTATGTCATCTTTAGGGATGTCAATAGATACTACTAGCAGTCGAGGATTATAGAGTATTCAGTTTCAAATGAGTTGTTTCTACTAATGATACAACTTTCACGTCAAAATGCAGCATGCTACACTCGTCAGAACAGGTAAGGCAACCAAGAGTAATGGCGGTAGAAAAAGTGCAACGAAGTTAAAGTCCCAAGTGGTTTAGATTGTATAACACATGGAAGTTATCACAACAGCGACCAACGATTCGACTTAAACTTATTATGTTATCAAACAGGTGACAACCTGTTTAGCATTACAATCAATAATAGATAGAGTAGAGTACAGTGTTCAAATTCATTGGAATTAGTGTAGCGGAATAGCCACTTAATTCAAATAATAGGGTCAATCACCCTTAAACCTCTATTAAAAAGTTAAATATTTCTAAAGTATTTTAACTAATAATATTATTTTAACAATAAAGCCGATAATCCTACTTTTGTAGCCATTATTAAAATATATTTATAATGAAGCACAAGCCTTTTTATACACTTCACTACTATATTTTTCATGATTTTTATAAAGTGTATGAGAAATTATTATCATTTTACGCATCACAGCTATAAATCTTAATTGTTAATGTAAACAATTACATTTACACGGTACCTTATAGAAAGTTTACTAAAAAATATATTGGAGGCTAAAATGAAAACCTATGAACTTGACCATGAGGAACAAGAACTATTGCAGTCATTAGAAAATGATGAGTGGGAATCAGTTGAAAATCTAAAAGATGAGATAAAATTTCATCAGAATATTGCAAAAAACACTCTTGGAAAGATAAGAGGTACTATTGGGTGTCCTCAAATGACTTAGAAGCATTAAAAACAAATGCAGTGAGCTAGGATTACCATACCAAACATTAGTCTCTAGTATCTTACATCAGTATGCTAGTGGAAGACTTATTCAAAAAACAGGATAAAAGTAATAGGGTCATGTGATGAATATTCACTTTTACTCGTATATGTTCCCATAGTCTCCATGGGAACGCACCCTGAAACAAAAATCACTTCATAAATAATTAACACAATTACATATAACATTTATGGCTAAAATAGATGAGATAAAAGAGAGCATAGGCTATTTAAAAGTAGTCTTTAGTATTATGATTGCGGTTGATGTTTCTCTTGTTGCATGGTTATATAAATTATGTAACAATAGGGTTGTTTGATATATCTGTTATTTTAGTTGTGTCAGTAGTGATATCGACATTAATAATTTATGTTAATCGAACTATATTAAAAAAAATAAGATCGTTAAGGGATATATAATGGAATATTTGAAAATTATGATAGTTATAATTGTTTTGGTAGTATTCTTTACTCCGTATACCAAGCTGTAAACTATGATACAACACATGAGTAATGTGGACTGACCCTATTAATGGAATAAAACTTAATTTTTACTTTTTTCATTACTCAACAGAACTTACACTATAAATATTTAAATGAAAGGAAAAAAATGAGAAACTATAATAAAGCATTTACAATGATAGAGCTAGTATTTGTCATAGTAGTTCTAGGAATACTCTCGGCTATTGCCATTCCAAAGTTTGCAGCTACAAGGACAGATGCTCAGATAAGTAAAGGTCGTGCTGATATATCCTCTATCCGTTCGGCTATCGTTACTGAAAGACAGGCTCGCTTGATTAAGGGAGAACCAAACTTTATAAATAGCCTAAGTTCTTCTACTACAACACTTTTTGATGGTAACGGAACTACTGGAAATGAGCTTTTGATGTATGGTATTAAAGCTGCTACAACAGATGGACACTGGAGTACAACAGGTAGTTTTCCATTTCTTAACTATGTGTATAAAGTAGGGGGTAGCTCATGTAATTTTACCTATGCACCTGCAAGTGGGACTTTTAACCTTGCTGCCTCTCAAGATGCTATATGCGATAATCTTGTTGATTAATCATAACTTTAGTATAATGATGTATGGCTAAAATAGATGAGATAAAAGAACATATAGGTGCTCTTAAAAATTACTTAAATATAGTTGTAGCTATGATACTGACATTTGGTGCTGGTGTCTCTAGATTGTTTATATCTGAAAATATTACAGTTCTCTTTTGGATAGGCATTATTTTAATAGCGATGCTATTAATAATATTTCTTATAATATCAAGAAGTATTCATTCTAATATAAAAAAGTTAAAGGATTTATAAAATGCAATTAGCAACAGTAGCAATTGTCGCCATAGCAATTTTATTTGCAGTAACAATTATTTATGGAGCTAAACAAATTATTGAAATTGATAGTTAAAAATAATTTGAACTACTACACCCTCTCAATCATAGGCTCACCACTCTAGTAGAGTTCTCTTATCATTCATCAAAAACAATTACTATAGGCACAAAAGTCACAGTCGAGTTTAATAAACGCATGAAAGATGGCGTTGTTCTCTCCGTTTGTGAAAAACCCTCTTTTGAGACATCAGAAATTTTAGAAGTGAGTGATGATGTTTACTCTACTAAACAGATGGAGTTGGCAAAGTTTATCTCTCTTTACTATATCTGCTCTTTAGGGGATGCTCTCTCTTTGATGATGGCATTTAAAAGTTATACTCAAATTAAATCTACAACAAATAGTGAAGAGACTTATGAAAGTAAAATTATCCTCTCAGACAAACAAGAAAAAGCACTGGAATTTTTACAAGAACAAAAAGTAGGACTACTTTTTGGCGATACAGGAAGTGGTAAAACAGAGATATATATGAAGTACTTTGAGCAGATGATAGCCCAAGGTAAACGCAGTATATTTTTAATGCCAGAGATTTCACTTACTCCTCAGATGGGTTTGCGCCTAAAAGAGCATTTTGGAGAGTCTGTTGTGATGTGGCACTCAAAGCTTACTCCTAAACAAAAAAGAGTAGCATTAGAGAAGATTCATAGCGGAGAGGCAAAAATTATTGCGGGTCCTCGTTCGGCTCTGTTCTTACCTATAAAAGAGTTAGGACTCATAGTTGTAGATGAAGAGCATGATGATAGTTATAAGTCATCTTCAAGACCGCGTTACAATGCTCGAGACATTGCTATCTACATGGGAAAACTTTATGGTGTAAATGTCGTTTTAGGAAGTGCCACACCCTCTTTGACCTCTTATGTAAAGTTTCCTCATATTCGACTCAAAGGGGGACACTTCTCTTCACAGAAAAAGTTTGTGTATGAAAAAAGTATAGAGACTCTTTCTCCTCTTATCTTGAGTTCTTTAGAGAAGACACTTCAAGCTTCAGAGCAGTCTATAGTTTTTTTGCCAACGAGAGCAAACTTTAAGTATCTTATATGTCAAGATTGTGGGCATACTTATGAGTGTGCATTTTGTAGTGTGGGACTTAGCATACATCAAAAAAGTAGGGCGATGAAGTGCCACTACTGTAACTACACTCAAGCCATTCCACAGATTTGCTCAGAGTGTCAAAGTCCAAACCTTACTAGCTCGCGTTTAGGAACAGCTGAGGCTGTAAAAAATATAAGCGAAGAGTTAGTAAACGCAAGAGTAGAACAGTTTGACCGAGATGTTATCACAACATCCGCTAAACTCAAAAAAGCTTTGAAACGATTTAATGATAAAGAGAGTGATATTCTTGTTGGAACTCAGATGCTAAGTAAAGGGCATGATTATCATGGTGTGACTTTAGCGGTTGTCATGGGTATGGACAATATGCTCAATATGGGAGACTATAGAGCCAGAGAAAAAGCACTCTCTTCTCTTATACAAGTATCAGGACGCAGTGGTCGTAAAAAAGATGCCCTTGTTTTAGTGCAGAGTTTTAATGAGTCGTTTTTCTCAGCTTACTTAGATAAGTATGAGCTTTTTTTAGAAGAGGAAAAAGGCTATAGAGAAGGGCTTTATCCACCTTATAAAAAGCTATGTCGCATTCTGTTTTCACATAAAAATGGAGCAAAAGCACAAGAGGAGATGAGAAAAATGCAAGATGCTTTGAGTGCATTTAGTGATGTAGAGATAGTTGGTTTTGGAAAGTGTGGGGTCGAGAGAGTGGCAAATAAGTACCGTTTTGAGATACTCCTGCGTTCAGATAAAAGTACCTCTATCATAAGAGCTGTAAATGCCACTAAGGTAACACTAGCAGAGATAGATATGGATCCTATAGAGTTTGGGTAAAGTGATTATCAAAAAACCAGTAAAACCCCATGAGAAGACCTGGAGTTTTTTGGTACTGCTCATTAAACATAAAACTTTTAGCTTCTTTTACAGGAAGATAAATTACCTCTATGTTCTCCTCAGCTAAACCCCCTCCATCGTTTACAATCATACTATCATTTATCTCTGCATAGTAGAGAGTTTGTCGTGCACCTGAAATACCTACACTTGTGTAGTAAGAGGTTACTTTGTGATAGACTCGAGTGGAATATCATAGCCACACTCTTCTAAGTGCTTCTTCTCTAGCTATCTCTTTATCACTTATCTTTTTATCTATTATTCCTGCACAAAGCTCATACGTGTAGCCATCTTTTTTGTTTGCATTAAGTACGGGTGGGCGAAACTGTTTTACAAGCACAAAAGCATCTCTATCTTTGTTGTAAAGTAGGATACTTACCGCATCGTGGGAGATAACGGCTTCCCATATTTTACGCTCCCCCTCATGTTCATAAGTGATAGAGATAGGTTTTATAAAGTTTGGTTTTTCAAGTTTAGATATTTTTGTGATTTTAGCCATCTGTTTTACATCCTAAAGAGTGAATATAACACTTATTTACGAACTCTTTTTTCTTTATGTAGGGAGTTTGATTGTTAAGGTGCAGTGCAATGCTCTCATCATAATTTTTTTTCAACTTCAAAAAGGCTTTTCTCTCTTTACCTTTAAGTTTTTTTGTAGTGACTTGAACTACACGAAGTGGGTTTATCGCTCGACCGCGTTTACGAAGCTCAAAGTGTAGGTGAGGACCAGTTGAGCGACCTGTTGTTCCTACATAGCCTATGGTCTGTCCTTTTTTGACATACTTTCCTCTTCGGATTCCACGGCGAAAAGATTTCATATGTGCATAACGTGTCTCATATCCCATCTGCATGTTTTATTTTCACTAGCTTACCATAACTCCCAAGTCTTCCAGCATAACTAATGCGACCACTTCCAGCAGCAACGATGGGAGTCCCTCGCCTTGCTGCATAGTCTATACCTAAGTGTGCTTTCCATTTGTGTAAAATTGGGTGGTACCTACGTTTAGTAAAGTATGAAGATATTCTAGCATAGCGAACAGGGCGAGCGAGTAAAAACCTTCTACTTCATGCCCTTTTTCATCATAGTACCTACCATCATCATTGAGATAGATATAGTGGTTTTTCTTTCTCATCTCTATCATAGCAGCATGGAGGATAGGCATTGAAAACACCTCTCCTAAACGGTACTTTTGCTCATAAATCATAACTAGATTATCACCCTGACGAATATCATTTTTAAAGTTCAGAGAGTTTCTAAAGTTTGCTGTAAAAATTTGTGCGAGTTTTTACTCCCCGTCTCTTTCATAATGGTATAGTTTGGAGAACTGACTATCTTTGTAGCAAAAGATTCTACTTTTGTAGTGCTTATGATAGGAATGGCTTCAAACTTATATGTATCAGCATTTTTATAGATATGGATTTGTAGTTCATCGTTGAGTGGCAGTAAAATTTGCTCTATAGTTTTGTTTGCATCAAGCAGGACTTGATAATGCATACCCGAACGCATCTCTTCTGTCAAACGCTGGTCATCTTTGTCGAGATTGTAGTAAAGAGGGCGAATGGGCAGTGAGTTTTTCTCTAAAAAGACTAAAAATGTTTCTCCATTTGGCCAACGATGGCGCTCAACTTCAGATGAGAAAAGATTTGTTATAAAAAATAAAAAGAGTAAAATACGTGTCAAAAAACTAAGCCTATTATAAAAATTATAAAACATTATCAAATTTTTGCTTAGTCTGAGGTTTGTTTGATATAATCGCATGTAAATAAATGATGTTACAGACTTTTTCTTAAAAAGTTTTTTTATAGCTTTAGGGGGTTGTAGGGACAAATTTTGTCCCTGCGACTATAAGGGACTTTGCTCCTTATAGTCTGTAATATTAGTAAATAAAATTAAAGAAGCAATATGAAATACTTAACTTTACTACTTATCTTTGCTCTTAGCATCAGTGCATCAACGATAAAAACAGAACTTCTCTGGGTTGATAATGATGCCAATATAGCAAGAGTAAAACTTGATAGCATTGATGTTGGTGTGAGTGGATTTTTGGTTCATCGCCTCGCACCAAATCATACTTCAATTTTAAAAAATGTTTCTGTTATCGGATATGATAAAGAGACTAAAATAGCTACATTAAAGATGAAAGAGTTTAATGCTCTTAGAAATAATGCACTCCCAACAGGACACTGGAAAGCTATTGTTGGGGACAAGGTTGAGCTTGCATTTGGATACTCGCGTTCTTTGCTTATAGCACCTAGCGAAGAGATATATCATCGTATCACTAAAAGTGTACAAACGCAGTGGGTTACATATAGATATATTTGCTACTATTATCTCTTACCGTGGACATCCAACACCACTAAAGAAGATTTTGATGCTATGAATGTTGCTAGTAGTGTGGGACTTCTTTTTATTTATTTGGATAAAAAACTCTACACTGTAGATATGAAAACTTTTGTGATTTTAAGCATAAGTGATGCACCTCTAGTACAAGACACTCTTAAACTCCCTTTTTACTCAAGAGTTGAGAAAATAAATGCTGCTTGGTGGGGTGAGGGTAGTGATGAGTTAAAATCGTACGAGCCTTACTACTTTGGGCTTTTAAAAGAGTATAACCCTGAAAATAAAACACTTTTAGAAAATATAGAAAAATTTGAAAAAGGAAGTAAAAATGATTGATGAAAAACATCTAAAACATTTCAAAACAATAGTTGGTGATGAAAATATTTATAGCGATAAAGCACACCTTATAGCATACTCATATGATGCAACACGTACAAAGTTTGAACCTGACGCCGTTATATTTCCTCGTAATGAAGATGATATATCTGCAATACTCAAGTACTGTAATGAGCATAAAATAGTTATAGTACCTCGTGGTGCTGGCTCAGGATTTACAGGTGGAGCACTTCCTAGTAGTGGTGGAATAGTTCTTAGGGTTTGAAAAACATATGAATAAAATCCTTGAGATAGATATGAAAAATATGGTAGCAATTGTACAACCGGGGCTTATAAATATGGACTTGCAACGTGCTGTAGAAGCAGTTGGTCTCTTTTATCCGCCTGATCCTGCCTCTCAAGACTACTCGACTATCGGTGGAAATGTAAGTGAAAACGCAGGGGGAATGCGAGCGGCGAAGTATGGAATCACTAAAGATTATGTGATGGCTACTCGTGCAGTTCTTCCTAATGGTGACATCATCAAAGCGGGTAAACGTACCATCAAAGATGTGGCAGGTTATAACATAAGTGGTATTTTAATCGCAAGTGAGGGTACACTTGCAGTTCTCTCAGAGATAACACTGCGTTTAATTCCAAAACCAAAGATGACAAAAACTGCTATGGGAATTTTTCCTACTGTAAACGAAGCGATGGAAGCTGTTTATAAAACTATGGCGAGTGGAATTACACCCGTTGCGATGGAGTTTTTAGATAACCTTACTATTCGTGCAGTTGAGCAAGTTCACTCAAAAGGTCTACCAGTTGATGCAGGTGCTCTGCTTGTCACAGATGTTGATGGAAATCTTGAGGATGATTTAGATTTTCAACTCGCACAGATAAAAAAAGTCTTCACTGAAAATGGCTGTTGTGAGTTTAGAATAGCAAAAGATGATAAGGAAGCAGCTGATATCTGGTTCTGCACGTCGTAATGCATCTCAAGCTATAACAATTTATGGAAGTAAAAAGCTAAACGAAGATCGTGACAGTCCCTCGTGCAGTTTTACCTGAGTTACTAGAAAAGTTTTATGCTATCGCAGATAAGTATGAGATAAACATACCATGTTTTGGTCATACAGGTGATGGAAATGTGCATACAAATGTAATGGTAGATGGAAAAGATCCAGAGCAAGTAAAAATCGCTTATAAGGCGATAGAAGAGGTTTTTCAAGCGACTGTTGACCTTGGCGGAACACTCTCAGGTGAGCACGGTATTGGTCTTGCAAAAGCACCTTATATGAAAATGGCATTTAGTGATGAAGAGATGAATCTCTTTAAGTCCATCAAAAAAGCTTTTGACCCTAACAATATCTTAAATCCAGCGAAGATGGGTCTGGATTAATAGGACTAGGCTTAGGAGTCTCGTTTATGGCTATGGTTAGGTTACATTATCCATAGCATATATAAAAAACCCAAAGAGGTAGAGAAGTAGGGCATAGATAAAAACTCTATGATACATTGCTAGTAGTGAAAGCCCAATCTCTATGAGTAAAAACTTCAAATCAATAGCTATTTTTACACTATGTGTCTCAAGATGCATTAGTAAACCTAGCGAAGAATCAAATAAATCTCCATGTCCTATAAGATGCAGAAATATCCCAAAGGGGTAAAAAAGTGTAAAAAGTGCTGTCCAAATAATTGAGAGTGGATGATAGATACTAAAGTTACCAAAGATAACGATAGAGTAGGGTAGCATAGTGAAGTAGAGCCAAAGTGGAAGCATAAGAAACTGCCAAAGTTTTCCTCTTGTTTTAAAATGGAGTAAAAATAAAAAGATATAAAAAACACCAGTAACACTAAGCCAAAACCCGATGTTAAAAGAGAGTCGTGGAAAAATAACTAAAATAAGAACAATAGTTAAAAAGAGTGTTTGCATCGAGATGATTTTAAGACCTCTATCATACAAAATAAATCCAATAAGTAACATAACAAAGGCTCTTAAAAGTGAAGGTGGCATATCTAAAAAGAGTAGGTATATAAAAAGAGAAATTCCTATAATAATAAAAGTATCTAGCTTTAAACTTCTGTATGGAAAAAATCTTTTTTGCAAAAAAGCATAGGGAAATTTGATACTAAAAAAGAGTATAGCACTCAAAACACTGAGATGAAAACCACTAATGGCAACGAGATGAGAGATACCAAGACTAGAAAATATTTTTTGAAGTTCAAGTGGGAGTTGTTTTGCAGTGAAGAGTGCTTGGTATACAAGGGAAATCTCTTTTTGTTTATGTTGAGTGTCTATAAAGGAGTTTAGCTCTGTTTTATAGCTTTTGTCTGGATGGATTTTTATGATTTTACTAAAGGAGTAAAAACCTTTCATATACTCATAAAAACTTATATTTCCTGCCCAAATTTCCATAGTGACATATTTGTATTTTATATCTTGGAGGTTTTTGTTTGCTGTAGTATAAAAGGTAAATCCATCAGAACTTTTTAGTTTTAAAACTTGATAAGTTTTGAGTTTTCCTTTTTTGTATTTTGTTTTTTTGTACTGTTTTAGGACAGTTGCTTCAACAAGTTGTGAGTCAAACTTTGTGAGCTGTTTAAAGTTATACTGCTCAAGACCTAAAGAGATAGATAGTAGTAGAGAAGCTAATACAAAAAAGTTAAAAAGTCTTTCTTTGTTCTAAAAAGAGAGACTTTTTCTAGCACTTAAAGAGTTGGCATGTCAACTGATGGGACATTCATTTGTGCTGATGATGTGTCAATGTTTTCATATACAGTTTCCACCCCAGCACTAAAGCTTGGAGCATCAACAAAGCGAGTAAGCTTTTTCTGAAAAATAAGTTTTACATGACCAGTTGGACCATTACGCTGTTTTCCGATGATGATTTCAGCCTCTTCTTCCTCTTTTTCTACATACTCTGAAACAAACTCTTTTCCCTCAGCTTTTGCAGCTTTTTCACGCTCTTTTTCTTCTTTATAGAGATAAATATCATCCCTATAAACAAAGAGAATAATATCTGCATCCTGCTCAATAGACCCAGACTCACGAATATCACTAAGCATCGGGCGTTTATCATTTCGAGACTCTAGTCCACGGTTGAGCTGTGAGAGAGCAACTATTGGCATCTCTAGTTCACGAGCAAGCATTTTAAGTCCACGAGAGATTTCTGAGACTTGTAGGTGTCTATCTTGTTTACCAACACCTTGCATAATTTGAAGGTAATCAATAACTGCTATCTCTATCTCAGGGTGTTGGTTTTTAAGTTTTCGAAGTTTACTTCTGAGTTGGTTTATGTTGAGACTACCTTGGTCATCCACATAAAGTTTTGCTCCGTTCATTCTATCTATTGCACCATTGAGTGAACTCCATTGGTTGTCATTCATATCTCCAACACGAAGTTTTTGCAGAGGAATAGAAGTCTGAATAGAGAGTAAACGCAACATCAACTGCTCAGCTGGCATTTCAAGCGAGAAAAATGCAACACCTTTACCATTTGTGATAAGGCTATTTACGGTGTTAAGTATAAAAGAGGTTTTTCCCATAGCAGGACGAGCTGCAATTATAACAAGGTCACCCTTACCAAAACCAGTAGTCATTTTGTTTAGTTCAGCAAAACCAGTATCAACTCCAACTAAAACACTATTACCACGAGCTTTCATCTCTTTGATGTACTCCATGGTGTCAAAGGTCATCTTTGGTGCATCTTTAAAGTCTGATGTCTGGCTATCTTGAGTGATTTCGTAAAGTTTTTTCTCTACTATGTCTATCACTTCAGCTGATGGAAGTTCTTCTTCAACTGTTACACGTTTTATCTCTGTTGTAAGAGTTAAGAGATGGCGTTTGAGGGACTTGTCTTTTACTTCATCTACATAAGCAGCTGTGTTTGAGATAGGGTTCGCAGATAAAATTTCAAGCATAACCTGCTCATCAAACTTTTTAGCCTTGATGAGCTCTTTTTTGATAAACTCTTCATCTATAGGCTGGTCTTTTTGCAAGTAAAGCACCATCGCATTAAATATCTCTTGATGTGCAGGAAGATAAAAATCATCTGTTTTAAGAACACTGCTAAGTTCATCAAATTGACTCGGTTCAAAGACTATTGAACTGAGTATGGAGCGTTCAAATGCTAGGTTATATAAATTATCTTGCAAAGTTTCCCTTTATGATTTATGAAACTTATTTTAGCGTAATAGTTTAGTAAAGTGTTGTATATGTTAAAACATTCGATAGTGATGAGATAGTATTCCCATCTATAGTCTTTATAGCAATATAGATTTTATTGTTTTGTGCTAATGTTTTAAGACTAGGCCATTTTTCTGCTAGCTCATCAGGATTTGTTATTAAAACAGAAACAGTATTTGTATCCATGGTCATTGAAGAAGATACATAAATAAGCATTTGGGGAGCAGCGATATTGATTGTAAAATTAGGTATATCATTTGCATATAAAACAGATTGAAATCCAGATGAAATGATAACTGTTTGAGCAGTATTAGAACTTTGTGATGCAAGTGTTAAAGTTAAATCAGACATCATCTCTTCAGTATGAACTATTCTATCAGCCATTACCCCAATCTTATCTGCCATTATTAAAATTCTATCAGCCATAATACCAATATCATCTGATAGCTTACTAATTAGGTTTAAAATTTGAGTTGTAGTTGTAGTCGTGCTAGTTAATAGAGTTGCATTTGCATTACTGAAGAAGAATATGCTTATGATTAAGATTGTAGCGAGTATTTTTGTTTTCATGTTAAATTCCTTTAATTTTAAAGAATTTTAACAAAAATTAAGTATAATACAGCTTAATTATAAATATAACTTCAGTTTATTATTTTGTTAATTCAGCCATCTTCTCAACCTCATAAACAAACTTATCTACAAGCTCATGCTCATCTAGGTTAGCGATAACTTCACCCTTAACCATAACAAGACCCTTGCCTTTCCCGTAAGCTATAGCGACATCTGCATGAGCAGCTTCACCGATGGCGTTTACTACACAACCCATGACAGAAACATTTAGAGGTGTTTTGATGTGGGCAGTTCTGCGTTCTATCTCTGCTACAGCAGTAACAAGATCGGCTTCTATTCGTCCACATGTTGGACAAGAGATGATGTTAAGCCCATCAGGCATAGCACCACTATCTTTTAAAATAGCACGAGCTACATTTATCTCCTCTTCTAACTCCCCTGTGATACTCACACGCATAGTGTCACCGATACCTTCCATAAGAAGTGTTCCAAGACCAATAGAACTTTTTACAGTAGCATGAAAAAGTGTTCCCGCTTCTGTAACTCCAAGGTGAAAGGGGTAGTTATTTTTTGGGCGAAGGAGTCTATATGCACTAACAGTTCTCTCAACATCACTCGCTTTGAGGGAGATTTTTATGTCAGTAAAACCAAGGTCTTCAAGATACTTGATGTTGTACTCAGCACTAGCCACCATCCCCTCGGCAGTCTGTCCATACTTATTTTCAAACTCTTTTTCTAAACTACCTGCGTTTACACCGATGCGAATAGGAATATCTCTTTGTTGACAAGCTTTTACTATCTCTTTTATTCGAGATTTCTCACCAATATTTCCAGGGTTAAATCGGATGCAGTCAACAGACTCAGCTGCTATGAGGGCAAGTTTATAGTTATAGTGGATGTCTGCA
The DNA here is from genome assembly GCA_030949945.1 of Sulfurimonas sp. Classification (GTDB taxonomy): domain Bacteria; phylum Campylobacterota; class Campylobacteria; order Campylobacterales; family Sulfurimonadaceae; genus Sulfurimonas. The sequence goes on along the minus strand of JAUZRZ010000080.1, from coordinate 38,697 downwards.
ACAAGTGGCAGGTCAATACGTTCTTTAATGGCTTTTAATGCAAGTGCATCTTCCATATCAGGAACAGCAACGCGAACGATGTCGCAACCCGCAAAGTGAAGTCTTTTTATCTGTTCAACGGTTGCATCGACATCGTATGTGTTGGAGTAAGTCATCGACTGAGTGCTTATAGGTGCATCACCACCGACAGCAACATCGCCGACATATATTTTTTTAGTTGGGTATCTTGTTATCATAAAACGATTTTAGCCTTTTTTATATGAAAAAGGGCTTATCTTAAAATCTACTATTATATTTTAGGCTGTATGTTTTGAGGAAACTCAGGTTGACAAAAATTTATGCCATCTATCACACCTAAAGAGCAACAACCATCCTCAATACCTCTGTTTTTTAGACCTTTGTCAAATGCCCAGTAGTGGTTATAACTTCCATCACGTAAGTATTCAAACACTGTTACAACATCATCAGCATTTGAAGCATTTGCAAGTGAAATCTCTTCATCTAAGTCTAAAACATCGATAACCTCGATTTTACATCCAACTTTTAGTGCTGCCTCTTCTGAAACTGCTCCTTCAAGCGTAAGTAAATCATATAAATCTTGAATGTGTTGGATGTCATAAGTACCAGCATTCATATCCTCCGACTGCAACATCTTTGTAAGAAAGTTCAGCTAGGTCAGTATTTGTAAATTCAGTATAAGAGCTTATGTATTTTTTTACTAAAAGTTGTACTGATTTTATATGATTTATTTCTGATTTTGTTGCTATGTTGTTTAGTTGATTAAGTGTTGGATAGAGTGAGTAGAGATAGTTGTACACATCATAAGCTAATCTCTCTTCGTTACCCATAAACGATAGTGTGTTTTTTGTCTCTTGATCTATCATAGAGTTTGGAGTTAAAAGAGCAGCTGTTACATCTGCAGGAAGTGTCGTTACACTATCTACATCATCGACATATGAAGTTGTTTGTACTAAGTGTTCTGTTGACTCAGTCTCGGGTAAAAGAGTAATATTTGCATCTGTTGCATATGATAGAATGTCAAGAGAATTAAAAGTCTCTTGAGCTGTGAATCTATTTTTAATAATAGCTGATATTTTAATCCCGTTTGAACTATTTCTATCTTCATCACATGATTGCATGAAGTTAGCCATTGCTAGAACTTCACTATTGTTTATATCGGAGCGGGAGACTCCTACTAAGTCTTGAGGAAAAACTTGACCATCAGGAGCAATACTATCTATCTCCCCAAAACTTAAAGCACCTAGTTTGAATGTCACAGGAAGTTTTGTACAGCTAAATGAACCGTTAACATCTGTTACGGAGTTTTTCCCATCAGCACAACTATAATCTACATTTTCTAAGTAGCTATCAACAAGTTGACCTGAAGTAGCAGAGAGAGCATTAAGTGGTGCAGTAGTATCACTACCTCCACATCCTGAGAGTAGTAATGTAAGTGTCGATATTGAGAGTATTGAGTTGAGTAATATTTTATTCATTTCTTATCCTTGTTTTAATTAGGATGTAATTATAGGATAGTAATGTTAGCAGAGTGTTAGCGGTAAGCTACCGCTAACTATTTATGAAGGGGATATGTTAAAATTTAAAATCTAAGTTTGTATAGATGTATCGACCTGGCTCATTCATAAGCATCACATCAGCACTCGTTGACGTGATAAGAATAAGGTCTGCATAGGTATTACTCTGTGCATAAGTCTCATCAAAGATATTATTTATACCTAGTGTAAAGTCAAATTTCTTGTTGATAGCATGTTTTATTTTTGCATTTACTATGCTCCAAGCATCTAACTCTTGTTCACCATTTTCTGCATCTATTTCACTCCACTTGTCACTTGCTCTAAGTTCAAGAGTCGCTAGTGAGTTGTTCATATACTCATAGTTTACTGCGATATTTCCGCGAAGTGGTGCTATATCTGCCATATTTGTCTCTGTTTGATTTGTGAGGGCATTATCTTTTTGACCTACCTTATAAGAAGCACCCATATCTATTGTTATATCATCTGTTGCATAGATAGAAGCACTCAACTCTGCACCATAAAGTGTTACATCAACATTTTGGAAATTGTTTTTCGCTAAACTTTTGTTATAGTAGATATAATCTTCAACCATTGAGTAAAAAGCTTTAAATTTAAATCTAAAATTATCTGTATCTGCCTCATACCCTAAATCAAGCTCTCTGTTGGTAGATTGCTTTAAGTCATCAGTCCCAGTAACTTTTACAAATTTTGTTCCAGTAGGAGAAGTTGCATTTTGTTTGAAGTATAACTCTCTAGCATCGGGAACACGAGAGGCTTGACCAAAACCTAAAAAGATTTTGTTCTCTTTGTTAAGAGCATATGTAGTAAGTATATTTGCATTAAAAGCGGAGTAATCATTAGCCTGTTGATTTGCATCATCACTTGTAATAGTTGTAGAGTCATATCTTGCTCCCATTTTTACATTCAAACCACCATAAGTTCTCTCTAATGTTCCAAAAATTGCACTATTTTTTGTAATGGCATTATCCATGCTATTTGTAGTGTTGTTTATATCATTTCCAACAATCATAACATCATTCATGTAGTACTGACCATCCCAAGTTCTTTTACTTGCATCAACTCCAAGACCGAGTTTATAATTTGCAACTTCAAAACTGTTTTTGAGTTTAAGCCCATCCATATTTGTAGTAAGCCAACTCTTCATTCTAGGCATCATAGTAGCAGCCATTCTATAGTCTGTTACCATTGGGTGGTCAACATCTGAGTGAAAGTACTGAAGGTTGATATTTTTATATGTATCACTTATGTTATTTATATTATACTCTACACTATAGATGTTAGAGTCATCATAGAGTGCATCCATTTTAGAGTTACCATAAAGGATGTCATCACTTCTGTTAGCTGTAACACTTAAACGCAGCTCTTGATTCTCAGCGGTCGTGATAAAAGCCTTAGCTAGAACACTTTTTTTCGTGTATGCTGGCATATCTTGATATTCAGGTTGAAGTCTTACACCTTGCAATAAGGAATCTGCTCCAGCATAGTTATCAATTTGATCGGAAATAGTATCACCATTTCCATCTTTATACTGATCACTTGACTCTGTTGAAGCTGCTATAGAGACTCTGATTACATCATTGCCACCGCTTCCACTAAAGCCAAATTTTCTGTAGTTAAAGCTACCTGCACCCACATTAAGTTCACCTTTGAGCTCTTTAGTTGGTTTTTTAGTCTTGATTTTAATCCCACCGCTCATAGTTCCAAAGGTCTCAACATCATACGGACCCTCGATAACTTCAATAGACTCAATCTGATTTGCTAAGATATGAGAAACGGGTGGGTCCATTCGATTTGGACATGCTCCATATACTTTTGTACCATCAACTTCAACAGTGATGTTATCGCGTTTTTGACCACGGATAAGAATGTCATTTGCTATACCACTACGACGAGACATATCTATACTGGGTACATTATCACTAAGAGCCTGTGCCACATCTGCTGAGGTCTGTGCATTTTGTGCTACTTCAGTGATAAGTGTTGATTCGACATTAAGAGTGTAAAGGTTTATCTCATTTGCATGGAGTGTTGCATATGCTAAGAGTGAAAGGGCTACTATTTTTTTCATTTTAACTGCCTATAAGTTTTATTTCTCATATACTAATAAGATAGTGTTACAAAAGTGTTAATTATTAGATTTCTTGTGATAGAATTTCATTATGAGCAGACAAGAGAAGATAAAAAGAACAATTTTAATAGCCTTAGGTTTTGGACTTGCGACCTACCTCATAATGAGTGGAACTGTAATGCTAAGCCAAGAAAGCACTAAACATCAAGAGAAACAGATAGATGGCTGAAATACGACTCTCTAGGGCAAACTTTTTTGCTAATCTTGACATTATTAAAGAGCAAATGCAGAGTGTAGAAAAGATAGCCCTTGTCTTAAAAGATAATGCTTACGGACATGGTTTGTGTGAGATGGCACAACTAGCACAAGAGTATGGGATTAAGCGAGCGGTGGTGCGTTCAAACGCAGAGGCAAAGAAAATAGAAGAGTTTTTTGAGTATCTGCTTGTTTTAGCAGATACTCCAAAAAGTCCAAGTAAAAAAATACGATATACGATAAACAATATACAAAAAATCAAAAAGTTTGCAAGAGGAAGTATCGTTGAACTTAAAGTAGATACTGGAATGTCTAGAAATGGTGTTAGAGTGGCAGATGTTGAAGAAGCACTCCTTGCTATAGAAAAACAGGGTTTAGTTTTAGAGTCAGTTTTTACACATCATGCTAGTGCAGATGAGCTTGATGGAAAGTATGAAAAGCAAAAAGAGAAGTTCTCCAAACTCAAGGAGAGTTTAAAAGCCAGAGGTATAAACTCTTTTCACTCATGTAACTCAGCAGCTCTATTTCGCCAAAAAGAGTTTGATGAAGATATGGTTCGTGTGGGCATAGCAGCTTATGGTTGTTTAGAGCTTCCTTTTGCTTCAAATGCACAGAAGTTAAAACCTGTTTTATCACTCTATGCAAAACAGAACTCTTCCCGAGTCATAGAGAGTGGAGAGGGTGTGGGCTATGGTGGAACATTTGTAGCAGAGGAGTCTGTAGTTGTAAGTAACTACGACTTTGGTTATGCAGATGGCTTTTTTCGCTCCTGTTCTTGTAACTATATAACACCCCAAAATGTACAAATAGCAGGAAGAATCTCTATGGATAACAGTTCGTTTGTAAGTGATAAAGAGGAGCTACTCATTTTTGATGATGCAAGAGAAGTAGCTAAATGTGCGGGGACTATAAGTTATGAGGTTTTAACCTCACTCAAACCCCATCTAAAACGCAGGATTTTCTAAGAGTTTATTTTTTAATGACTGATGTTACGGACTTTTCTTAAAAAAGCCTCTTTTTTATAGCTTTAGGGGGTAGTAGGGACAATTATGTCCCTGCTACTATAAGGGGCTTTGCTCCTTATAGTCTGTAATTATGCACTTGGAAGATAACAATCATGTAGGCAACTCTTCTATACTCTCTTCATCTTCTATATGCACTAATATTTTTGCATCAAAGAGATAAGACTCCGCAATACTTTGAGCTTTTTTTGCTAACTCTTTTTCTACTATAATAAAGTCACTTCCTAAAGAAGAAGCATACATCAGTTCTGTGATGTTAGAAACACTCAAAGCATAGCTAATATCATTTGCATTGAGGTGATAAATGATGTCCAAATTTTCTTCTTTAAACTCTATATATAAAGATGAAGAGGGTGGGGTATTTGTTATAGCCTCGATAGAGTTAATATGATAAAAATTCTGAGACTCTAAAAATCTATGTCCAAAAAAAAGCATTTATGAAACCTTCTCTATACACTCTTTTGAGCAGTAGTACTTAGCATTACTTAAAATGGATTCACTCACTTCAATGTAAACGCCACATACTTCACACTCTACCATATCACTAGCTTTTATATCATCTTTTTTACTTGTAGCTTGTTCTACACTTGTAGGTTTTTTCTTGATAAACATAAAATAAACTATACCAATAACAGCCTAAAACAAGTAGTACTTTTAGTATCATAACTCTTCTCCAAGTAGTAAATAGTGTCTATTTTTTGTCTCTATAATTTTATGTTGCATATCTTTTACTCCATCTTCTACTTCATCAAAAACTTTTTCGCCTTTGTAAAAGAGAAACTTTGTGTTTTTGTCATAGAAATTTTCACTAAGTTTGAGTAACATTTTTGTCTGTGTCACCGCACGCGAAGTAATGAGTTCAAATACTTTTGGCTCCATCTGCTCAACTCTTTTTTTAACAACAGTTACATTTTTGAGTCCTAAGTCTGCTTTGATGAACTGTAAGAAAGAGGCACGTTTTACTAGAGGTTCTACTAAAGTAACTTCAGTATCAGGAAGTCCAAATGCTAGTATCATACCTGGAAACCCTGCACCTGTTCCTATGTCCATAAAGCTAGAGACTTTTGGTAAAAAAGAGAGAGGATAGATGGCATCATAGATAAACTCATCAAGAGTATTGTTATCTTTAGCACCTGTTAGATTATGGATTTTATTCCATTTATGAAGATGCTCTTTATATTTTTGTACATTTCTAAAAAAGTCATCTGGAAGGGTAATGTTGTCATTATCAAGTGTAGTTTTTAAGTCCAATAAAATATCCTTTTAAAAAGATATTTTATCTAAAAAATACTTTTTTATGAAAAAAGTTTTTTCATCATGGTAAAAAACATTTTAAAAAGTCCTTTATTCCCAACTATATTGTCTATAAAGTCATCATAAGTAGTATTGTTTTCTTCTAAATATCCACGAAGGTATTTCTCACTTGCCTCTACTCCACCATCTTTTTCTATCTCTATGAGTTTGGCATAAATAGGTACCATAGTATCTATAGCTTCGTGCTGGTGCAGCTTTTCTAAATGCAGTGTGCGAGATGATTTCATTTGTGATTGGATCAAGTTTTGGTTCAAACTCTGTGACTACCCAGTAGTAGCTTCCATCTTTTGCAAGGTTTTTTACAACAGCCATAATGTTTTGTGCCTTGTTAATTCTATCCCACATCATTTTAAAAACTACTTTTGGCATATCAGGGTGACGTACTATTGAGTGAGGTTTTCCGATGAGTTCGGCTTCTGTATATCCAGAAATTTCTACAAAATAATCATTTGCATACTCTATTATTCCATTTGCATCTGTTTTAGAGACGATATATCGTTTAGTATTTAACTTGATTTGATGATCTATTGGGGTAGGGTGTTGCATCATAATTTCCTTTGTTTAAGTTTAACAATATTATATACTTTATTTATTAAAATTATGCCATAATATAAGCAAATGATTTGTATAAGGCTGAAAAAATGACAAAAGAAGAGATGGTTAAGTCAATTGAACATGCAAAAGAGATGCATCTTGAACAAATGTTGAAGATAGAATTTGAAATAGATGGAAAAATCGTTGAAAAAAGACCTGCACTTGGAAAGATGGATTGTGAGTGTGGAATTTGGTTCTATTCTCACGAGAAAGAGATGAAATCAATCTTAGGCATGCAGTTTTTTGAACGTTTAGATAAATATCATGAAGAGTGGCATCGTAGTTATGCAAATATTTATAAGATGTTTGAAGAGAATGAGAAAAAGAGTCTCTTCTCTAAACTTTTAGGATCAAGTGAGTCAGAAGCTATGCAAAGAGATAAGGAAAAACTCTATTATAGTGAACTGCAAACAGATACACAAGAACTCCTAAAAGCAGCTGATGCTGCCATTCGTAGAGTGAGTGCTCTTAAAGAAGATAAATTCTCTTAGTTTAAGGACTTATTAACAATACCTCAATCTCTTCTGCTGGTAGTGGGCGTGAGTAAAAATAACCTTGTATCAGTTCACAACCATTTTTTACTAAAAACTCTTTTTGTTCTTGTGTCTCAACACCCTCAGCAATAAGTGTTAGGTTTAAACTTTTCCCCAGTGCAATAATTGCTTTTGTAATAGCCATATCATCCTCATCCTCTGGTATATCTTTTACAAATTCACGATCAATTTTTAGTTTATCTAAGGGTAGTTTCTTGAGGTATAAAAGAGAAGAGTACCCTGTTCCAAAATCATCTATGGCTATTTCAATACCTAAGTCGTGAATTTGGTTTAACTTAGTGATAGAGAGTTCTGGATTTTTCATTACCTGCCCCTCTGTAACTTCAAGCTCAAGCCACTCAGTTTTAAAGCCAATATTGTTCATTGTATGAAGTAAATGACTTAAAAAATCATCTTGATTTAGCTGTTTCATGGCAAGGTTTAAAGATAAAACTCCAGGATTATAACCCTTTAAATACCAGAGTGCAAACTGCTTCATAGCAATTACCATAACAAGTTTATCTATCTCTATAATCAAACCAGTCTCTTCTGCTAGAGGTATAAACTTAAAAGGTGGCATAAGTCCTAGAGTAGGGTGATTCCACCTTACAAGGGCTTCCATTCCTACAATTTTATCTGTTGTAACATCAAATTGTGGTTGATAGTGAACAATAAATTGCTCTTCCTTTATAGCTAAACGCAGACTTGACTCTAAAACCACACGTTCAAATGCTTGTGATGTCATATCTGAGGAGTAGTACTGAAAGTTATCTCTTCCTGCATCTTTTGCTTTATACATAGCAACATCAGCATATTTTATAAGATAAGAAGCTGTAGTTGCATCTGTTGGATAGATACTAATACCAATACTAGCAGTAACATAAAGATTGTGAGTATTAATCACGATTGGCTCTTTCATAATATCCACAATTTTTTTGGCTACTACTGAAGCATTTTGCATATTTTTTAAATCTTTTAAAATGATAGTAAACTCATCGCCCCCAAGTCTTGCGAGAGTATCTTCCTCTCTTATGGTTGACTGTAAGCGTTTTGCAGCTTCTATAAGTACTTCATCACCTATATGATGACCAAGTGAGTCGTTTATCTGTTTAAACTGGTCAAGGTCTATAAAGAACAGAGCAAACTTTTCTTTGTTTCGCGCGCAAGAGATAATAGCTTGAGAGAGTCTATCTCCAAAGAGTGTTCTATTTGGCAAATCTGTAAGTACATCATAGTGAGCCTGCTTTTTTAACTGAAGTGTCTGTTTTTTTAGTAACTCTTGTGTCTTTTTTTGAGCGGTTATATTTTGGATATAACCAATATAACCATCAGCAATACCATACTCATCTTTAGAAATACTCAAAGAAATATCACAGATAATTTTATGTGAGTTCTCTTTAATCATATTTACTTCTATATCTAATCTTCCTTGATTGTTTAAAAGTATCAATAGTTCTTCAAAAGTGTATTTATTCTCCTTGCCATATATGAGAGCAATACTTTTTCCTAAAACATCCTCTTTTTCATATCCAAAAAGAGTTGTGCTACCTTTGTTCCAGTATGTGATGATTCCATTTTTATCAGTTGAGACGACTGAATCATGAATGTACTCTAGAATATGTGCTTGCTTTTTGTATTTCATCTCTAGCTCTTTTATCTCAGAAATATCTGTATCAAAAATTACAAATGATTTTTCTTTTTTGTAAGTCATTTTGTGAAGATAAGACTGGACATAGTAGGTACTTTTATCTTTTCTTTGATGTATCTGTGTAGTGAGTATATTATTATTTGAAGCGAGGAGAGAACCTAGGTCTAGTATATGCTCTTTTGTTAGGTGGGGATTTACATCTCTTACATTCATTTCTAAGAGTTCTTCTTTAGTATATCCTAAAGCATTTTAAGCACCTCTGGTTTACATAAGTGTAATTAAGAGTATCTATTGAGACAATATAAACTTCATTGGATGAATGTTCTAGAAGGTTAGATAACTCTTTTATATCTTGCTCGATGGTGATTTGTTGACTTATATCTTGGGTTGTACCTAAGAACTTTAGAGGATTACCCTCACTGTCAGAGATTACTTGTCCATTAAGAAGAATAGGTATGATTTTGCCACTTGTATGCCTGACTTCACATTGATAACTGATGAGAGCTTTTCGTCTGGATTGCTTTTTGTAAAAGTTGGTGTGCTTCTAGCCTATACTGTGGGAGAAGTCTTTGGAAAAAATCTTCAAGATTTACAGGTGTGCCTATTTTAACTCCATAAAGGGAATAACATGTGTCTGACCATGTGGTGACTTGTGTCTTTAAGTCAACTTCCCAACGTCCTAGGTTGGCAATAACTTCAAATTGATGTAGTGTATTTTCTCTAGCTTTAAGCTTTTTTAGAGCTGTTTGTACATCATCTTTTTCTATGTCTATGGGCATAAAATATTCCTTTTAAAAATCATCCTATATATTTTACTATAAATTTAATTTATAGGTATTAAATTGAAATATAAATTGCAATAAAAGTGTGATATAATTATAAATCAAAAAAAAGGTTTAGTAATGTTTGGATGCAAGAAAGAGTTAGAGGAACAAAATAAAAAGTTTAGCCAAGAAGTCAGAGAACTTGAGTCTCAAAACGAAGAACTTAGACAAAGGATTCAAGAGTTAGAAACACCTGTTGAGACAGAAGACAATAAGCGAGAAGAACTTGTAAACCTTCTTTTAAATAGTTATGAAAATGGAAATAGATTTTTGAGAGAAACAATAGAGAGTCCGCTCTCTCTCCTCTCAGAGATAAATGAACTTAATGAGTTTAATTCTCAAAAAATGAGTGATGTTGAGAGTGAAACTTCAGGAATAGTAAATAGCATAGATAAAATTCAAGAGTACACAACTACACTCGGCGATGATTCAAATGCCCTTAATGATAGTGTAAGCGCTATTGGCGATATTATTGGGATGATTAAAGATATTTCTGATCAAACTAACTTACTTGCTCTCAACGCAGCAATAGAAGCTGCACGTGCAGGAGAACATGGGCGTGGATTTGCTGTTGTTGCTGATGAGGTTCGTAAACTTGCAGAGAGAACACAAAAAGCAACTGCCGAGGTGGAGATAAATATTAACTCACTCAAGCAAAACTCTAACTCTCTCATCGAAATTAGCAATACTTTTAATGAAGAGACATCAAATGTAATGGGTATTTTAGATACATTTAATGTAAATGTAGAGGATGTAATGCAAAACTCATCAGATATAAAAGATAAAACTCAATATGTTACAAATGAGTTAGGAGTTAATGCTGGGAAGATAGATCATATTGCGCTAAAACTAAAAGGATACAGAGCAATGCTAACTCAGACATCAGTAGAGATAGGAAGTGAAAACAGCTGTAGATTTGGTGAATGGTTCTCAACTGCTTCAACTACATTCTTAAAAGGAAACTCTAAACTTCATTCTGTTTCCAAGCATCATGCAAATGTTCACCAAGGTTTAGCCGAAGCGATAAAATTACAACTTGATTCTAAGTATGCTCAAGCTCTTTTAAGAATTGAAGATGTTGAAAAGTCTAGTACGGAAGCATTTAGAGAACTTTTTACTATAGTCAAAGATGCAGAGCACTAGAGACTAAGGCGAGATGGACTAGAGTAAATGTCCCATCTCATCGCGTTTAGTATCTAAGTACTCTTCGTTAAATTTATTTGATTTCATGATGATTGGCATCCGTTCTAAGATTTTAACTCCAGTAATAGCACTTACTTTAGTTGGGTTGTTTGTAAGTAGTTTTATCTGTTTGATATTAAAATAATCTAAAATAAATGTAACAATCTCATAAGTCCTCTCATCTGAGGCAAATCCTAACTGATGGTTTGCTTCTAGTGTGTTGAGACCTTTATCTTGCAAGGCATAAGCATTTATCTTATTTAAAAGACCGATGTTTCGACCCTCTTGTCGAAGATAGATAACCATACCACCCTCTGTATTTATAAGCTCAAGGGCATATTCGAGTTGATCACGACAATCACACTTGAGACTGCCTAGGGCATCCCCAGTTAAACACTCTGAGTGTACTCTTACTATAGGGTTTTCATCTAAATTTTTTGCATAGATAACTAAGTGTTCTTTTTCACCCTCTTTGAAGGCTTTGACATGAAAATCACCGAAACGAGAAGGTAGATTTGCTACTTGGGATATTTCTATATTCATTAATTTAATCTTTAAATGGGTAAAATATTTTCTTAAAATTAATTATAGCAAAAATATAGCAAAAAAAAGGTTTAAGTATGTTTCAAAGATTTCGCCGTACTCGTTTAAACAAACATCTTCGTTCATTAGTAAGAGAGACACAGGTAAATGTAGAGGATTTTATATATCCACTTTTTATTAGAAGTGGTGAGGGAATAAAAACAGAAGTAGCATCCATGCCTGGCGTTTTTCAGATGAGTATAGATGAAGTTTTAAAAGAGTGTGAAGAACTTAAATCACTTGGAATTTACTCTATTCTCCTTTTTGGGATTCCTGATACAAAAGATTCTATTGGAAGTGATGCTCTTTGTGAACATGGTATTATCGCCTCATCTATAAGAGCTATTAAAGAAGCACATCCTGATATGTTTGTTGTGACTGACTTGTGCTTTTGTGAGTACACAGACCATGGGCATTGTGGAATTATAGATGAAGCTAAAGAGACCGTAAATAATGATGCTACTTTGGAGATTTCAGGTGAGCAAGCTCTTATCCATGCTAAAGCTGGTGCAGATATGATAGCCCCTAGTGGAATGATGGATGGGATTATTGAGAGACTGCGTTTAACACTTAGATGAGGGCTGGATATGAGAACTTACCTATTATGGCATACTCAACAAAGTTCTCTTCTGGTTATTATGGTCCATTTCGTGATGTTGCAGAATCAAGTCCGAGTTTTGGTGACCGTGCAAGTTATCAAATGGATCCCGCAAATCGTCGTGAGGCTATCGCTGAGTCTGTGAGTGATGAGATGCAAGGAGCAGACATACTTATGGTTAAACCAGCACTTGCTTATCTTGACCTTGTTCGTGAGATAAAAGATGCTACAACACTTCCTATGGCTGTGTATAATGTAAGCGGAGAGTATGCGATGCTTAAGATGGCAGGACTTAACAATTTGATAGATTATGATAGAGTTGTGATGGAGACTATGATAGCATTTAAACGAGCAGGGGCGAACATTATTATCTCATATCATGCAAAAGAAGTAGCTAAAATGCTTCAAAACAGTTAGATTAAAGAAAAATATTATAGAATATATATTACATAAAAATATTAGGAAGAAAAATTGAGACATTTTTTAACACTAAAAGACTTTACCAAAGAAGAAATTCTTGAAATCATTGACATTGCTATTGAAATCAAAAAAGATTTAAAAGCGGGTAAATACATAAAATATTTAGAAAATCAAACACTTGCAATGATTTTTGAGAAGAGTTCAACACGAACTCGTGTGAGTTTTGAGACAGGTATGTTTCAGCTCGGTGGTCATGCTCTTTTTTGAGTAATCGTGATATTCATCTCGGTCGTGGTGAGCCTATCGCCGACACTGCAAAAGTTATAAGCAGTATGTGCAACATGGTTATGATTCGGACTTACGAGCATAGCATGATAGAAGAGTTTGCTGCAAACTCTAAGGTACCAGTTATCAATGGACTTACTGACTCTTATCATCCTGTACAACTTTTAGCAGACTACTTAACTATGGTTGAGTACGGAATAGAGAAAAAGCAGTAGTTGCTTATGTAGGTGATGGAAACAACATGACACACTCTTGGATGTATCTTGCGGCTAAGATGGGCTTTACTCTTCGCATCGCTACACCTAAGGGTTATGAGGTGGATAGAGATATTTTAGAAGATGCACTGAAAATGGCAAAAGAGAGTGGGGCGAAAATATCTGTTATGAATGACCCTAAAGAAGCTATAAAAAACGCAACTATTGTGACAACAGATACTTGGGCTTCCATGGGTCAAGAGGATGAAAAAGAGGAACGACTCAAAGCTTTTAAAGGTTTTATGGTAGATAGCTTACAGATGTGTGTAGCGAGAAAAACTGCAAAGTTTCTTCACTGTCTTCCAGCATATCGTGGACAAGAAGTCTCTTCAGAACTTATGGATATGCATTCTGATATTATTTTTGATGAAGCAGAAAATCGCTTACATGCTCAAAAAGGACTTATGGTTTGGCTAGATAGACAGAGAAAGAAGTAGAGGAATCTCTCTATACACTTATAAAAACATAATTAAATATTATTTTATATTTATTTTATGTTTTACTGTTATAATTTCGTGTGTTGATAATTATACATAGTATAGATTTTCTCTCCTCAAGACTATATATCCTTTTATGACTTATCAACTAAATGACTAGAAACAGACTGAACTTAGTAACTAATTCCTGTAACTTCTCTAATCTTTTCCATCATAGGTTTTGCTATATCTCGTGCTTTATCTGCACCCATAGCTAAAATTTCTCTTACTTCTTGCTGGTTATTTGCATAGTACTCACGTCTTTGTCTAAACTCTCTAAAGTACTCCCACATTACTTCAGCTAAATAGACTTTAAAATGCCCATGACCCTCTCCACCAGCTCTGTATCTGTTTTGTAAATCTTGAAGTTCCTCGCCCTCTAAAAAGAGTTTTGCCATATTATAGACATTACACCCTTCAAACTCTTTTGGGTCTTCGAGTGCTACTTGCTCTGTTACTATTTTTTTAATGGTTTTGAGTTGTTTTTTCTCTTCACCAAATATATTTACTGTATTTTTATAAGATTTTGACATTTTTTGTCCATCTATCCCTAGAACAGTTTGCACATCTTCTTCTATCCTAAAAGTTGGAACTGTAAAAATATCTCCATACTGGTTGTTAAACTTGAGTGCTATATCTCGAGCTATCTCAACATGTTGGATTTGGTCTTTTCCAACAGGAATAATATCAGGAGAGTATAGAAGTATATCAGCAGCCATTAAAACAGGATAAGAAAAAAGAGAATGGTTTGCTTTGATCCCTTTGGCTGTTTTATCTTTGTAACTGTGAGCACGTTCAAGCAGACCCATAGGAGTGTAAGAAGATAAAAACCAGTAAAGTTCAAGTACTTCTTTGACATCTGATTGAACCCAAAAAGTATTTATCTTGGGGTCGATACCAAGGGCTAAAAAATCTGTAGCTGATTGCATGGTAAGTTCTGCTAATCTTGCCCCATCAGTCACACTTGTCATCGCATGATAGTTGGCAATAAAGGTAAAGGTATCCTCTTTTTGTTGTGCCTCTACCATCTGTTTTATAGAACCAAAGTAATTTCCTATATGTAAGTCGCCTGATGATTGAATTCCTGTTAATACTCTCATAAAATAAAATTCCTATATTTTTTTTGTAATTATACCAATTTCAGCTTTATTTAGTTACTATATACATAGTACAAGAAGTAAAAACTTCTTTTAAAGGATTTATGATGAACTTACAGATTCGTTCAAAAGATATTACATTAACAGATGCTACTAAAGCTCATATTGAAGGTGCTGTTGAAGCATTTAGAAAATATTCATTAGATATTACAAGTATCAATTGTGTTGTAGCAGCCGAGAAAAAAGGTGTCATGGTAGAGTTTGATATTAAAATTGCACATGCACAACCAGTAATTATTACACAACATGATGATGTACTTGATGCTGCTATAGATTTAGCTATAGACAAAGGTACTAAAGCACTTCGTCGTCTTCACGATAAAGTAGTAGACCATAAAAACACTTCAGTCAAAGACTTAGAAACTCTTGACACTTAGTCTATGTGTATATGCCAACTTCTTGGCATATACCTCTCTTCTTTAGGAAATTTATTTGAAATTTATTCTAACATTTTTTTTATTACTCGCAAGTCTGCTGTATGCACAAGAAGTTAAAGAGAATGACTACAGTGTCCGTCTCTTTGGCGGAGCTTCATCAGCAAGTGATTTTGATCAACTTTATACTTTTTCAGGCTTTAATACTAGTAAATATAGTACTAATGTTTATGGAACAGATATAGGATATAAACTTGTAGAAAACCTTTGGAGTCTCCCTTTTGATATTTATGCAAAAACAGGACTAAGTTATTTTGATGAGAATGGACATCAAGCAGATTTTTTAGAACTCACACTTTATATCAAACTCATTTATAAACTCAACACCCTTGGAAATCAGTTTCGTTTTGGGCTAGCAGAGGGTATCTCTTATGCAGGGCGTATTCCTTGGAGTGAAAAACAAGAGGCAATACAAGAAAATGATAATCAATCCAATCTTTTAAACTATATGGAAATAACATTTGACTTTGATATTGGCAGACTCATTCGTGTAAAAAATATGCAAAATTATCATCTAGGTTATCTTATTAAACACCGTTCAGGTGCTAAAGGAACTTATGGTGGGGTGTCTGATGGTGGCTCAAATTATAACTGTATATACATAGAAAAAAACTTTTAAGGAATTGAATGAAATATATATTACTTTTAATGCTGACACTCACTCTTTATGCTCAAAATGACTTCTCTGCACGAATTCTTTATGGTAATGCGACTAATAAAGCTCTCGGTGATATACTTATTGGAGACATTGGTTCTCATCCTGAAAACTTAAGTGTCACTGCATTTGATATGGGTTATCTACTTCGTAGGGATGCTTTTGATATGCCTATAGATATTTATCTAAAAGCGGGTCTTTCACACTTTAATGAGGATGATTACTCAGATGTAAACGAGTTTGTTATGTATGTAAAACTACTTTATAAGCTAGACTTTGCAAATAACCGTATACGTTTTGGTTTAGGAGAGGGTTTTTCTTATGCTAGTGATGCTCTGCGAGTTGAGAAGTTAGAAGCAGAGACAATAGAAGATGGCAAAACATCAAAATTCTTAAACTATTTAGATATTACATTAGATTTTGATTTTGGAAAACTTATAAGATATAAACCTTTAGAGGAGACATATCTAGGTCTAGCACTTAAGCACCGTTCAGGAATTTACGGTCTTGTAAATGGTGTCACAAAAGGTGGCTCAAACTATAACTCTATTTATATAGAGAAAAACTTTTAAGGAAAAACTTATTATGTATGAATTTGCACTTTGGTTTCATGTAATCTCTTTTATCTCTTGGTTTGCAGTACTCTTTTATCTACCTCGACTCTTTATCTACCATACGGAACATAAAGAGAATGAAGGTTTTGTAAAAGTTGTAAAAATTCAAGAGTATAAACTCTTTAAGTATATAGGTGTTCCCTCTATGTGGACAACACTGATTAGTGGTTCGTACCTTATATATGAAATAGGATTTGAGGGCAACAGTTGGTTACATGCAAAACTTCTTTTTGTAGCACTCTTAATCGCTTACTTTATCTCAATGAATTTTTACAGGAAAAAGTTAGAAAAAGATGAGTGTGAAAAAAGTGGAAAGTTTTTTAGAATGTATAATGAAGTGCCAACCATCTTAATGATGGTTATTGTGGCAATGGTCGTATTTAAACCCTTCCATTGATATTACACATAATAATGAGCAGAGCCCATTATTATGGCAGGGACAGAAAGTCCCTACAACCCCCTAAAGACTATTTTTCACCACGTTTCTTAGCTTTAAAGAGTAGTGGAGTTCCTGTAAAGTTAAAGGCTTCACGCATTTTGTTTGTTAGATAGCGTCTATATGTAAAGTGAAGACCACTTGGTTTGTTCATAACTATAGCTATCTTTGGTGGTCGCGTTTCATACTGTGTTGCATAGTAGATACGGATAACCTGACCGCTTACACTTGGGAGTGTATGGCGGCGAAGTGCTTTTTCTATGACTTCATTTATCTTACTTGTTGGAATTCTTTGAGAGTAGTTTTCATTTATCTCTAAAATCATATCGTGAAGTTTATCAACACGCTGGTGTGTAAGTGCAGAGAGAGTTAAAATAGGAGCATAGGCTAGAAACTTAAATCTATCACGAACCTCTTGAATGATTTTATCATGATCCTCGCGTTTAGAAATATCCCACTTATTTAAAACAATAATACATGCAAGGCGATTACTATCAACAAGCCCAGCTATCTTCTCATCAAGATCTAAAAATGGCTGACTTGCATCTAGAACAACAAGTGCCATATTTGAGTTTTCAAGCATCTCAGTTGTACGCATAAGTGCATACTTCTCTATACCTAATATCTTTCCACGGCGACGTAGTCCCGCTGTATCTACAAAGGTAATCTGCTTATCTTTGTACTGTACTGTCTCATCAATTGGGTCTATTGTCGTTCCAGCGACACTACTTACAACGCAGCGTTCTTCACCTAAAAGGGCATTTAAAAGGGAAGATTTTCCAACATTAGTACGACCGATAATAGCAATTTTAATATGATCAACATCCTCTTCATTAAAATCTTTTATACGGTCATTATTTCCAAAAATAGAGTTGTCTTCAACTACTCCATCCATCTCATCTTCATCCCAGTATGTAAAACCATCATCATCTTCATCGTGAGTATTGGCAAAAAATTCTTCTTCATCTATTTCTGGCAACTCTTCTTTAAAAACTTCAATCTCCTCGGTTTCTTCTTTTATAGTGTCTTCTTGGGGAATTTTGTCTGCTATCCAGTCGAGTAGTTCTACAGTATTACGGTTATGAGCAACAGAAATACCAAAAATATCACCCGTTCCAAACTCGTAAAAATCCCAAAGTCTCTCTTTCATTTTATCATTATCAATTTTGTTGACAACTAAAGCCATATCTTTTCCCATGGCTTGAAGCTCATAAAAAAACTTTTTATCTTCATCCTCAGGAATACTTTTCCCATCAACCATATAAAGAATAATATCAGCAGCATAAGCAGCTTTGAGTGACATCTCTTTTATCTTATCAAAAAGTTCACAACCTTTATCGAGTCCACCAGTATCAAGAAGAAGTGCTTCTTTATTGTTTACAATTACATGGCGGCGTTTAACATCACGAGTAGTACCCGCTTGTTCTGAAGTAATCGCATCACGATTTTTGACTAAACGATTAAAGAGAGAGCTTTTTCCAACATTTGGACGACCAACAATGGCGATTTTTTTCATGAATGTACCTTGTAAAACTTATGAAGAGTTATTATATTTTGGAATTATAGCTAAATAATAGTAAGAGAAAAGTATAATGAAAGGAGAACAAATTTCAATGAAGCAGATATATAAATCGGAAATATTATATGCAGTGAAATTATAATTAAATTAAGAATTATCTAGTTATAATCCGTGTAATAAACAAAAGGATAAAAATGAAAAATACAATTGTATCAATCTCAGCAGCAGCTCTTATCGCTGCAACTTTAGTAGGATGTGGTGGAGAGACTCCAAAGCCAGAAGAGCAAGCAGTAACAACTTTTGGTTGTAAACAAGAGAATGTGCCTGCCCCAAAATGGACATGTGTTCCTATGGTTGAGGGTGCTTATGCAGGTGTTGGAATTGCTCAAAAATCAAAGGCAGGTATGTCTCATATGAGACGTGTTGCAGTTATGAATGGTCGTGCAGACTTAGCAACTCAGATAAAAGTTCAAGTAAAAACTAGAATGAAAGGTTTTACTGAAACGACTGGTGCAGGTGATAGTGAAACTGTAGATCAACTCACAACTGCTGTTGATGATCAATTAGCAAAGGTTGATTTAGCAGGTTCTAAGGCTGTTGACTCTTGGCAAGCACCCTCTGGAGCACTCTATCTTTTAGTGACTGTACCAGAAGATTATATCAACTCTACAGTAAAAGCTACTGCAAAAACATCTCTTAAAAACGATAATGCTTTATGGCAAAAATTCCAAGCATCAAAAGCATTTGATTCTATGGACGAAGCTTTAGCAAACTAAATATGAGTAGACTACATTTTCTTGTAGTTGCTCTCTCCCTCTTTCTTGTAGCTTGCTCTTCTCCTAAAGCTCCTAAAAATTCTTCGGCAATGCCTTCATGGGTTTTACAACCGAGTGTTAGTGGAAAAATTGGTGCTATTGGAGTTGCAGGAAGAACATACGATCAATCAATATCTTCGCAAAGAAAACTTGCAATTGGGCGAGCTTTAGATGAACTTTCACTTCAAAAAGGAGTACAGGTTGCTATTCGTATGCAAAAAAAGGAAGTGGCAAATAACTCAGGTGCTACTTATAAAATGAAAGATAAAAGTACTTATAGTGCTAACAACAAAATAACAGCACATATAGAGGGCATATGGATGGATAAAAGCTCTAAAGAGCTCTATATTTGGATGGTGCTAGACAACTAAAGGAATAATTTGAAAGTTACATTTTTACTCATACTCACACTTTTAGGCTCACAAGCTTTGATGGCGGACTTACCATTTTCTAGTAAGTATGAAGCTTGTGCAGAGACAAAAAAAGAGGCACTTTATGCACTAAGCGAGAGCATACTCTCGCGTGTAAGTACTTCAACCGAGCAAGAGGTGCTAGTAACAAATAGTGATGATGTTCAATCAAAAGTCTCTTCTTATTCAAGTTCTAGCACAAATCTCTCCCTAGTAGAGATCAAGTATAATAAAGTTGGAGAAGAGTTCTGTGCAGTTGTTTATAAAGATGAACAGATAAAAAACACAAAAAAACTTCTCAAACAGGCACTTTTATATGAAACAAAAAATCTTCCAAGTGATATTGATTCAAAAATAGAAAAACTCTCACTTTGGCTCTCAGATATTAAACAACTATCTTTTCTTATACCCGCCTTTTTAAAAGATGAAGAGACGACACAAGAGCAAAATATGCTCAATGCAAAAGAGAAAACTTTCAGAGATATATATACAGCATCCATAGCACATTCGGAGTCACTCTTTTTTAAGAGTTGTAAACAGACAAAAGAGGATGCCAAAGTTGCACTCAATAAGAAGCTGTTTCTCTCTAAAAAGACAAAAGAACAGGGAGGTTTTTTAGACTCTCTTACATCCATTATTCCCTTTACATCTTCGAGTGATGATGAAAATATGCTTGAAGTTTTTGATGCCCAGCTTATTCATACTCAAAAAGATAAAGACGAGTGTGTTATGTTAAAAAAAGAGGAACTCAAAAACATAGCCGCAAATATGTATGCTGATATGATGAGAATTAGTCAAAAGAGTCTCTCTCAAGATTCAAAGAAGAGATATGCAGAGATTAATAATCTTTATGAGCAACTCAAAGTTACCAAAGCACTTATGAAACTCTTTCCTGAACTCTACAGGGCGAATAACTTTACACAACTTGACAAGAAAAGAATGCTGCTCTCATCTATACAGAAAAAAACATACCCTCAATTTGTTCTCTTTAGAGTAAGTGGAGCAGAAAATATAAAAATCACTCTTGATAATATTGCTATCAAAAACAATGAAAAAAAATATTTGAAAAATGGGGAACATTTCTATAAGATTACGGCAAAGGGAGTCTGTCCACTAGTAGGAGAGTTTAGCAATGATCTTAAAGAAGATTATAAAATCTCCAAAGACTTAGAGAATCAAAGATACCCTACAGTCACATTTTTGACAGATAAAAATCCAAATATTGCCATCAATGGAAAGATGATTAAGCCAAATGTGCGAACAACTATTAAGGAGTGTCAAGATACAAGTAGATATATTGCAAAGTTTGCGGGACAGAGTTTAAGTGGGGAGATAAATACATCTCCAGCTGAGACAAATACCGTTGAGCTAAACTTCCTCACATCTCAAGAACTCTTAGTCTTTAATGATGCAAAAACAAAAAAATATACTACTACAAGTGAGACAAAATTTTCTGAATCACTTACTCCCATAACGAGTGAACAGCTACGTTTTATTATTACAAGAGAGCCTCTTCATGGGGAACTAACACTACATGAGAGTGGAAGTTTTCAATATGTTTCAGAGAAAGATTATGTAGGTATGGATAACTTTGAGTATGAGATTGAGTCACCTCAAAAAACTTCTGCACCTAAACTTGTTAGCATAAGTATAAATGTAAACAAATCTTTTAGAACAACTGTAGCTCTTCCAAAAGAGCCAGAACCTATAAAAGAAATTAAAG
This sequence comes from Sulfurimonas sp., assembly GCA_030949945.1. GTDB lineage: Bacteria > Campylobacterota > Campylobacteria > Campylobacterales > Sulfurimonadaceae > Sulfurimonas. Next base: position 17,323 of record JAUZRZ010000080.1, on the reverse strand, counting down.
TGGATGCAAATCAAACAGAGAATAAAGTAACATCTCTTGTGAAAGAGGCTCAAGATATTAAAGAGAGTGTCCAAAACAAGATTTCTAAGGTAAGTTACGAAGATTTTAAAAAGTATGTTGACCTTAAAGAACTCTCTGGGGAACTTAATGCTGAGTTTTTAGAAAAAATTCAAAAAAAATTTCCTGACTACTTTCAAAAATTAGTGAAAGAAAAAACAAAATAAAGGAGAATATAGATGAGAAAAAGATTATTACTGCTAGCGCTATTGACTACTCTTCTCAGTGCAAGCTCAAGTGAGAAAGATACATCTGCTAGTAAGTCAGAGTTTGAGGCCTATAAACAGGCTCAAAACAAAGAGTTTAAAGATTATAAAACAAAGATGCAAGAGGAGTATAAAAACTACAAAAAGGAACTCTCTAAGTACTGGGAAGAGCCAAAACTCTCTAGTAAGAAGCAGTGGGTGAGTTACACTAAAGATAAAAAGAGTCGTTCAAATGTTGACTTTGCTAAGAATAGCTATAGTGTTGAAGTTATTGCAAAAACATTAGATGATGCAAAAAAGAAGCTCAAAGAGCGCATAACTTACATAGCAGGAAAAAATACGAAGGAGGTAGTGCAAACAGACCCTCTTCAAAAAAAAATAGCACAAATCTCTAAATCACCTGATGTTGTATCATCAAGTGTTAATGCTAAGCCTATCTTAACAACTCTTCTTTTTCCAAGACAGCCTAGTAAAGCAGAGCTAAATACTTATGCTATGCAGACAATACAAGCCAATAAAATAACGCAAACAAAAGCAAAAGATAAAAAAGAAAATATTTATAAAGTTGTGGTAAAACTCCCTAAAAACTCTAAGATTAAACTCTCTGCAGTCTATCAAACTGATGTTTCAAAAAACTCCAAAGAGTATAAAATGCCAGTAGATTTACTCTTTGCAATTATGCAAACAGAGAGTGATTTTAACCCCTTTGCAAAATCTCATATACCAGCCTATGGATTGATGCAACTTGTGCCTTGGTCTGGTGGAGCAGATGCATACAGAATGATTTATAAGAAAAAAGGAAAGCCTAGTGCCACTTACCTTTATAATAGTTCAAATAATATTCAGATGGGGACAGCATACCTTCACATACTCTACTACAGATACCTTAGAAAGATAAAAGACCCACAAAGTAGGCTTTACTGTACTATAGCAGCCTATAATACAGGTGCAGGAAATATAGCATGGGCATTTACAAGAACAACAAATATGAATAAAGCAGCACCAAAGATTAATGCCATGACATCAGAACAAGTTTATGCACATCTGCTAAGTAACTTAAAATATGATGAGCCTAAGCATTATTTGAAAAGAGTAAATAAGAGAATGAAGGTTTATAAAATAGCTTATAGAGACCTCTAATCAAAGGAATATTTTGAAAAAGTACTACTCCTATGAACTGTTTGTAAAAGATACAAAAAAACTCATAGATAGGTGTAAACTCTTTAAACCTGAGTCTATAGTTGCAGTTGCTAGAGGTGGAATGACATTAGCTCACTGTGTAGCTGAGGGTTTGGAATTAAGAGATGTACAGAGTATAAGAACTGAGTTATATGATGATACGATAAAGCGTGAAGAGATTACACTGGTTGCAAATTGTGATTTTAAAGATAAAAAAAGAGTTCTAGTTGTTGATGATATAGCAGATAGTGGTGAGACACTTCAAGCTGTTATGAATTATTTAGAGAAAAACTTTCAAGACATAGAGTTTAAATCAGCGACACTTTTTTACAAAAAGAGCTCTTCATATGAGCCTCACTATTGGATAAATGAAGCAAATGAGTGGATAGAGTTTTTTTGGGAAAAAGATTTTGGGTGATAAAATTTACACTTATTTAAATGTCGCCTCTATCATCTCATAAGCTTGATTTATCTCCTGTGTTTTAGCAGTTGCTTCTTTCATATATGCTTCACCCTTTCCTTGTGATGCTATGATGTCAGGATGGTACTCTCTTATTAGCTTTTTATAGGCTTTTTTGACAGTTTTTAGGTCATCATTTTTACTTACACCTAAGAGCTTATAGGCATCATCAATGCTTGCTTTAGGTGAGACATTTTTCATCATCTGCTCAAACTGGTCAAAGATTGCATGGTAGGCATTTGGGTCAAACTCTAAAGCTTCTGCGATTATTTGTAAAAGTTCCTCTTCACTCTGGCTTACCTCTCCATCAATAAATGCAAGCTGGATTAAAAACCCTATAAACTGTTGCTGTTTTGCACTATCGTGTTTAATGGCACGTGCGAGTTCTTCTGCTATATCTTGTGTGTCATTGATATTTTGCTTCTCTTGATTAAAAATATCTTTGAGTATCTGTTTTGTTTTCTGGGGCTCTGGAAAAACAGCAGCTATATCATCAAACATAATCCCAACAAGTTGTGCTTCGAGTGCATCTACTTTTCCATCAGCCTTAGCAACTTTTGCCACAAGTGCAACAAAAAGACCGAGTTCACTATGTTTGAGAGAGTCATGAGAGACAGAGAAGTTTTTAAAAGCTTCTTTGGAGTAGTTTTCATACTTTGAGTAACTTTTAAAGACAGAGTAGAGAATATAAGCAATAACAGCAAATATAATAAGGTTTAACATAAAATTCCTTTGATTTTTAATCACTAGTGTTACGGACTATAAGGAGCAAAGCCCCTCATAGTCGCAGGGACAAGCTATTGTCCCTACAACCCCCTAAAGCTATAAAAAAGGGGCTTTTTTAAGAAAAGTCTGTAACATCACTTAATCATTATAAAATACAGAAGTAAATAGATGGGTATAATTGCAATTATGAAACTACTTACAGATATGAATAAGGGTGTGCAATATATGCTCATCGCCTCTTTTACTTTCGCCATTATGGGTGCATTTGCTAAACTTGCTTCAGAGGAGATGAGCTCTCTTGAAGTTGTGTTTTTTAGAAATATTGCTGGGGTGCTTATCATCAGTTATGCAATTTATAAAAAACCACTTATACAAAAGGGCGGTAAACCCTTTTTACTCTTTTTTCGTGGCTTTATAGGATTTGTAGCACTATTAGCTTTTTTTTATAACATCGCACATATCTCTTTGGGTGATGCTATGACCTACTCAAAAACTTCACCAATCTTTACAGCGATATTTGCTTTTTTCTTTCTCAAAGAAAAGCTCTCTTTTAGTGGATGGATAGCGATATTTATAGGATTTATTGGTATAGTTTTTATAACACAGCCGAGTAGTTTAGGCTTTAGTAAGTATGACCTTCTGGGGATATTTTCAGGCATAGGTGCAGCACTTGCTTACACTTCGGTTAGAGAGTTAAGGTCCTACTATGACACAAGAGCAATAGTACTCTCCTTTATGCTTACAGGGACACTAGGACCTATTGTTTTATTTGTGATTACACCCTATTTTAATGCTGTAGAACTTGACTTTTTACTAGGAGAATTTGTACTTCCAAAGGGAATAATGTGGGTTTATCTCATAGCAATGGGAGTTTTTGCCACTATCTCACAACTCCTGATGACTAAGGCTTATGGTGAGACAAAAGCGGGGATAGTAGGTGCTGTAAGTTATACAAATATTTTATTTTCCATAGTAGTTGGAGTGATGCTCGATGATGCACTTCCATCTTTAGCTACGAGTTTTGGTATCATACTCATAGTATTAGCTGGCATAATGGTAGCAAAAGCAAAATAAGATATAATATCTCTAATAAAATTTTAACTTAAGAAGAAACTATGAAACTTTTATCAGGTCCTTGTGTTATTGAGAGCGAGGAAAATATATTTAAAATAGCTAAAGAGTTAGAGCAGTATCATAATGATGCAAGTATCGACTTCTATTTTAAAGCAAGTTTTGACAAGGCAAATCGTACCTCTTTGGAGTCCTTTCGTGGACTTGGGATGGATGAGGGCTTGCGAATACTACAAAAAGTAAAAGATGACTTTGGCTATAAAATAGTCACAGATGTACATGAGTCTGTGCAAGTAAACGCAGTGGCACAAGTTGTAGATATGCTACAAATCCCTGCGTTTCTTTGTCGCCAAACTGACTTGCTTGTAGCTTGTGCAAAAACTAAGTGTGAGATAAACATCAAAAAAGGGCAATTTCTTTCTGCTGATGCGATGAAATACCCACTTTTAAAGGTACTTCAAACTCGCGGCTGTTCTGAGCCAACTTATGCAAACGCAGCTAAACATGGTGTTTATCTTTGTGAGCGTGGAAATAGCTTTGGTTATGGAAATATGGTTGTAGATATGCGAAACCTTGTGATTATGAGAGAGTTTGCTCCCGTTATCTTTGATGCAACACACTCTGTTCAGATGCCAACGGCAGAGAATGGAAAAACAGGCGGAGATAGCTCAATGGTACCACACTTAGCAAAGGCGGCAGCGGCTATTGGTGTTGATGGTTTCTTTTTTGAGACTCATTTTGACCCTAGTGTTGCTTTGAGTGATGGACCAAATATGCTAAAATTGCAAGACTTAGAAAAATTAATACAAAAAATAAAACAAATACAGGAGATATAGATGAATTTAATTGAAGGTAAATTAAAAGTAATAAATGGTAAAAAAATAGCGATTGTAAGCACACGTTGGAATCACTTTATAGTAGATAGACTTGTTGAGGGTGCTACAGACGCATTTGATCGTCATGGTGGAAATGAAGAGGATATTACACAGATTATAGTTCCAGGTGCATTTGAACTTCCTATGATTATAGACCAACTTCTTGCAAGTGGTAAGTATGACGCGGTTTGTGCTTTGGGTGCAGTTATTCGTGGGGCTACTCCTCATTTTGATTATATCTCTGCAGAGGCAACAAAAGGTATCGCAACTATGAGTCTGAAGTACCAAAAACCAGTAAGTTTTGGACTTCTAACAACTGACACTATCGAGCAAGCTATAGAGCGTGCTGGAACAAAAGCGGGTAACAAAGGTTTTGAAGCGATGACTACAATTATAGAGATGTTAAATCTCTACGAGGCGATATAATGGCGACTCGTCATCATGCTCGTATGGCTGTTGTAAGCCTTTTATATGCTTTTGATTTAGGAAATGGAAACACGGCTGAGCATACAGATGAGATACTAGAAGAGAAAAAAATCCGTAACAAACAAAAAGACTTTGCACTTGACCTGTATGATGGTGTTATGAGTAATCTTGAAGCTTGTGATAGTGCGATTATTTCACATTTAAAAGATTGGGATTTTAAGAGACTTGGAAGTATTGAGCGAGCTACTCTGCGTTTAGCAGCATATGAGATACTTTTTGGTGAACTTGATTCTGCTGTTGTTATTAACGAAGCAGTTGAAATTACAAAAGCTTTTGGAACGGAGCAGTCTCCGAAGTTTATAAATGGTGTTTTGGATGCTATAAGTAAAGCGAAGTAAAAAAGATGTACCAGCTACTATTTTTAGCACTTGCGTTTTCAGTTTCACTTTTTGGTGATATTGATTATACGAAAAAAATAACTGTCTTAATTGTCACAGTGGTATAGAGCATATTCGTCAAGAGAGTTCTCTTATGAGTAAGGCTATCGCCGAGCGTGCAAAAAAGGCGGGTTATGCTGAAAATAGTTGTATAGTCTGTCACGGGGGTAAACCCTGCTACGAGACATAAAAGCAAGGCACATAGGGGAACGATAAAATACTTTTTAGATAATCCTGGACCAAAAGAGTACTATCCAGCACCTGCGAGTTCGTGGATAAATGAGAACACTTGTGGTACCTGTCACCCTGTTCAAGTAGCAAATCAGATGAACTCTCTTATGATGAGTGAACAAGGAAAAATTCAAGGGGCTTTGTGGTCTTTTGGTGCTAAAGAGGGTTATAAACATACAAACGCGAACTATAAAACGCATAATCCTCGTGACCCAATGTCGCGTTCAGGGACTAAAACTTATAGGGAGTATATGCAAAAACTCTCAAAGATGGAACCACAAGCATTTCCAAGTGAGACGCAAGAACTTCCAGCTGCCCCCTCTGTAAAAGAGGTAACTGCTGACCCCTCTTTAGCGGTTTATACTTATCTCAGACAAGAGTGTCTGCGTTGTCATACTGGAAGTAAAGGTCGCTCAAAACGGGGTGATTTTCGTGGTATTGGCTGTGCATCGTGTCATGTTCCATTACTCAAATGAAGGTTTTTATGAGGGAAATGACCAAACTATAGATAAAAAATCCCCAGGACATATGCTCTCACATCAGATACAATCTTCTCGTAAAGTGAAGGTAACTGTTCACGATGTTGAGTACTCTGGTGTTCCTGTTGAGACATGCTCAACTTGTCACAACCGTGGTAAACGCATAGGTGTATCTTATCAAGGATTGATGGAGACTGCATATAATGCTACTTTTGATGCAGAGGGAAACGGACAACCTAAACTTCACACAAAACGCTACTTGCATATGAAAGAGGATATTCACTATCAAAAAGGGATGTTGTGTCAAGATTGTCACACTTCAAATGACTTGCATGGTGATGGTTTCTTAGATGGAGCAAACTTAGCAGCTGTTGAGATTGAGTGTCAAGATTGTCATGGTACAACTAAGGCTTATCCATGGGAGTTGCCTATTGGTTACTCTGATGAGTTCTCTAAGGAGAGAAAAAAAGGTACACCTCGTGGTGTTACACAAGATTTAGCTGAGTATCTTAAACAGGTTTCGTTCCTAAAGATAAGGGTGACGGGTTTATTCTAACAGCACGAGGAAATCCACTTCCAAAAGCTATTAAGAAGGGCAATAAAATCATTATGCACCTGAGCTCTGGAAAAGATATAGAGTTAAAACCACTTAAACTCCTCAAAGAGGAAAAACACCTCTCCAAAAAAGCACTTATAGCGATGGATGTTGTAACGGCACATACAGAAGAGTTAGAGTGTTACACTTGTCATGCAACATGGGCACCGCAGTGTTATGGCTGTCATGTAAAGATAGACTATAGCGGTGGAAAATCAAATGTTGATTATTTAAAAGCTTCTCATGACCAAGATATTCATGGAACAACTGGCGGGATGCGTGACCTTAAAAAGTATCTTATCCCTGGTAAAGTTACAGAGACTCGTTCCTTCTTACGTTGGGAAGACCCTGCTTTAGCACAAAATGGAGAGGGGCGAATTACTCCTGTTATACCTGGTTGTCAGACTACCATTACGGTTATTGGCGAAGATGGAAAAGCTCTTTTACAAAACCATATATTTAAAGTAAAAAATGTTGAAGGGGCGGGGGAAGAGGGGCAAAATGCCTTAGATATGTCACCTGTTCAGCCTCATACTATTCAAAAAGAAGCACGTAATTGTGAGTCATGCCATGTTTCAGATAAAGCTTTAGGACTGGGTATTGGGAGTAGTGCTGATTGGACTAAGACAACTATTGTAGATCTTATGAGTGCAGATAGAAAAGTCTTGCCAAGAAAAACAGATGAGCAGATACCAGCCATTCCAAATTTGAAGTATGACTACTCACAGTTTGTTGATGAAAATGGAACACAGGTTATGACAGTAGGACATCACTTTAAACTCTCTCAAGCGCTTGATAAAGAACAAAGAGCAAAACTAGATCGTCGTGGCGTTTGTATCTCTTGTCACATAGACATACCTGAGGGAAGTTTAGGTGTGAGTGCTATGACTCATATTGCGGAGATGGCAGAGATAGAGATAGACAATAAAGAGCATAAAAACATTTTAAATAAAATTTTAAATATTGGTGCTAATACACAAATTATAGGTGGAATGTTGATTATACTAGTATTTATATATCTAGTATATACTCTTTTTATTAAGACAAAACCGATGAACCCCAGAAATAGAGGATGGAAATAGGATGTTTTTGATTTTTGGAGTACACAAAGGGGGCAAATGTACAAAAGATTAACAAAAGAAGAGGCATTAGATTTAATTCAAAATGCTGACTTAAAAGAGCTAGGTCGCTTAGCTTCACAAAGAAAAAAAGAGTTGCATCCAAAGGGTATAACAACTTTTGTAATAGATAGAAATATCAATTACACAAATATCTGTTGGGTTGATTGTAAGTTTTGTGCTTTTTATAGACATGAAAAAGATGCAGATGCTTATGTTCTTACATTTGATGAAATAGATCAAAAAATAGATGAACTTTTAGAGATTGGTGGGACACAGATACTTTTTCAAGGGGGAGTGCATCCTAAGTTAAAGATAGAGTGGTATGAGGATTTGGTAGAACATATTCATACGAAATATCCAAGTATTACGATTCACGGTTTTTCTTCTATAGAACTAGATTTTATCGCTAAAATTTCTCGTATCACTATACAAGAAGTTTTATCACGTCTAAAGGTAAAAGGACTAGCTTCCATTCCTGGGGCGGGTGCAGAAATACTTTCAGACAGAGTACGCGATATAATTGCACCTAAAAAGATAGATGCAGAGGTATGGGTAGATGTTCATAGACAAGCACATAAGCTAGACATTATGTCAACGGCTACTATGATGTATGGTACAGTTGAGAGTGATGAGGATATTATCAAGCACTTTGATATGATTCGTTCACTTCAAGATGAAACAGGTGGTTTTCGTGCTTTTATCATGTGGAGTTTTCAGGGAAAAAATACAGCCCTTTTAGAAAAAATTCCAGATATGGAAAAACCATCTTCTAACCGTTACCTGCGTTTACTTGCAGTTGCACGACTTTATCTTGATAATGTGCCAAATATCCAGAGTTCATGGGTAACACAAGGACCTTACATCGGACAGATGGCACTGCGTTTTGGTGCAAATGACTTAGGCTCAACTATGATGGAAGAGAATGTAGTAAGTTCTGCAGGTGCAGCTTATGCAATGGCAAAAGAGGAAATGGTACAGCTTATCCGTGATATAGATGAGATACCAGCAGTACGAAATACTGCATATGAGACCTTAAAAATTTTCGAGGCATAGATGAGAATATTTTTAACACTTTTAGTACTAGGACAAATTTTAATGGCAACAATAATAGATAAAATAGAGATAAATGGTGTAAGTGTACCTCTTATATATGAAGAGGATAGAAGACTTCCAATAGTTAATACTCAAGTAGTTTTTAAAAATAGTGGTAGCATTACAGACACTAAAAAAGCAGGTCTTGCAAAGTTTAGTGCAAAAGTTCTCAACGAAGGAACTGCTTCTTTAGGCTCAAATGCTTTTGCAGAGGCACTAGAATCTAAGGCAATCCATATTTCAGCAACAGCTGGAAGTGAGACCTTTGTTTTAGATGTAAGCTCACTTAAAGATGAATATACAAACTCTTTAAAATACTTAGAGATGCTTTTAAAAGACCCTAACTATTCAAAAGAGAGTATGAGTAAAATCAAGACTATGACACTTGGAAGTTTAAGTAGAAAAGAGAATGACTTTGACTACATCGCAGGAAGAGAACTTAAACGTCTTATGTTTGAGGGAACTGTTTTAGCAAATCCTCCATCTGGTACAAAAGAGAGTATCGCATCTATAGAAGTTGCAGATATAAAAAGTTTTGTAAAAAAGCATATGGTTCTCTCTCGCGTTATTATTGTTGTAGGTGGAGATATATCTTTAGATGAAGTAAAGAAAAATATGAAAAAAGTTTTGTCATCTTTAAGAGTAGGAAAAGATGAAGCGATAGAGTATTTTGAAGTAACTAAAACTGTCAAAGAGTCTATACTTAAACGCGAAACAGAGCAGGCATATATCTATTTTGGAACACCGTACAATATGAAAGTAGATGATGAAGAGTACTATAAGGCTCGTGTTGCAACTTTTATCTTAGGTACTGGTGGTTTTGGGTCTCGTTTGATGGAAGAGATACGTGTGAAACGCGGTCTTGCTTACTCAGCATATGCTCGTGTACATATGAGTAAATCAAGCGGATATATGTCAGGCTACTTACAAACAAAACTCGACTCTATGGATGAGGCAAAAAAAACAGTAAGTGAAGTTATAAACTCGTTTGTGAAAAATGGTGTTACAAAAGATGAACTAGAACAGACAAAAAAATTCTTACTAGGAAGTGAACCACTTAGAGTAGAGACTATGAGTCAGCGTTTAAGTCGAACATTTATGGACTACTACAAAGGTTTTGGAGCAGGTCATTCACAAGCAGAATTAGAGAAAATTAAGAACTTAAAACTCAAAGATTTAAACAAATTTATCAAAAGTCATACAGAGATTTTAGATATTACTTATGCGATAGTTACAAAATAATTATTGCAATTTGACATAAAAATAGATTTTTAAATATATATCTCATACTAGAATGGTGAAAGATAAAGCAAAGGGAACTAAGCATGACAGTTATTATGAATCACAATACCAGAGATACAGACTCTGACTGCTACTAGCGCTATAATATTATTGATCTATTTGCTGGAATTGGTGGTATCCGTGTGCTGGTTTTTCAAAGAGTATTTAAAAACAGCTCTGAAGATAGTTCTTTCTTCAGAAATAGATAAAAATGCACAAAAAACTTATTATAAAAACTATAATGAAATGCCCCACGGTGATATAACATTAATTGATGAAAAAGAGATACCTAAACATGATATTATTTTAGCTGGTTTTCCTTGTCAAGCATTTAGTATTGCAGGACATAGAAAAGGGTTTGATGACACAAGAGGTACACTTTTTTTTGATGTAGCTCGAATAGCTAAATATCATAAACCAAAAGTTTTATTTTTAGAAAATGTTAAAGGATTTGTTGGGCATGATAAAGGCAATACATTTAAGGTCGTCAAGCAAACTTTAGAAGAGCTAGGATACAGAGTTTTCTCAAATCTTAAATACAAAAGATTATGGAATACCACAAAATAGAGAAAGAATTTATATTGTTGCCTTTTTGGACAAGACTATTGACTTTAAATTTCCGCCAAAAGAGAAGCTAAAATTAACTATTCATGAGTTTTTAGATACTGATGTATCTGATTCTTTTTATTATAATGGAAAACCATTATATGAAAAAATTAAAGATGATATAACAAGTAAAGATACTGTTTATCAGTGGCGAAGACAATATGTTCGAGAAAATAAAAATAATGTTTGTCCAACTCTAACGGCTAATATGGGTACAGGAGGGCATAATGTCCCCATTATTAAAGATGATAAGAGGTATTAGAAAATTAACGCCAAATGAGTGTGTGAAGTTTCAGGGTTTTGATAAAAACTTTGTCTTTCCAGATGATTTGGCAATATCGCACAGGTATAAACAAGCTGGGAAACTCTGTTACTGTTACTGTTATAGAAAAAATTGCATTAGAGATTAAAAAGGCACTTGATGGAAGCATTAGTACAAGCTCTTAAAGACAAGCACTATAAAAAGAGTGCTATAAAAGAGATAGCATTGCTACACAATATGAAAGAGACAGAGTTGAAGAAACTTTATACTACTCGATTTTTTTATGATATTGCAAGTATTATTGATTTAAATCAACTTTCCGAACTTAATATTCAAAAGATAGAAGAGTTACTAACTACAGATGTGTTAAGAAGTAAGTTTAAATTTATAAAGACAGATTTGAAAAAAATTATTGAGAAATCATTATACATAGCAATGACAAATGGTTTTACAGTAAATATCAATAATATAAATAGTGGTGTAATGACTGCTAATGCAGGTGATAGTGCAGAATTTATTTTTGTTGCAAGGGCAATTCTTGCAGGATTTAATTGCAGTAGTGTGGATGTGAGAAGTAGTAGGTATGATGCAATAATTGATTATAATAATATTTTATTAAGAGTGCAAATCAAAGGGATAAGTACACGGTAATATTATCTCCTTTAAAGATAGGGACAGGGGTGGAAAGGGTATTGACCATCATCATGAAAGTAATATAGGGCAACGAATTACAAGTCAAGATTGTGACATATATGTTGCTGTAGATAAACAAGTTGGGTTATGTTACATAATACCAATGGAGTGGGTAGATACACTGAGTGATGAAGAGTGTAAAAATGTAAACTTGAGTCGAGTAATTGAGTATAAAGAAAACTGGGATATAGTTAAAAATATCATCTTAAATAAGTAGTTAATCTTGAACACAACACTCATCGGTCAAATAGATAGAATCCTTTTTGAAGATGAGGGTTTTTTTATAGCAAAACTTAAAAGTCGGGGAGAAGGTTAGTGGGTCTTACTTTGAGAGTGATATTGAGAGTATAAAAGATTCGGCTATTACACTTACTGGTTTTTGGGAAGAGCATAAAAAATATGGTAAAACTTTTAAGTTTGAGACACTTAAAGTCAACCAAAACGAACTCTTTTTCTTTTTAAATAAAATCATAAAAGGTTTTACAAAAAAACTTACAGCTGAGCTTATTGAGAAGTTTGGGCAAGAGGGTTTAATTGATATTTTAGATAATGATATTGAGAGGCTTTTAGAGTTTAAAGGCATAAAAGAGAAACGACTTAAAAAATTCAAGCTTCTTGGAAACAGTTTCGTTCAATGCGTCGTCTCGGTGAATTTTTATCTCCTTATGATGTCTCCCTCGCACTTCTTACGACTATTGCAGGGGCTATGAAAGATGTAGATGAACCTTGCACAAAGATAAAAAACAATCCTTACATCCTTACACATATAAACTCTATCGGTTTTAAACGCGCAGATGAACTTGCTTTGAAAATGGGAATTGATAGAGAGGATGAGGGTCGGATTAGCTCTGCTATGGATTATGTTCTTTTAAACTATTGTGAAGCACAAGGAAACTCCTGCATCGCAAAAGAGATACTCTTTAGTGGTTTAGATGAACTCCTTATGTTCTCGCAAAAAGAGCATCTTTATGAGGCTGCTTTAGTTGAGAGAGTTGCTGAGGGTAGCATAGTCATTATGAAAAATGATAGAGTCTCTCCTGCTAAACTCTATGATGCTGAGAAGTACTTGTATGATGAGTTTAGAGCAAGGTCTAAACGCAGTAGTGGTGGTTTTGTGAAAAATATAGATGAGTTTCTAGCTGACTCTTCGCTTAAACTCGGTGAGCAACAAAAAGAGGCAGTTGAGAAGATAAACAAAGGAGCTATGCTTCTTTTTTTAGTGGGTTATGCAGGAACAGGAAAGAGTACTACAAGTAAAACTATCTTAGAGTTAATCAACACAAAATATGATAAAAAAGAGATAATGACTTGTGCCTTAAGTGGTATAGCTGCTCAGAGAATTAGTGATACAACGGGCTATGAATCAGCAACCATACAGTCACTGCTTATCAAGCATGAAAATAGCGATAAATTTCCCTATAGTGTAGTGCTTATTGATGAGGCATCTATGATAAACTCTTCACTTTTTGCTAGACTTATAGGAAAAATATCTTCTAAGGCTATCTTAATTATAGTAGGAGATGATGCACAACTTCCTCCTATCGGGGCTGGGAATGTACTTAGCGATGTACTTACTTTAGCCCTTGCCCCTACTGTAAAACTAACTCGTATTTATAGACAGAGTGAAGATCAAGCCATTACACTTATAGCCAATGATATACGCAAGGGTGTTGTTCCTGCCTATAGAGAGAAGTATGAAGACTTTGAGTTTGTAGATATTACGATAGCTGAACTACTATGCACTTAAAAATCAACTCTCCTCAGATGAGTTGAAAAATCTTAGAGATGAAAACTCACAACAAATCATCATAGAGATAGTACATAGAGTGCTTGACTCACTCAAAAAAGCTAGATATCGTTTGAAAAATAAACAGATAAAAGAGTATCTTAATTATTTTCAGGTTATCACTCCTATGAAAGGTGGTCTGCTTGGCAGTACCAATCTTAACAAGGTTTTACAAGAGTACTTTAACCCAAATCCGAGCAAGTGTGTTAAACGCGGTGGTTTAGAGTTTCGCTTGATGGATAAGGTCGTACACACCAAAAATGAAAATATGACATCTTGGAGTGGGGAGTGGTTTTAAACTAGGTGAGGATGCTAATCAAAGAAGAATCTTTAACGGTATGAGTGGTCTTCTTTTAAGATAGATGAGGATGATGAACAGTTGTTCGTATTTTTACCCAAATGAAGATGTGGTTGTGGTTTATGAGTATGATGAAATTAAAAGTCCATCTTATGCTCTCTATGCTCTAACTATCCACAAAGTTCAAGGTATGGAGTATGATATAGTTGTTATTCCTATGAGTTTTACACATTTTATCATGCACAATACTAAGCTCATTTATACTGCAGTGACTCGTGCTAAAACATAAGTGTACTATAGTAGGCGAGTCTTGCATTTGAAGGTGCTTGTAGAAATTTGAAGTGACACAGCGTGATACAGTACTCTTAGAGCTGTAAATATAGTATATCCAAAATAAATAAGGAAATAATATGGCATGGGCGACAGCAGAGGACATATATTAGTAGATACTCAAGAGCAGTGTAATGATTTAAAACTAAAGGAGATTCAAAATGGAGGGAGATTTTGCTGAAATTGCGGCGGCAAACTCCTCATGTCCTTCAAAAAATGTAGTGGTGGAGATTTAGGTAAATTTGGACCGGGACAGATGGTTCCAGAGTTTGATGAGAAGCGGTATTTAGTGGTGATGTTTGGGCTTAGTTTATGGACCGATTAAGACTCAGTTTGGGTATCACCCTACTAGAGGTGACAGGAAGAGGTTAGTCTTATTTGAAGTTACTTAAAACTTCATTTCATAACAGGAGCTATAAAGAGAGAGGAGAGTCATCTTCTAACATCTTTTGAAGCTCGTCAGCCGTTTGTAATGTCTACGAATGTCGCTGATTTTTACTATTTAAAAATATAAACCACAACAGTACTTTTTTGTGTATCTACTCCCGCACAGAAATGGTCATCGCTTTACTTTTGTCAAATCTAAAAAAGAAGTACGGTATGTTTTAAAATCTTTAAGACCTGGTAAAATGAAAAGCTTACGAATAATAGAAGGTGCACTACTTACATCTCCAATAAACTGTGTATGATGTTTTTGAAGATAATTCGCCTCTTTTGTGATTGAAAAAGTCATTACATGTATGTTGCAGGCTCTTTTGCAAAGAGAGCAAAAATAACTCTATATGTATCATTACTGAGTCTGTGTATAACACCTCTTTGATCTTTTTGGTTGGCGATTTTCAAGTGACTCTCCAACTACGAGAGCTTTGGTTGAACATTCTGTATCGCTTCATCTTGTGAACAAGCAATAAAAGAAGCACTAATAGTAGTGCTATAAGTGATTTAATCATTTTGAATCCTATTTTTTTGAAATAATACATAATATCTTTTATTAAGCCTCTTTATTATGATGTAACATAAAAAATTAATACTTATTAAAGAGATTTACTCTTTAAGCGAAGCAAAAAAACTCATCTCTTTTTTCTCCGTAACAAGCGAATCATATTTGTACTTCCTGCAACACCTGATGGGATCGCCTGCTGTTAAGATATAGCTCTTATCAAGTTGTAAAATGCCTTTTCAACACCATCGCGCACGCAACTTGTGCCATCATTTTGTCCCAAGGATGCTTTTTTTACTGAAAATATAGGAAGAACCCCCCAGCTCATAGTGAGTTTTCTTGCAACTTTAATGTCGTGTGTTACAGCATATATATCACGTCGAGGGGGCGATAGCGTGAAATCTTTTTAACAGACATACCCCGAAGTACTAAGACAGAGCAGTCCCCAAGCATCAATATCTTTACATAAACTTACAGATTTGCCAGAGTTTATACTATCTGTGGCATCTTGGGGTACAAATGAATCACATCTATCATAGTTGTAAATCTTTTCGGCTCCCTGAATAGTTTGTACCATAGTTTGTTTTCCCAACTAATATTGGGTTTTTTCCCGACAGCACTTTCCTCTGAGCATGAAACTTACATCTGTTCAATAAAGGAACTGCATTGGCAACATCATAATTTCTGCTCGTGTTGCTCTTTCGTTGTTGTCATAGAGAAGCATTTGTGTTGCTTGCTGTTATAACAGGTTTTTGCAAGCATATTTGCTTTTGATAAGCATTTTTTTGTAGAGTTGGTACTTCATAAAATGGCAATTCTATGCCTAAGTCTGCACGTGCTACCATAAGTCCATCACTCTCTTGTAAAATTGCATCAATATTTTCAATGGCATCAAATTTCTCTATTTTTGCATAGAGTTCAACATCATAATTTATTATCTTGAATTATTTTGCGTGCTATTTTCATATCTTGTGCACTTTGGACAAATGATATTGCCATAAAATCTACACCATTTTGTATACCCCAAAGTATATCTTTTTTATCTTTTGGAGTAATAATATCTATGCCAAGATGTGTGTTGGAAAAGTGCGCTCCCTTTTCCTGGAACTTAATACTCAGGTTCTGAACTAGAACACTCACGCTCTCTTCATGAGATTGTGTTACTTTTGTTCGGATGATACCATCATAAAGATAGATAAAGTCTCAAACTTTTATCTGTTGGAGTATATCAGGTTGATTGATGGAAACTATATAGGAGTTGTTGCTAACTTTTTCCAATAATGCTCTCCTTTACAAACTCTATAGTATCGCCTTCTTGGAGTTCAAGAACTCAAGTTCCCCAACACGTATCTTTAATTTTTAATATCTTGTAAAATACCAACCAAAATACCAGTATCTTTTCTGCTTGTTTAATGGTAGCTAATGTTTTTGTATGATACTCATGTGTTCCATGTGAAAAAGTTGAGTCGAAACAGATTGACTCCTTGGGCTTGAGTCACTACCATTATAGTCTCAAGAGAGTCTGAAGCAGGTCCAACAGTAGCAAGTATTCATCGTTCTTTTTTTCATTATTTAATTCCTTTGTATGATATAGTCATCAAAAGTAAAGATCAAATTCACTCTCCTGAGGAGAGTTTTATAAAGAAGGGCTATCTAAATCTATATACTGTATAACATCTTTATAGTTAAATGCAAGATGAGAAATTTGCATTGATGGAGTAGGGACCCTCGTTTGTCGAGCCGAAACATACATTAAAATTGCTATGGCCGGGTGTCACGCCACCACATTTCATAAGTTTTACCTTCCACATCATATCTCTTTGCTTTTGTAGAGTAGATTTGTTTTACATCACTGAGTGTAAACGACTTCATCCTAGTATAGGGATAGGGCTTATCTTCGTAGCTTTAAGTGGTTGGTCATCTACTGGAGGGAGTGATTACCTTAAGCTCTATTTTTACACATTTTTAACAGCCTCTATATACTCTTGAGTCTGCTTTTACTCCATGCTTGATTAGCATCAATAATTAGGGTGGCAAGGGGAGCTCTTTTGCTAGAGTTTACTAACCAAAATAGCATGAGTTATGTCAGATCCAAGTTTTTACTTTTAAAGAGATATTTTGCTGTAATGCTACTACATCTCTTACTTCTTAGACATTTTTTGATGTGAGGCT
>JAUZRZ010000079.1 GCA_030949945.1 Sulfurimonas sp. | reverse complement strand
TTGCCACTCGATTCAAAACTCACCAACTTAACAATAGCGATAAACTCACCATAATGGCAGTGGTGAGACAATAACCTCGCTAAGTGGAAATTGCTTAGTATGATGTATATCTTTTTTAAAACTTTTCAGAGATTTTATCATTTAAGACCTCACTATAATTCATTGGATACATTAAAATAATAGACACTCTTAATGGAGTTTGAGCTATTTCTTAAAAGAAATTTCCTCAACATGGAGTATGCACATTAGACTTAAGAAAACTTCTCTTTTATATAAAGTTCTATCTTTTTAAAAAAGATACGTGCATTTCAATACAAGCTCAAAAAAGTTAGCAAACTGAACAACACTTTTTTATTAATAGTGAGACAACAAATCTTAACAATTGAAAAAACAATTTAAAAGTCTCTGATGATGCTGTTACAATAGCTATGTTGAAGTATCTTTATAAAGCCTAACAATGATTAAAATTAATAAGTTTTATTCACCTCCTCAAACAACCATGCAAAATGAATTTATAATAACCTACATTTGACTTCTCCAACCTTATTGATTACTCAACCTAAACTACGCAGTAATAATTTAGAAACAGTAGTATTACTAGAACTTAAAAGACGCGGCTATAATCTTTTACTACAGACTACTAACAATTGGGAATGTGACTTTATAGTTGAAAAACAATGAGATAGTAGAGCTATGATACAGGTAACTACTTCTCTAAATGATGAAGCTACCAAAAGAGAACTTCGTGTATTTACTAAGACTATTGATGATTTAAACCTAAATGATGTTAAATGTACTGTAATCTACAAAGGGCCATCTAAATGTATAAACTATGATGACCTAGAAATAAATATTGTTAATATTAAGAATTGGCTATTAAGTTATTAGCTGTATAGAGGAATTAAAATAGATGGAATAAAAACTTTTAGCTGTAAGCTCAAATGAGATAAAATACAAGCCTTATAAAAGTTTCATAATCAAAAGGTTTAATAATAATGAGTGAGCATAAAGATTTTTTACGTACAATAGTTGAGAAGGACTTAGAGTCTGGTAAGTATAAAGAGATTGTTACACGGTTTCCACCAGAGCCAAATGGCTTTCCACATATAGGACATGCTAAGTCTATCGCTATTAACTTTGGTATTGCTAGGGATTATGATGGTCACTGTAACCTTCGTATGGATGATACAAACCCCACTAAAGAAGACACTAAGTATGTTGAGGCACTCAAAGATGCTGTTGAGTGGCTTGGGTTTGAGTGGAAGGGTGATGTTCGTTATACTTCTGATTATTTTGATAAGATATATGAGTATGCGATACAACTTATAAAAATGGGTAAGGCTTATGTGGATTCACTTCCTGAAGATGAAATCCGTGAGTATCGTGGAACTGTTACTGAAGTAGGTAAACGCAGTAAGTATGCAGATAGAAGTGTAGAGGAAAACTTAGACCTATTTGAGCGAATGAAAAAGGGTGAGTTTAAAGATGGTGAACATATACTAAGAGCTAAGATAGATATGTCTGCTGCAAATATGAAACTACGTGACCCACTACTTTACCGCATACGTCATGTTCAACACTTTCGTGCTGGAAATGAGTGGGCTGTATATCCTATGTATGACTTTGCTCACTGTCTTTCTGACTACATTGAGGGTGTATCTCACTCTATTTGTACTCTTGAGTTTGAAAACAACCGTGATATATATAACTGGGTACTAGATACACTCTCTCTTAAACCACCCCGTCCATATCAGCATGAGTTTGCAAGACTGGGAATTAACTATACTGTTATGAGCAAACGCAAGCTATTAGAGTTAGTTGAGGCTAAAGTTGTAAGTGGTTGGGATGACCCTCGACTCCCTACAATAGCTGGGTATAAACGCAGAGGATATACTCCTGAGTCTATCTTAAACTTTTGTGACTCTGTAGGTATAGCAAAAGCGAACTCTATGGTTGATGTTGCACAACTAGAGTTTTGTATACGTGATGATTTAAATACAAAAGTACCTCGCGTTTTATGTGTGCTTGACCCACTTAAAGTGAGTATTACTAACTATGAGGGGAGTGAAGAGTTTGATGCTCCGTACTATCCACATGATGTACCTAAAGAGGGTTCACGAAAGATTCCTTTTTCTAGTGAGATTTATATAGAAAGGGGTGACTTTATGGAGAATCCTCCTAAGGGTTACTTCCGTCTTACTCCCGCACAGTCAGTTCGCCTTAGACATGCCTACATCATCACTTGTAAAGAAGTCATTAAAGATGCTAGTGGTAGGTTAGTAGAGATAAAAGCAGAGTATAGTGCTGCATCTAAAGTGGGCGATGAAGATAAGAGTGGTATAAAAGTTAAAAGTGCCATTCAGTGGGTAAGTGCTGCTGAGGCTAAGAGTGTTGAAGTGAGAGTCTATGATAGACTCTTTAAAGAGGAAGCACCAGAAGGAATAGAAGATGTAAACGCAGACTCTCTTCAAATAATCAAAAATGCCCTGATTGAACCTTCTGTTATAGTTGATAAACCTGATGAGAGATTTCAGTTTGAGAGACAGGGCTACTTCTATGCTGACCCTATTGACTATAGTGATGATAAACCTGTGTTTAACAAAATCGTAGGTTTAAAAGACTCTTGGGCTAAAAAAGAGAAAGCCCCTACACCTAAAGTTCAAACTAAAAAAGTACAAGTAGATGGTGAAGTTGTAGCTATGAGTGAAGCTGAGCAAATGCTCTTTGATAAGTACACGAAAGAACTAGGACTTAACAGTGAAGTAGCAAATACACTAGCACGTGATAAACAACTCTCAGCATTTTATGAAGAGGCACTAGTAGCTCTTAACTCTCCTGTATCTCTTTCAAATATGGTAACAAATGAAGTAGCTAGAGAACTCAAAGATAAGAGGGTCGAGGAACTCAAGTTTAATGCCCTGCAAATCGCTGAACTTGTTAGCATAGTAGATGATGGAACTATCTCAAACAAGATAGCAAAACAAGTCTTTGAAGAGATGTGTAAGTCTGGAGCTAATCCAAAACAGATAGTTAAAGATAAAGGTTTAGTTCAGATAAGTGACCCTGCCGTAATTGCTCCTATTATCGATGATGTTATCGCTAAAAACCCTGATAATGTTGCTAAGTTTAAAGCAGGAAATACAAAACTACTAGGCTTTTTTGTAGGACAGGTTTTAAAGGCTACAGGCGGTAAAGGAAATCCTAAAGTTGTAAATGAGCTTGTCATGCAGAAGTTACAGTAGTGAAACCAGAACAAGACCCAGCTACTTCTGCTGAAGTGCTAGACACATTAGCAAGAGATAAAGCAAACGATGAGGTGTGTAAAACATTTATAGCAAGACATCCAAATACTACTGCCAAGACTTTGGTCTACTTGTTAAAGTATGATAGGGTTGAGATGATGGGTGCAATTGCTCAAAATCCAAATACTGCGCCTGAAATACTAGAACTTATGGTGAAAAGTAGTGATAAACTCTATACTCAGTATAAACTAGCACAAAACCCAAACACACCATCTGAGGCACTCGATGAGTTATGCGATGAGGTGGATGATGAAAATGTTCTTTTAGCTATAGCACAAAATCCGAGTTCTTCATTGGAGACTTTAAAAAGTCTTTTTGATGAGAGTAGCCTCATAAGTATAGAAGCAAGAAAAAACTATGACTATCAAGAGTCTTTAAAATTCTGACAGAGACTTACAAAACTAGGAAGTTTTGAGTAAGCACTAGCAACATGAGAAATAGGAACTAAGTACTTCGGTGGTAGCTTATGCTCGCCGCTATGTCCAAGTACAATGCCTGGAGCTTCATAGACAATGTCACACTCTTCTAAGGCACTTAGTGCCTCCTCTCGAGAAATTATCATATGAAAAAGATAGAGAAGTTTATCTATGGGTATATACTTCATTCCCAAAGGGTTGTCATTTTCAGGCATATGTTTGAGTATGATTGCCTTGAGTGTTGTAAGTAGCTTATCTGAGACTTCAATATCTCTAACATTCTCTTTTTTAACATAAGGAAAATACTCTTCAAATGGATGTTTAGGCAGTTCTTGACACACTTCTTTGACTTTTATATCATCAAGGCTTAGCCACTCTATCTTTTTTATAATCATCTTTGCCTCATTCTGTAAAGAGGTGATACCCGCTAGATAACTCTCATCTTTGAGCTTTAAACCTGCTATATCAGCAGAAGAACCAACAAAATACCCATAAAATTTATCTCTATTTAGATACTGTTTTGTTTTGGCTTTTTTGACTTTTTGAAGATAGAGGTGAAGATTTTTTTCTCTTTTTTGAACACTTATGAGCTTGTAGGGAATGTTGATATTAAAGTCACTAAAGAGTTCTTCATCCCACTCTCCATTTTTTTTCTCAAAGAGATAGAGTTCTTTTTTCTCTAAGTATAAATTTTCTAAATTGTCAAAGTCTCTACTTATCTCACCGAGTAGTTTATATCTTTTAATCTCTAACTCTTTTATCTGTGCGACTATATCTCGGTGCAGAACTACATTTTTTAAGTTTTTCTGGTTTACAAGTGCAAGTCTTCCCTTAAATGGTTCTATCTCCTCTTTTTGATAGTACTTACCAAAAACAATTTTTCCCAAAACTGCAAACTTAGATATGTAACTAAACTCTTTTTTTGAGTTTATCCCGATCCAAACTGCCTCAGAGATATGCCCAACACTTATCTCTGTAACCAACTCTTCAGCGACAAGAAAAATCGGTTTAACACCCGTATAGACAACAGGATGCATAAACTTTTCTATGGCTTGAGTAACATTTAGTTGCTCCATATAAGCAGACCCTTTATTTTTTTCAAATCCTACTCGCTTTTAATTGAAAAAATAGGTTCAATAATAAGTTAGTTTTTAAAGTTTAGTATCAAAAAAGATGATTCTAGCGATAAAAGTGATAAAATAAGAATAAACTTTTGTAAGAGGGAACTAAAAAACAATGCATACAGATCAAATCGCAATACCAGTACTAGAGGGTTATAAAAACGAAAAACTCAGTGGAGAAAGAGTAGACTTTCTAACTCAACAAGCCAAGGAACAACTTGAAGAAATATCTCAAAAAGAAGATATATATAGTGACTTTTTAAAGAAAATTAATGCTCCACAGAAGATGGATAGTATTATTCTTTGGATACTTCTTTTCTCAAACGAAACTGTATGCGAAGAGTACATAGATGAGTTTAAAAAAGATTTTAGAGACATCATTCCTGTGAGTGACTTGGCAGATTTACTACTTCATGTGATTTATTTAAAAAAAGTTCAAAACATTGAACTAGATGGACTTGATTATTTACTAAAATATGAAAAAGAGTGTATAGAAGAAGTTGATCAATTTGCTTTTACAAATGCCTTACTCTACATTCAAAAATCTAAAGAAGTTGAGATGGAGTTTTAATGAAAGTAGATAAATATGATGTTTTGGCACAATCGGGCAGACCCTTATGGGTTGTAGTAGAACATGGAACTGATATTAACAGTGTTAAGTTGCAAGATGGCTATTCAATAAAAGGCTTTGTTGAAACATTTGAATTTACTAGTAGTTCAGATCATACATTGAAGTATGAAGTAGCAATGAATTGTCTCAACGAAAAGGGTTATTATTTCGGTACAAACAGTGTAGGGTGCCAACTTTAAACAACACCCTATACAAAGGAGTTTGTCGTGCAAATTAGAGTCTATTATGAAGATACAGATACAGGTGGTGTTGTCTATCACTCCAACTACCTGAACTTCTGTGAACGTGCACGGAGTGAGGTCTTTTATGAAAGAGGATTAACTCCTATCTTAGAAAATGGTCACTTTGTAGCTCGAAGAGTTACTGGTGATTTTTTCTCTAGTGCAAAGCTAGGAGATCTCTTAGAAATTAAGTCCGAACTTATTGCAATGAAGGCTGCTTCATTTGTTTTAAAACAGTTTATTTATAAAGAAGATGTGAAAATATTTGAGTTAGAAATAGTTTTGGCTTACATCACTTTTGAGGGTAAAGTTCAAAAGATAGATATAAAAACAAAAGAACTACTTCAAAGTATATTTAATCAGTTGAAGTTGTAAGATTTTCATCATTTATTATTGGTTCTCTAAATGGTCGTACATACTTTTTAAACTTAGAGTATGAAGGCTGAAGTAATTCAATCTCATAAACGACTTGATTATTTTGTATTTGAGCCTTATAAATTCTCTCCTCATCCGTAATCAAAGAATAAAAATAATCAACACCAATAGTAGTCGTATAGTTAATCCAGTCATATACAATATCATTCCCAAGGAGTGCGTTTGTTTCTATAAGAACATTATTATGCTCGGTGATAGAGTTTGCTACAACCATATCTTTTCTATCTGAATACTGTGTCATAGAGAGCAGGAGAGGGTCATAGTTAATTTGAGTGGAGAGAATATTTGTTGCGTTTGTATCATAGAGAGTAAGTTGAGACATTATCATAGCACTTTTAATAATAGGTGTATTTATAAAAAATGAAGCATATGCAAGCTCTTCTTTGTCTTTGAGGTAATACTCTAGATTTGTAGTTCTTCTGGAGACAAAATAATTGATAGCACTTCTTTGAAGCTCTTGAGCTAGTTCTTGTGGCTCTTGTATTTCCTCTGCTTCTTTACTTCATCTTGTGAAAACAGGTTAAAAGTATTAGTGAAAAATGATTCATCTGTACTTATATTTACATCTATTTCTTCTTGTTTTGGATGTAGGAATTGTTCTTTTTGATAAGTGGCAAGTTTCTTTCCTGTTTGGGACTTATCAGAGAAAATAACTAAAGGGGATATAGCCTCTTTTAGTAGCAAGTCACTCTGTTTTGTATAGTCAATTGCTCCAAAGGTAAGATAGGGTGATGAAGTGTTTACATCTGTTTTATTGATAGTTGGAAAGTATATATGCATAACAGGATTTATCTCAATAATACTGTTTACTCCTGTTTTTGTTAAAGGGGCTATAATGTACTCAAAGCCATCATCACTCATTTTGCTAAGAGCTAATTCTAAGTCTTCAACACTTTCACTATCAACTTTGTAACTTTTAAGCCTAAAAGAGTGACTTTTTGTAATCAAGTAAGCAAAGCTTGCATTTGTTGTAGATGCCGCATATTTTCCTATCTTCTTATAGGGTAAAAGTAGTGCAATGTTTAGTTGCTTAGAACTATGAAAAGCACCGAGGTTTAAAATAGATATTAAAAGAACTCTAGCCTCTTTATGCTCTTTATTTGTAAGACTATTTTTTGAGTGTGCTAAAAATGAAAATATCATACCCCTATCAAGATACTCCTGCATACATAATTCATCACACTCATAAGGATCTAAGTCCTGTATGTATGTTTTTGGTAAAGGTATATTTGAGAGTATAAAACTCTGCGAAAAGACCATAACAGGAAGTAGTAAAAATAGTAATTTTTTCATAGGAAACTCTTTATAGTATTTAAATCATTTAGGGTTGTTTTTTTGGACTCAGGATTACGAAGTAAATAGTTTGGGTGGTAAATTGGTATCAGTTTCATTCCTTTAAAGTCTATAACATGACCTCTAGCATCTTCAAAATTTCCACTATCACCTGTTAGATGAGTATAGGCATCTTCACCTAAAGCCATTATGACTTTTGGCTTTATAAACTCTAGCTGAGAGTAAAGATAACTTTTGCAAGAGTTGTATTCTGAAGATGAGGGTTTATTAGAGTTGAGAGGTTTGCATTTGATACAGTGAGTTATAAAAACATCATTTACATCTAAGTTTAAAACTTTTTCTATCATATTTTTAAGTGTCTCTCCTGAACGACCATTATAGTAGTTGTTTGAGCTATCCTGTGTTTGAGAAACACTAAAGTCTAAAACGAGTAAATCAGCCTGATGGTTTCCATGACCTGACATACTCTGTGTTCTTGATTTACTTAGGTCACATAGATGGCAGGATGATATATTTGCTGAGAGTTCTTCAATACTAGCAGGAATTTCATAACTTGTTTTTTCGTTAATGTTAAAATGGTCGATATACTCAAATCCTATAGATTTAAGTCTATAGAGGTTTTGAAGTAAAACAAGATTTTGATATGACTTCAATAGACCCACCATTTAAAAAAGATAATGTGAGTATAGTTAATGTGTGGTTAAAAGATACTTATGTAAAAAATTATGCTACTATATATGTATAAATAGCTAGTTTGAGAAAGGAGTTCTCTAAATGTTAAACGAAGTGAATGTAAAAAGTTATAAACTTTACTCTTCAAGTGAGGTGGACTTAAAAATTGAAAAAGTCAAAAACCTCAAGAGTAAAAATATGGTCATTCATATCGTTTCATTTATTCATAATACTGTGCTCGTTCAAAATTTGAAAAAGAACTTAGCAAAGGCATTCCCGGATGTCGAAGTCTCATTTCTAAAACATATGGATAAAAGCCATACAGTACTTAATGTATACAGTATTGGGAACATAGAAGAGAATGAAAACATTAATGATACTATACTTCATCAGATATACTTAAATTATTTAGACAAGGAAGAGAGTGCTAACAAAAGTCGTCATCAACTCTTTAGCCGTTACTTTACAGATCATTTAACAAACCTTCCTAATGTTTACCAGTTAAGAAAAGATTTTCAAACTGATGAAGAGTATGGTCTTGTTTTTATAAAAATTGACAACTTTTTGACTATCAATAATTTTTACGGCTTTGTAATTGGTGACTTTGTAATTGAAGAGGTTGCAAAGTATTTAAAAGAGATATTAGATGTTCATAAGCTTTATAGACTCACCGGCTCAGAGTTTGCATTTACTTTAAAAAAACCAATGAATTTTTATGATTTAAAAGTCTATTTAAGTGAAGTATATGAAAAAGTACACTCTCATTATGTAATCTATCAAAACACTAAAATATATATTGACTTCACTATGGCTTCAAGTGCAAGTGATAATAATACTAATATCTTCTCAAAAGTTGCAATGGCACTAGACTATGCTAAACAGATAGGTACTTCTTTTTGGATATATGAAGATAAAATGAACTTTGAGAATGATTATGCACGAAACTTAGAACTTTCAGAAGTTGTTCGTGAGGGTGTTCATAATTCAAGAGTAATACCATATTTTCAAGCTATAGTAGATAATAAAACAGGAAAAATAACAAAGTATGAGTGTTTAGCAAGGCTCATAGATGCCAATGGTAAAGTTTTTTCTCCTACTCTTTTTATCCCTATTGCTAAGAAGATTAAAATATATCACAAAATAACAATACAGATGATTGAAAAATCCTTTGCTGCGTTTGAGCATAGTTCATTTGAATTTAGTATCAACCTTTCTATAGAAGATATTATGGATAGTAAGATATTTCAATTTATTATTGAGAAAGTTAAAAACTCAGGTTCCTCAAGTCGTGTGACATTTGAGATTTTAGAATCAGAAGCTATTGAAGATTTTAAAAAAGTAGAGAAGTTTATAACTGAAGTAAAACGCCATGGTGCAAAAATTGCTATTGATGATTTTGGAAGTGGTTATTCAAATTTTTCTTATCTCATTAAAATTAGAGCTGACTATATTAAGATTGATGGTTCTTTGATAAAAGATATTGATGTAGACAAGTCTTCTCTTTTAGTTGTTGAGACTATAGTGAGTTTTGCTAAAAAACTTGGAATGAAAACAGTAGCAGAGTATGTTCACTCAAGTGTTGTTATGGATAAAGTAAAAGAGTTAGGGATTGATTATTCGCAAGGGTTTTATATAGATGAGCCATCTATAAAAAGAGATCTAAGAGCAAGAAAGCTCTTAGAGCAAAAGTGTAAACTACTGAGCTACTTCAACTACAACAGCAGTTGATTCCCAGATACCGTGTTTAGTACAGTAACCGTGTGCAACTAGGTTTAGTTTTTTACCCATTGGACGGATAGTAAAAGTTACTTCTGCATGAGATTTTTCATTTCCTAAAGTTCCTGGTACGAAAGTAGCCATTGCAAGTTTAGTTTCACCATTAAAAAGAGTGATAGACTCGATGAAGTGATCGAAATCATCTGGATGAGTATACTCGTTACCCATTTTAACTGTTACTTTTAAAGTCTCGCCAACTTTAGCTTCACCTTCAACTGTGATAAACGGTGAGTGACGGTCAATTAAATCTTTCTTAGCTTCACGCTCTACATTGTCTATATTTTCATATACATTTATTTTTGGCATATTAAATTCCTTGTGTTTTATTTATGGCATTGTATCAATAATAACATTTACTCTTTACTTAAATCAGAGTATATTTATCTTGTTTAAGACTTACTTAAGTATTACTTCTTAAAACTAGCATTTTGAACGATAAGTGGATAAAAATATCCATATCCAAAATCTTTATCTTTGATGACTTTTCCTGTTGCATATATTAGAGTTCCAACTTCTGGTAAGGCTTGTGTAGATGTAAAAACTAGGTCGTTCATATTTTGAAAGTTACTTCCATCTTGTATGTGCAACCAGTTAAGTTTCATAATGCCTTTAGAGGTCTTTGTAACCTTTCCTTTGACTGTAACTGTTTTTCCTACATACTTATCTCTATTTGCAAAAAGTTCTGCAACACTTAGAGTATGCTTCTCTTTATAGTCTGAGTGCATATTTGTTTTTAACTGTTGCGTTTGAGTATGTGCTTTTGGCTTCTCAATATTTCCTGCAAATAAAATCTTATTAAAAGTACGGTTGAGAGTTTTTGAGTGAAAATTTCGCATCCATCCCTGTTCGGTATATGCTACTTTATCTCCCTTTTTTACATCTCTTTGTGTCATAGCAATCCAGTAACTATTTTTACCATCTTGTACTTTCATATAGGTATAGCCACCGCTACTAAGTGTTTCTTGTACCACTCCTGTATGATTTACTCCACCATAAAGAGCAGCCCCTAGTAGTAAAGCTAATAATGTTTTTTTCATATAAATCCTTTTTTGTGTTGTCTTCGAAGGTATTTTAACGAGTTTTTAACCAACAAACAGATAAAATCGCGATAACTTAGATAAAAAGAGACCAATTATGTTAAAACCATTACTAATAGAAATCGGGGTAGAAGAACTACCAGCACTACCACTTTTAAAAGAGTTGAAAAACATACAAACGAAATATGCAAAAATTTTAGAAGAGTATGCACTGCTTTGTGAGTTTGAGTTTTACTACACACCACGCCGACTTGTGATGTGGCATAGAGAGTTTAAAGTAACACAAGAAGATAGTGTAGAAGAGTTTTTTGGAGCACCTCTAGCTGTTGCATACAAAGATGGTGAGCCAACTCCTGCTGCGAATGGTTTTGCTAAAAAGTGTGGTGTTAGCCTAGAAGAACTTAGTTCTGCACAAAAAGGTGGTAAAGAGGTTCTTTACTATAAAAAAGATGTCAAAGGAAAGCCATCTGTTGAGCTTCTACCTGAGATAATAGAGAAGTGGATAAAGTCCCTAGAGTTTGGAAAAACTATGCGTTGGGGAAGTTCTTCTGAGAGTTTTATCCGTCCTATAAGATGGATAAATGTGATGATGGATGATGAGCTAGTACCTTTTAGCATGTTTGGAGTTGCGGCTCATAAGTCTACATTTTTACACCGTATAGCAAAATTTGGTGCTTTGGATGTAAGTGGTGCTAAAGAGTACTTTGAAGTTTTAAAAGAGGGTGGTGTTACACTTTTTCCAGAAGAAAGAGCAGAGAAAATTAAAGCGGACTTTGTCAGTATAGAAAAGAAAAGTGGACTGAGTATAGAGATAGATGAAGAACTTTTTCTTGAGGTTGTCGCTATCACAGAAAATCCTACTGCACTTTTAGGCTCGTTTGATGAGGCATTCTTGCGTTTACCTCCTGAAGTTATCATTACCTCCATGAAAGAACACCAGCGTTACTTTCCTGTTTTTAAAGATGGTAAGTTAATAAACAAATTTGTAGTAGTCTCAAATGCCTTAACAGATGACTTTAGTGAAGTTATAGCTGGAAATGAAGTTGTTCTTCGCCCGCGTTTAGCAGATGGGCTTTTCTTTTGGGATAATGACCTCAAACGAGGTCTCTCAACTGAGGGTTTAGAAAAAATCACATTTTTCAAAGGTTTAGGCTCTGTTGCAGATAAAATTGAGAGAGAGAAAACCATAGCAAGTAAACTCTTTGATATTTACAAACTCGATGCTTCAAAAGAGGACTTAGTTCGTGCAGTCTCACTTGCAAAAGCTGACCTTATGAGTGAAATGGTTTATGAGTTTACAGAACTTCAAGGGCTTATGGGTGGTTACTATGCAAAAGAGCAGGGTGAAAATGAAGCGGTGGCAACTGCCATAAGTGAGCAGTATCTTCCTGATGGAGAAGATAGTGACCTACCATCAACTCCTCTAAGTGCAGTGGTCGCTATGAGTATAAAACTTGACACTCTTTTAGGACTCTTTTCAGTCAAGCAAATTCCAACAGGTTCTCGTGATCCTTTTGCACTGCGTCGGGCAGTAAACGGAATAATGCGCATAGTTAATGAGTATGGATTTAACTTTGACATCATAGAGACTATAAAAGAGTTATCAAGCGAGTATGAGCAGATAGACCTAGAGAAGTTAGAGAGTTTTATACTTGAGCGTGTGAAGCGATACTACGATGTAAACCCTTCTATCATTGCAGCAGTTTTAGCTTCAGGCGAGAGAGATTTACTTGCTCTTGGTAAAAAGATAGAAGCACTTAACAACCTTGTAAACTCTGAAGGTTTTAGTGAAGTGAGTGCTACATTTAACCGTGTAGCTAACATCGTAAAAGACTTAGACCTAAATGCAGAAATGTATGTAAACGCAGGTCTATTTGAAGAAGATGCTGAAAAGAGTCTTTT
>JAUZRZ010000078.1 GCA_030949945.1 Sulfurimonas sp. | reverse complement strand
CTTCTTATGGATGGAGATAAAGATAGAATGATACCTCTAGTAGAAGAGGCAAGGCATACCATCGCTCCTGAAGTTATCGTAAATGAAATTCTTATTGATGCGATGAAAGTTGTAGGAGAACTCTTTGGTAGTGGACAGATGCAACTCCCTTTTGTACTCCAATCGGCGGAGACTATGAAAAAAACAGTTGATCATCTTAACCCTTACCTCCCCAAAGTAGAAAAAGAGGTAGATACAGTTTTAGCTCTTGGAACTGTTAAAGGGGATGTTCACGATGTTGGTAAAAACCTTGTTGATATTATTCTCTCTAACAATGGCTACAAAGTAAATAACCTTGGTATAAAAGTAGAACTAGAGACATTTTTAGATGCTATGCAAGCAGATAAAATTGCTGCACTAGGTTTTAGTGGACTCCTCGTAAAATCAACACAAGTGATGCAGGAGAACTTTAAACTTCTCAAAGAAAAGGGTATAGATATTCCTGTTCTTATCGGTGGAGCTGCTCTTACTCGTACCTTTGTAGATGATTTTTGTCGCCCTTTTTATGATGGACCTATCTTCTACTGTAAAGATGCCTTTGATGGTGTTACAGCTATGAGTCGCATAGAGGCTGGAAACTTTGACACAAACCTCCATCCTGATGCCCCAGAGATAGAGAAAAAAGAGAAAAAAGAGGTCATCATTCCTCCATTTTCTGAGTTGAAAATGCCTTCTCGTGATGTCAAAGTTCCCACTCCTCCATTTTGGGGGCGAAGGGAGTTAAAACTTACCGAGCAGCAAATAGAGATGGTATTTGAGTGGATAAACCATAAGATTTTATTTAAATCTCGTTGGGGTTATAGCTCTAAAGGGATGACTAAAGAGGCTTACGAGAAACAACTCGATGAAGTTGTCTGGCCTGCCTATGAAAGACTCAAAGCGGAGTTTTTAGACAAAAAACTTTTTGAACCGACCATAGTTTATGGGTACTGGCCTTGTCGAAGTGATGATAATACTCTTCTCATCTTTGATGAAAGTGAGGGCTACCACTCAGATAGTGAGGTAAATCGAGAAGCACTTGAACATGTAATGGGTAGAGCTATAAAGCAGTTCACTTTTCCAAGACAATCTAAAAAGCCCCATCGTGCACTGAGTGATTTTTTCCATCCAGAGAGACATGATGTTATAGCCCTCACCTGTGTAAGTGCTGGAGCAAAACTTAGTGATGCCGAGAGAGTTATCTATGATGAGGGTAATTATACTGAGTACTATCAGTTTCACGGTCTAGGTGTTGAGCTAGCAGAAGCATTAGCGGAGATAGCCCACAAACAGATACGACTCGACCTTAACATCGCAGAAAATGAAAAACCAACTCTAGCCGATGTACAGATGAACAAGTATCAAGGCTCGCGTTATAGTTTTGGTTATGCAGCCTGCCCTGACTTAGAACTCAACCGTCCACTTTTTGACCTACTCAAACCAGAAGAGTTTGGAATAGAACTGAGTGAGACTTTTCAGATACACCCTGAGCAATCAACCTCAGCGTTAGTGGTTTACCATCCAAACGCCACTTACTATAATGTATAAGAGCTATTCTTCTCTCCATTTAGGATGGTGAAAATGTAGTCTTGTATCGCAAGAGAGTGAAGTGACTGAGGTGTCAAGAGTTATGACACCTATTCTCTTCCAATCTTTTGTATCATCCTTGGGTGTTTTACTCGCCACCCATATATTAAAAACAAGTTTCTCACCCTCTTCTATTTTTAACTCCTCTCGAAAATCTTTTGCATCAACTCTATGTTCACTTACTGCATCTATTTTCAACCATTTAGGAGTAAGAATTTTTGTATTTTTCTTTTCTCCTAAATTTGAGATTTCATAGAGTTGTCGAATTGTCCGGGTTTTTATCTGCCTCTTTAAAGGCACTTGAGACTTTTAGCGCATAAAGAATGTTATGTACTACCTCCATACTTATACTAACAGATGGCTCATTTGTTAGCTCTACATCTCTATAATGTTTCGCGCCTGTTCCACCTAAATCATCTATTAAAAAAAAGTTTGCACTCGCCTCTTGATTTAGTTTATTTGGGTTCATAGTAGGAAAAAGTTTCCCTGCAAAACCAAAGGCACGACTACTGCCACTCTTTTATTTGACATAGCAGTTGATGCTCTTGCGATGATAAGAGCTCTACTTCCTTTTTTGAAATAGCCTCCATACTCATTCTCAGCGTCAATACTCCAAACACCTTTAAAACAGATGCCATTAGGATGTGCTAATTTTTCAAAGGCTCTATCACATCAGCTCTCTCATGGAGTGTTCTTATTGCATTTTCAAGGATAATATTTTCTCCATTTACAGAGAGTTTTTATAAGAGACCTCTTTTTGAGGTAGTTTTACATAAGGGTCAGATACAACTTCACTCCAAACATCACTAAAACTAGCCCCATACTCTTTATATTTTTTCTCCATGGCATTGAGCTTTGTGTTTGATGAACATGCCGATAACAAAAGTGAAATTGTTATAAATAACAATGTTTGAACTCTAAACATCTAAAACTCCTAAAATAATCATTTCTCAAAGTCTACCATAATTATTGCTTCAGATGAGCTAAACATTAAATGACTGACTATCAGTCATTTATTATCTATTAAGTTAAAAGAGAGTAAAATTTCTTTATTGACTGTTAGTCAGTTATTAAGTGCCTGACAAGAATAAATGTCATAATTCAATGAGACAAGAAGCTACAAGATGTGAGGCAAAAGACGCAGGAGCTACTAGTAGCTTCAAGTGTTTTTAACGAAGCAGATTGTAGCTTCTTGTCTCACCCGTAGGGCAAACTTTAAAAGGATTATCTTCGGCGTTAAACTTCATTCAACGATACTAGTATCGCCAAATAAAGTTTGCCTTGAATCTAAACCTTTTAAAGATTGTTGAATATGACATTTATTCTTGTCAGGCACTTATCTTAAGGAGTTTTTTTGGCGATTATAGTAGATAAGGTACAAAAGAGAAAAGATATAGCTCTCTCTTGTAAAAAGTTATTTGTAAACAAAAGTATCAGTGAGTTGACTATTGCACAAGTTGCACAGACTGCTGGGGTTGGGAAGGGAACTATATATGAGTACTTTAACAACAAAGAGGAGATAGTCTTTGAGGTCTTAAACCTTCTTATGCAAGAGTATAACATCCTTAAAGAGCAACGCATACAAAAAGCTCCTAGCTCTAAAGAGAAGATAAAGGTCTTTTTTTATTTCTTTTATGAGAAAGAGGAGAATGACTTGAGAAAACTCTACAAAGAGTTTATCTCTATCTCCCTCTCTAAACCTCAAGCTCAAATGATTCAGTTTCAGAGTGAATGCAGTGAGAAATATTTTCAATGGTTTAGAAGTATTATTCAAGAGGGTATCGACAAGGGAGAACTCACTCGAGATGCTATACATCTTGCTCGTGGTCTTTTTGTTTTAGGCGAGGGTATGTTTATCTCAAGTGAAGTGACAAACACTATAGCTGATGTAGAAAAAGAGTTAGCTATTTTTTTAGATACTCTCTTTGAACTCATCGAGGTAAAGAGATGATAAAAATACTCCTTTTAACAATCCCCCTATTTATCTATGCAGAGAGTTTAAAAGAGCTTATAAAAACAGCGCAGAGTAATAATGAGCTGGTACACGCTAAAGAGTATCTACAAAAATCAAAAGCCAAAGATCTAAACTCAAAAAAGAGTGCCTACTTTCCTACCTTTGACTTAGGTGCTTTTTACAAACGCGATGATGACATCTCACCCTTTCAGTCGGGGGATACTTACAGCGGTTTTGCAAGACTCTCTTATGATATTTACGATGGGGGTAAACGCTCCTCTTCACTCCAAGAAGCAAAATACTCTCTAAAAGCATCTACTTTAGAGACGCAGGCTTACAAAAAAAGTTTAAGCCTACAAATAGCAAAAGACTTTTTTACTATAAAAAGCCTTCAATCATCTCTAGGTGCAAGACAAGAGGCTCAAAAATCTCTCAAAAAACAGCTAGAACGCACCAAAAGTTTTTATGCTGCAAAGATGGCTACTAGAGATGATATAGACCGAGTACAAGCTGATTTTGATACAAATATCTATGAAATGGAGTCCATAAAGTTTCAAATACTATCCCTGCTCTCCCAGCTTTCACTCAAAGTAGGAAGAAAAATAGAAAACTTAGATAGTTCTAGTTTTCTTAAACAGACTCCAACTCATTACGAAACACTTGATGCAACAAAAGCACTCCTTTTTCAAAACAAGTCCATCAAAGAGAGTGCAGGGGCAATTGATAGTTTTTACTATCCAAATATTAAAATAGAAGATAAATACTCTCTTTATGGTTATGGAAGACAAGACCCCGCTCTCACTCAGCTCGGAGTAGAACAGTTAGCAAATCAAAACACCCTCCTCTTGTCTCTTAACTTTAGAGTTTTTGACTACGGTATGCTTAAAAGTACAAAAGAGGCAGTTTTGCTCTCTGCACAAGCCCTAAACTCACAAATCACCTACCAAACAGAAGAACAAAAACTACAGTTTGAACTCTCCCAATCGAGAATTCACACTGCAAACTTAAGAATAAAAAGTGCCTCAAGTGCTTTAGTAGCCGCATCTAGTGCCTTTGATACCATAGAGAAAAAATATAATGCTGGGATAGTGGACTACATAGTTTTCCTTGATGCACTCACAAAAAAAACAAATGCAAAAGCACTCTATGAGAGTAGCTTAAATGAACTCGAAATTGCCTATGCAATACTCTACTTTTATAGTGGAAAAAACTTAACAGAGGAACTACAATGAAACATCTCAAAAGCCTACTCCTAAGCCTACTACTCCTAAGTGCCACACTAAACGCAGAGGGTATCTATGCTACATTTACGGTTGAGCCTCTCAAAGAGGCAAAGCTTGCGTTTATCGCTAGTGGAATTGTTGCTCGCGTTGATGTCTCTATTGGCGATAGTGTGAAAAAAAATGAGATACTTGCATCTCTTGAGAATGAAGACATAAAAGCGATGCTTGAAGTCTCTAAAACTGCTCTTAAATATGCCAAAAAAGATTATGAGCGCCAACTCAAAATAAAAGAGCTTATAGATGAAGCACGATTTGATGGTGTTGCTAATAGATATGAGAGTGCAAAAAATCAACTCGCTTACCAGCAAGCCCTCTATAATAAAACATTTTTAAAAGCACCCTTTGATGGTGTTATTTATGCCAAAGATATAGAGAGAGGGGATGCTGTAAGTGGGATGATGCTCAAAACTGTTTTTAAGATACAGAGTAAAACACAAAGAAAACTTCTTGTAGAGTTTGACCAAAAAAACAGAGCAGATGTCAAAATAGGCGATACTTTTACCTATAGCATAGATGGTGATGCCCAAACATATACAGGAACAATTTCTAAAATATACCCACGAGCTAATGCAAAAAGTAGAAAAATTCGTGCAGAAGTTCTAACAAAAAATTTCATTCCCGGTCTTTTTGGCGATGGATATATTCAAACTAAAAAGTAGATAACTTATGTATAAACTAGCGATAAATCGACCAATTACAACACTAATGTATGTGCTAACCCTTATCTTTTTTGGATACTCAAGTTTTAAAAGTATGCCCTCGGCACTCTTTCCTAACATAGATTTTCCTATTGTAACCATACAGACTCTTTACCCAGGGGCTGAACCTAGCACCATAGAATCACAAGTCACCGACAAACTAGAAGAGGCTATATCAAGGATTGGTGGGGTTGATAGTATAACCTCAACAAGTAGTGATGGTGTAAGTATCATTATGGTGAAGTTTTTTCTTGAACGCGATATAAATGAAGCAACAAATGATGTACGAGATAAAGTCTCCTCTGTCACCCTTCCAAAAGATGCTAAAGTACCCCTTGTAAGTAAGCTAGACATCGGTGGGGCTTCTATCATAAATATCTTTATCACACAAAAAGATGCTAGTCCAAAAGAGCTAATGCTTTTTTCAGATGAGATTGTAAAACCAGCCCTTCAAAAAATCATCGGTGTAGGTGGGGTAAATATAGTTGGATACAAAGATAGGGAGATAAAGATATTTCCAGACATAGATGCACTCAACAAGTACGGTATCACTATTTTAGAACTTAACCGAGCTGTCACTCAAGAAAATGTCAAAATAGGTGGTGGTAAGCTTGTAAATAGTAAAAATGAGTTTATACTTAAAACAAAAGCGGATGCACTCAGTGTCGCCGAACTTGAAAATATAAAAATAAAAGATAGTATCCGTCTCAAAGATATAGCTCGAGTCGAAGATAGTTTGAGCGATGCCAAAAGCTACTCTTCATATGATGGTGTTGAGGGTGTCACTATAGAGGTGCAGAAGATTTCAGGAACAAACACAATAGATATAGTCAATAGTGTGAAAAAAACTCTGCCATCTTTGCAAAAACTAGCAGGAGAGAGATTTGATGTCATAGCACTTCAAGATACAACACCTTTTATTATTCACTCCCTTGAAGATGTAAAGTTTGACCTTATTTATGGAGCATTTTTAGCAGCTATTATTATATTTATATTTTTGAGAAATATGACTATTACCCTTGTCTCGGCACTCTCTATCCCTGCTTCTATCTTTGGAACATTTGCTTTAATGAACTTTATGGGGTTTGAGCTCAACAAAATGACTATGATAGGTCTTACTCTCTCTATTGGTATTATTATTGATGATGCTATAGTTGTCATTGAAAATATCTACAAAAAACAAGAAGAGGGAATGGAAAAATTTCAAGCAGCGTTTGAGGGGACAAAGGAGATGGCGTTTGCTATTCTTGCAATATCTGCGATGCTCCTTGCTGTTTTTATCCCCGTAGCAAATATGAGCGGGATAGTCGGAAAGTTTTTTGAGAGTTTTGCCATGACCGTTGGTTTTGCTATTATAATCTCTTACACCATTGCACTAAGTTTTATTCCAAGTTTAAGTGCTCGTGTCATTAAAAAAGGTGAAAGTAGATTTTATACTCTTAGTGAACCTATCTTCTCAACTATAGATAAAATGTATGAGTCGATTTTAAAAGTTACTTTACGCTTTAAAGGGATAACAATACTCCTAGTCTTTACTCTTTTTATCGCTTCTCTCTCACTTTTTCCTCAAATAGGTATGGATTTTATTCCAAAAGAGGATAAGAGTGAATTTGAAGTAAAAATAAAAGCAGATAGTGGTGTCTCTCTTGAGGAGATGATAAAAAAATCCAAAGCAGTAGAGGCGATGATACATAAAGATAAAAATGTACTCTTTACTACTCTTAGCATAGGATATAACGCTGCAAAGGAGAAAAACAAGGCACTTATCTATGTAAAACTTGACAGATATTCACTCAAGAGAACTAAGGCAAGAGCAAATTATTCAAAATATGCGCCAAAAACTAGAACCCTTTAAAAAAGATATGTTTATAACTGCTGCGGCAATACCAGACATAAAAGGGGCTGGGGTGAGTGTGCCTTATCAGATAGTCCTTAAATCAGACTCTTTTGAGAAACTCACACTTGCTAAAAACTCTCTTGTTAGCTACCTCTCTCAAAAAGAGGGTTTTGTAGATATTGACACAAATCTTGATGACCCAAAACCGCAGTATAATATTAATATTTTAAGAGAGAATGCTAATAGATTAGGAATTAATGCCTCACAAATCGCAAATGCGATTGCAACCGCATTTTCAAGTGACTTAGAGATCTCTTACTTTGAACAAAATGCAAAACAGTATAACATCACACTTCGCTTTGATGATGCACACCGTCAGAAAATATCGGATCTAAAGAAGATACAACTTAGAACAAAGGATGATGCCCTAGTTTACTTAGATGGATTAGTAAATATTACAAAGGACTCTTCACAAGCGACAATTTATCACTATGATAGACAGAGACAAGTTAGTATTTATGCCGACCTTTTTGGTCTGGATTTAGGTGGTGCAGTAAACTATACCAAAGAGAAAATAGACTCTCTTCTCCCTGATGGCGTTTCATATAGATTTACAGGTTTTGCTGAAGAGATGGTAAAAACAGGAGAAGCTTTTGGAGCTGCTATTGGTCTCTCTGTCGTTTTAATGTTTATCATTTTAGCTATACTTTATGAGTCACTTATACAGCCTATTATCATTATGATAGCACTCCCTCTAAGTATTATTGGT
Organism: Sulfurimonas sp.; assembly: GCA_030949945.1. Classification (GTDB taxonomy): domain Bacteria; phylum Campylobacterota; class Campylobacteria; order Campylobacterales; family Sulfurimonadaceae; genus Sulfurimonas. The sequence continues at coordinate 14,263 of JAUZRZ010000078.1, read as the reverse complement.
GTTATGATTGCTCTTTATCTGAGTGGTCTGCAGTTTTCACTCTTTGTTATGATTGGGTTTATGTTACTTATGGGAATGGTGGGAAAAAATGCAGTACTCCTTGTGGACTTTGCAAATGCAGCTGTTAAAAATGGAAAAACTACCGATGAAGCACTCATAGAAGCAGGAGAAAACGCCTTGCGTCCTATTCTTATGACAACCTTTGCCATGGTCTTTGCGATGATTCCTTTAGCCTATGGTGGAGGCTTAGGAAGTGAGACGAAAGCACCTATGGCGATTGCTATTATTGGTGGGTTAATTAGCTCGATGATACTTACACTTTTTATAGTACCTGCACTCTATAAGCTTATCTCTCCACTTGATAGATGGCTTAAAAAACGCTACGAAGTAGGAAAGGTCTCTTAGCGTCTACGATATGAGAGTGCCTCTAGGAGGTGCTCTTTTTGGATTCTCTCGCACTTTGCCAAATCGGCAATAGTTCGTGCTACTTTTTGCACTTTTTTTATACTTCTAAAAGAGAGTGTAAATCTATTTATTGCCATATCTAAAGTATCTTTTACCTCTTCACTCAGACTGCAAAACTTTTCAATATCCTTATCGTTAAGATTTGCATTAAATTCATCCTGCCCTCTTTTTTTTGCTCTTATATGAGCCTCTACAACCATCTTGTGCATCTCTTTAGAACTCAGAGATGGTGTGTCATCAGCATTTACATTTTGCATCACTACATTAAGGTCTATTCTATCTAAAAAAGGGTCTGAGAGTCTGTTTTTATAGCGCTGTATCTCTAAGTCTGAACATCTACACTCCTTATCTCTATCAAGTAAATTTCCACATGGACAAGGGTTCATAGCACCAACAAAGAGAAATTTTGCAGGGTACTCAACCTTAGAGTTCACTCTTGAGATTCGTATTTTTCCATCTTGCATAGGTTCACGAAGAGACTCTAAAACACCCTTAGAAAAATGTGGCAACTCATCAAAAAATAGAATACCCCCATTAGCAAGACCAACTTCTCCAATTTTTGCCTTAAAACTACCACCACCAAAGACACTAGCAGGGGTTGAAGAGTGGTGTGGGTTTTTGAAACTTCTATGAGGTTTAAACTCAGGTTCTTTACCATCAAGAACATCAAGCTTTGCCAAATCAAGGATTTCACTATTATCCATTGGCGGTAAAATGTAGCGAATTCTATTGGCAATCATACTTTTACCACACCCTGGACTCCCCTCGAGTATAATGTTATGAAACCCAGCAGCAGATATTAGTGCTGCTCGTTTAGCAACTTCTTGCCCCTTAACATCTGAAAAATCCTCTTCATACTCTTTGACATAATAGTATTTTTTCTCATTAATTTCATAGTGTGGGTAGTCTATATCACTCTGCTCAACATTTGGAGTGGCGTTTTCTTGATTTTTAAGAATCTCAACTGCTTCATTCATAGTTTTTACACCATAAAATGCCACATTGGGAATTTTTGAGAGTTTTTCTATTGACTCAAATGGAACTATCACCTTATGAATAACTTCCTGATTTGCCAAAGAGAGTATGAGAGGATAGAGTTGAATGTTCTCTTTGACAGCACCATCAAGACCCAACTCTCCAAAAACAAACCACTCTGACAAATCACACTCTACGGTGTTGAGTAAGATAAGCACTGCCATACTCAAGTCAAACTGTGAACCTGATTTGTTAAGTTCACTCGGTGCTAGTGAAAAAGTTATGCGTTTAGGTGGAAAAGAGAACTCATTTGAAAGGAGTGCTGATTTGACTCTCTCTTTTGACTCTGTTATAGCAGTAGAAGCCATTCCTACTATAGAGAAAGAGGGAAGCCCTTTTGTGAGTGTTGATTCTACATTGACAACTTTAGCATCAACACCTTCATAAGTAGCACAATTGAGTGATTTCATAATGACAACCTTTATTTGGATGTCTTAGGATAACTCAATGTATGAGAGAAGAGGAAAAGTATGACAAGTTGCCATATTTTAAGACTCTTTTCTCTCTTTAAGCATGCGTTTATACTCTTTTTCAAACTTTTTACGTCTTGCATAAGAGAGTTTATCGATAAACAGCACACCCTCTAGGTGATCCATTTCATGCTGAATTGCAATACTTAAAAGACCCTCTGCCTCAAGAGTTTTAGTGTTTCCATCTCTATCTTGATAGTTAAGTGTTAAAAATTCTGAGCGTTTGATGTCTTCATAAAACTTTGGAACACTCAAACAACCCTCTTGATACATTATCTCACCACTTTTCTTACTTATAACGGGATTTATAATCTCAAGTAGATTATCAGGAGACTGTTCTCCCTCATCATCTGGAATATTTAATATAAGTGCACGAATAGGATGAGCGACCTGAATAGCCGCTAGCCCTATTCCATTAGTACTCATCATAAGTGGATTCATCGCATCAAGTAAAGAGTGCAGTTTTTCATCAAAAGATTTAACTTCTTTAGATTTTATACGTAGTCTTTTGTCTGGGTATTCTACTATTGTTAGCTTCATTGTTTTATTAACTTCTTAGTGAGATTGCATAGTCTACATCTTTATTTGCATATGCTAACTCTACACCATCCATAACACTCACTATTATCTCTTCAACTGAGTGGATAGAATCTATATTCGTTACACCAATAGATATTTTGAGTTGTATTTCACGGTCAGCTAAAAAGAAATTTGAATTTGAGACTAAGTCACAAAGTCTTTCACTCGCTTTTTGTGCACTCTTAATATCTGTATGTTTGAGTAGCATTATAAATACACCCTTACCATAGTGAGCCACTATATCACTTCTTCTAGATGTTTTTAAGAGTAGTCTTGCAATTGTTCGAGTCATTAAAAGAGTTGCTTTTTCGTTGTTAATACTCTTTTTCAACTCTCGTGAGAGCTCAATCATTATAAGAGAACTCGCATGCTTAAACTCTTTAATGAGTCCCATCTCTTGCTCTAGCTTAGTAAGAAGATAACGTTTATTATATACACCAAACTGATTATCAAAAATAGTTTCATTTTCTACTTTTTTAACAATTTTGGCAGTATTATCATAAATTTCTTTCATCTGAGAACTTTGTGTTTTCAAAATGGAGTTTAACTTACTTACATCCCCTTCAAGTGTCGTAATAATTCCTACCGCCTCTTGAATTTCAGGATGAGCTCCAAGCTCTTTTTTACGCTGGTCTAAAATTTTTGTCATCAAGGACATATTTTTATAAAGATTTGCAGTAGCCCCTAAAATACCCTTAATCGAACCAAAACCTTGTTTGAGTATTTTTTCAAGCTCAATACTATTTTCCGCATCATTACTCTCTTCGAGTTCTAACATTGAATGTATCTGCTTACGTAAGCTCTCACTTTTTTCTTCTAAAAGTCTATCAAAATAGAGTGAAAAGTTATTTGGGGTAGGTGGTAAGTTGTCAGAGATAAGGGAGTGAAGAACTTCTTTTGCATAAATTTCTATATCGCTAGTAGCGGTATTTGAACTTAAGGCTTCAATAACAGGTGCTTGCTTAGTAGGTGTTTCTTCCATAGTCTCATCTATGTTTCTACGGTTTCTACTTCTAAGAGTTCCTGCCATCTATTTATCCTTATTTTTTATCGTTCTTAATTAGTACTTCGTCAATCATACCATATTTTTGTGCTTCTGTTGCACTCATAAAGTTATCACGATCTGTATCTTTTTCAACTTGCTTTATTGTCTGTCCTGTACTTTTAGCGATGATAGCATTAAGTTCAGCTTTCATACGCTGTATTTCAGCTGCTTGAATTTGGATATCAGATGCTTGTCCTTGTGCTCCACCTAAAGGTTGGTGAATCATAATACGAGCATGAGGAAGAGCATAACGTTTACCTTTTTCTCCTGCTGTTAATAAAAATGCACCCATTGAAGCCGCTTGACCTATACAGATAGTAGCAATATCTGGACGGATATAATTCATAGTATCAAAAATTGCCATTCCAGCAGTCACAACTCCCCCTGGAGAGTTGATATAGAAGTAAATATCTTTTTCTGGATCTTCTGCTTCAAGAAATAAAAACTGTGCAACAATACTAGAAGCAACTTGATCGTTAACCTCTCCGCTTAACATGACAATTCTATCTTTGAGTAGACGTGAATATATGTCATAAGAACGCTCACCTCTACCAGTTTTTTCAACTACATATGGAATATAAGACATAACTTATGCTATCTTTTCATTAAGAAGACCAGAGAGAACTCTATCTTCTACCATTGACATCTGAATTGCTGGAAGGTAACCAGAATCTTTATACTGCTCATAAGCTTTTTGAGGATCTTGACCCATCTGCATCGCTTCATAGTATATAGTTTGCATAACTTCTTGTTCCTCTATCTTAACACCTTTTTCTATCGCTATAGCATCGATGATAAAAGTAGCTCTTACACTTTTTACAGCTTCATCACGGAAAGTCTCTCGAAGTTCACTAAGTTTATCTGCATTATCACGAAGTTCTTGTAATTCTTCTTCACTCATAGTACCAGCTTTTTTATTGAGTGCCATATCAATCTCTTGTTCAACAACAAATTCTGGTAAATCAAAATTTAAAGAGTCTACTAAAGTCTCAAGAAGTTTTGGTTTTAAGTCTTCATTATAAAGTTTACCAAGAGCCTCATTCTCTAACTGTATTTTCACCTGTTTAGTCAGCTCTTCTAAAGAAGCATTCTCTTCACCTGGCATCATTTTTTTAGCAAGCTCATCATTAATCTCAACATCTTCTTTAACTTGAATCTGTTTAACTGTTACTTTAAACTCAGCATCTTTACCAGCTAAGTCTCCACCGTAGTTCTCAGGAAAAGTAACTTTAACAACTACTTCTTCATCACGTTTGACACCGATAAGTTGCTCTTCAAAACCTGGGATAAATTGATTTGACCCAAGAGTGAGTGCATGATCTTTTCCTGCACCACCATCAAATAAAACACCATCAATTGAACCCTCAAAGTCGATAACAGCAGTATCGCCCTCTTTCATCTTACGATTACGTTTAATATCAACTAAAGGTGCATTTTGTTCTGCAAGTTGTTTGATTCTAGCAGTTATATCTTTATCAGAGATAACAGGTTTTTCAAAATCAGGAACAGACTTACTTACATCTCCTAACTCTATACTTGGTCGTGATGCAACTTTTACAGCCACCTCAATTTTATCATCACTCTTCTCAAACTTAGTAATATTTGGCTCGCCCATTAGAGAGTCATTTGAAATGTTTAACTCATCTAAACCTTTTGCAAGAACTTCACGAAGTGCTTCAGCTTCAGCATCTTCTACTAGTTTTTGTCCATACTGTTTTTTAACTATTGCAACAGGAACTTTACCCTTACGGAAACCTTGTACTGTAGCAGTTTTGCTCAGTTGTTTCGCGATACTTTCAAGCTTAGCATTTACCTCATCCATTGAGATTGTTGCAGTTATTTCTGCATTTGCACTATCGATTTTTGTTGATTTGATTTCCATCAATTTCCTTTATTTTTTGTTTCTCAGTTAATTAAATAACTATAATTTTGCTGTATATTAGCTAAAAACTGCTTTTAATTAGCTTTTACAAAGATGCGGTTTAAAATTTAAAACAACTATCCAAACTACTCCAACATCTATCATCACATCTGCAAAATTAAAGACCGCAAAACCATTTTGTCCCAGCATTGGGTAGGGCCAAGCATGCCAATAAACCATATCTACAACACCCTCATGAATAAATCTATCATAAATATTTGAAAATGCACCACCTAAAAGAAAACCAGCGGGTATGGCATAACAGAGCTTTTTAAGATAAAGAACATATCCAAGTACACCACTCACTAGTACTAACTGTATGTACTTTAAATACTCAGATAAAAAGCTAAACATAGAAAAGGCAACACCTTTGTTATAGACTAAAATCAAGTCAAAAGACTCTGTATAATAACGCCAGCCATCTACAAATAGCATCTTTATATTTTGGTCTATAATAAAGACACCTGCGAGAGTAAAGAATAAAACAGCAGTTAAACGTAGCATATGATTAGACATTTAATGCTTTTGTGAAAAACTGACTCATTTCATCCATTCTTTTATTCATTAGTTTGGCATCTTTTGCCTCTAATAAAATACGAAGTTTATTTTCAGTACCTGAGTAGCGCACGAGATGACGTATATTCTCTGAGTCGAGTTCTTTTAATTTTTTATCCAGTCCCTCAATAGTATTTAATGGTATTTTCTTTTTTACATATAAGTTGACAAGCTTTTGCGGATAAAGTTTAAACGGACGCAGTACTTTTGAAGCCTTCTCTTTTTTCTCTAACAAAAGAGCTAGTACTTGCAGAGCACTCACAAGTCCATCTCCAGTTTTAGCAAAATCATGCATAATTACATGTCCACTCTGCTCTCCACCAAAGTTAATACCCTCTTTTTTCATTATCTCTAAAACATTTTTATCCCCAACACTAGAACGCCATAGTTTTAAACCATTAGCATCCATATAGTCACCTAAACCTTGGTTACTCATAACAGTTGCTACAACACCTGAGCCTTTAAGACCCCCTCTCTCATTGAGATGTACCCCTAAAGCACCGATAAGTTGATCCCCATCAACAACCTCACCTTTCTCATCTATTACAACTAGTCTATCTGCATCACCATCAAGGGCAATACCTAAATCAGCTCTATACTCTATAACGGCATCACTTACACCTTTAGGATGCAAGGCTCCACACCCTTCGTTAATGTTATAACCATCTGGTTTATTATTAAGAATAACTACCTCTGCACCTAACTCTTCTAAAACAGTTGGACCAACCTTATAAGCAGCACCATTAGCAGTATCTAAAACGATGCGCATACCCTGCAGCGTTAGATACGTAGGAAAAGAGTTTTTGAGTTGTACTATATAGCGACCTATTACATCATCTATGCGTTTAGCTTTTCCTATCTTTGTACCCGTAACCTGAGCCTCTTGTAATTTTTCATCATCAAAATAAATCGCTTCTATCTGTTCTTCATCTTCTAAAGAGAACTTATCTCCATGTCCGTCAAAAAACTTTATACCATTATCTTCAAAAGAGTTATGTGAAGCCGAAATCATAATTCCAGCATCACAACGCATATTTTCAGTTATGAAAGCAATAGCTGGTGTAGGCATAGGACCAACTTCTATTACATCATAACCAATAGCAGTAAGCCCACATACGATTGCATTTTCTATCATATATCCACTACGGCGAGTATCTTTACCCACAAGAATTTTATTTGTCACAGCCCTAGACTTGAGATATATCCCAGCAGCCATAGCTACTTTCATAGCAACCTCAGCACTTAAAAATGTACCTGCTTCACCTCTTACACCGTCTGTTCCGAATAGTTTCATAAGTCTTTTCTCCCCATTTTTCCAAAAATATTATAATCATAAGGCAGTAGTTGCTATAAGTAGATAAAGGAAGAGACTCAGACCAAAGGGAGGATTTGCTCTCTTCTTTTATCTACTTATAGCAACGGTAACTACGATTTTGAGTATTTTACCACCCTTTAACTTAATTTTAATTATTTTTAAGCTACTATTGCGAACTTAAATTCCAAAAAGGACTCATAATGGCAAATCACAAGTCATCAATTAAGAGAATTCGTCAAACACTCGTTCGTACTGAACGTAACCGTTTCTACAGAACTCGTCTTAAAAACATAGTTAAAGATGTAAATTCAGCAGTTGAAGCTGGCAACAAAGAAGAAGCACAAGCTGCATTCAAAGTTGCTAACAAACAAATTCATAAATTTGTAAGCAAAGGTGTTCTTAAAAAAGAGACTGCTGCAAGAAAAGTAAGTCGTCTACATAAATCTGTAAACGCAATATAGTTTATTCACATAATGCCAAAGCAAAGCTTCGTCATTATGGCAGGGACACGAAGTCCCTACAATCCCCTAAAGGCAATATATAATGTTAGCAGATAAACTCACACCGTTTATCAACCGTTATAATGAACTTGGCGAATTGCTGAGTTCACCTGATATCACTTCTGACATCAAACATATGACAGACCTCTCAAGAGAACAATCAAATCTTTTACCTATTGTTGAAAAAGCAAGGGAATACCAGGCTCTAGTATCAGATATAGCAGATACAAAAGAGATGCTAAGTGATCCTGAAATGGGTGAGATGGCAAAAGAGGAACTCAAAGAACTTGAACCTCGCAAACCTGAACTTGAAGAAGAGATAAAAGTCCTACTATTACCAAAAGATCCAAATGATGATAGAAATATTATCGTAGAACTTCGAGCTGGTGCTGGTGGTGATGAAGCTGCTATCTTTGTTGGTGACCTGTTTGATGCATATACTCGTTATGCTGATCTTAAAGGATGGAATATAGAGCTTATCTCTACATCTCCATCTGATGCGGGTGGATATAAAGAGGTTACTGCACTTATCAAAGGTGAACAGGTTTATAGTCGGTTGAAGTACGAAGGTGGAACACACCGTGTTCAACGTGTTCCAGCAACAGAGTCTCAAGGACGTGTTCACACCTCAGCAATTACAGTTGCAGTTATGCCTGAAGTTGATGATGTTGAAGTAGTCATTGAAGATAAAGATTTAAAGATAGATGTAATGCGTTCTTCTGGATGTGGTGGACAGTCAGTCAATACTACAGACTCCGCAGTTAGAATTACTCACCTTCCATCTGGTTTAGTTGTAACCAACCAAGACCAAAAGTCACAGCATAAAAACCGTGAAAAAGCGATGAAAGTACTAAAAGCAAGACTCTATGATCTCCAAATGAGAGAACAGCAGTCTGAAAACGCAGCAGAGAGAGCAGCTCAGGTCGGAACAGGAGATAGAAGTGGACGAATTCGTACATATAACTACCCTCAAAACCGCATGAGTGATCACAGAATAAATCTAACACTCTACCGCTTAAATGAGATTATGAGCGGAGGACTACTTGATGAAGTAGTAGAACCTCTTATTGCTGACAACCAAGCAAAAATCGTTGAGGCAGCTGGACTTTAGTATCCTAGCACTCAGCATAACTATATGAGCTTTGCTCATATAGTATTTTAAATAATAATTTCCCACTCAGTATTAAAAGTATTTACAACCCTACCTTTAAAAGTAATAGTTCTCTCGTTCATTCCAAGATAAAGAGTCTCTCCACTTGTTGGATAGACTTCTATTGATTCACTTACTTCTTGTTCAAGAAGTGCTCTATAAAAACAAGCTGCCATTCCAGTGCCACAAGCAAGTGTTTCATCTTCAACACCGCGTTCATATGTTCTTACTTGTAAGTTTTCACCAACAACACAACAGATATTTACATTTGCATTGTATTTATCTCGTAATAGTTTTGCTTCTACTAAATCAAAACTATTTACATTGTCTTGTATGCAAACTAAATGAGGAACACCGCTATTTATCAGCCACCATGTTTTGTTATTATAGTTTATATTTTTATCTAGTATGACAGGAGGAGTAAGTTCACTCATAACCATAGCACTTTTGGGACTGTTTTGACTCACCTCCGCACGAATAACACCAGCACCTGTCAAAAAACTCATCTTCTCTTTGGCATATCCATGATTTAAAGCATAGTGAGCACAAGCACGACTTCCATTTCCGCACATATCGGCATGGCTTCCATCTGCATTATAAAACTCCCACTCAAAATCATATGTATCGTTAGGAACAAGAACTATAAGCCCATCAGCACCTATACCATCTTGTCTATGACAGAGTACTTTTGCCAACTCGCCTCTATCTTCTTTGGTATCACTCCAAAATATAACAAAGTCATTTCCATTAGCACTGTATTTAGCTAAGTTCATAGTTTTTTCCTATTTTAAGTACTTCTTTTTGATGATTGCAACAAAGTCTTCACACTCTTGTTGAAGATGTTTTAAATTTCCAGAGTTATCTATCACCCATGTAGCTCTCTCTTTTTTCTCTTGTATTGGTAACTGTGTAGCGATGCGTTTGAGTGACTCTTCTTTTGAGTAACCATTACGTTTCATAAAACGCTCAAGCTGTACTTCTGCAGGAGTAAAAACAACAACACTATCTTCTATATCATAATTAGAGTTTTCAAAAAAGAGGGGAATGTCTATGAGGTATGGAAACTTTAGTCTATCTTGCTTTGAGCTGCGTTTGAGTATCTCTTCTTGAATTTTAGGATGTAAAAACTCTTCAAGAGTTTTTTTAGCCTCTGCATTTGAAAATACAAAAGTTCCTAGCTTAGGTCTATCAACCTTCCCTAGTCTCAAGTACTCTTTACCAAAAGTCTCTAACACCCATGGAGCAGAAGCATCAAGTATCTCATGAGAGATAGTATCCGCATCTATAATACGCATACCATTTAGTGCTAAGAGTGAAGCTACAGTACTTTTCCCTGTGGCAATGCTTCCAGTTAAAGCGATAGCATACTCATAAGCCATTAGTTTTTAATTACACCTAAGTAAGCTTTACGAATGTTATTTCCCATAGCAAATGCAGCTGGATGAACATCACAGTTATAGTACTCTAAACCATCAAGCATATCTGTACGGTGTAAGATAATATCTGCAGTTGGGTGGTACTCTTTAGATGCTAAAAGTGCAGTCTCGCCATTTCCAAGATTAAAAGGCATGATAATCTTAGTATATTTACCTAAAATTTGCATCATTACTTTGTTATCTTCTACATTATCTAAAGATGGGTGTTTAGTAACTAAAAGTCCATCCTCTTTTAAAACACGGTTAAAGTGTGCTAAAACAGCTGCATCAGAATCAAGCTCACTGATAACTACATCATACTTTGCATCAGCAGCATCACGAAGTGCATTTGCATTTGCTGCGATTACTTCATAAGAAATTCCATCATGTTTTTCCATCTCCGCTACAAAACCATCTGCATTATCACTAATGATTAAAACATTCTCTGGAGTTTTATTACTACAAACAGCTACATGAACCATCATTTCGTTATATATAAATTCTTTCATATTAATTATTCCTTATTTATTAACTGCGATTTTATCCAGTTTTGGATTAATTTTACTTAATATAGATATAATTACGAAATATTTATAAAAACATAAAGGTATTTCAATGGATTATAACAAAATCAGATCGTTTTGTAGTAAATTTCGCATAGCACTTGGTGTTGCACTAATAGCTACAGGTATCATAACAGGTAATGCTTGGTTTTATTTAGGTGTTATTCCACTTATTGCAGGATTTACAAAATTTTGTCCTCTTTGCATGATAACTCAAAAATGTGATTTACCTGAACAAAAAAAGACGAGGAAGAGACAAAGAATGAGTCAAATTAGTTATAAAGATGCCGGTGTAGATATAGATGCTGGTAATAGTTTTGTACAAAATATAAAGCCATTAGTTAAATCAACTAGAATTCCTGGTGTTTTAGGCGGGATTGGTTCATTTGCAGGTGCATTTGAACTTCCAACTGGTTTTAAAGAGCCTGTAATGCTTGCTGCAACTGATGGTGTTGGTACAAAACTTAAACTTGCTATTGATAGCGGAATTCACAACACAGTTGGAATTGATCTTGTTGCCATGTGTGTAAATGACCTTTTATGTAACTTTGGAACACCCTCTTTCTTTTTAGACTACTATGCAACAGGCAAACTTGATGTTGTTAATGCTACCAATGTAGTCGCAGGTATAGCTGAGGGATGTAAACGCAGTGAATGTGCCCTTATAGGTGGAGAGACTGCTGAGATGCCTGGTATGTACTCTGAAGATGATTATGACCTTGCTGGTTTTGCAGTAGGTGTAGCAGAAAAATCTGAGATGGATAGAGTAAGTTTAGTTCGTGCAGGACATAAACTTATAGCACTTCCAAGTTCAGGACTACACTCTAACGGTTTTTCATTAGCTCGTAAGGTACTTTTTGAGACTATGAATAAAAAGTTTGATGATGATTTTAATGGTAAACCTCTTATAGAAGTTTTACTTGAACCAACAAATATTTATGTAAAAACATTTAAAGCACTTAAAAATGAAATAGTTGCAATGGCACATATAACAGGTGGTGGTATCGTTGAGAACCTTCCGCGTGTACTGCCTCAAAACCTTATGGCTGAAGTAATAGAAGCAGATATTCGTGTTCTACCTATTTTTGAACTCATGAGTGAACATGTAGAGCGTTCAGAAATGTTTAGAGCTTTTAATATGGGTGTTGGAATGATACTTGTAGTTGAAGATAAAAATGTAGATACTGTACTAAGTAAAGCAAAAGGGTCTTATCTTATAGGTGAGATTAAAGAAGGCAAACGCGAAGCAAAGATGATTTAGGTTTTTATCCTAAATCATTCTTTTTTATTTAAAAGGCTTACTCAAGTCCTTTTTTATCGCTCCTGGAACAGTTGCAATAGTAGTAAACTCTCCCATACTGAGTAGTGGATAACTCACTGCAAGATAGTATTTCGCTTCAAGTGAGGAAGCTAAACCATTTTCTATACTTATAGTATAAGGTAAAACAGCTGCATTTGCACGACCAATCTTTTTTACAAATTTCTTTGTGCGTTTAGATAAATCATACCCTAATAGATAACTATCATCATTTAACTTTAAAGTAAATAGAAGCTATCTTACCTTTTTATAAGTTTTGTACTTTTGAGTAAGTGCAGAAGTATGAACCTTCTCCAAGCTCATCTACATCTTCATAGTAAGGCATACCCATCATAAAATGGTAACCCGCTAATGGTCATCCTCATCAAGCTTATCAACAGAGACCCTTAAGCCCTGTAGAATTCACTCTCTATGGAAGCTTTAGCACCGCTCTAAAAACTTTAGCATTATACTCATCTTGCATAAAAGCTTTTCCAAAGTAAATAGGATTAGTAAAACTAATCATCTTCTCTTTGTTATCAACAAAAAGCCTTAAAACTGCAATATGACCACGCTTAGGCTTACTTGCTTCTTTTTTCAGTGCTTCATTTGTAAAAATGAGTGTTATACCATCTTTAACACTCTTATACTCAGCTACTACTTCAAAACCAGCACTGCTTAGCTTCTCTTTTGCACTTGTAACATTGATATAGTCACCAACAAGGTAAGTGCTTATCTCTTGAGCATTTACACTACCTGCAAATGCGAGTAGTGTAAAGAGAGCAATAACTATTTTTCTCATTATTTAAAAACTTTCTCGTAGTCTTTAATAACTGCACCAGGTATAGTCATAATTCCCATAAATCCATTCATATCAAGGAGTGGGTAAGAGACTGCAATATAATACTTTGCACTAAGTGCAGTAGCTTTGCCATTTTCAATTGTTAAACAGTAAGGGAGTATAGCTGCATTTGCACGACCAATTTTCTTTACAAACTTACTTGTTCTTTTACTAAGAGCATATCCTAAAAGAGTACTATTTTCTGAAAGTTTAAGTTCAAAAATAAGACCTTTACCCTTTTTATAAGACCTTGCTTTAGCCAAAAGTTCTTCATTTGTACCTTTACCTACAACATCTACATCTTTATAGTATGGCATACTAATCATAAAATGATAATTAGCTAAACCATCAAAATCCCACACATCTTTAGATGCTTTTAAACCAGGAAATGCTTTGTTAATCTTTTCTAACTCACCATTAAAAACTGCATGGTTATACTCTTCTTGCATAAATGCTTTTCCGAAGTACACAGGGTTTGTTATGCTTATCATCTTCTCTTGATCATCTACAAAAAGACGAAGAACAGCAATGTTAGAACGCATAGGCTTTGCAGCTTCGAGCTTTAAGTGCTGCGTTTGTAAAAACTATAGTAGTTCCTTTTTTCACAGACTTATAGTTAGCTACTATATCATAACCAGCAGATTTAAGTTTAGCCTCTGCATCAGCAACACTCATATGCTCACCAATAAGGTAAGTATTTACTTTTGTACCTTCTAAGCCTGTCATCTTACTAGGTGTTGCTGTTGTTAGAACAAGCAACTAACAGATACAACTGTTACCATCATTAGAGATAAAACTACTAAGATTAATTTTTTCATATCTCTTTTGCTCCTAAGCTTTTCATGATATCGATAATTTCTGTATCAATCACTTTAGTCCATTCTATTTTAGCAGGGTCTTTTAGCTCCATTACAGATGTCCAAACAGATAGACGCGGCATACCAACAACCATAGTGTTGCTTCCCTCTTTTATGTAAAAATACATAGCACATGGAGCAAATACTCCAGCATCAGGGCGACCTTTGTTAAATACATTGTAAGAAAATGTAAAGTGACATAAACCATATACAAAGAACTGATCATACTCAGAAAATTCCATCTCTAAGTCATCT
>JAUZRZ010000077.1 GCA_030949945.1 Sulfurimonas sp. | reverse complement strand
TTACATAAACAGTCTGACATTTTTCATTTTTACAGTCAAGTACACGAATAGGATTAGTATCTTTTACGGCTGCAAGGCAATCTTCACAGATTTCACTCTCAACAGACTCTATAAAAGAGACTAGAGGGAGTCAACGATACTGAGGCACTTACCAGTTTCAGTCGCCTAAAGAGTTGAGTTGTAATCTATAACCGATACCACATTTTTTAAGGATGTCTGCAACCATCATAATCATAGTAGCATCTTCATAAACGCTATCAACACCAAAGCTCTCAACACCAAACTGATGAAACTGTCTGAGACGACCTTTTTGTGGGCGTTCATAACGAAACATACTTCCATGGTAGAAAAATCTATGAATACCACCAGCCTTATCTAACTTTTTTTGTACAAAAGCACGAACAACACCTGCTGTTCCCTCAGGACGCAGACAAACATCATTTTCACCCTTGTCAATAAACTGATACATCTCTTTACCAACGATGTCACTACTCTCACCAACACTGCGTTTAAACAGAGCAGTCTCTTCTAAAAGGGGTGTCTCAATAAAATGAAAACCATAATTTTGTGCAACCTCGGTTGCTAAGTTTATGAGAAGTAGGTAAAACGCTCATAATCCTCACTTAAAATATCGTTCATCCCTCTGAGTGACTTAATCATCTGTATCCTTTAAAAATAGTATTGAAAGGATAGCGTCTTTAAAGTAAAAAAAGAGTAAAATCAGTTTATAAAAATTAAGGAATAAGCTCTATGTCTTTTAGTCAATTTCAACTCTCAAGTAAGATTTTAAGTGCAATATCTTTAAAGGGATACACAACTCCAACTGCTATACAAACAGAAGTGATTCCCTTAGTCTTAGAGCATAAAGACTTAGTAGTTCTAAGCCAAACAGGAAGTGGAAAGAGTGCGAGTTTTATCTTACCACTCTTAGAACTTTGGAGTAAAAGTCGTGATAGTGCGAAAAAGGGAAAGATAAAAATCTTAGTTCTAACACCAACACGAGAACTTACTCTTCAAATAGCTCAAGGATTCCAAGAGTTTAGTAGAGAACTTTCTCAAAAACCACAAGTGACATCGCTTATTGGTGGTGAGAAAATTGGGGAACAGCTCTTACAGTATTCAGCAAGGGTGTGACATTTTAGTTGCTACAAGTGGACGTTTTTTAGATGTAGTGAGTAAAAAACAGATGAACCTCTCTTTTATAGAGTTTTTAGTACTTGATGAAGCAGATAAGATGCTTGATTTAGGTTTTTTAGAAGAGTTAGATAGTGTTCTTGAAGCTATTCCTAAAGAGAGACAAAACCTTATGTTCTCAGCAACATACCCTCCAAAAATGCAGATGATAGCTTCAAAAATCACCCAAAACGCAGTGGAAGTAAGACTAGAAGAAGAAAAATCTATAGTAGAAAAAATTTCGCAAAGAGTTATAGAAGTGAGCCGTGAAAATCGTGGTCCCTTACTAAGACATCTTCTCAAAGAGAACAAGTGGCGTTTGGTTTTAGTGTTTATGGCTAACAAACGTGCAACGGATAACATAGCAGAGAAGTTTAGAAAACATGGGATAAAAGCAGCATCTTTTAATGCAGACTTAGAACAAGATGTAAGAAATGAAACTCTAGCTGCATTTAAAGAAGCAAAGGTAAATGTACTTTTTGCAACAGACATAGCAGCTCGTGGGCTGGATATAGATAACATCGACTCTGTTATAAACTACGACCTACCGCGTTCCCCATCTGATTACATTCATAGAATAGGGCGAACTGCTCGTGCTGGAAAATCAGGAAGTGCTATATCTTTCATAGACCACGAAACACAGGCACACTTTGAACTTATAGAAAAACGCAGTGAGATAAAACTTATTCGCAGAGTATAAAAGGGTTTGAACTTGATGGCGAAGCTCCTAGTAAAGTTAAAGGTCCTGCTCCAGTCAAAGGAAAGGTAAAAGTAAGAAAGATAAGCATGAGGAGCAAAAAGCTTTAGAAGAGTCTCGTAAATCCTAAAAGAAATGATATAATACACCCTACATTTATATAGGAATAATAATGGATATATTTAAATCCCTTTAAAAACATTAAATTCAGCTCAAGCTGATCATGGCAGATAAGCCTTGCTATAGTTTTTAGGAATTACAAGTGGGTTCTTACCACTTTTTACTCCCTCTAAATTCTTCTTTACTTTTATTGTATTTGCTATTAACATTCCTATAGCTCATCTTTTTTTTCTCATGAGTGCCTCTTTTGCAGGACTTGGATATTTGTTTCGATCCTCTCTTGCTAGTGTTGGTTATGAAGTCCTTAATGCCCCTGCACTAAAAGAGATATTTACATCTATAAGCATAACTATGCTCCAACACTTTGGACATCATATAACTACACTATACTTATGGGAAGCTTTACTTTTATCTCAACTCCTTTGGCCCTTGCACTTTCTTTTCCTATTCTTAACAGACTTATAGATAAATATCGTGATGTTTTAGAAGCAAAAGTTTAAAGACTCAAAATATTTTTCATGGTTAAACCCTTATAGTGAGAAAAATTTAAGTAAGAAACCTGGATTTATGCGGATGGTGGGCAGCAGGAGTCTTTATAGCTATTGTAGGTTTACTAGCGGCTGTAATGCTTTTACTTATTGACCCACTTATCAAAATAGCACTTGAGTACTCTCTCTCAAAAGTATCTCAAAGAACTGTACAGATAGAGAGTGTAAAAAGTGAATTTTTTGAAGCAAAAACTAGATATGAAATATCTCTCTTTGTGTAAGCAATGGTAGTTCAAAAACAGATGATGCTGGCAATATTGATAATGTAAGCTTGAAACTTAACAATAACTACTTGTTACAGAAGAAAATAGATTTTGAGATTATCTCATTTGGAAATATTACACTTAATACTACTATCGCAAAAAGAAGGCCCCTAAAGAGGCTACTACTTCACAAAAGAGTGATAGTATAGTGAGCCTCTCATTTAAAAAGCACCAGAACTGCCTAAGGGTTGAAGATTTTTAATTGCTAAAGAGGGGCTTCAAATCAGTTGGAGCAGCAAAAGAGATTCAAAAAAATATAAAAGCAATAACTGAAAAATGGAAGGATTTTGCTAAAGGCGATAAAGAGAAGAAAAAATAGCATCTATAGAGAAAAAAAAATAAAAACTCTTCGAAAGAAAGCTGGCAATATAAAACGCCACAACAGATAGTGAGTATACTTACAGAAGCTGAGAGTTTAAAAAAAGAGTTAGAATCTGTAAAAAGTGAACTTTTGAGTATAAGTAGTGAGTATGAAAAAGATAAAAAAACTATACAGAGACATCTAAAAGAGATTCAAACCCTACCTATGCAGGACTATAAGCATCTTGCAAGTAAGTATTCACTTGATCAAAATGGTGCTATGAATATAGTTGGAACTTATTTTTCAGCATCTTTAGAGAAGTATCTTCGCATGGGAACAAAATATTATGAGTATATTAAACCTTATATTTCGAGTGAAGGAAGAAGAGAGTATAGAGCAAAAAAAAAGATTAAAAGGAAGATGGATAAAGTATGCTAATGCATTGCAAAAAAATACCAAAAAAGTTACAGTCTGAGATAAATAAAGAGTTTAAAAAACAGATAGGGGATTTAGACTTAGGAGAATTTAACGATATTAAAAAACTTCTTGACACTAATACTAAAGAGAGTAATAATCTTGAAAATGTTCTAAAAGATAAAATCTCACAAGATGAACTTCAAAAACAACTCGGCTCAAAAGCACTTGATGGCTTAGTAGATAAGTTAAAATTCTTTTGAGGTAGGAATAAAGTACATAACAGTCTCAAAAATACCTTCCATATAGTGACGGAGGTAAATTTTATAATCATTACGGATACTAAGAGCTTTTTTAGGAACACTGTACCAGTCCTCAGCCTTATGATAGATACATATAGCAAGAATAGGGTGCTCTCTTAAAATAGTCTCTTTAGCCCCATCTATTGCATCTTGTTCTGCACCCTCTATATCAAGCTTTATAAAATCAACCTTTTCCTTTTTGACAATATTGTCAATAGTATCTATCTCTACACTCTGCGTTCCATTTCCATAGATAGTAGAAAAAGATTTTTCTTCATTAAAATGTAGTGTCTCTTTTTTTCTTCCGACACCACAAGTTAAGAACTCTATCTTCTTAATGTGTCCAAGCTCGCGTTTAGCTATGCGGATATTTTCAGGTATCGGCTCTATAAGCCATATTTTTGAGAAATCAGGATAGTTTTTGATAATCTCTTCTGCTGTATCACCCACATATCCACCACCATCAAGAAAATGAATATTCTTTATAGTTGGCACAATGTCTGCATCAAAATACTGTCCTTGATGGTCATTTGTAAAACCTTCCATAAAACTATAGTCACCTGAGATTTTAAAGTTAATAACTTTTGTGAAAACCTCTTTGGATTTTTTATCTGCTAGTAGTTCATAAGTTTTTTCATACTCTTCATAGTTGTTATGAAAGTCATTTTCAAAGTCGCTTGTAAAAGGAGGTAAAACTAACTTAAGAGAGCTATACTTACAAAGTGCTTGGTAAGAGATGTTTTTAAAACCCATCTCATCTAGTCTGCATTTTACTTGCAGTGGACTCCCCGTGGCTGTCCATAAAATAATAGCATCAAGTGGAACATCTTCTATCTTTAAGATCTCTTTTTGACGTGAAGACTGAACCCTCGTGAAATCATCAATAATTCCATCCACTTCAATAAACTTTTTGACACTTTTTGTAAGTTTATTTATACCTAGTATATACTTTTTATTATTATTAGAGTTGATAAAAAGTTCTACTAACTCTTTATCTTTTTTGTTAATGTAGTCGCTGTTGATTAAGTTGATAAGGGGCTCTTAATTGTTGATATTGTTTAATATTTTTTGTGTGATTTTTTCTCGTGAAAGCGATGCATCTATCTCTACAAGTTCGATGTTTAGGAGAGTTGCAGCTTCGATAATAGCATCTTGAATCTCTAAAAGGTACTTACTACCACGAAGTTCTATTCCATCTAATTCTTTTTGAGAAAGTCTGTAATCTAGCTCTTCTTTTGTTAAACGCAGTAGAAAAACTTTTTCTGGATAGATACTAGTAGTTGCAAAATTATTTAGAGAAACTAGCTCCTCTTTTTTAAGTTTTCCCTCAGAGAGAGCATAGGCAATTCCGCTTACAGCACTTCTATCACTTATAATCATTTTATTGTTGATATTGGGCTCAATCACTTGATGCATATGTTCAGCTCTATCAGCTAGAAAGAGTAAAAATTCAGCTCTTTTACTTGCTACTCTTGAGGATAAAAGCATCTCTCTTATCTCTTTACCTATCTCTGTTGCTCCTGGTTCTTTTGTCACTATAGCATCAGGAAAAGATTTTTTTAGTGCTTGGATTTGTGTGCTTTTTCCAGCAGTATCTATACCCTCTAGTGCAATGTACATGAGTTCATATTTCTTATGATTTTTTGGACAGGTGTAGGGAGTATATGCTCTGTTTTTCCATTAAATTTAAGTAAGTTACGGACAATTGAAGAGCTTATAAAAGCATTTTGAAGTGTTGGCATAAGATATACAGTCTCTATAGTTGTATCAAGTGAGTTGTTTAAGTAACCTAGTTGGAGTTCATACTCAAAATCACTCACAGCACGAAGACCTCGAATAATAACTCCTGCATTATACTCATGTGCCAAATCAATAGTAAGGTTATCAAAACCAACTACTCGTACATTCTCTAAACCTTCTACAGCTGCTAGTGTCATTTCTATTCGTTCTGCGAGTGAAAACATCGGTTTTTTATCTACGGATGCAGCAACAGAAACTACAAGTTCATCAAAGAGCTTTGAGGCTCTTTTAATTATGTCAAGATGACCATTTGTTATAGGGTCAAAGGTACCCGGATAAAGTGCTATTTTTTTAGAGTTCATATCTATTCCCATCTTTTATATAAATTATTTTGGATGCCTAAAAGGTCAAACCATTTGCCTATGACAAAATTTTCCATCTCATCGAGTGTCTGTTGTTCTGAGTAGTATGCCATAACTGGTGGAGCGATAATTATCCCTAAGCTCGCCAGTTTTTGCATATTTTCTAAAGCTATAGCTGAAAATGGCATTTCACGTGGAGCAAGAATGAGTTTTTTTTGCTCCTTTATCATAACAGCAGCACATCTTGTTACAAGGTTATCAGAGATACCACAAGCAATTTTTGCTAAAGTATTCATAGAACAAGGTGCAATAATCATAGCATCCACACCAAATGAACCTGAAGCTATACTCGCACCGATGTCACTGTTTTCATGAACTGTTACCTCACCTAGTTCTTTACTTAGAACAGTTTTGGAATTACTAGACATTATAAAGTGTTTTTGCACTTCTTCTGGGAGTAGTTTTAATAGTTTTAAACCCAAGTTTACTCCACTTGCTCCGCTTGTAGCTACAACAATTTTCACCTATTTTATCTCCGCACTATTTTTAGCAGTTACAACTACTTTTAGTATTTTACCTTGAGAGTTTACAACTTTAATACTCTCACCAACTCTTCCATTTTGTTTTGCTTTAGCTGTAAATGATATGAAAATATTTGAGTCTTTAACCACTACATTTACAGTTGCACCTCTTCTTACTAAAAAAAGACCTGTAACATCTCGAGTAGTTATAATAGAGCCTTTTTTTACTCTATATTTTACTTGAAATTTAGACTTTTTAATCTCTTGAAGTGGTTGTGACCTAAACTTTTTTAGCATTATACTCTCTTTTTTAGCATTTAAAAAAGAGAGTTCATCATCCTTTTGCATAGTTTCTCTTGCTATTATGACACTTAGCTTTGCTTTTATATGATAGTTAAAAAATATTTTTTTATTATCATCTGTTTTAATTTCAATGATACCTTTGTTTGATAAGTGAGCTTTTGGATGCAGACTTATCTCATACTCTGGAGGCATTTTACTTAGATAGGAACGAGGAGAGATAGATATATTAAGTATAGTGATGTCTTTATAATTTTTTTCATAAATTTCTCGAAGGTATAGTTCTAGTTTTTCAGTATTAATAGGACTTTTTTGTGTGAACTGTGTGTAGTTATGTTTAGAAGATATGTTTTTATAGCCAAGTAGATTAAGTTTGTGTAGTAAATTTTTTGTTTTTACTCTTAGTGAATGTCTATTTCTATTTATATCAAAAAGTTTATATTCTGAATTTGAATTAGGTAAAATATCAGATACTAAAACATAGCTTTTTTCTACTACATAGTTACTTTTGAGTTGGGTATTTGCATATAAGTTTATAAAAAGAGTAAAAAATAAAATAAATAGTAGTTTCATAATGTGTATTATATCGTAGATAATTGAGTTTAAGGTGGTACCGAAGATGGGATTTGAACCCACAAGCCGTGAGGCGGCGGATTTTGAATCCGCTATGTATACCATTCCATCACTTCGGCAGATAACTCTTGGAGTCGAAATAATAGTCAGATATTACTTAAAAGTAAATAACATTATGTCGATATGCAGGTATGGAACTTTAATTGCTAGGTTTTAACAAATAATTTTAAGGGGTACATCATGCGAGTTACACAGAGTATGTATTATGATAACATTTTTTCAACAAGTAACTCAAGACTTAATAAACAGCTCTTTGATGTCAATAAGCAAATAGCATCTGGCTTGAAAATACAGTATGCAAGTGATGATGTAAGAACTTTTACTGAAACTATGCGTCTTGATAATGAACTCTCTACGATAGGACAAGTAGAAAAAAAGTACAGAGAGTGGGTATAAAATCTCAAATCAAACAGATGTGATTATGAACGAGTTTACCGACAGCATGAATAGAATGCGGACATTATTAGTTCAAGCTGCCAATGACACCAATGATAATACATCAAGAGAGGCGATTGTCGCTGAATTAAAAGGTATTGAAGAAAACCTAAAGTCTTTAGCAAATACTTCTATAAATGGTCAGTTTCTTTTTTCTGGTTCAGCTGTTGATGTTAAGCCTATTGCTGATGATGGTACTTATCAGGGAAATGATATTGCTTTAAATGCATTTTTAGGCTCAAATAATCAACAAAAATACAATATGACAGGAGCAGAACTTTTTTTAGGTGAAGAAACAGAGGTTCAAAGAACTATAACGAGTAATGTTGTCAATGGTAATTTATTACAAAATAATCCAACTCTGCAAGCTACTCCACAAGATTCTGATCCCTTGACTGGTAGCAGCACCATACGTAACCTTATGGGTGATACAGACAATATAGTAGACGCAACAAATAAACATTTTTTTTATCTCAGAGGTACACAAAGTGATGGTACAGCCTTTAAAGAAAAAATCACTATGAAAGATGCGGACACTATTGATGATTTATTAGCAAAAATTGCTACAGCATATGGTAATACAGGGACTGTGGAAGTAGTAAATGTTAGTTTGACTAGTACAGGACAAATAGTTATTGAAGATAAATTAAAAGGTTCTAGTAAACTTGATTTCTCTTTAGTTGGTGCTACAGACCTTTCTGGTGGTACGGCTGCTGATGTAACAGATATTGATTTGCTTGATGGGGGAGAAACAGATTTTACGACTGCATTAACAGCTCCAGGACTTTTTTTAGTAGAATTTACTAAATCTGGATTAACATCTAGTGCTGGTGGTGGAGTGCTTGGAGATGCTGCAGCAGTTACTGAGGGGCTAGTTTATGACAGAGCAGAGTTTTCAAAATCTGGCTCAACTCTTACATCTAGTGTGCCACAGATTGTTCAAATAGATAATGCTTTTGCTAAGAGTAGTACTAAACTCTCAGAGGTGGCTGACCTATCACAAGGCACAGCAGGTACACTCGATGGAACACGTTTAAAATTTGTAGGTGTTGATATTAATGGAAATAATTATAATGCAGTTATAAATCTTGACACTGCAGGATCTACCTTCTCTCTTGATACAAACTTTGATGGTGTTCAAGACACAACATATAACCTTTACAATATGGACTCACCTCGAGTAAATACTGATGCAGATAAAGTTAGCTATCAGCAGTTAATGGATGTTATGAATATGATTGTTACAGATACATTACCAGCAGGGTCTCCTGGCACGGAGATAGAATACGATCAAGCAATTGCAGATTCTCAGTTTTTGGGAAATACTTTTTTAACACAAGATGGTAAAATATCATTTAAAGATATAAACTCTCCAGTAACACAAGCAACAATGGCACTTTATGATGCTAATAGCGATGACTTTAGTGTTGGTGCTGATGCATCTGTGATGACATTTAATGCAAATAATTCTTTAACTATAAGAGATCCAAAAACAGACTTTTTTAAGACAATTAATGAAATAATACAAGCAGTTCAAAGCTATAGTAATAATCCAGATTCAAACGCCGTTGATAAACGAAATGTAGGAATCCAGAATGCTCTAGTAATGATGGATGACCTGCAAGATCATACCTTTAGAACACAGTCAGTTATAGGTGCACAATCTAATGCACTAAGTAACTCCTTAGAACGAGTTGGAATATTAGAAATAAGTACAATGAGTCTGCGTTCATCTGTTATAGATACTGATTTGGCAGAATCCTCTTTAAGACTTTCACAGTTAACATTAAACTATCAAGCAATGCTCTCAACTGTTGGAAAGGTTTCTCAACTGAGTTTACTAAATTACCTCTAATTTATAAAATTTTAATTGCAAAATGCCAAATAAATTAGTTATGGAACATTTTTAGCTATACTTCCTATAAATTAAATTTATGGATTTATTAGCTTGAAAGATACTCTTTTTATTATAGTTTTTGGTGTGTTAGTTTACCTCGGTTTTGCAACTATTTTTGGTAGTAGTGCTTTAATGGGTAGTTATGGAGCAACATTTTCTTCATATAATCATCTTTATTTTGGATATATTTCTTATATTTATCTTTTTGTATTGATTGTTCCTCTGTATTTTTTGTATCAAAAACCACTACTGAACTTTCGCTCAGCAGAATTAGCTACAGCATCTTTTCTAATCTTGTTTTCATTTTTATTAGGACAGGCACTGCTTGTTCAAAATGAATTGAGAGGAAAGTTTGGGGCAGATTTTTCTGATTTTTTGAGTCCTTATATTGGTGTTTTTGGTTTATGGGTATTTTGGTTTATTATCACTTTAATAGGTATAGTTATTATATTAGAAAAGAACACATCAGAAATTGTAAATATTTTATATAAATTTCTTGGAAGAAAAAACTCAAAAGTGGTTTATCAAGAAAAAGAAAAAGAAGAAGTTATTATTGAAGAAGAAACTACTCCTGAAATTATCGAAAATACAACTGTTTATGATGAACATGAAAATGATTTAGATGTGCAAACACCATCATACTTAAGAAAAAAGAGTGGTGATGCTCAAGATATTCAAACACCAAAAGAGCTTGAAATACAAGAGAAAAAACCTTCTACTATTTTAGATTTAGCCAAAGAAGTTAAAGAACATAAAAATACGATAGTTGTTGAAGAACTAGAAGAGAATACAAAACTTTTAGCTTCTATAGAAAAAGGAAAGGTTGATAAACCTAAAAATTTCAAACTACCATCTGTTAATTTTTTACAAAAACCAAAAAAATCTACAAAAAGTATTGATGAGAGTGAACTAGATGATAAAATCCGTTTTCTAATAGAAAAATTAGCACATTTTAAAATAGATGGTGATGTAGTTCGCACGTATGCTGGTCCTGTTGTTTCTACTTTTGAGTTTAAACCTGCAGCAAATGTAAAGGTAAGTAAAATTTTAAATCTTCAAGATGACTTAGCCATGGCACTATCCGCAGAAACCATTCGTATTCAAGCACCTATTCCTGGTAAAGATGTTGTTGGTATTGAGATACCAAATGAGAGTGTAGAGACTATATATCTCCGAGAGGTTTTAGATGATAAGCTGTTTATTGATTCCTCTTCGCCACTTACGATTGCATTAGGAAAAGATATAGTTGGAAGACCTTTTATCACAGACCTTAAAAAACTCCCTCACCTTCTTATAGCAGGGACAACAGGGAGTGGTAAAAGTGTTGGTATAAATGCTATGATACTTTCACTTTTGTACAAAAATTCTCCAGATCAGCTGCGTTTACTTATGATAGACCCGAAAATGCTTGAGTTTTCCGTTTACAATGACATTCCGCATCTGTTTGACACCAGTTATAACAAAACCAAAACAAGCCATAGCAGCACTTAACAATATGGTTAACGAGATGGAACGCCGTTATGAACTTATGGCAGAATCAAGAACTAAAAACATTGAAAACTACAATGAAAAAATAAAAAAAGAGGGTGGGGAACATTTTCCATATATAGTTGTTATTATAGATGAGTTGGCTGACTTAATGATGACTAGTGGTAAAGATGTCGAGCACTCCATAGCAAGACTTGCTCAAAAATCTCGTGCATGTGGTATTCACCTTATTGTAGCAACGCAGAGACCTTCTGTAGATGTAGTTACTGGACTCATAAAAGCAAACCTTCCATCTCGTGTTTCTTATAGAGTAGGGCAGAAGATAGATAGTAAAATCATTTTAGATCAAATGGGTGCAGAATCACTACTCGGGCGAGGTGATATGCTTTTTACTCCTCCTGGCTCAACTGGATTAGTGCGCCTGCATGCTCCGTGGGCGACAGAAGAGGAGATAGAAAAAATAGTAGAGTTTATAAAAGCACAACGAGAACCAAACTACGATAAAAGCTTTTTAGTAGAAGAGAGTGAGTCAAATAGTTCATCTTCTAGTGATACATATGAAGAGCTTGATGAGCTATATGAAGATGCTAAAAATGTTGTTTTAAATGATAGAAAAACATCTATATCTTACCTACAAAGAAAACTTCAAATAGGCTATAACCGTTCTGCACGTGTCATAGAACAACTTGAACGCGAAGGAGTCCTCTCTTCTCCAAATACCAAAGGTATTAGAGAGATACTATAGTGAGTAAACCTTTTTTTGTATTTACTGCTTATAAAACTTCTTTTAAGGTTCTTGTTAAAAATTTAGAATCTCTGAGTGTTACACAGATTCAAAATATACAAGAGTTTGTTTCTACTCGAAAGGGATTGTTTGATTTTAATACTTACTCTTTTGTCATTCAAAAAAGATAGAGTTTGAAGAGTTTGTAAAAATTCTCAAGCTAAGTAGCCTAGAAGCATCCTGCATAGATAGGCCTCTCATTAGACAGATAAAACCACGAGTAAGTTTTGGTCAGTATAAAGGTATGCTCTATGCTGAACTACCTGATTCTTATTTATTATGGCTAAAAGAGAATTATTCTGGTGCTCAAAAAAATATTTTAAATGAAGAGTTAAAAAGGAGAAGCCTTTAAGTTCTTAGTGTTACATAAAGTCACATTCTTACAATAAGTTAAAATATTAGTGTTTACATTCGTAACACTTTTAAATTAATTACCTATCTTTAGATATAATCTTTCAAAATTACTTACATAGGAATAATTATGGCATTTATTGAAGATTATAAAGCACATGTATCAGAACGCGAAGCACTTGGTGTACCACCGTTAGCACTTAGTGCTTCACAAACAGCAGAGCTTATCGAACTTATTAAAACTGAGTCTACAGATGAGTTATTAGACCTACTAACAAATCGTGTAGCACCTGGTGTTGATGATGCAGCACAAGTTAAAGCAGCATTTTTAAATGAAATCGTAGCTGGAAATGTTACTGTTGATTCAATATCACCTAAAAGAGCAGTGGAAATGTTAGGTATGATGTTGGGTGGATTTAATGTTCTTCCTTTAATCAATGCTCTCTCTTCATCAAATCAAGAAGTAGTTGATGCTGCTGTAGAAGCTTTAAGTAAAACTCTTTTAGTTTATGATGCATTTAATGATGTTGAAAAACTTCATAATGAAGGGAATAAGGCTGCTACTAAGGTTATGACTTCATGGGCAAATGCAGAGTGGTTTACATCTAAACCTGCAATTGCTGAAGAGATTACTGTAACTGTATATAAAGTTCCAGGTGAAACAAATACTGATGATTTATCTCCAGCATCTGAAGCATTTACTCGTTCAGATATCCCTTTACATGCAAATTCATTTTTAATTAACAGAATGGACAATCCTCTTGATACTCTTAAAGAGCTTAAAAAGAAAGGTCACCCAATCGCTTATGTTGGTGATGTTGTTGGTACTGGTTCTTCTCGTAAATCAGGTGTTAACTCTGTTCAATGGCATATGGGTGTAGATATTCCAGGTGTTCCAAACAAGCGTACTGGTGGTGTTGTTCTTGGTAATACTATTGCTCCGATTTTCTTTGCAACTTGTGAAGATTCAGGTGCACTTCCTATTGAACTTGATGTTTCTGGAATGGAGACTGGTGATGTTTTAACACTTTTACCATACAAAGGTGAAGCAATCATAGACGGCAAAGTAGTTGCTACATTTAAACTAAACCCTAATACTATCACTGATGAAGTACAAGCGGGTGGTCGTGTTCCACTTATTGTTGGTCGTGGACTTACGTCTAAGGCTCGTTCAGTTTTAGGACTTGACCCTTCTGATATATTCTTAACAGCTGAGCAACCTGCTGATACAGGTAAGGGTTATACTCTTGCTCAAAAAATGGTTGGTAAAGCTTCTGGTCTTGATGGTGTTCGTCCAGGTATGTATGTAGAGCCAGAGATGAGTACTGTTGGTTCTCAAGATACAACTGGTCCTATGACTCGTGATGAGATTAAAGAACTTGCAGCATTAGGTTTTAATGCTGACCTCGTACTTCAAACTTTCTGTCATACAGCAGCTTATCCAAAACCAAGTGATGCTGAGATGCATGCTAACTTACCTGAGTTTATTTCTAATCGTTCTGGTGTTGCTCTTCGTCCTGGTGATGGAATTATTCACTCTTGGTTAAATCGTATGGTTCTTCCAGATACTGTTGGTACTGGTGCAGATTCACATACTCGTTTTCCAATTGGTATCTCGTTTCCTGCAGGAAGTGGTGCTGTTGCGTTTGCTGGAGTTACAGGTGCTATGCCTTTAAGTATGCCAGAGTCTGTACTTGTACGTTTCTCAGGTGAAATGCAACCAGGGATTACATTACGTGACCTTGTAAATGCTATTCCTTATGTTGCTATTCAAAAAGGGCTTCTTACTGTTCCTAAAGAGGGAAAAATAAATGTATTTGCTGGTAGAATCTTAGAAATCGAAGGTTTACCTAATCTTAAAGCTGAACAAGCATTTGAGCTTTCTGATGCATCTGCTGAGCGTTCTGCTGCTGCATGTACAGTTCTTTTAAATAATGAGCCGGTAATTGAGTATTTAAAATCAAATGTAACACTCCTTGAAGCTATGGTTGAAGATGGTTATGAAGATGCTACTACTCTTAAACGTCGTATTGGTAAAATGAAGGATTGGTTAGCTAATCCAACACTTATGAAACCAGATGCTGATGCAGAATATGCAGCTGTAATCGATATAAATTTAAATGAAATTACTGAACCAATTCTTGCATGTCCAAATGATCCAGATAATGTTAAATTATTATCTGAAGTTGCTGGTACTAAACTTGATGAAGTATTTTTAGGTTCATGTATGACAAATGTTGGTCATTACCGTGCTGCTGGTGAAATCATGAGAGGTGAAGGTAAACATAATGTAGAGAAGTTCTGGATTGTTCCACCAACAAAAATGGATGAGCAACAACTAATCAATGAAGGTTACTATGATGTTTATAAAGAGATCGAAGCAACTACAGAAGTTCCAGGTTGTTCTTTATGTATGGGTAACCAAGCATCTGCTCGTCCTAACTCAACAGTATTTTCAACATCAACTCGTAACTTTAACAACCGTTTAGGTAAAGGTACACAAGTGTTTTTAGGTTCTGCAGAACTTGCAGCACTATGTGCTAAACTTGGTCAAATACCTACAGTCAAAGAGTATATGGACTTTGTACCTGCTAAAATTGCTGGTAAAGAAGATAAGATATATAAATATCTTAACTTTAACGAAATCAAGAACTATGCACTTGAACCACGTAGTATAGCTGAAGACAAATATGGTATTACAGTTAAACCTGTATAGCTTATTAACTGATGTTACGGACTATAAGGAGCAAAGCCCCTTATAGTCGCAAGGACAAAGCTTGTCCCTGCAACCCCTAAAGCTATAAAAAAGGTTTTTTAAGAAAAGTTCGTAACGTCAGTTATTAACAGTAAAGTAGAAACACTTTACTGTTATACCTTTTTTTTACATCCCTTTTTAAAACAAAAATTAACTTTAACCTGCTACAATAGATAAAAATCAATTATGGATTGTAATATGGCAGAATTAAAAGACCTTTTACCCCTTAGCAAGTCTTTATCTCTTTTATATATTGATGAAAATCAAGAATTTTTGACAAATATTACTACAGTATTAAAAAAAGTGTTCGCTAATGTTGATGATGCAAGTGATGCTATTGTTGGGATTAGTTATCTTAAGGTACATAAGTATGACTTAGTTATAGTGGATGCTAACTCTGCTATTATGAGTGCCCAACAGCTGATTGAGAAAATACGAGAAAATAGCCCTTATCAGGAAATTATATTTACAACTACAGACAAGTCTGCAGATGAACTTTTAAATCTTTATGCACTTAATGTTGCATCACTTCAAATGAAACCTTTTAAAACAACTATTTTTTTAGATACTATTATGCAAGTTCTAGAGAAACTACACCATCATAGAGGCTATCTAAACTCTCAAATAGAAAAAATCAATAATGATTTACTTTATGAGAGAAAACGCATAGGACGTTTTATGATGAAAGAAAAAACTCTTAACCAGCAAATACAAACATATAGAAATAGTGTGCATATCAATAAGTTTATTTACGAACTCACTAAATTACCAAGCCGTTTTGCACTTCAAGATGCACTAGATAAGGGTACTAAACAATCTCTTTTGTACATAAATATAGACCATTTTGATTTTGTAAACACAACTTACGGAATGGGTAAAGCGAATAAACTTTTAAAAGAGACAGCTTTAAAGTTAAAACAGTTTTTACCTACTAATGCAAATCTTTACCATATTACAGCAGATGAATTTGTACTGTTACTAGATGAACCCTCTCAAAACCAGAGTATGCTGTTGTCCAGTCAAATTCAGTCCTTTTTTAAAGAATCACCAGTTGAATTTGATGGACATGCTCATCGTGTATCTTTCTCAATTGGAATAGATAGTGGTGAGGGAAAGAAACTGTTTATTAACGCTAAAGTTGCCTCCAAGGAAGCTAGGTATTATGGAGGCTGCTCAATTGTTACTTATGATCTAAATTCACAATACATGAAAGAGCAAAGGGATAGCCTATACTGGATAGGAGTACTACAAAAAGCATTTGATGATGATAAAATATTTACATACTATCAAGCAATTGTTTCAAATGATTTAACACAAACAAAACATTATGAAGTACTCTGTAGATTACTTGATCATAATGATAAACTAATAGATGCAGATAAATTTATTCGTAGTGCGAAACAAGTAGGTTTTATAACTAAGATAACAAGAGTTGTAATAGATAAGGCTTTTAAATTATTTCGAAACAATGATTATAATTTTTCGATTAATATTAGTATGCATGACCTGCATGAAGAGTACTTATTAGGGTTTTTAAATTACAAGTGTGAACATTATGGAGTGTCACCATCTCGAGTGCATTTAGAACTTGTAGGTGATGTGATTATCAACAAAACTGATTTACTTGATACTCAGATATTGGAGCTTAGAAACAATGGCTTTCATGTAATTGTTGATGATTTTGGAACAGATAAATCTGCCTATAATCGTATGTTTGAATTAAAAGCCGAATATATTAAAATTGATGGTACTTTTATAAAAGAGTTAAGCAAAGATAGTGCTTATAAAATTATTGTCAAAAGTATTGTTGATTTTGCTAAAAAAAGTGGTATTAAAACTATAGCAGAGCATGTTGAAACAGAAGAAATACATAAGATAGTTAAAGAGTTGGGAATAGACTATTCTCAAGGGTATTATATATCTAAACCCTCTTTGAATATTTAATGCTATCCATCTATAATGTCATATTCAGCTGGTATGAGAGGATTAAACTCGCTAATGTCAATTTCTCTATTAATTGAGTGGTTAGTAAAGTTAATTAAAATAATATTGTCTAATTGATCTTTATATTCAATCGATTTTAATTGAGAGTTTCTCAGATGCATAGTGTATTTTACAGACTGAAAGTTAGTTACATATGTGTTTGTATCTATTTTTTTAGCATGTTTGATTATATTGAAAAAATCAAGTTTACTTTTAAGGTGTTTTACTATTACTTGTTCTAATTCTGGTTCTATAATAGTAGCTTGATTGTTATTTACATATATGAGCTTTATACTAGGCTGAAGATATTTCCAAAGTGCATATTGTGGTTTGAGTGCTTTGACTCGACCTTTGTACTCCAGTCTGTTCCCTTTTTCATTTGTCACAGTTTGTGTGAAATCTGCTTCAAATGAGTTCATAGAAAACACATCTGAAAATGAAAGAGTAAAAAGTAGTGTTAGTAAAAAAATGTATCTCAAATAATATCCTTTATAATAAAAGAAATTATAGCAAAAATCACATTTATACTTTCTATTAGATTATATGTGATAAAATAACATCAATTTCATTATTACTATATAGAAAATTATATAGTAATAAATATAAGGGTGTGAATGCTACTTGGATTAATGGGAAAGGTTTTTGGTACATCCAATGACCGTGAATTAAAAAAATATTTAAAAAGAGTTAAGGCTATAAATGCTCTAGAACCGCAGTATGAGCAGATGAATGATGAAGAGCTTAAAGCCGCATTTAATGAACTTAAATCCGCTGTTGGAGATGGAAGCAGAACACTTGATGATGTTCTTTGTGACTCTTTCGCTATTACAAGAGAAGCAAGTAAGAGAACCCTAGGAATGCGCCATTTTGATGTACAGCTTGTTGGTGGTATAGTTCTTCATGAGGGTCGTATTGCTGAGATGAAAACAGGTGAAGGAAAAACACTTGTTGCTACACTTGCGATTACTTTAAATGCGATGGTTGGGAAAGGTGTACACCTAGTAACAGTCAATGACTACCTCGCATCTCGTGATGCATCTGAAATGTCACCACTTTATAATTTTTTAGGCTTTAGTGTTGGAACAATTTTAGAAGATGAGCATGACACACAACAAAAAATTGCAGCCTATGAGTCTGATATTACATATGGTACAAACAATGAGTTTGGATTTGACTACTTAAGAGATAATATGAGTTACTCTAAAGATCAGATGGCTCAACGTGGGCATCATTTTGTAATTGTGGATGAAGTTGATTCAATTTTAATTGATGAAGCTAGAACTCCTTTGATTATTTCAGGCCCAACTAATAGAAATATGCAAGATTATAAAAAAGCTAATAGTGTTGCAAAAACCTTAGTTAAAGATACAGACTTTACTGTTGATGAAAAAGATAAAGTTGTCTTGATAACAGAAGAGGGAATTACTAAAGCTGAGACTCTTTTTGGGGTTGATAATCTTTATAGTGCTGAAAACTCTTCTCTCTCACATATACTTGATCAAGCACTAAAATCTAACTATCTTTTTGAGATAGATGTTGACTATGTTGTTCGTGATAACGAAGTTATGATTGTCGATGAATTTACAGGAAGAATTAGTGAAGGAAGACGTTTTTCAGAAGGACTAC
Organism: Sulfurimonas sp.; assembly: GCA_030949945.1. Lineage (GTDB taxonomy): Bacteria > Campylobacterota > Campylobacteria > Campylobacterales > Sulfurimonadaceae > Sulfurimonas. Next base: position 43,438 of record JAUZRZ010000077.1, on the reverse strand, counting down.
ATCAAGCATTAGAGGCTAAAGAGGGTGTTGATATTAAAGAAGAGACTCAAACACTTGCTGATATAACATTTCAAAATTATTTTAGAATGTATGACAAGTTAGCAGGTATGACTGGTACTGCTCAAACTGAAGCAACAGAATTTGCACAAATTTATAAGCTTGATGTTATATCTATTCCAACAAATATTCCTATTAGAAGAAAAGATTTAAATGATTTAATTTATAAAACAGAAGAAGAAAAATTTAATGCTGTTATCGATACCATTAAAACTCTTAGTAAGACAGGTCAACCAGTCCTTATAGGTACTGCATCAATTGAAAAATCTGAAGCACTCCATGATGTACTTAAACGTGAAAAAATTGTACATACTGTGCTTAATGCAAAAAACCATGAACAAGAGGGTGAAATAATTAAGTCTGCAGGTGCTAAAGGTGCTGTAACTATTGCAACAAATATGGCAGGTCGTGGAGTTGATATTAAAGTAAATGATGAAGTGAGAGAGCTTGGTGGTTTATATATTGTAGGTACAGAACGCCATGAAAATCGCCGTATTGATAATCAACTTCGTGGGCGCTCAGGTAGACAAGGTGATGCTGGAACAACACAGTTTTATCTCTCTTTAGAAGACAACCTTTTACGTATTTTTGGAAGTGATAAAATCAAGTCTATTATGGAAAGACTTGGAGTTGAAGATGGAGAATATATAGAGTCTAAAATGGTTACACGTGCAGTTGAAAAAGCACAGAAAAAAGTTGAAAACATGCATTATGAAGGTCGTAAGCAGATTGTTGAGTATGATGATGTAGCAAATGAGCAGAGAAAGATTATTTACAAATTTAGAAATCAACTCCTCAGTGAAGATTATGACATCGCAGCAAAAATAGACACTATCAGAGAAGAGTATATAGCACATATTTTACAACTTTGTGGTATTTATGAGGGCGGAGCGAAAGAAGACTTTAACCTTCAAGGACTTTTTGAACATTTACAAGAAAAGATAAATCTTTCTATAGATATAGAACCTTTAAAAGATTTAGAGTATGAAGAGTTATTTACTAATGTTAACAAGATTGTTAAAGAGTCTTATGATGAGAAGATGAGTGTTTTAGAAGAGAATGTTATCCATGATATTGAAAAAGAGTTTTATCTAAAAGAGCTTGATAGTGCATGGAGAGATCATCTTTATGAGATGGATAATATGAAAACAGGTATTCGCCTGCGTGCATACAATCAAAAAGACCCACTAGTAGAGTATAAAAAAGAGAGTTTTAATCTTTTTACTGAACTTATTGGTGAAATAAAATTTAATACAATTCGTACACTTCAGGTGATTCAGTTCAAGGTAGAGTCTGCCGAAGAAGAAGCTGCTGCAATAGCAGAGCAAAGAGCGATTGAGCAGAGACAACAAGAAGCAAACATGAGATTAAATCATATAGATTCTAGTGCTCAAGCAGATAAAAAAATTGCACGCAATGATCCTTGTCCTTGTGGTAGTGGTAAAAAATATAAACAATGTTGTGGTAAAAGTGGTCCCAAAAAAGGTCTATTTGCCTCTTGAAAAAATCAATAGTTAGCTACTTAGTTAAAAGGTTTCTGCGTTTTGATAAGGAGCAGCCTTTTATTTTTCTCTCGGCACTTCTGGCTTTTCTAGGTATTACTTTAGGTGTTATGGTACTGCTGATTGCAATGGCGTTAATGAATGGTTTTGATAAAGAGTTTAAGAAAAAGCTTACTATTATGAACTATCCTCTAACTATTCTTCCAAAGTTTTATGGTGGAGTTAACGAGAACCTTCTGCTTGACTTAGAAGCGAAATTCCCACATTTACAGTTTAGCCCTTATGTGCAATCATCAGTAATGATTCGTGATGGTTCTAAGTTGGAGGGTGGCTATCTCTTTGGTGTAAACTTTGAAGATGAAGCTAAAGTAAACAGTGTCTTAGGTGAAGCAATCTCTTCAAACACCTTTAATAAATTTGATGTTTTAATTGGAAAAAGTTTAAAAGAAGAGTTTAATTTATTTAGAGATGATAAGTTAATGTATATCTTTACAAGTATTGAGCCTGGTGGACTCTCTATGACACCAAAAATCAAAAGATTTAAAGTTCGTTCTGTGTTTGATTCAGGGCTCTCAGCCTATGATAAAGCATATAGCTATACTACCTTAGAAGCATTGCAGGTGATGATGCATATGCCTAGTAATATGTATGATGGAATTCATATATACTCAAAAAATCCTCATGAAGATATAGAAAAAATAAAAGAGTTTTTACCTATTAGTACAAGTGTAAAAGGGTGGTGGGAAGATAATTTGAACTTTTTTGCCGCTTTAGAGATGGAGAAGGCATCGTTGTTTATAGTCTTGATGCTTATTATACTTATTGCAGCTATAAATATAATTTCATCCCTTCTTATGACTGTTATGAACAGAAGAGGGGAGATAGCCTTACTTCTATCCCTTGGTGCTACAACAGTGGAAATTAAAAAAGTTTTTTTATATCTTGGAATTATTATAGGCATAGCAGGTATAGGAGCAGGAGTTTTTCTTGGACTCAGTGGAATATGGATACTTGGTACTTTTGATATTATATCTTTACCTAAAGATGTCTATCCAACATCTACTTTGCCTTTAGAGTTAAGCCTGTTTGATTTTACTCTTATTGTAATAGGGGCGTTTTCAATTGTAATTGCTTCTTCTTATTACCCTGCAAAAAAAGCAAGTGAAGTCGATATATTAACAGTTTTGAGAAACGAATAGTTTCGAATCACTTTTTATCAATAGCATCTCTAATAAGGATATATGGAAGAGAGAGAGTTCTTTTTATTATATTTAAGGGTGCTACAATAATCTCTTCAGCAAGAAGAGAGTTTACTTCAGGATCTGAGAATTTCCCTTTTATATTTAATGTAGTAGAGATTGCATCTTTATCTAAGATAATATAACCAACAAGTGGAACCTTTGCAAGGTCACTTCCTAAATCTGTTTTAAGATTTAGTACAATATCGATTTTATCGTTTTTGACATCAGCAACTCCTTTTCCAAAAATATCTATCTCTTTTGAATCTAAATAAAGATCACTAAAATGAAAAACATTTTTTTTGTATTTAAAGTTAGCATATGCTGTATCTACAAAAAGTCCTTCTTTGTTATAGCCTGGTAGTTGAAAAGTAACAAGCGAAGGAACTGTATTGACAAATGCTAAAATATTATTGAGGATTTTATAATCCTTTATTGTCGTTTTTTTAATATAAATAACTCCACTGTAGTCAGAAATATCACCGCTAAGCGAAAAGTCTAAGTTTCCTTTGCTGAATTTTGCTAGAGAAAATAACTTATTCATAAATTTGTCATTAAACTCTTTTCCATATAGATGGAATTTATTATTTTCAAGACGCAGACCTGCATAGCCTTTTTCATGTTTAAGCTGGGCTGTCAGAATGTTCTTGTAGAACTGCATATCTAATGTATCATAGAGTGCATGTCTATCCTTGTCAATATATAGATTTGAGTTCTTTGCTTTAAGGAGTATATTTAAAGTTTTAGCATTGCCTGTGCCTGCAGGAAGGTCTTTGATGATGTCAAGTAGTGCATTAATATTTATAGAAGTATAATCCATGTTAATATTAATAGAGTCTTTAACTACTATATGAATTTTTCTATTTATATATAAATCAACTTTTTCTTTATATATTTTCCCTTTTATTTTATAATCTTTGAGCGGTATATTGTTTTCTACAAGTAGTTTGTAGGGATAGACAATATCAGACTTAAAGCGTGTGTATTTATCATTTTTATTTTTATATAATGTAAAATTTCCATTCTCTATATGTAGTTTTTTAAGTAAACTAGAGTTTTTTGCTATGCGACCTAGAGAGGTGAGTTTGAGTTTCCATCCTTTTTCTTGCGAAGAAAACTCTGCAGTAAGTTCAGGAGAATTGATTTTAAGTATATTATTGACATGTGTGAGTGAAAGCATAATTTTTTTATTTTTATATAAAATGTTGTGAGTATTTGGATCAGTGAGAATAAAATTATTAAGGCTAATATGTGACTTGTTTGTTAGAGGGTTAAAATTAGCATATATCTTTGTTGTAATATATTTTCCAATATTTAGTTTGGTATGTTTTAATAGTATTTTTTCATCATTAATTTCTAGATAAAAATCACTTGCTTTATAGTTTGATCCTGATACTGTAAAGAATATCTCATTATTTGATGTAATAGAAAGTTTTTTGTCGTAAGATATTTTAAAAGGTGTATTTGATTGACTAAAGTGAACTCCTTCATAATTAAATTTTAAAATATCAGCATCAAATTTTCCAGTAAAATTATTAAGGTCTATCCACCCAGAGATAAAAGCACTTCCTATATCTATATTTTCGATAAAAGTTGTAGGAACTTGAAGTTTTAACTCTTCTAAGTTAAAGGGTATATGCAAGCTGTCTACATTGATTGTTTTGTCATAAATTTGCCATTGTGATGTATTAACATCTATGTAGTCTTGCTTTTCTCTTATATTATATTTAACATACAAAGGAGAGGTTTTTGTGTTTAGAGAGACTCCTTTTGTCTCTATTTTAGTAAAATGAAAAGCTATGTCCCCTTGAGAAGTCTCAGCATTATATGTAACATCAACTAATGCTTTAGCTATTTGCTTATAGCTTGCTTGCATGTTCTTTACTATTACATCATAATTATCAAGAAAAATATTTGCATTATAAATATCTATATTCATACCTAGATAGTCAAAATTAGCTTTTTGTGTATAGAAGTTTCCTTTTGCTTTTACATGAAGTTCTCTAAGTCCTATAACTAAAGAAAGGTCAGTTTTTATAGTTCCTTTTTTTTGTAAGAAAGGTAACTTGATTTTATATGTATTGAGGATTTTTAGCATATCGTTATCTAAAATTGTGTCAAAAAGTAGGTTAATGGTTAGCATCTCTTCTTTTTTTGTAAAGTCTAGTTTTAGCCAACTTTCCCCTAAATATTTTCCAGAAGTATATGCTTGATGTGGATATATAAAGAGAGCACCATTTTTAAATTCTAGTTGTGTCTCTTTAGAATGTATAGCATCTAAGTTTTTATTGTATCTATATTGAAGCTTGTCGATAGTTGCTGAGATGTGAATATCTTGCAAAATATTGTCTAGTTTGTTATAGTTTATGTATCCATAAGCACTTGTGACATTTACAGAAGACATTTTTATAGCATCGTATGCCCAGTAAATTGTTTCTTTTGGTAGATTGACTAGCGATAAAGCATGTTTGTAGTCTAGAATCTTTTTATTACTATTAAATTTATAGATTAAACTCTCTGTATTTGATTGTAGATAGAGGGTTAAGTCTAATTCTTTGGAAATATTTATATGAAGGTTTGTGTAGAGTTGTATATTTTTAATATCAAGATAAATATTTCCAAAAACTTCGATATTTCTTTGTTTATCAAAAAACTTTTTGATTTGAATATTAAGCAAATCCTCTTCTTTAGAGAGTATCGCATCAAATTTCATAGTATTTGAAGAAGCCAGAAAAAATCCTTGCTCATTATTGTTATATTTAAAAGAAGCAATGATTTTTTTATATAATATTTTTTCAATTACAAGGGAGTTAAACCAATGACTAGTTCGCGAAAGGGATCGTAAAAAGTTTCCAAGTTCATTATAGTTTACCTCAGTTTTAGACTCATTTGAAGATTTATCTTGGGATATATTTATTTCATGCACTGAAACATCTAACTTTTCATTCCATTTTATGTATAATTGCTCAATATGAATATTTGCAAATGAGACTTTATTTATAAAAAGCCCATTTTGAAGAGTAATAAAACCTATAAAAAGTAAAAGAAAAATGAATATAAATAGACTGACAATAGCAAAGTATGTTTTTGAAATCATATTAATAATTATGTTGTCGTTCATGTACTACCTAAATAAGCCAATTATTAGCCCGAAAGTTCTTTATATACAACAAGGCTCTATTAATAAGATTATAGCACAATTGCAGGCTCAAAATAAGCAAATAAGTAAAATAGATGCATTTATCCTTAGGCTCATAGGTTCACCTCAGAGTGGTTGGATAGATATGAATACTACACACAATACAAAAGCAGATTTTTTATATAAACTCACACATGCAAAAGCAGCACTGCAAAATATAACACTTATTCCAGGTGAAACAACGTATATATTTTTAAGAGAGTTGGCTACATTGTTAAACTTGAGTGTCATAAAATTAGAAGATGAGTTTTCTAAACAAGCACCTTTTAAAGAGGGAGCATTTGTTCCTAACACATATAGCATTCCATTAGGTATATCTGAAAAAGAGTTGATTTCACTGCTACTAAAAGTATCATTAAGTAAAATGAGAGCTATTTCCATCAAAATATTTGGTACATATAATGAAACGAAGTGGTTACATTACCTCTGTATAGCATCTATCATACAAAAAGAGTCTGCAAATAGGGAGGAGATGCCTATTGTAAGTTCTGTTATATATAATAGAATTAAAAAAGGTATGCGACTACAGATGGATGGTACACTAAATTACTCAAAGTATTCACACATAAAAATAACACCTCGTAGAATAAAAGAGGATAAGTCAATATATAATACATACTTACATAAAGGTGTCCCAGCCATTCCAGTCTGTAATGTAAGTATAAGTGCAATAAAAGCTGCCATATTTCCTGCTAAAACTAATTATCTATATTTTATGAAAAACAAAGAAGGAGTTCATGATTTTACATGTAACTATTCTACACATATACTCAACATAAAGCATGCTACTAAAAGTAACAAATAGTAAATAAAATAAAAAAAGAGGAAGGGAACATAATATTTTCCTTCTTGTGTTACTATTTGGTTTGTAAAATCCATGAGACAAAGCTTTCATGAGATAAATTTAATTCACAAGGACAATATATGTCAAAAATTATTTGGTCAAAGATTGATGAAGCACCAGCTTTAGCAACTTATTCTTTATTACCTATCGTAAATGCCTTCACAAAAGCTGCAGGTGTAGAAGTAGTAGTTAGTGATATTTCACTTGCTGGTAGAGTTTTAGCTGCAATGGGTCTTGCAGAAGATGAACTTTCAAAATTAGGTGAAGTTGTTCTTCAAGAGGATGGAAACATCATTAAGCTTCCAAATATTTCTGCTTCAGTTGGTCAACTGAAAGATTGTATTGCTGAGCTTCAGGGTCAAGGTTATAAAATTCCTGATTATCCAGAAAATCCAGCTAATGCTGATGAAGAAGCAACTCAAGCAAAATATGCTACATGTTTAGGTTCTGCTGTTAATCCTGTTCTTCGTGAAGGTAATTCAGATCGTCGTGCTGCCGTAGCTGTTAAAAGGTTTGCTCAAAAAAATCCACATAAATTACGTCCATTTCCTGAGAACCCTAAAGCATATGTTACTCACATGGAAGGGAAGGGAGACTTTTATGGTAATGAGAAATCAGTTACAGTTGAAAAAGCTCAAAAGGTTACAATTGCACTTAATGGTAAAGAACTAACTATTGATTAGCTCTTGATGGTGAGATTTTAGATGGTACATTTATGTCTATTGTTGCACTGAATAATTTTTATACAAAAACTATAGAAGATGCAAAGAAAAATGGTGTTTTATGGTCACTACACCTTAAAGCTACAATGATGAAAATCTCTGATCCAATTATGTTTGGACATGGTTTTAAAGCATTCTTCCCAGAAGTATTTGCTAAATATGCAGATGTATTTGCTGAATTAAATGTTAACCCTAATCAAGGTATGTCTGACTTAGAGAATAAAATTGCTGGTCATGCTAAAGAAGCTGAAATTAAAGCGGCATTTTTAAGTGCTGTTGAAGCTGACTCTCCAAAAATTGCAATGGTTGATTCAGATAAAGGAACAACTAACTTTAATGCTTCAAATGATGTAATTATTGATGCTTCTATGCCTGTTGTTGTTCGTGAAGGTGGTAAGCAGTGGGATAGAACTGGTGCTGCTGTAGAGTGTGTAGCTGTTATTCCTGATTCTACTTATGCAATGTTTCATGCAGAAATGGTAGCGGATTGTGTGAAAAATGGTCAGTATGATGTAGCAACAATGGGTACAATGCAAAATATTGGTCTTATGGCTCAAAAAGCGGAAGAGTATGGTTCTCACCCAACAACTTTTGAACTTGAAGAAGCTGGTACTGTTACAGTAACTGGTGAAGATGGTGTTCTTATGAGTTTTGAGTGTGAAGCTGGTGATATCTGGAGAATGTCTCGTACTAAAGATATTCCTATAAAAGACTGGGTTCGTTTAACAGTTGAGAGAACAAAAATTGAAAATGTTCCTGCAGTTTTCTGGCTAGATGAAAACCGTGCTCATGATGCTCAAGTTAAACTTAAAGTGGATAAGTTTCTTAAAGAGTTTGATACTACAGGTTTAGATATTCAGTTTATGAATGTAACTGATGCTACTCGTTTTACAAATGCTCGTGTTCGTGAGGGCAAAACTACTATCGCTGTAACTGGTAATGTTCTTCGTGATCACCTTACAGATATGTACCCAATTCTAGAACTTGGAACATCTGCTAAAATGCTTTCAATTGTTCCATTATTAGCTGGTGGTGGTTTATATGAGACTGGTGCTGGTGGATCTGCTCCTAAGCATGTTGAACAGTTTGTAAAAGAGGGTCACCTTCGTTGGGATTCTTTAGGTGAGATTTTAGCACTTGCTGAGTCTTTACGTTTCCTTGGTCAAAAACATTCTGATGCAAAACTTACTGCTTTAACTTTAGCACTTGATAAGGCAAATGATGCTTATCTTGATAACAATAAAGAACCAGGAAGAAAAGTTGGTCAACCAGACAACAAAGCTTCTCACTTCTTTGTAGCACAATACTGGGCTGAAGCACTTGCAGAGGGTGAAGATGCAGAGTTAGCTGCAAAATTCGCTCCAGTTGCTAAAGAACTTAAGGAGAAAGAAGATATTATTATGAAAGAGCTTCTTGCTGTTGAAGGAAAACCTCAAGATATTGGTGGTTACTTCCATCCAGATGATGCAAAAGCTGAAAAAGCAATGCGTCCATCTGCTACACTTAATGCTATTATAGACTCTATATAGTTTTAAGTTTATCATGTGCATTTATGCACATGGTATTTCGCTTTTTTTATGATACTATTTTATAGTTTATACAAAAGGCGAAAAACCTTTCATACATGATACTTGTTATACTGAAGTGATATGTGTTAGCACATACTGTTTAAGTGTATCTTTCTTTGGTGTCATACTATTTAATATTAGGGAGTTTTAATGAGTGAAGGAAAAAGAGTAGGGATAGTCGGTGCTGGTAATGTTGGTGCAACAGTGGCTTATTCTCTAGTAATGTTAGGTGCATGTCATGAAGTCATACTACGTGATAATAAAATAGATGTAGCAAGAGGAAAAGCATTAGATATGTCTCAAGCTGCATCAGCTGTTAGAAGTCATACTGTTGTTAAAGTTGCCCAAGAGATGTCAGACTTAATAGACTGTGATGTTGTTGTAATTACAGCAGGAAGTCCGAGACTTCCAGGTATGAGTCGTGATGATTTACTCATGATAAATGCGAAAATAACACGTGAAGTTATTCAAGGTGTAGCAAAATATTCACCTGATGCAATCATTATAATGGTTTCTAATCCTTTAGATGCAATGACTTATGTTGCCCTAAAAGAGAGTGGTTTTGATAGAAGCCGTGTAATCGGTATGGCTGGAATTCTTAGATAGTTCACGAATGGCTGCATTTATTCAAGAAAAGCTTGGTTATGGTGGTGGACAGATTCGTGCTTCAGTTATGGGTGGTCATGGTGATGATATGGTTCCTCTTCCTCGTTACTCTACAGTAGCAGGAGTTCCTTTATCTGATGTACTTACTGATGCTGAAATTGAAGAAATAGTAACAAGAACTCGTAATGGTGGGGCAGAAATTGTTGGACACCTTAAAACTGGTTCTGCATACTATGCTCCTGCTAAATCAACTGCAATAATGGTAAATGCTATTCTTAAAGATACAAAACAGATTTATCCATGTGCAGTATGTCTTGAGGGTGAGTATGGTTTTAGTGATGTTGTCTCTGGTGTTCCTGTAATGATTGGTGCTAATGGTGCTGAGAAAATTTTAGAAGTTACACTTAATGAAAAAGAGCGTGAAATGTTTAAAAAATCTTGTGAATCAGTACAAGGTCTTATTGATACATTAAACAAAAATGATTTTTTTAAGGGAGAATAGTTAAATGAGTACAAGAATTGAAAAAGATACAATGGGTGAAATTGAAGTTCCTGTAGATGCTTATTGGGCTGCTCAAACACAAAGAAGTATACAAAACTTTGCAATTGGTGAAGAGACTATGCCTTATGAAATCACAAGAGGTTTTTCTTATCTTAAAAAAGCAGCTGCTCTTGTAAATGCAGACCTAGGTAAGTTAGATCAGAAAAAAGCAGATGCTATTGCCGCTGCTGCTGATGATATGCTTGCTGGAAAGCTAGATGGAAATTACCCGCTTGTTGTATGGCAAACAGGTTCAGGTACTCAGTCCAATATGAATAACAATGAAGTTCTAGCAAATCGTGCTAGTGAAATTCTTGGTAGTGACTTTAGAGTAGAAAAACTTGTACATCCAAATGATGATGTAAACAAGTCTCAGTCTTCAAATGATACTTACCCAACAGCACTTCATATTGCAGCAGTTATTGCAGTTGAAGAGAGTGTTATTCCTGCTATCGCTAAACTTAAAGCTACTCTTAGCTGCTAAGTCAGCTAAATTTGAATCAGTTGTAAAAATTGGTCGTACACACCTTCAAGATGCAACTCCTCTTACTCTTGGTCAAGAGATTAGTGGTTGGGTTGAAATGCTTAACAAGTGTGAAAAAATGGCTAAAGACTCTCTTGAAGCTGTTCGTGAGTTAGCACTTGGTGGAACTGCAGTTGGAACTGGTTTGAATGCACACCCTGAAATGGGAGTACGTGTTGCTAAGAAGATTAGTGAATTAACTGGGCATGATTTTATTACAGCACCAAATAAATTTCATTCACTTACATCACATGATGCTCTTGTTTATTCTCATGGAGCACTCAAAGCTCTTGCAGCAGATATGATGAAAATTGCAAATGATGTTAGATGGTTAGCATCTGGTCCTAGATGTGGAATAGGGGAGTTAGAAATTCCTGCGAATGAGCCAGGGTCTTCTATTATGCCAGGAAAAGTAAATCCTACACAAGCTGAAGCTGTAACTATGGTTACTTGCCAAGTTTTTGGAAACGATGTAGCTATCTCAATGGCTGCTTCTCAAGGTAACTTTGAATTAAATGTATTTAAGCCAGTAATTGCTTACAATTATTTACAGTCTTGTCGTTTACTTGCTGATTCAATTACTCTCATTTAATGATCACTGTGCTGTTGGTCTTGAGCCAGTTGCAGATAAAATAGATCATTTTTTACATAACTCTTTAATGTTAGTAACAGCACTAAATCCTTATGTAGGTTACGATAATGCTGCTAAAATTGCTAAAACAGCACATAAAAATAATTCAACATTAAAAGAAACAGCTATCGAGCTTGGCTTGTTAACAGCTGAAGAGTTTGATAAATATGTAATACCAGAAAATATGATCGCACCTAAAGCTTAAAGGCTAAGGCAAAATAATAAATTTTATAACTAGGAGAATAAATGAACGTACATGAGTATCAAGCAAAACAAATTTTTGCTAAGTATGGTGTTCCAACACCAAAAGGTATAATGGTTGAAAGTGTAGATGCTGCAGTTGAAGCTGCAAAAGAGTTAGGTGGTCCTGTTTGGGTTGTTAAAGCTCAAATACATGCAGGTGGACGTGGTTTAGGTGGTGGTGTTAAACTAGCTAAATCTCTTGAAGAAGTAAGAGAACTCTCGGATGAGATTCTTGGAATGACTTTAGTGACTCACCAAACAGATGCTGCAGGTAAACTTGTACAAAAACTTTATATTGAAGATGGTGCTGATATTAAAGATGAGTTTTATCTTTCAGTTGTCTTAGACAGAAAATTAGAAATGCCTTTAATAATGGCTTCTACTGAGGGTGGAATGAACATTGAAGATGTTGCTGAGAACACTCCAGAGAAAATAATTACAATTCCTGTTGATCCAGCTATTGGTTTTCAAGGTTTTCACGGTCGTGAATTAGCTTTTGGTCTTGGTATTACAGATAAAGCTGAACAAAAAAAGATTATCTCTTTTGGAGAAAAACTTTTTAAACTTTACATGGAAAATGATGCTGAAATGATTGAAATCAATCCTCTTGTGAGAACAGGTTCAGGTGATTTCTTAGCATTAGACGGGAAAATGGGCTTTGATAATTCAGCTCTCGGTCGTCAACCAGAAATTTTAGCAATGAGAGACTTATCTGAAGAAGATGCAGATGAAGTTGAAGCTGCTAAATATGGTCTTTCTTATGTTGCTCTTGATGGCGAGATAGGTTGTATGGTAAATGGTGCTGGTCTTGCTATGGGTACAATGGATACAATTAACCATATGGGTGGAACACCTGCTAACTTTCTTGATGTTGGTGGTAGTGCAAACGCAGAGACAGTTGCAAAAGGTTTTGAGATTATTCTTAAAAATCCAAATGTAAAAGCTATTTTTGTAAATATCTTTGGTGGAATTGTTCGTTGTGATCGTATTGCTAATGGTATTATTGAAGCGACTAAAATTACAGATGTTAATGTACCTGTTATTGTACGTCTTGATGGAACAAATGCTCCAGAAGCTTCAGAAATTTTAAATAAAGCAAATATATCTAACTTAATTGTTGGTAACGACTTAGCTGACGGTGCTGCTAAGGCCGTTGCTGCTGCGAAAGGAAAGTAATTAAATGTCTATTTTAGTAAATAAAGATACAAAAGTAATCGTTCAAGGTTTCACAGGGAAAGAGGGATCTTTTCATGCTGAGCAATGTTTAGCATATGGAACTAAAATTGTTGGTGGTGTTACACCAAATAAGGGTGGTCAAACACACCTTGGTCAACCTGTTTTTAATACTGTTAAAGAGGCTGTGAAAACTACTGGTGCAACAGTTTCAATGATTTTTGTACCACCTGCATTTGTTGGTGATGCTGTAATGGAAGCTGCTGAAGCTGGAATTGAACTTGCTGTAATCATTACAGAAGGTGCTCCAGTTAAAGATATGCAGATGGCTAAAGCACATGCAACTAAACATGGTATGAAAACACTTGGGCCAAACTGTCCTGGTGTTATCACTGCTGAAGAGTGTAAAATTGGAATTATGCCTGGTATGATTTTCAAAAAAGGAAATGTAGGACTTATCTCAAAGTCTGGTACACTTACTTATGAAGGTGCAAACCAAGTTTGTAAAGAAGGTTTTGGTATTTCAACTGCTGTGGGTATTGGTGGAGATCCAATTATTGGTCTTTCATATCTTCAACTTCTTCCAATGTTTGAAGCAGATCCAGAAACTGAGTGTATAGTTATGATTGGTGAAATTGGTGGAGATCTTGAAATTCAAGCGGCTGCTTACATTAAAGAACATATTACTAAACCAGTTGTTGCATTTATCGCAGGTCAAACTGCTCCAAAAGGTAAAACAATGGGTCATGCAGGTGCAATTGTATCTGGTTCAGCTGGAACAGCGGCAGAAAAAATGGCTGCTCTTGAAGCTGCAGGTGCAACAGTTGTTGTAAGTCCAGCAGAAATTGGTCAAGCAGTAACAAAGGCTATGGCAAAAAAATAATGATTAAAACTCTAGAACTTCAAGACTTAAGCTGTGGAGCTTGTGCTGTTACAATTAGAACAGGACTTGATCTTTGCAGGTTTCACATCTGTAAAGAGTTAATCTGTTGACTCATCCTCACACTGTATCAGCTGAAATAGCTGATGATGAACAGTTAGAACTAATGAAATCAGTTTTAAGAGGTCACGGTTACTTTTTAATAGGTGATGAACCTCAAATATCTGATAGACCATCTGGCGATTATGCTTAGATAAAAACAGATAAAAAGAAGGTAGGCTATTAATGCTTACCTTCTTTTTTTAAATAAAATTGTAATATTAATTAATATCTATATTTTTATACTTTCCCAAAAAAAATCGACATGTTTTTCAAAATGTGTAGACAATGCATTTGTAGAGAGTTCATCAAAATGCATTAATGTAATCTGGAGTCTTATATAGAATAGGGTGGATAAAAACTCATAAGAAACCATCATAGGATCAGATGAATGTATCAATGAATTTTGCATCATAATAAAAAAGCCTTCAGAGAGCACTTTAATGTTTTTTTGATGAAACTCACTCATAAACTGTGCTCTAAGCTCTTTATTTTGCATAAGCTCTATCATAAGTAACCTAAACATATTTTCATTTGTTTTATCAAAGCTTAGCATCTTATGCTGCAGAGCAAATTTATGTAAAAATGGTTTTCCTCTTGTTGCTAATTCCTTAATCTCATCACTTGAAAGAGAGAAGGGTGTGGCAAATATTCCCTTAGCAACTTCAAAAAATATCTCTTCTTTATTCTTATAGTGATTATAGATAGCACTCTCTCTTATTCCTACTTCAGAAGCAATTTTTCTTACACTTGTTCCCTTGTAACCTAACTTTGAAAAGAGGATAGTGGATACTTTTAAAATTTTCTCTTTTGTTCCAGTACGTTTTACTGATGTCGTGCCATTGGGCATGTGAACTCCTTTTGTTGTATATGAACATTTGTTAATATGAGAGTAATTATATATGAACAAGTGTTAATCTCAGCTTAGAGTATATGAACACTTGTTAACATATAAGTTAGCTAATGAGAACAAGTGTTCATATGCTAAAAAAGCTTTATAAAGGTTTTTTTTAGTACAATCTCACAGGTACAAAAATAGTTACTTGGAGTTAATGGTACTTAGAGTTTTCGAGGTACAATTAACTCAAGAGGAAAGTCCGAGCTGCTGTAAGACAGTGTTCCATTTAACGAATGGCCGTAGTAATACGAGGGAAAGTGCAACAGAGATTAGACTGCCACAGTAATGTGGTAATAGGTGAAAAGGTGTGTGTAAGAGACCACCAGTCTCTATAGCAATATAGAGAGCTTGTAAACCCAACATGGCAGCAAGAAACAGATGGTTAGCGTCTTACAAGGCTATTGTTTCGCTAGAGGCACAAAGTAATTTGTGCAGTAGATTAATAACTATTACTACAAAACTCGGCTTATTTGTACCTATTGCTATGTAATAGCAATACTTCCTTTAAATATCAAACACAGATAAGGTTTTTTTTATGACAAAATCAATTATTTTCTCATTATCTATATTATTTAGTGCATGTTCTACACCGCATATAGAACATACCCAAGATAATACACTGCAGATAACCATGAATGATAAGCTGATTATAAAAGGCGAGGGAACACCCTTGTATAAGAATAGTATAAACCTCCTACATCTTAATATTCAACAAAAAGTCTTTTTAATGAATAATGACACAGTTCTTGTATATGAAGATGCAATTGCTGGTTCAAGTTACCAATTTAGGTATGGTATAAAGAGGATTATTAATATTATATTTCCTCAGTATAGTAATGAACTAGTTGATAGTAAAGATAATATGCATTTTTTCATACTCAATACTAAAGCTGATACAGAATACTTAATATTAGAAAATATGAATAAAAAAAGATTAAAAATCATTTATGGTTTAGATAAAAAAGTTTTTGATTTTCTTTTGAATAGATTAGATAAAGATGAAACATTAGACATAGATAGGTATCTGCCTATATTATCGTCTAAGCCAGAACAACTTCATAAGAAAGATAAACAATTATATATTAAAAGTGATTGGAACATGAAAAGTCCCATATTAAATAATATGGTTAGAAAAGTGGGCATACGAAAAGCACAAAGGTAATTTTCAAGAGAATTTACATTATGTTAACCAATAATCTAAAAACAGAAGGAATGAAATGATTTACTATGCTACTAAACTGATAATAACGGCTCTCTTGATTGTGCTTATATCTGAAATAGCAAAGCGAAGCAGCTTAATGGGTGCATTATTAGCAGCTATCCCTTTAGTTTCTATATTAGCTATGACATGGATGTATATAGATACGGGAAATAATAATAGTGCTGTGGAGTTTTCAAATAGAATTGTTTGGTTAATAGCACCATCAATGACACTATTTATAGCTTTTCCATTACTTGTAAAAAAAGGATTTGGTTTTTATCCAAGTATGCTTGTATCAATAGCTATGACAATGTTTGCTTACTATAGTGTCGTTTTTATTCTTGGCAAATTTGGAATTGACCTTTAAAGGAGGTATGAAATGAGTACAAAAGAACAATTAATTATAGATATACAGCAGTTGTTAAATAGCCATGAGAATATTTCAACTACAACAATTAATCCTGATTTACTAAAATTTATGGATGAAAAAACACTTATAAGTATAATAGGCTCCCTTCTAGATCAAAAAGAAACACATTTACAGGCTGATGATGAGTGGCTAGAACAGTTTAAAAAAGATAAAAACAATTAGATTAAATCCCCCTATTTTAGGCACTTATAGAACAATAATTTTTTCTTTGTTACTATCTGTTATAATTACTAATGGTTTTTAGGTTATTATTTCAAGACAATTAAATTAAGTAAGGATATTAAAATGAGTAGTGTAGATTTAATTCAACTCACAGAACAGACTAAAAAACTATCGGCTATGGTAGTAGAAGATGAAAAAGTAGCTAATGAGCTACTAAGTTCAACATTTAAAAACTTTTTTTCTAGTGTTGATTCATATTTTGATGGAGAATCTGCCCTCAAATTTTATGCACAAAACAAACCAGACATTGTTTTCGTAGATATTGTAATGCCAGGAATGGATGGAATTGAGCTTTCTCGAAAAATACGCGAGATTAATCCCACTCAAATTATTATTGTTATTTCAGCAAGTAACGATATTGAGAAGATTTCTGAGTCAATAGAAGTTGGTGTTAACAGTTTTATTCAAAAACCTATTGATACAAAAAGATTATAGAACTTTTAAGTGGTGTTGCAGCAATGGTAGCAAAAAAGAAGAAAATAGAAACAAAAACATTTTCAATTTCTCTTCCTTTAGATATTTATGACACAGTAAATGAAAATGCTAAAGCAGAAAGTATCTCTAAAAATGCTGTAATTATTAGAGCATTACGTAGTTTTTACGACTAAAACGAAATATATTATAGGTTTTATGTTTTATTAAGCATAAAATCTATATAATTTCGGCTCAACAAAACAGTTGAAAGTGGCCCCGTCGTCTAGCGGTTAGGATCCATGGTTTTCATCCATGTTACAGGAGTTCAATTCTCCTCGGGGTCACCACTTACACTTCATAATAAACAATCAAACTCAACATATATTAATCAAAAATTTGATAAAATTACAAAAATATTTTTTAGGAATTTTAATGCTTAGATTTGCACCAAGTCCAACAGGTGATATGAATATTACTAGCTTGCGTATTGCCCTTTTTAACTATCTTGTTGCACACCAAAGAAAAGAAGAGTTAATAGTTCGTATTGACGATACTGATAAGCAAAACAATGTAGAAGGTAAAGATCAAGAGATACTTGATACCCTTGATCTTTTTGGTATAAGTTATTCCCAAGTTATCTACCAAAGCCAAAATGTTCGTTTTCACTCGGCTATGGCTCTGCAGTTAGTCCATGAAAAAAAGGCTTTTTCTTGTTTTTGTTCTGATGAGTGGTTAGCAAAGAAAAAAGAAGAAGCAAAAGTTGCTAACAAAGTATACTTATATGATGATGCTTGTCGTAGTCTTCCTGCCGAACTTGTTATTGACAATACTAACCCCTTTACTATTCGTATAACAAGACCAGACAGTGCAATAGTAGTTGATGATAAGGTTCAAGGGAAAATGAATTTTGAGCAAGAGGCATTGGATAGTTTTATTATCCTGAGTCAAACTAAAATACCAACATACAATTTTTCATCTGCTGTTGATGATATGCTTAATGATATTAGTCTTGTTATTCGTAGTGAAGATCATATAGATAAGGCACCTATTCAAGAACATATTAGAGACTCTTTGAGTTATAATAAAAAAATAGAGTATGCTCATATCCCAAACATTTTAGACAATGACTCTTTGAGTGTAAAGTCTTTACTCGAGAGAGGTTTTTTACCTGAAGCTATATCAAATTATTTAATATCAATTGGGACTCAAGCACCAAAAGAGATATTTACTATTGCTCAAGCTATTGAGTGGTTTGATTTATCTAAAATATCAACGAGCCCTGCTCCTTTTGATATGGAGATGTTAAAATATATAAATAGAGAACACCTCAAATTACTTGATGTTAAAGAACTTTCGCGTTATGTTGGCTTTGCTGATGCAGAGATAGGTGAACTTGCTCGTGTTTATCTCCAAGATGTGTATACTACTAGAGAATTAAAAGACAAAATTGCTCCCATATTTACCAAACGGACTGTTCCAGAAGCTTTAAAAGAATCAACTGATATAATTAAAGCTATCATTATAGATGCACCCTACTTTGATCAGTATGAGGAGTTTAAGAGTTATATTATGAAAGAGTCTGCACTCAAAGAAGAGATTTTTGCAGATGCACTTTATATATTACTTACAAATGCACAAGATGGTCCAGATATAGCTGAGATATACAAATACATTAAAAATTATATTGGGGAGATTGTAAAATAATGGATATGATAATAGAGATAGTTCAAGGTGTAGGTGGGATTTTAATAAGTTTGATTAGTGTTTATATTTGGGTGCTTATAATTGCAGCTCTTTTAAGTTTTGTGAACCCTGATCCTTATAACCCTATAGTACAGTTTCTTCACAGAATTACAGATCCAGTATATGCATTTGTAAGAAAATTTATTAGGACTGATTTTAATAATTTAGACTTAGCCCCGCTAATTCTTATTATTGGGCTACAGGTTATAATCGTAATACTTAATAGTTTACTTCGTTCTCTTTAAGTACTTAGTTCTCTTTTTGAAATATGATTGGATTTGATGAAAAGTTTGCAATTTTTGCGATAAGTTTTAACTGTGTAGCTTTTTGTGGTGCAAATTTAACTAAATAATAATTTTGCCAATCATCTTTAGAATCAGTCAGTGAGGTAAATTCATTATTTGGTGTAAGTTCTTTTACAAAACTTGCATTTTTACCGTTGAGAATAAAATTCATAGGAGCATTGGACTCTTTAGCATATAAGTAGATATAAAAGTACTCACCATCTTTGTATTTTTGGGGATAGACACTGTTGAGATATACACAGGTTATTATACCCAGCCACACTCTTTTGCTTATATATCTTTGCACTTACAATACTCTCTTCACTCCTCTCTCTGTCTGTGAAATATCAAAACGAGAAAAGGCATTATCGTAAGAACATGCACTAAAAAGTAGTAAAAATATGTTTATAGTTAAAAAAGTTTTCATTTTATCCTCTTATTGGTTGAGAATTATATCTTATTAAACTCTTCTTTTGTATAATCAATTAAAATTTCAATAAGGGAAGTTAAAAGTGAGTAAAAGATTAGCAGTAGCATTTACTGGACCCTCAAACAGTGGAAAGACTACCCTTATTTTAAAAGTAGCAAGGAAGCTGATACATGAGCATAAACTAAAAGTAGCTATTATTAAACACGACCCAAAAGATAAGGCACATTTTGATGTTGAGGGTAAAGATAGTTATAAGTTTAGTGACACAGGTGCCGAGGTTATTGTTACCTCCCCTACTCGTACAACTTACTTTTCACAAGAGCACTCTGAACTTGATGATATGATAAGACTTTTTAAGGAGTTTGATGTTTTACTTGTTGAGGGTTTAAAAAACTTACCATTACCTAGAATTAGTGTATTTAGAAAGTTTCTTGATAGTGACTACTTTAGCTATATGGATGCTTTGGCAACTGATTCAAGTGTGGATTTAAGCGCTAATAATCTACCGAGTAACATAGATGTACTTGACTTAAATAATGCCGAAGAAGTTATTGAGTGGATACTGACAAATGCAAAAAAAGTTTAAAAAAGGAAAAAAATGAGAGATATATTTGATGCTATACAAAGAAGTGCAATAAGAATAAAAGATGCTATTGATGTAAAAGATATAGGGTATTCACAGCTAGAAAATAGTTCTGGTGAAACACAATTACAACTTGATATTCAGTGTGATTTGATTATTCAAGAAGAATTTGCCAAGGTATCTTCTATTCACACGATAGCAAGTGAAGAGAAAGAAAAAGAGATGGTTTTAAATGAGAATGGAAAATATTTTGTTGCTTATGACCCTCTTGATGGTTCATCACTAGTCGATGTAAACCTTAGTGTTGGTTCTATCTACGGCATATATGAAGGTGAATTTGGAGCATCACATATGGTAGCATCTTGTTATGTCGTCCATGGTCCACGTGTTGAGATGGTGTTTGCCGAGAATAAAACAAAACTCTACCTTCTTCAAAATGGTGCATTTGAGTTTGTAAAAGAGATAAGACTGGGTGCCAAGGGTAAACTAATGGCTCCAGGAGGAACTCAGCAAAACTGGGCACCGTATCATAAAAAGATGATAGATGGTTTCTTCTCTGAGGGTTACCGTCTTCGTTATTCAGGTGGCATGGTTCCAGACTTACACCAAATTCTTCTTAAAGGTGGAGGACTTTTTTCTTACCCTGGAACAAGTGATAAACCAGAAGGAAAATTACGTCGTTTATTTGAAGTGTTTCCTTTTGCTTTCATATATGAGAAGTCAGGTGGTGGAGCAATTGATGGAAAAGTAGATCTTATGACTTTGGGTCACTCCCATATTCATGATACTGCAATCTGCTTTTTTGGTTCAGACTATGAAATAGATAGAGTAAAAGAGGTTTATGCAAAAATGCATGAACAGACAAAAGATAAGTTTGAACTCTATCTTGATGAGATGATACAAAAACTTCAAGCTTGTCAAAAGAGAAAGCTCATAAAAGCTGTAGTCTTTGTGAGTCTTACTTTGGGTGCCCTATTAGAGATGAGTATGTAAAAGCTGTTTACAACTCAATGTCTAAGGGTAGCACTGGTGGGTTTGAGTTTTAATAAACCTAAGACTATTTAGATAAAATTACAGCAATACATTTGACAGGACAAAAAATTGAGTAAATATATAACAACACCTATATACTATGTGAATGGTGAAGCACATATCGGACATGCTTACACTACTTTTATAGCTGATACAACTGCTAGATATGAAAGACTCAAAGGAAATGAGACTTACTTTTTAACTGGTACTGATGAACATGGACAGAAGATAGAAGAGTCTGCACAAAAGCATGGTAAAGATACACAAATTTTTGCAAACGAGATTAGTGCTACCTTTAAAGATCTTTGGGATGAGTTTGAGATAAGTTATAGCAAGTTTATTCGTACTACAGATAAAGATCATATGGCTGGTGTTCAAAAAGCATTTTTAAAGATGTTTGATAAGGGTGATATTTACAAAGACTTTTATGAGGGTCATTATTGTGTGAGTTGCGAAACATTTTTCCCTGAAACACAACTTTTAGATGCTGAGTTCTGTCCTGACTGCGGTCGTTCGACAAGTATAGTAAAAGAAGAAAGTTATTTCTTTAAACTCTCAGAATATGAAGATAAACTTCTCAAACATTATGAAGATAACCCTGATTTTATTATGCCACGTTCACGTGCAAATGAGGTTAAAAACTTTGTAAAAGGTGGACTTCGCTGACCTCTCTGTTACTCGTACATCTTTTACTTGGGGTGTAAAAATGCCAGAGTCTCTTCATGATGATAAACATGTTATGTATGTATGGTTAGATGCACTACTTAACTATATTACAGCACTCGGTTATGGTAAAGATGATGCTAATATGGACTTTTGGCCTGCATCTGTTCAGTTTGTTGGTAAAGATATACTGCGTTTTCATGCTATTTATTGGCCTGCATTTTTAATGAGTCTTGACCTGCCTTTGCCTCAAACGATTGGTGCACATGGTTGGTGGACTCGTGATGGTGAAAAGATGAGTAAATCTAAAGGAAATGTAGTCTCTCCAAAAGAAGTTGCAGATGCTTATGGTGTTGAAAATTTACGTTATTTTATGCTTCGCGAAGTTCCATTTGGACAAGATGGTGACTTTTCTCAACGTGCATTTATTGACAGAATTA
Organism: Sulfurimonas sp.; assembly: GCA_030949945.1. Classification (GTDB taxonomy): domain Bacteria; phylum Campylobacterota; class Campylobacteria; order Campylobacterales; family Sulfurimonadaceae; genus Sulfurimonas. Next base: position 21,272 of record JAUZRZ010000077.1, on the reverse strand, counting down.
ACTCTGAATTATCAAATGATTTAGGAAATTTACTCAATCGTATAATTGGAATGAGTGGAAAGTATTCTGAGTATGAGATAGATAGTGTTAATGTAGAGAAGTACCATACAAAAGAGTTAGAAGCTATGAATAAAGTTTTAGATTCATTAGATGGGTATATGAAAGAGATGCAGATGCATAGATACCTAGAAGAACTTTGGAGACTATTTTCTATCGGTAATACTGCAATTACAGAGCATGAACCATGGGTGAAAATAAAAAATAATGAAAAAGATGCAGCACTTGCAACTGTTGCCCTTGTAGCAAATATCTTAGCAAAAGCAGCTATTATGCTCTCCCCTATTATGCCAAAAACGACTGCAACTATTGCTGATGCTTTAAACTTTGAGATAAATAATGACAGTTATAAGAGCTTAGTAATTGACAAGGGAATATTGAAATTGTTTAATATTAAAAAAGTTCCTCCACTTTTTCCTCGTGTTGAAGAGCCTTTAATGCCTGAAGCTCCTAATGCAAAACCAAACCCTCCTAAAGAGAAGCAAGAAAAAACTTCAAAGAAAAAAGAGAAGTTTGATTCTTCTGCTAGTTTTGATGATAACCTTATCGAAATAGGTCAGTTTTTTGAGACATCACTAAAAGTAGGAACTGTGATAGAAGCAGAGGAAGTTCCAAAGAGTAAAAAACTCCTCAAGTTAAAAGTGAGTCTTGGTGAAAATGACACACGCCAAATTGTAGCGGGAATTAGAGAGTTTTATTCTGCTGAGTCGCTTGTAGAGACTCAAGTCTGTGTAGTTGCTAACCTAAAACCTGCAAAACTGATGGGAATAATGTCAGAGGGAATGCTTCTTGCTGCTAAGGATGAAGATGGTCTTTGTTTAGTAAGACCAGAAAAACCTAAAAAGGCAGGTACACCAATTGGATGAGACTTCAAAATGTCCTCGCACTTACACATGCTAAACTTTTAAATGATCCATTTGTAAGTAGTTTTACAGATATAGTCTTTGATGTGAAAAATGTCAAACGCGGTGATTTATTTCTTGCGTTTGATGAGTCTAGCATAGAAGATGCCATTTTAAATGGTGCATATGGTATTGTTTTTAGTAAACCAACACAAATTAGTGATAGTGAAATAGCTTGGATCAAAGTTCAAAATCTTGAGGATGCCCTCAAACGACTCCTGCGTTTTAAGCTTCTTGATAAGAGTGTAAAAGTTTATGAGACAAATGAAATTGTACTCAAACTTGCTCTGCAAGTTGTAACTGAACCCCGTTTTATCGCCATTAGTGGAAATATTGTTGAAATAGCAAAACAATTGTGGAATATCGAAGACTCTTCTTGTATTTTATTTTGCTCTAGACTGAGTGATAAAGAGATATTTACCAAAACAATAAAACTATCAAATACTACATATAATAATATAAATATAATTGAGCAAACACTATTTGAGACATCTTTTATATATAATGATATTTTTTATGAGAGACAGCTAATATCACCATTTTTCATATCTTATTTAGAGGTACTTTTAGAACTCTTTAACACACTGAAAATTAATTATAGACTTCGTAAGTTTACACCTATTGGTCACTTTGAAGCTGTGTTTACAAATAAAAAGTTTGAGATTAAAGAGTTTGGTACAAGTGATAAGGTTCTGATATTTGAAAAAGAGACTGCTCTTGTTGAATCTCAGATAACATTTCTTCAGAGTGAAGCAAGGTGGGCAAAAATTGTGTATGTAGTGCCCCAAAATGAAAAAAAACTTATTGATAAAATAGTAGATAAAGAATCTTTAGTTATTTATAAAAATAAAAATAAAATTCTTAAATCTCTAAAAGAACATCACTTTCACTTCGCATTAATTATTGGTGTAGACAAGAATATACTTCAAAAGTATGTAAGCCTCCAAGTGCAGCCAAGTTTATTCGACTTTAAATAGTCCTAATTGTTGGTTTAGGTTACTTGCACCTTCTTGTACATTTTTTACTTCAATTTCAATTTCATCAAGTAGTGACTTATTCTGTATAGACAAGCTGTCGACATCATTGATATTTTGTATGATTTCATTTGTAGTACTAGATAGAGAGTGTGCAATACTCTCAGAGTTCTTTGCAATAGTTGAAGCCTCTTTCATATGGATAGAAGTGTTTAAAACTTTTTCTCTTACATCAGATGTTTGTTCTACAAGTTTTATTACAGATTTTGCATTCATCTCTATTTGGACACTTGCATCTGTGATTGATTGGAGAATTATACTGATAGTTGCATTTATATCGGACAAACTTTTTTGTGTTCGTTCAGCAAGTTTACGTACTTCATCGGCAACAACTGCAAATCCTCGACCATGCTCACCTGCCCTAGCTGCTTCGATAGCTGCGTTTAAGGCTAAAAGGTTTGTTTGATCTGCAATATCTTCAATAATGCTCAATACTGATTTTACGTTACTTGCTTCACTACTTAACTCTGTAAGAGCATTAGATATTTCACTCTCTTTTTCTGAAACATTATTTACAAACTCAACAAGATGTGTTATATCACTATCAACTACAACTAGGTCATTAACAGCATTATCTATTGTAGCACTAGTCTGTATGCTATCATCCAAGGCATGTGCTATCATCACTTTTACATTTGCATTTGACACAATAGCTTTTTGAAGATATTCTCGCTCTTTAGCCATTTTAACATGAATTTTAGTCAATTTTTTTGTAACATCATCTATATCTGTATAGGTTTTTCGACCGGAGACAATAACATCTAAAACCATTGCTTGAACTTTATGAATAAAGTTATTAAATGAATATGTAGTTTTTCCTATTTCATCATCTGATTTTTGCTTAAGACGTTTTGTTAAATCACCTTTTCCCGATGAGAGCTCTTTTGATATTACAGCAAGTTCATTAAGAGGTGTAAGAATTAGCACTCTAATTATTACAATTAACACAATAAAAATGATTATGCTGACAAGTAAAAAGAGGCTCATTAGAGATATCAATGACGAAGATGCTTCTTGTGCTGTTTTTTTTACTTCATCTATAGGTTTTGCAACAAGCATCATTCCTATTTTTTTCTTTTGGTTATTAAATATATCCACTTTAGTATAAAAATAATTTATGTCTGTTGTAAAACCATTTGTATTTAGTTCTGTAAAATTAATATTTCTTACCTCTTTTACAAATTCTTCATCAATATCTTCATTACCATGGTCAACATAATAGTCATCAACTAAGATTGGTTTTGTTACATACTTTGCTATTTCTAGCTTTGATTGATTCACTAAAATTAGCATTTTTTTTGTATCAGTCACATCTTTCTTGCTGTACAGTAAAGTATTAAAACGTAAGATAAAATCGATATTTCCAAGGTATTCAGGCTCTTCATCTTCTTCTATATAAATAAGAGGTGCAGCAGCAACCATCATTATTCCACCTCGAGTAACCTCAGAACCAATAAAAGGCTTGAGTGTTTCTTGAACTGTTTGTATACTTTGTCTCATACTTACATCAGCACCATAAGCATTTTTATCCCAAGACTTTACATATGATGCAGACTGCAAGTCAACAACTTGAATTAAAGGTTCGTGAAAGGATTTATTTAGGTTAAGGGCTTCTCGAAGTCTAAAAATTTCTTGGTATATTATATCCCTTTCCTCATCATACATGCTATTTATAACACGACTGTTGTTTGCGATAGAGATAACAATATTTTTTAGAGATTCCAGTTTAACATTTAAGTTAGAGGCAATTTGTTTTTGTAAAAGCTCTTTTTCTTGTATGTAAACTGTATGCTCGATAGAACTAATCTGTTTATATATTACTATACTCAGAACAACAACACAAAGAATGATTACAGGGGTAAATGCTAAAAACAATTTACTTAACAAAGATAAGGACTTAATCTTCAAAATATTTCCTATTAAACTAAAAGATATTTTATTATAGTGTCTTTATATAAAATATATATAAAGACTTTGATATAATCATATATAAATTATAAAGATATAGAGTGAGCTATAATGAACCGTAGAAATTTTTTAACAACTGCAACACTAACTTCAACAGCCTTTATTTTAGATGGCTGCAATGATGATAACCGTCAAGCTATAGACTACTCTAAGCATCCTCAAAAAAGAACAGATCAAAAAACTGTTCATATCAATAAAAATAAAAAAACTATTATAAAACTAGCAACTTCATGGCCTGCACACTTTCCTATTATGGGTACTGGTGTTGAGAAGTTTGCACAAAGAGTAAAAGATGTAAGTGGAGGAAGTTTAGAGATAAAAATATATCCTAAAAATGTTCTTGTTCCTGCTTTAGCTGTCTTTGATGCATGTTCTAGCGGACAGATAGATGCATTTCACTCTGGTCCTTACTACTGGAAAGGTAAGAACTCTGCGTTTTCACTCTATAGCGGTATGCCTTTTGGTTTTACAGCTGAGGAGATAAACTCTTGGATGAGTTTTGGTGGGGGGATGGAACTATGGAGAGAACAGTATGCAAAATATAATCTTCATCCATTTTTAGGTGGCAATACAAATATACAAATGGGCGGATGGTTTAGGAAGCCTATAAATTCTCTTTTGGATATGCAAGGTTTAAAGATGCGTATCCCTGGTTTAGGTGGAGAAGTATTTTCTAAAATGGGTGTTAATCCTATTTTACTTCCAGCAGGAGAGATATACACTTCTTTAGAGAGAGGTGTTATTGATGCGACTGAGTGGGTTGGACCTGCCCTTGATATAAAAATGGGATTTTATAAGGTAGCACCATATTATTACTCTGGATGGCATGAACCTGGCTCTATTTTAGAGTTGACATTTTCAAAACATATGTGGGATAAGATGGCGTTTGAACATCAGTCTATCATAGAAGTTTGTGCAAGTGAGATGAATGCTAATATGACATCAGAGTTTCATCATGAAAATATTTATGCTCTCTCTAAACTTAAAAAGCTGGGAGTTAAACTTGGAAGCTTCCCTGATGATGTTAACCGTGCAGGAAAGGTAGCCCTCAAAGAGGTAATAACTGAACTAAGTTCAAAAAATAGAGACTTTGAAAAAGTTTATAAATCGGTTGAAGAGTATCTCAAACTCTCAAAAGCATGGAGTGATGTAAGTCTGAAAAACTTTCTTAATGAACGATGAGTAATTTTTTCTTATACACTACTCTTATTACCTCTTTTAGCCTTTGCATCTTATGATGCAAAAATTATTGATACAAAAACACTAGAGCCTATAGCTAATGCCATAATCTCTAATGAAACTCAAAAAACTATAAGTGATAGTAATGGTACTTTTTCTTTGGATATAAAAGAAGGATTTTTTCATATCAAAGCCCATGGCTATAGACCATTTTCCTTTGAAGTTAGCGATGAGAAGAGAGTACTAAAATTAGAGCCTATAAAAGTAAAAGCTTTATACTTAACATTCTGGGGTGCTAGTAACAATTCTCAAACATTAAAAAATTTACTTCAAACAATAAAGAAAACGCAGGCTAATGCAGTTGTCGTTGATGTTAAAAACGAATATGGTTCTACATCTTTTCTTACATCTTTTAAGCAAGCAAACTCATATGGTGCACACAAAAATAGAACAAACCGTAATATACAAAAGTTTATCCAAACAATGAAAGATAATAATATCTATACCATAGCTAGGATAGTTACTTTTAAAGATGAAATACAAGCTTCAAATAACCCAGAGTATGCGATTAGAAGAGATGATAATGGAACTATTTGGAGAAACCATGACAATATGGCATGGGTTGACCCTTTTGATCAGCGTTCTCATCTCTATACTCTTCGTATTGCACAAGAGGCAGCAAAGGTGGGTTTTGATGAAATAAACTTTGATTATATTCGTTTTCCTGCTAAATCTGGGTTAAAATACTCAAAAGAAAATACAAAAGAAAATAGAATTGAAGCGATAGAGAGTTTTTTAGATAGTGCAAAAAAACAGTTGTGTAAATATGGGGTTTTTATCTCTGTTAATAGTTATGGCAATATTTTATGGGGACCAAAAGATGATGATAATAATATAGGTCAGACTTTAGAATCTTTAGCTCTTCATTCTGATTATGTGGCCCCTATGCTCTACCCTTCTGGTTTTGCTTCTGGTTCATTTCACTATGAGTACCCAGCAGACTATCCTTATGCTGTGATATATCGAAGTTTAAACAATATAAAAGATAGAGTGGATATTACAAGAGTAAGACCTTGGCTGCAATACTTTAGAGACTACAAAAAGAAAAGAAGACCCTACAGGAAATATGAAATTCAAGAGCAAATCCGTCCAACAAATGAGTTAAATACAAATGGATGGATGATGTGGTCACCTTCTAGTAAATATCATATTGAGTATATTTTAACTCCTTAGACTTATTTTTTTCAAACTATTTCTAAGTTGTTTTGACTCTGGTAAATAGATTGCTACTAAAGAGTGAAAATCTTTAGAATGATTCATATGTTTAAGATGTGCTAGTTCATGCACCACTACATAATCTATAAGAGTTTTATCAACTTTTATAAGCTCTGTATTAAAAGTGATAATTTTTTTTGAGCTACAACTACCCCATCTACTTCTCATTTTTCTATATTTTATTTCATTGTATGATAAACCCATTAAAGATGAGTAGTACTCTGCCCTTTGGCTTAGATAAGTTTTAGCTACTATTTTGTAAAATTCATCATAAGATTTCAGTATATTTTTTTTTGAATTTACCCGTAGTTTATTGAGCTTTTCTCTTAAAAGAGTTGCTTCTTGGCTATCTATGCTGTACCTTTGAGAAAAGAGTAAAAGTTCATCTTCTAAGTTTACTTCTAAAGAGATATGTGTTTGTTGTTTTTGAAACTGTTTTTCTATCCACGAGTCACGTAGCTCCAGAATACTTAAAATATAAGAGTGTGAACTATTAGAAGTTTTTACAACTATTTTTTTATTCGCTCTGACACCTATGTATGTATTTTTAAGCTTTGGATTGTGTTTTAACTCAACTTCATAACTTTTGTAAAATAGTTTACTCATAAACAATAGGGTCTATAGCTCCAGCCTGCTCAAATCCATTCAAACGCAGGCGACAACTATCACATACACCACAAGCCTTTTCTTCATTTTTATAACATGACCAAGTGAGCTTAAGCGGTGAAGAAACTTCTAAAGACTTTGTAACTATCTCGGATTTTAAGAGATGCACTAAAGGCATATGAATTGTAATATTTGTTTCATCTTTTGTGCCTAGGTTAATAGCATTTTGCATAGCTTGAATATAAGTCTCACGACAGTCAGGGTACCCACTACTATCTTCTTGAACAACACCAATACTTATAAGCTCTGCATTTTCTTTTTCGGCAATAGCTGCCGCCATACTTAAAAATATACCATTTCTAAAAGGCACATAAGTGATAGGCACACCCTCTTCTACTCCTGATACAGGTACATCTATCTTAGTGTCCGTCAGTGCAGATGCACCAAGATGTTTGAAAAAATCTAAATCAAGACTATATGTTTGGGATATATTTAAATGTTGACAAATTAAATCAAAACACTCTTGTTCTTTTTTTTGTGTTCTTTGTCCATAGTTAAAATGAACAGCTATTATTTCATAACCCTCATCTTTCATCATCTTTGCACTCAAAGTAGAATCCATACCTCCGCTCATAATACAAACAGCTTTTTTAACTAATATTTTATTTTTCATGAGGGTATTTTAACATATTTTTTTCAGCTTCTTTAAAACAAAGTGATACTACAATGAGCATATGCAATAAATAAAGGATACATTATGGCAATATCTTCAACAACTTCTGGTTCTTCTATAGGTCTTGAGGCACAAAAAAAAGCTCAAGATGTTCAAGGACAACAAGTATTAAAAATCTTAGAGAGTACAATACAACAAACAGAGCAGATGCAAAAAGCTAGTTCACAAAAAACTGGACTTGGTTTAAACTTAAATATCAGTGCTTAAAAGTTAATGATAGGTACATTTAGATACAATTGTACTTATGATTGAACTTGATAACCGAACAACCCTTACTATAGATATACCCTTCTTACAGTCAATATCAGATAGCCTTACAAATAAAGAAATTGAACTTATTATCACTACAAATAGTGAGATATGCAAAATCAATAAAGAGTGTAGACAAATCAATAAAGCTACGGATGTTCTTAGTTTTCCTTATGAAGAGATACCAATGGGTCCACTTGGAAGTATTGTTATATCAGAAGACTTTGTTAAAGAAAAAGCTGCTGAATTTGAACACTCTACATCAGACGAGTTATCCTTACTTTTTATTCATGGATTACTACATATATTAGGTTATGATCATGAGGTTGATAGTGGAGAAATGCGGGAAAAAGAAAAAAGTATCATAGAGTTGTTTTCTCTTCCAAAAAGTTTAATAGTACGAAATCAAGGATAAATATGGATTATATAATTTTTTTAGTTGCAATGGCGGCACTTGTTTATGGAGCGGATTTTATTATTAAAGAGTCTGAACGAATAGCTCTTCATTTTGATATTTCTCACTTTGTCATAGGGGCTACTCTCGTAGCCTTTGGAACCAGTTTACCAGAGATGGCAGCTTCAATGATGGCAGCAACACATGGTAAAAGTGATATGGCTGTTGCTAATGTACTTGGAAGTGTTATATTTAACATTACATTAGTGCTTGGACTAGTTCTTTTTATAGCTAAGTCTATGAAGCCTGAAAGAGATATGTTTGCAAAAGATAGTGCTTGGGTAGTTGTACCAGTTATAATTTTTCTTTTGATGATTCAAGATGGTGTTATTAGTAGAATAGATGGTCTTATCTTTTTACTTCTAATGATTTCTTACCTTATCTTTTTATTCACGAGTTCTAAAGATGAACTTGAAGGTGAGGTTGATGATACATTAGCTCAAAAATTCAAATGGGGCAAAACATTAGCCTTATTGGTGATTGGTTTTATCTTTACAATAGGTGGTGCAAACTTTGTTATAGATAGTGGTACAAATATAGCAAGAAGTCTTGAGGTTAGTGAATGGATTATAGGATTATTTTTAATTTCACTTGGAACTTCTCTACCAGAACTTGTGGTATCTCTAACTGCTATAAAAAAAGGTAATGCTGATATGAGTATAGGAAATATTATTGGTTCAAATGTCGCAAACTTTTCTATGGTTATTGGCGGGTCTTCTCTTATTCATCCACTTATGGTAAATATACAAGAAAATAGTTTTGATATATTTATAATGGTAGCAGCATCATTTACACTACTGTTTATACTTGCAAATAAGCTTTATAACAAAGCCAGGAGCTATTTTTCTTTTTGCTATTTTAGCTCTTTTTATACAAAATAGTTTTTAATATCACTAAGGTTTAATGTAACCAAGCTCTAAGAGCTTGTTATAAATATCTGATACAATTCCTCCAGCAGCATGCCCTCCATGCCCTCCATGTTCAACCATAACCATCACAACATACTGAGGGTTTTTATAGGGACCGTAAGATGTAAACCATGCATGTGAGCGACTATAGTATGACATCTCATGCTCTAGCTTTCTCTTCTTGATATCTTGTTTAATTGCTACGACTTGTGCTGTCCCTGTTTTACCAGCAATAGTCACCTTAGAATGCAGATATGAAGTTGCTGTTCCTTTTAAGTTATTGCAAACTTGATACATAGCCTTTTGTATGACAGGGAGCTGCTCTCTCTCTTTTAGATTTAAAACATCAGTATATTTACTCTTATACTCTTGACCATCTATCTCTTGTGCAAAATGTGGAGTAGGTACTCTTCCTGTTGCTATAAATGCAGTTTGTTGAGCAATTTGTAGTGGTGTTACAAGAAAGTCACCCTGCCCTATGGACATATTGGCAGTTTCTCCAATACTCCATATTTTATGATATTTTTAAGTTTCCATTCTACGCGATGGAACAACTCCTATAAACTCATTTGGTAAATCAACACCAGTTTTTTTACCTAAACCATAGCGTTTAAGTCCTGTACTCATTTTATGATTACCAAGAATCAGACTTCCTTTATAAAAATAATCATCACAACTCTCACGAATAGCCTTAACAATTTTAGTACCTCTATGACCTTTTCTTTTCCAACATCTAAAAGTACGACCTCCGAGATGAAGTGATGATTTACAGTCAACTTGCCATTTACTAGAGAGGTCAGTTGAAATGTATAAGAGTCCTAACATTGGTTTTATGGATGACCCTGGTGGATAAAGCCCATTAATTAATTTATTTGTAAAGGGGTGGTCAAGACTAGATGCAAGATCATCATACATTTTATAAGACATTCCTGATACAAATATATTTAAATCATAGTCTGGAAAACTACCAGCAGCAAGGATAGAGCCATCAACATTCATAACAACCATCGCTCCCACTTTACCCTCAAAAAGTTTAGACATATAAGTTTGCAACTCCATATCAATAGTAAGTTTGAGCTTTTTATCTTCATCCGCTTTAGAATAACTAAGTTCTGCCACCTTTTGATTACTTGCATTAACTTGAATTTTTCGTATTCCTGATTTACCCTGTAAGTAATTATTATAATATTTTTCTATACCTGTTTTTCCAACATAACCAATAAGTCCAAGGAGTTTATCCTTACTAATATCTTTTTTATTTGCACGAGCAACATACCCAATCATATGTGCTGCGATATTTTCATAAGGATAATATCGTTTTGGTGCAGGAATGATTTTAATATTTTCTCTCAAATTTAAGATGGAGTATACAGGTAAAATTTCATCATAAGGAACAAAATGCACTATATCAATATAGTTATGGTTATAAAAGGACTCTTTTTTCTTATAGTTTTTTAACATATCTTTGATACTTAGTGAGGGTAGAAGCTTTTTTAATACTTCAAGCTCTTTATATAGTACTTCTTTATTCTTTTTACCAGTTAAATGTGGAGCAAGTTGCAGTCTAAAGCCTAGTTTATTGATAGCAATAGGTCTACCTTTTATATCAACTATTTCCCCTCGAACTGGTGCTATCATTTCATGTTTGATTGTATTTTGTTGGGAGAGTTTAACATAGTGACTGTGAGAGTTAATACTCAAAGAAAAAACTCTAACTATTAGTGCTAACCATGTTGAGATGAAAAAAAATATTATAAGTTTAGTTTTCATAATAAGTTTACCAATAAAAATTCAATTACTATATAGTATATTATATAGTAACTTATTTGAGGAACAGAGAGTAAAAAGATACTTGATATTAAAGATAAAAACAGATAATATCCAATATATGCCATAAGAACACTAGTGAGTTTTATGCACCATACACAAGAAAAATTTTGGTTAATTTTAGGCATTATAAACTTGTAAATAAAATAAAAATAGATGATTGAACTAAAAAGTATATACCCATAGTTCGCCTCAAAAACTACAAGACAAAAGGATATAAGTATTACTGAAATATAATTATTCGCTGCAAGTGATTTGCTAAAGAGAACAAAAAGTACCGCCAACATTGGTGGTAAATATAAGTATATGCTACTAAGAGAGCTGTAGAGTACAAAAACACCTACATAGGCAAATACCTCTATAGGTAGTTGATGAGTGAGACTTCGTTGCATATTGGAAAGTGTTTACATTTGATACAATCAGCCCAAATTTTATGTTCTGGGAGGGACTCTTTTGGAATTTCAACAAAGCCTAGTCGTTCAAAGAAAGCTTGTTTATAAGTGAGACTAAGGACTCTTTGTATTCCTAGTGTTGAAGCTTCAGCGAGTGCCTTTTTTACTAAATTTTCACCTATTTTTTGACCGCGAATACCATCTTTTACTACAAGAGAGCGTACTTCTGCTAGGGAAGTAGTATGAATATGTAAGGCTGTAAATCCTACTAGTTCTTCTTCTTTATATGCGAGTGTATAAGAACGAATATTTGTCGCTATCTCATCTTCACTTCTATCAAGTATAATACCACTCTCTATTTCAGGAAGTATAAGTTCTCTCATCTCATGAATATTACTAAGACTTGCTTTTTCGTAGTTAATCTTCACTGTCACACTCTGTTAATATGTCATGTATAACTTTGTTTATCTTATGAGTGCCTTTCTTCTTTGAGCTAGAAACTGTCATGGCATTGGGAAACTCTCGTCTGAGTGCACTCTGTTCTTTTTGATTGAGTTTGTCTATTTTGGTAAAAATTTGTAAAATCACTTGATTTTCTCTTACATGTTCAAAAAGGAACTCACTTACAGATGTATCAATATCTAAGTGTGGATGCCTACAATCAATAAGATGGATAAAAAGTTTTATCTGTGTACGTTGTGAAATATAATCTGTTAGGTTTTGCTCCCAGTCATGTTTGATGGATTTTGCAACTTTTGCATATCCAAAACCAGGTAAATCAACAAATTTTGCTAAGTGCTTTTTATTTTCATTGTCTCTATCTATAAAAGTAACATCAAAATAGTTGATAAGTCTTGTTTTACCAGGGGTAGATGAGACTTTTGCTAAACCTTTACGGTTAGTTAGAGCATTAAGTAGAGAACTTTTTCCTACATTTGAGCGTGCCATAAAAACAACTTCATTTTGCTCATCTGATTCTGGTGCTAAAGCAACATTTGGTGCAGAGGTTATAAACTTAGCATCTACGATTTCTACCATTATTTTTCATCCTTTTTTATATCATCTGCTATGTTAAATATCATAATAACAGGCTCTTCTTTGAGACCTTTAGCGTGTGCTTTTCCAGTAACTACATTGAGTACAACTTCATCACCTCGAATCTCTTTAGTATCATCAATTTGTTGAAGATAAACATTTCTGTAAAAATAATATTCATTTTTAACTGGAAGGTAAATCACTTTACCAGCTGTTCCTCTGTATTTTGCACCTTCTTTTGTTAAAATTTTAAAAGAGACATTATCTTGTGCAACAAATTTTGTTGGTTGATTTTTATCATCTGTGTATATAGTTACTTTTGATGCATTGAGTTCATCATTTTTTTTGACAATATTTACATTACCTTCAAAAGTTGAAATACCTTTTTCTTGATCTGTGTTAAAGGAGTCAGCTACTACCTTTAACTCTTGAGCAAGTAAATAGGTGGTGCAAAAAACTGCTATAATTAAAAAATATTTCATATATTACTCTCTTTAAGTTGATATTTTACTATTACTTTTTTAGACTTCATTGTGTTATTTAGCGAATTATATACAAAAGAGGCACCTTTAAAGCTATTTTTATCTCTGTATGCTACATAGTCATCTTGTGTTTGTGCGATTGAACTCTCTGTATTATAACTAAGTGTATCGGACTCAAATGTAAGTCCATCTTCTCTTGTGTAAATTACATCTCCCTTTAAATCAACAATATTATTTTTATATATTCCATTTTTAGCTTGCATATTAGAAATATACTCTTGAGAATTGTCAGTAAAGTTAATATTACTAACAATATATCTATCACTATAACGAAGTGCCTTTGTTCCAGTCATAGTTGTTTGTAAACCAAAACTACGAAGTTCATACATAACAAAGTTGTCCATTACTAGAAGAGGTACATCAACAAACTCTTGTTCTTTAATCTTCAAAGGTTCAAATAATATATATATCAACATAAGAGCACTAAAAATAGAGATAAAAAATATATTTATATTAATAGTTTACTCCTTAGTCCACACACGGAATAAAGGAGTCTTTTTGGTCGTTCTGGGTTACTATAATATCTATCATTTCACGAACAGCACCCTCTCCCCCTTTATTTATAAGAGTTGTATCAACTATCTCTTGTATCTCTTTTACCCCATCAGCAGGTGTAAAACTACGGCCAACAAGTTTAAGCATATTGTAGTCGTTTAAATCATCACCAATAGCTGCAACTTCAAACATATGTAAGCCTAAAGAGTTTATGATTTCTTTGATTACTCTGTCTTTATCTTTTATGCCTTGATGTAAGTTCTGTATGCCTAACTCTTGTGCTCTGCGTTTAACTATTTCAGATTTTCGTCCAGTGATTATAGCAACTTGATGTCCGAGTTTAATCCAAGTGGTGATACCTAGACCATCTTTTACATTAAATGTCTTACTCTCTACTCCATCACTAGAGTAAGTAAGTCCACCATCACTAAGGCAACCATCAACATCTAAAACAAGAAGTTTAATCATAAAGTCCCTTTAGTACTTGGTGTTCCTATGCGTTCATTTTTTGTTGTAGCACGACGAAGGGCAACTGCTAGAGACTTAAACGCAGCCTCAATAATATGGTGCTTATTCTTTCCACGTAGCTCAATAATATGTGCAGAAATCCTTGCGTTTAACACAAAAGCACGAAAAAACTCTTCTACAAGTTCTGTATCAAAGTTTCCAACTTTTCCAGTAGGAGAGAGTTTAAACACTAAAAATGGACGATTGCTAAGGTCTAAATCACATGAAACGCAGGCTTCATCCATAACAATATTAGCACTTCCAAAACGTTCCATGCCTTTAACAGGATAGAGTGTTTGTGCAAGAAGTGAACCAAGCACTATACCAATATCTTCCACACTATGGTGATCATCTATATGAGTATCACCTTTACAGCTAATGTTAATGTCAATAAGGGAATGCTTAGAAAAACTCTCAAGCATATGGTCTAAAAAACCAACACCTGTATCTATAGTAGCTTTTCCAGTGCCGTTTAGGTCTAGGCTAACTGTTATATCTGTCTCTTTTGTTGTTCTTGTTTTACTTATCATATTAGTCCTCTTTTATTATAAATGCTTTTTGAAAATACTGTTTTTCTTGTAGTCTCGAGCTTCTTTTTCACTTTTAAATCCTGTGAGTACAACTTTAAACATTCGTCCATTTTGTGTTTCTACATCTTTAATAATAGTTGTATATCCATCTGTATGGTCGTATTTTTCTTGTGTAGATAAAGCTCCATCTACCTTAGAGAAGGATGCTATTTGTAAGGCAAAGTTACCAATAGATTTTTTCTGTGGTGCTCTCTTCATCTCTTTCTTTGTAGGAATTTTCTTTTTACCTTTTGTCTCAAAGCCTAAAATTTCTAATGTTACAGGTGCTGTTCCTTGCCCGACCATATCTATTTGATGTGCCGCTTTATTTGAGAGGTCTATAATCCTTGTAGCAACAAATGGACCTCTATCGTTAATTCGCACTACAGTACTCAAACCATTTCTACGATTTGTTACTTTTACAATAGTGTTCATAGGTAGCGTTTTGTGTGCTGCTGTCATACCGTGCATATCATATGTTTCACCATTTGATGTAAGTTTTCCGTGAAAATCAGGACCATACCATGAGGCATTTCCTCTAAAAGTATCCCCAACACTCACAACAGTTGGATAGTACTTAATTCCTCGAATAGTATAAGGTCTCATAGTCGGATGAGAATAGCTTTTTTTATCTGAAGCATAAGATTTTGAAGTAGAATTGTTTACATGTCTATAAACACCCTTCCCTCTAGTACTACAAGCACTCATACCTAAAATAAACAGAAGTATAATGACTACATATAGTTTACTCATATATCTTTAACCTCTCTCCAATTTTAATAAGAGAGCCTTTAATATGGTTTTGAGACTTGATATTTCTAATGCTAACCTTATGTGCACGAGATATAGACTCAAGAGAATCTCCACGTTTAACCATGTAATAATTTTTTGTATTGAGTTTTTTTCTATGACTATTTTTTGCTATTGGTATGATTAACTTTTGTTTTAGTCTTAAGTTGTTGTTTTTAAGATGATTGAAGTCTTTGATAACTCTATAAGAAACTCCATATCTATGTCCTATGTAAGAGAGATTATCTCCACTTTTTACTACATGAATTTTATAGATATTTTGCATAGGTGCTTTGTAATACTTGCGTTTAAAATCTACTAGCTTGATATAAGGTATATAAACATCATAATTTTTTGCATATGGAGGTACAAAGTCATATTTCAAGTGTCTATTTAAATTTTTTAAATCTTTGAGTGGCATCTCTATAAGCTTTGCTAAACGCTTAAGGGACTCACCACTTGATATTTTAACAGTAGAGATAGAGTAGGCATTTGCACGATTAAGTAAGTGCTCATACTCACTAGATAAAAGATGTTGCTCATCTGTTCCAATAAGGGCTAAGGCAACAATTTTTCTAATATAGTTACGACTCTCCCTTGGAATGTACTTTTTCTTTTCATCAAGTAAAATAGAAAGTTTATCGCTACCAGCTTTTTTTATAGCATGGTTTAATCTTCCACCACCACAGTTATAAGCAATAGCAGCTAAATACCATTTTCCAAAACGTTTATGCAGAGATGATAAGTACTTTGCTGCAGCCTCTGTAGACTTTATCAAGTCTCGTCTCTCATCTACATACTCATCTATCTTAAGATGATACACTCGTCCAGTTTTTGGCATAAACTGCCAAAGCCCAGCGGCTCTTTTGTTAGAATATGCTCTCGTTTTAAAGTTTGACTCTGCCATAGCAAGATACAAAAACTCTTGAGGAACATTGTATTTTGTAAGAGTGTTTTTAATCGCAGGTATAAAAACATATGCATTATCCATAGTTCTAAAAAAGTGTTTACTTTTTTTAATGGAGCTATTTTTTGTGCGCATGTCATTCATTATAGGGTCATAAAGAAAAGATGGCTCTATATCAAAAGAGTCTAGGAGTGCTAACTCTTTGTTAAAGTTAGACTCATAGGTCAAGTTCGCAAGAAGTAACAAAGGAAAAAGAAGTGTTAAAAAATATCTATACATACATAACTTTTATTTTAATTTTAGATAGATTTTATCTAAATTTGCATTAACCTAAATATAAAGACTCAAATAGAAAATAATTTTTGAGCATTTTTAGTAGTTAAATCTTTAATACTCTCAAGAGGTATCTCTAAAACTTCAGACATTTTTTGTGCTACAAAGGTAGTATAGAGTGGCTCATTCCTCTCTCCACGGTGAGGCATTGGAGTTAGATATGGTCCATCCGTTTCGATGATAAGTTTTTGCATTGGGATTTTAGGTAAAACATTTATGAGTTTTTTAGCATTTTTAAATGTCAAAACACCACCTATTCCGAAATAAAAGCCTTCATTTGCTAGACTTAAAAGTTCTTCATCTGCATTAAAGCAGTGCAGTACTCCACCAACTTCACCAACATTACACTCCAACATAAGAGCTTTAGAGTCACGAGAAGCATCTCTTACATGAACTATAAGTGGTTTTTGATATTTTTTTGCTAGTTCTATTTGTGCACGAAAAACTCTTTTTTGCTCCTCTTTGTCTGCGTTTATCTCTTCTTGAGTACCCTCAAGTCTAAAGTAATCAAGCCCGCACTCACCGATAGCTACACACTTTTTATGGTGTACATACTTTTCAAAATCAAGAGAATCAAACTGAGCCTTGTCATAAGGATGAATGCCCACTGCAAAAAAGACATCATCAAATGTTTCAGCTATTTTTACAGCTTTATCTATAGTGCTTGCATCCGCTCCAGGTATTATAAATCGTTGGACACCGCCCTCTCTCGCACGAGAAAGCATATCGGCTAAGTCTTCATCATAACGACTATCATCTAAGTGTATATGTGTATCTATTATCATTTATGTGCCTCTAGTAATTCACGAGCAAACTTTTTAGCTTCGTCTGAGATGTTTTCACCACTTATTATTCGGGCTATTTCATGGACTCGCTCTTCTAAGTTTAACTCTTTTGTTTTTGAAATAGTACCATCTTTATAGACTAAAAAGTGCTGATTTCCCATGGAAGTAAGTTGTGGTTGATGGGAGATGACAAATATCTGAAAATGCGCAGAGAGTTTACGAAGGACTTTTGCCACAGACATGGACTCTTCACCACTGAGGTTAGCATCTATCTCATCAAGCATTAAAACACCACCATTCTTACTCATAAACTCAGACTTTAGTGCTAAGATGGCTAAACGCAGACGGTTAAACTCACCTGTACTTATTTTTGAGAGTTCAGTGTCGTTGAGCTTTATGCTTAAAAGATCACAACCAGAGAGTGAATACTCGGTTTTTTGAAGTCTGAGTGAGGCATCACGAAGGTAGAGGTCTTTAAGGTAGCTATTAAGTGCTTTTGTAAAGCTTGTTAGCTCTTTTTCTCTTAGTCCGCTTATCTCTGTTGCTAAACTCTCTATCAGTTGTTCTAAGAGATTGTATCTATCTTGCAGGTCACTTTTTGCCACCTCTATGTTCTCATACTTTTGAAGTTCTAATTTTTTTTGTTCTTTATATGCTAGAGCTTCATCTATACTTCCATAACGGCGTTTGAGTCCACTTATCTCTTCTACACGGTTAAGCACCTCTTCTATATCTACATCCTCAAGAGCACTAAACCTTTCAGTAGCTGAGTCAAAGTGTGCACGAAGCTCATTCATAGCATCATCAAAGAAGCTACTCTCAACTTCAAGGGAGTTCAGGGCAGAAGTAACAAGATGTTCGTAGTTAAATATCTCTTGTGCTGATTCTAATGACTCTAAAACCTTCTCTTTACGAGAAAGCTCTTTTTTTATGAGTAAGAGTTCTTCATCTTCCCCTATCACTGGGTTAATGTCTTCTATTTTTTTTATCTCAAACGCAGCAAACTCTTTTAACTCGACTATCTTTTTCTCTTCTTCTTCAACTTTTTTTAGCTCTTTTTTTACCTCAGAGTACTCTAAAAACTTTTAGCAAACTTCTCTTTTAAGCTAATGATTTTTTTAGATTTTGAAGATATTCTATCATCTATAATACTAAGAAGATTTTCATTTTCAAAATCACTAAAATCTTTAAGGCTCAAATGTCGAAGATAGTCAGAAGCGATAGAACCAATAGCCTTACGAGATAGACTCTGGTTGTTTACAAAGTAACGAGAGTTCCCCTTTTTTATGTGTTTAAAAACATTTATCTCATCGTTTTCAATACCTGTCTCATCTGCGTTTATATCCCAGGTAACACTAGACTCACAAAGAGCCGCATCACAAGTTGCCCCACCCAAAGAGGAAAGTATAGACTCCATAAGTATAGACTTACCGCTTCCACTAGGACCAGTAAATACAACAAGCCCCGTGCTCAAGTTAAGTTCTGTCTCTTTAAAACTAAGGTAATCTTTGAGGTAAAATCTCTCTATCATTTTCTTTCCTTTTAAAAGTCTAGTGGACTTATGAGTTTTGGCTTGTTGAGTTCGGCAATGATATGGGTATAAATCATAGTTGTTTCAACAGATTTATGCCCTAATAATTCTTGAATGCTTCTTAGGTCTATTCCAGCTTGTAGTAAATGAGTTGCATAAGAGTGTCTAAATATATGTGAAGTTACTCGTTTATTAAGGTTTGCTTTTTGTGCAGCTATTTTTATGTTTCGACCTAATGTCTGTGGGTGTAAATGGTGTCGACGTTTTATATCGCTTCTTGGATCTTTTGATATATTGGTCATAGGAAATAGGTATTGCCATTTAGTCTCAAGTTTTGCTTTTGGATATTTCTTTTCATAAGCGAAAGGTAGATAGACTGAACCAAAACCATTTCTCATAAGTCTTTTTGTGAATTTACTTACATCTTCATTTGACTTGCTACAAGTAGTTCATCTTTTAGTTTTATAGGCAAAGGAACAGTTCTGTCTTTTAAAGATTTAGTAATCCCAAATATACAACTTTATCAAATCCTAAATCGATATCTTTGAGTCGAATATTTAACACCTCACTCATTCTTAGACCACATCCATACATTAGCATAGATCACAAGGTTATAACATACCATTCAAATTTTGCAGTACATATTCGTACTTCATCTTTTGTTAAAACAACAGGTATATGCTTTCTCTCTTGTGCTCTAAGGGCCTGAATATTCCACTCTCTAGTATCAACTCCTAATACCTCTTTATATAAAAATAGTATAGCAGAAAATGCTTGGTTTTGAGTACTAGCGACTTACACTTTTTAGCAGCTAACGAAGTCAAGATACTCTTCAATCTCTCTTTTCGCCATCTCAATAGGGTGCTTTTTATTATGAAAAAATATATACTGCTTAATCCAATGAACATAAGTTCTTTCAGTAGAGTAACTATAATGTTTAAATCGAATCTTATCACGGACAATGTCTAATAGTTTCTTCTTAATTTCCACCTAAATCACCTCTTGAGTTAAGTAACATTATGTGTGTTATGTAAAATATTTCAACAATTAACATACAAAATGTTCTATTATTGGTATATAAAGTACATAACACACACTTCATTTTTCAGGATAGTATTGTAAATTATATAATTTCCTAAAAAATATTGCATTTTGCCATATTTTTTAGTTAATATCAAAAAATAACACTTATTTCACTTGAGTGTTATTATTGACATTTAAGGTTTTTAGCATATAATGTTTGTTGATAAATAGTTATATCCAAGAACCACATTATATGGTAATTTGAATATGCCTATTTATGAAAGTAAATTGGTAAATTAAATTTTTTCGAGGTCTCTTATATGAAGAGAATTATATTAGGAACATTGATAGCAAGTAGTTGTTTTGCTTTTTCAGGAACTGCTACAGTAAAAACTGTATGGCAATATTAAAGGACGGTGATTTTACATATTATACTCCACTTAAAAATGGAAAACTTGTTACACATAAGAGATTTACATCAATAAATGATTTAAAAATTGCTCCAAGTAAAGTTTTGATTAAAGCATATAAGAAGTAATAAAATAAAATAGTCAAATTTAATAGGAGTTAGAAATGAAAAAGTCATTCTAGGAACAATAGTTTGTATTATTGTCGACAACAGTTTATGCAAAAGATAGAACAAACAATTTGTTTTTCAAAAGAATACACTAGTAATAAATCAAAATATTTTCCAAAATGGAGTACCAGTTGCTCAACTTGGTGATGCTGTCAAACTTTTAGGTGGAAAGTGTCAAGGTCGTTCATTACCAGAAATGAATAAAGATGGGTGGAAACTTATTCAAGTTGTTACTGGATTCAAAATGCTTCTTTTGGTATGGTATTAACAAAAGAAGACTGGTTTTTAAGTACATACAGATATAAACTTGGAGAGAAATAGTTTACCCTAGCGGGAAAACTATTTCTCAAGACCGACCGTTGGATGCTTCCCGCGGAGCCTGGGAGCATCCAACGGCGAAGCTTGTGAGCTTCAGCGTGCCACCAGCCATTTGTCGTATTTCGCTACGCTACATACAACAAATGGCAGGAGTCCCACATCAAAGTCTATCCCAGAAAATCGCAAGCGAATTTTCCGACATACACATTAATGGAGCTCAGCTTCGCCGTTGTCTTCACATAGAACATTGTAATTTATGTAACTATTCACTGTTAAT
>JAUZRZ010000076.1 GCA_030949945.1 Sulfurimonas sp. | reverse complement strand
CATTCTCTACAAAAAATACGTCCACCACCACAGCCATCACCGATAATACCCTCACATACAAGAGGAGAACTTAAATCAAAACCATCCATCATCTAAACAATCCTCTTTAGTCTCTTTTAGCCACTCTTTGTACTCTAAACCTTTCTTATCTAAGGCTACATACTCATCATGGGTATAACTTTTAAAAGTAGCTTCATCAACACACTTGCATAATTTTGTATCATTTGTATCTTTGCAGTGACTTATCATCACATTTTTTGCTCATCTTCCCAACCTACATAAGAGGTGTAGTAAGGATAGAGTGTCCAAATAGCAAAACCTATAGTCAGAACAATATTTACAATATACTCGCGTTTACGAGTCTCAAAGTATTTCTTTACATCATAAGAGATAAGAATCACAAAAATTATCTCTAAACCTATGTTAAACCAGTCTGTATCCATAAAATCAAACAACTATTTTTTTCCTCGTATTCTTTTCATCGCTTCACCACACATAACGAGACCAAACGCAGCAGTTACTCCCATAAAAGAGCCTTTTTCTTTTATGTTTGCCTCTTCGCTTGAAAATATAACTTTGTACTTCTTTTTAAAGCCACGTTTTTCAACTCATACCTGTATTTTAGAGCCAAACTTATCGCCATAACTCTTCCAAATATCATCCACTTTTATCTTTGTAGGGTCCATGCGTTTAGCTCCACCAAAAGAGCTTATAAGTTTTTTATAACATTTTTGTGCAAGGGCTAGTTTTGCATTTCTATCATCTATTGCATCTAACACTAAGTCAAAAGGCTCAAAGTCAAAGTCCCAAACCCACTCCTCATCTATTCTTTTTTCTATTATGGTAAGCTCAGGATAGTGTTTTTTCAGGGCTTCAACCTTGACTTCTCCCTCGTGCATCTCCGACCACATCTGACGGTTTTGGTTAGAGTCATCATAGGTATCAAAATCTACAATAGTTATGTTTTTTACACCACTACGATACAAACAGTCTAGGCAAAAAGAGCCAACGCCACCAACACCGAGTAAAATAATATTAGCATTTTGCAGTTTAGAAAAATCATCCCCTAAGAGAAGTTCTATTCGGTCATATTTTCCCACTAAAGCCACTCTTCTAAAGTTTTCATCGACTTATAAGCGGACAAATCAAGCATAATAGGGGTAATAGAAATATACCCTGCCCCAATAGCATCAAAATCTGTCATACCACTTTTTCCCTCTCTTGGTGAGAAGTCAAGAGGATGCAGTCCTAGCCAATGAAACTCTTCTCCACGAGGGTTTCGGTGAAGATGTGAGTCATTTGCATAGTGTCTTAAACCTGCATATGTTACTTTTATCTCTGCTTCTTGTGTTTTTGAGGGTATGTTTATATTTAAAAATTGTCTTGGAGGTAGAGGAAAAGAGCCTTCTCTTATTTTTGTGACAAGGTTTTTTATAGTTTTTTGTGCAAGAGTAAAATCCCCACTAGGGTCACTAAAATCCATCACTTGACTAATAGCGATAGAGGGAACATCGTGAAGTACTCCCTCCATAGCACCAGCAGCTGTACCAGAGTAAGTAATATCTTCACCCATATTTGAGCCACGATTTATGCCACTTACAACTAAATCAGGCTTTTCATTTTCAAACATAGTAGAGAGTGAGAGGTATATACAGTCTGTAGGTGTTCCATCTTCTAGTTTATAAAAGTCATCTTCTACTGAGATAAAACGCAGGGGTCTTGTCAGAGTAAGAGAGTGTCCACATGCTGACTTTTCATTTGCAGGTGCTACAACAGTAACTACAACATCTTCAAGCTCACGAAGTGCTTCAACTAAATATAGAAGCCCATTTGCTTCATAACCATCATCATTTGTTACTAAAATTTTATACATTTTTTTCATAAATGTATTTTAACATAAATAGGGGAAAGAGGGAGGAGAGGAAAATAGTGTAAAAAATTTTTACACTATTTTAAGAAATTACTTCTTCTTTGCTGAAGTTTTCTTTGGTGCAGCTTTTTTTGTTACTTTTTTAGCAACTTTTCTTACTGCTTTTTTAGCTGTAGGCTTAGAAGCTCTTGCAAGCTTAACTACTTTTTTAACTGCTTTCTTAGCATTTTTCTTTGCTACTGCTTTTTTAGCTACTGCTTTTTTAACTGCTTTCTTAGCAACACTTTTTACAACTTTTTTCTTGAGAACTTTTGCCATGAACAAATCCTAATATTTTATTAATTTACTACTTTTAGTAATAAATTATGGGTATTATACATTTTATGAGCAACAATGTCAATATATTATAGAGATATGTTATAATTTCAACAAGTTTTACACAAATAGGATAACAGATGACATTTATAAATTTTAAGAAACTTTTACTTGATGCCGAGATTAGCTTACCAAAATTCAGTAAATTAATTAAAGTAAGTGAAAAAAACATTCAAGCATATAAAGCAAAAAAAGAAGTACCTAATACCATAGCAGTTATCGCAACATGCTTTTCTGTTATGCACGAAAAAGGAATAGACTATAAAGATATAGTTAATGCTCTTGAACTACAGGCTAAAACAAAAAAAGGTGCAGGTTTTGCAAAGAAGAAAAAAACTGAAATCTCATTAAAGGCAAGTACAGATACAAAAACACAAGAATAGTACAAAAAATGTTATACTGCTAATTATGAAAATATTTTTACTACTCTTATTATTTGCCTACACCCTTTTTGCTTCAAACATAGAAAAGAACTATGCTGAGCTTAACAGTGCTATTGATACTCTCTCTTCCTCTTTATCTCCTGAAGAAAAAGTGACCCTATATGCTCTTAGTTTAAGTACTTATAACAGAGTTCTTACCCATAAACAAAGCACAGACTTAGAAAAAAAAATGTTAATTACTCTCTCTTTACTTCATGAGACAAACCAGAAGCTTTCAAGTCAAGAGATAGAAAAGATACGAGAGCTTTATACTCTTTTGAGTAAAACTACATATAAACAAAAAGTTGCTACTGAGGGTTTTTCGCTTACACTCATTTTAAGTGTTCTTGCTTCACTTATAGTTGGTTTTATAATTGGAGCCCTTCTTTTTTATCAAAGACCTTCAAAACAAGCTCGTAAAACTATAGCTTTACTCAAAGAGTTACACCTAGAAAATGACAAACTACAAGAAGAACTCAAAAGCAGAGTTTCACAAAACAAGAAAAATGAAAAGAAAAGCACTCAACTGCTAAAAGAGTTACAGCTCCAAATAGATAAACTAAGTCAAGTCAATGAGAAAATCACTCAAGAAAAATCACAAAACGATGAAAAGCTAAAATCAATCATAAACGAACACGAACAGTTAATTCACGAACAAACGCAAGAGATACAGCATCTCAATGAATTTACACAAAGTCTCAAATCACAACTAGAAAAATATGAAACTTCTTCTGGAGCTAGTAGTTTTGAATTTGAAGAAAATCTCAAAACTCTGCAAAATCAGAGTCAGGATATATTTAATGTTCTTGATACCATTGCAGATATTGCAGAACAAACAAATTTACTTGCATTAAATGCAGCTATAGAAGCTGCACGAGCGGGAGAGCATGGTCGTGGTTTTGCTGTTGTTGCTGATGAAGTCCGTAAATTAGCTGAGAGTACACAAAAAACACTAACTGCAGCAAAAGCCGAGATTTCGGTTATTGTAGATAGTATTAACTCTCTCAAAAGCTAAAAACTTGACATTGGGCATTCACTTACTGTAAAATTACACCAACAAAAAGAAGTGAACTTCAATTCACTCTATGCAAAGCAATAAACCCTATCTTATTCTTCGTTCAAAAATCATACAATTAAGGCAGTCACTATATGAGTGAAAACAATTCACAACAACCCCGCACTAAACAAAAACCCAACAATAATAATCGTAATAACAACTCTAAAAGAACACATACACCTGTTAAAGGCTCAAGTATTGAAGATCTGCGTCTTAAACGTATTGAAGATCTTATAAGTATTGCTGAGGGCTTAAAAATTGAGCATCCTCAAGAGCTTAAACGCCAAGATGTAATTTTTGAGATACTTAAAGCTCAGACTGAACAAGGTGGTTTTATACTCTTTAGTGGAATCCTTGAAATTATGCAAGATGGTTATGGTTTTATTCGCTCCATAGATAAAAGTTTTAATGAGTCTATCAATGATGCTTATGTTTCAAATACTCAGATTAAAAGATTTGCTTTAAGAAATGGTGATGTAGTAACGGGTCAAGTTCGCCCTCCTAAAGATCAAGAGAGATACTATGCGCTTATAAAAGTAGAAGCGGTAAATAGTCTCCCCCCAGAAGAGAGCAAAAAACGCCCACTTTTTGAAAACCTTGTGCCACTCTACCCTGAAGAAAGATTTAAACTAGAGTACCGTGAAAAAGGTTTAACAGGTCGTATGCTTGACCTCTTTTCTCCTATTGGTAAAGGTCAACGTGGTCTTATTGTTGCACCTCCAAGAAGTGGTAAAACAGAACTACTCAAAGAGATAGCTCACGGTATCACAACAAACCATCCAGAAGTTGACTTAATGGTTCTACTCGTAGATGAGCGCCCAGAAGAGGTGACAGATATGGAACGATCTGTTAAAGGTGAAGTTTATAGTTCGACTTTTGATATGCCTGCAAAGAACCATGTAAAAGTTGCTGAAATGGTTATAGAAAAAGCAAAACGTCTTGTAGAAATGGGTCGTGATGTAGTTATACTTCTTGACTCTATCACAAGACTTGCTCGTGCTTACAATACTGTAACACCCTCAAGTGGTAAAGTACTCTCAGGTGGTGTTGATGCAAATGCTCTTCATAAACCAAAACGCTTTTTTGGAGCTGCTCGTAATATTGAGAATGGTGGAAGTTTAACTATCATAGCAACTGCACTTGTTGATACTGGAAGCCGTATGGACGAAGTAATCTTTGAAGAGTTCAAAGGTACTGGTAATATGGAAGTTGTCCTCGATAGAAAAATCGCTGATAGAAGAATTTACCCTGCCATTGACATCCTTAAGTCAGGTACTCGTAAAGATGATTTACTTATCGATAAGGCTGATCTACAAAAAGTATTTATACTTCGCCAGATGATTCATAAACAAGATAATGAAGTTGAAGCACTCAAGTTTGTATATACAACTATGGGTAAAAAAGCAACAAATCAAGAGTTTCTTGATAGTATGAATACGGATAAGTAATTTATGTTTAGATATAATAAAAATTACAATTACTAATATGGAAGGAACATGAGACTCAAGATAAAAAATATTGGTATGATTTCTAATGCAGATGTTTTACTAAATGGACTAACTGTTATTGCTGGTGAAAACGACACAGGGAAAAGTACTGTTGGGAAAATTTTATTTTGTCTCATTAAATCTGTTAGCAGATACCAAGAGGATTTTTCTGAATCAAAACATCATAAAATAGAAGAAATTCTTGAAAAAACTCTATTTTTATATTAGAAGAAATGCCAAAATAACCAATGAAGAAAGTTTAAATAAACTTCGTAAGCTATTTTCTTTAGATTATTATACTCTAAATGAAGCAAGAGAAAGTATCTATTCCTTTTTAGATGAACTAAAACTCTATATCACAGAACTCAATTTAGAAGAAAAAAACTTAGATCTTTTTTATGCTCTTATAAACGAGATTAAAATGATTACTAATGAACCTGAAAATAAAAATAAGTATATTCAAAAGTGCTTTTAAATAAAGCTTTTCGTTCCGAATTTGATTCTTATATATTAAAGCATAAGTGTAGCTTTGGTAAAATAGAACTTTACGAGAATGAGCTACAACTTTTGGATATTCTGATTGATAACAATAATAGAATTACACTCAATCAAGATTGTAAACCACTCTATTTTGATGATGCAACTTTTATAGAAACTCCTCTAATACTAAATAATCATGATTTACTTATTCGAGGCGACAACAGGTTTAAATGCAACTAAATCTACTTCTAGAAGACTTGGTATACCTTATACTACACTTCACATAAAAGATTTATTTGACAAATTAAAAGAGCCAAACTATTTGTTTGAACTATTTGATGAAAAAGAACCGACTGACATAAACACTAAAATATCTGCACTTATAAATGGAGAACTAATTTATGATAGTGATGACAATGATTTCAAATATATCAAAAATAAAAATAAGCTTTCTATAAAAACACAGCTACTGGAATAAAGTCATTTGGTGATTCTTCAAATTCTTGCAGATAACGACTTTATAAATGAAAAATCTTTTCTTATTTTAGATGAGCCAGAAATTCATCTACATCCTAAATGGCAGTTAAAATATGCCGAGCTAATTTCATTATTGACAAATAATGGAATTTCTGTATTAGTGACATCACATAGTCCTTATATGATAGAAGCTCTTCAAAAAATATGATAATAGTCAAAACATTAATTTTTATTTAACAAATAATGAAAATATCGAGAAAATTAACGATGATAATTTCCAAACATTATCCGCTATATTTTCAAAACTTTCTGAGCCATTTGAAGAATTTGAAAAACTAGAGAATGATGATTTTTAATGGCAGGAATTGAACAATTTTTTACAAGGTATCAAAAGTATCATTCAACTTTCAAAGAAACTTCTTATGATGATAAAAAAGGAATGTACCTCTGTACAGATACAAGTCAAAATGTCATAAATTTTGATTCAATGGTACAAGAAAAGTACATAAAACAAGAAAAAACTCCTAAGTCTTTTGATGCAATATACTTTTTAAATCATACACTTTATCTTATTGAGTTTAAAAATCAAATTCCTTCTAAAATAGACAATAAAGATGTTCAAGAAAAACTCATAGCTGGTAAAAAGAGTTAAGATACTTTTTGGCTTCTTGTAATATACTAAAAAATGATTATCAATTTAAGTACTGTGTAGTCTATAAAAACTTTAAAAAGCCAACTGATAGATACAAGAGAGGTGTGGCAGGAAATATTATAGAATTTGGATTAAGAAATTGTTTACATTTAGTAAATGCAATTAAAACAGACCCTGTCTTAGACTTCACAAAACTCTTGAGTAAAAACATTACTCCAAAGATGTTAAATTGTGAGGAGAACTAATGAAAGTTGGTGTTTTTGATAGCGGAATTGGTGGCTTAACTGTTGTCAAGTCACTCCTAGAACATCAACTCTTTGAAGAGATAATCTACTTCGGAGATACGGCTCGTGTTCCTTATGGAAGTAAAGATAAAAGCACCATTATTCGCTACGGCATTGAAGCTGTAGAGTTTTTTAAAAACTTTGAGTTAGATATGATAATAGTTGCTTGTAACAGTGTAAGTGCTTATGCTCTTAAAGAGATGCAAGAGTCAGCTACTTGTCCCGTGATAGGAGTAGTTGAGGCTGGTGTTTTAGCTACTGCAAATGCCATGAGTAACAAAGAGTCTAATATTTTAGTTATCGGTACAAATGCGACCATACACTCACAAGCCTATGATTTAGGTTTAAGGGCACATAACTTCACACAAGTAGAGGCAAAAGCAACCCCTCTTTTTGTTCCTCTTGTTGAAGAAGAGATTTTTGATGGAACTATTTTAGATGCAACACTCCAGCACTACTTTAAAGATATTACACCACCAAATGCACTTATCCTTGGATGTACTCATTTTCCTCTTTTAAAGGAGAGTCTCTCTCTTTACTTTGGCGAAGATACAAAACTTATTCACTCCGGTGATGCTATAGTTGAGTACTTAGAAAACAGGTTTGATTTTTATAAACAGTACAAGAAACCTACTTTAAAGTTTTTTGCTTCAGAAAATCCTGAGGCTCTGCGCCAAATCGCGAAGAAGTGGTTAAATGTCTAAAAGAGTCTCTGTGTTTGGTTATGGAAATACAACAAAACCACTCACTAAACATATAAAAAACATAGTCTTCTATGATGATAAATGCCGTGAAGCATATGCCGGTATAAATGGCTCTTTTGTCAGACCATCAGCTGAGTTTAACCCTGAGTATTCCGACCTTGAGATTACAAGTCCAGGAATTCCTCCAAGTAATCCTCTTATAAAAAAAGCAAAAAATCTCATAAGCGAATATGACTTTTTTAAAGATGTGTATAATTTAAAAATCTGGATAAGTGGTACAAATGGTAAAACAACAACTACACAGATGATGCAACACCTCCTAGAAGATAAGGGAAGTGTTGCTGGTGGAAATATTGGAACACCCCTAGCAGACTTAGACCAGAGTGCTCCTATCTGGATTTTAGAGACTAGCTCTTTTACTATGCACCACACCAATCAAACTGCTCCTAACATCTATGCACTTCTTCCTCTGAGTCCTGACCATTTAACTTGGCATGGAAGTATGCAAGAGTATGTTGCCGACAAGCTCAAACCTCTTGCTCTTATGAAAAGTACAGATATTGCCATCATCCCTGATGTATATAAAGAAACAGCTACAAACGAGCAAACATCATAACTTATAAAGATGAAGAAGATTTAGCAAAAAGATTTGATATAGAGATAGAAAAAGTGAACTTCAAAGGTGCTTTTTAATGCGATGCTCTTCTTGCTATGGCGGTTGATAAACTACGATATAAAACGCATAAACTATGAAAAATGAACTCTTTTAAACTTGACCCCCACCGTCAAGAAGAACTCAGAGATAGTCAAAGATAGACTCTGGGTAAACGATACAAAAGCAACTAACCTAGATGCTACAATAGCCGCTCTTAAACGCTATAAAGACTCTCATATACATCTTATACTTGGTGGTGATGATAAGGGTGTAGAGCTAAACCAACTTTTTGAGTACCTCAAAACAATAGATGTCACCATTATACAATATCGGTTCAAATAAAGAGAAGCTCTCTACTCTTGCCCAAGAGTATAAAATTAAATTTTTCAAGTGTAAAAATCTCTTAAACGCAGCACAAAAGATAGATATAAATCTCAAAAAAGATGAAGTTGCTCTACTCTCCCCTGCTGCATCTAGTCTAGATGAATTTAGCTCTTATGCCGAGAGAGGAAATGACTTTAAAAACTACGTAAGTACTTTTATAGTTTTTAAATTACTATATATAAACCTCGCTGAGACCTCCTAACATGTTAGGATATAATATTTTAACATATTGAGGGTTCTTTTTTGAAACTATTATTGATTTATCATA
>JAUZRZ010000075.1 GCA_030949945.1 Sulfurimonas sp. | reverse complement strand
ATCCAAATCTTTACAACAACCGTGAACTTTCATGGCTACAATTCAATACTCGTGTTTTAAAACAAGCACAAGATGAGTCTCTTCCACTTCTTGAACGCTTAAAATTTCTAGCCATTTATGGAACAAATTTAGATGAGTTTTATATGATTCTGTGTTGCAGGTTTAAAAAAACTTTTTGCAGCAGGTATCATAGTCTCTGGTGCTGATAAGCTTACGCCGCTTGCAGCAACTTCGCGAGATTCGTACATATCTACATCAAGAACAACAAGTAGTTGAGCATTGTCGTACTTCAGTTTTGAAAAACTTGAGGGTGAGGGTGTTAGTGTTAAAAGTTATGATGAAGTAACTAATCAAGAAAAGCATACTCTCAAACAGTTTTTCAATGAAAATATCTACCCTGTTATTATCCCTATTGCTATTGATTCAACACACCCTTTTCCCCATTTTAACAACCTTAGTTTTGGTCTTATTGTCAAGCTACAAGATCTTGATGATGACTCAGTTGAACGTTTTGGTCTTATCCGTATTCCTCGTGTTTTAGATAGGTTTGTTGAGCTAGAAAATGGAACATATATTCCTATTGAGTCTTTAGTTGCACAGCATGTAGCAGATCTTTTTCCTGGATTTACACTTATAAAGTATGCTGCGTTTAGAGTTACAAGAAATGCAGATATAGCCATTGAAGAAGAGGAGGCTGATGACTTTATGGAAATCCTTGAAGAGGGTCTAAAACTTCGCCGTAAGGGTGAGATGGTACGTCTTGAAGTAGGTTCAAATGCAGATGATGAAATCATCAACTTTTTTAACAGCCATACTAATGTTTACAAGGATGATATTTATAAATTTCATACCTATCTCAACCTCTCTAGTCTTTGGCAGATAGTATCAAACAAGAACTTTGCACACCTTTTAGCAGCTCCTTTTAAACCAAAAAGTTTTACCCCCTTTTGATTCAAGTGAAGATATTTTTACACTCTTAGAAAAACAAGATGTACTCATGTACCATCCTTATGAGAGTTTTGAGCCTGTTGTAAAGTTTATTCAAGTTGCGAGTAAGGATCCTGATGTTGTTTCTATTAAGATGACACTCTATCGTTCAGGTACAAACTCTCCCATAGTAAAAGCCCTTATGGAAGCAAGTGAAAGTGGTAAACAAGTGACTGTTATGGTTGAACTTAAAGCTCGTTTTGATGAGGAGAACAACCTTATCTGGGCAAAAGCACTTGAGAAATCTGGAGCACATGTTATCTACGGTATAAAAGGTTTTAAGGTTCATGCAAAAGCAACACTTATCACTCGTAGAAAAAATGGAAAGCTCAAGCAGTATGCACACTTAGGTACAGGAAACTATAACCCCTCAACTGCAAAAATTTATACAGATATGTCTTATATGACAAGTAAAGATGTTATCACAAATGATTTAACACGATTTTTTCACTTTTTAACTGGTTTTAGTAAAAAAGGGAAACTTAACGAGTTATATATGGCTCCCTCTCAGATAAAACCAAAAATACTCTCACTTATTCATAATGAAACAAGACAGGGTACAAAGGGTCAAATCATCGCAAAAGTAAACTCTTTAGTTGATGAAGATGTTATCCGTGCTCTTTATAAGGCGAGTCAAGCAGGTGTAAAAGTTGATCTTATAGTTCGTGGTATTTGTTGTCTTAAACCAGGCATCGAAGGGGTGAGCGAAAATATTCGTGTTATATCTATTCTTGGAAAGTATCTCGAACACCCTAGAACTTTTTACTTTAAAAATGATGCCTCCGCTGTTTATATCTCAAGTGCAGACTGGATGCCGAGAAACTTAGTACGTCGGATTGAGCTTCTTACTGCCATAAAAGACAAAACAGCACAGAGTAAAATACTTGCAAATTCTCCAACTACAATGTGCAGATAATGCCCTCTCACACGAACTTCAAAGTGATGGTTCATACATCAAAGTAAAAGGTGAAGATCAAAAAGAGATAAATAACCATAAACATCTTGAAGAGTATGTCAATAGCATAGTTAAAACAAGCAAAAAAGAGTCTACAAGCTTTACAGCAAATCTTGCTACTCAAATTTTTACAGACCTAAAGGAATAAAGAGTGTTATATAATTTTAAAAACTTTAGCCCAAAAATAGGAAAAAACACTTGGATAGCACCTTCTGCAGATGTTATCGGTGATGTTACTATCGGTGAGGATTGTTCTATCTGGTTTGGTACGGTAGTTCGAGGTGATGTTCACTATATTACTATTGGGGATAGGACAAGTATTCAAGACCTAAGTATGGTACATATTACTCATCATAAAAAAGCCGATAGAAGTGATGGAAGTCCAACTATCATAGGAAGTGATGTGACTATCGGACATCGAGTAATGCTTCATGGTTGTACTATAGAGGATGCTTGTCTTATCGGTATGAGTGCGACTATTTTAGATAATGCAGTTATAGGAAAAGAGTCTATTGTCGGTGCAAGTTCACTTGTCACAAAGGGAAAAGTTTTCCCTCCTCGCTCACTCATAATGGGGAGTCCTGCTAAAGTTGTACGAGAATTAACCGATGCAGAGGTAGCCGAACTTTATGCAGGTGCTTTGCGTTATGTGGAGTTTAAAAATGAGTATCAAACACCCCAGTAATAAAATTTATGTCCTATAGTCCGCATTTATCTTCACATACTCATAGCCTAAGTCACATCCAAAAGATGTGAACTTACCCTCTCCTACACCCAAATCACAAGCGATACTAAAAGAGTCTAGTTTCATAATCTTTGAGGCTTTCTCTTCCATATCTTCATCAAAAAGTAAATTTCCCTTATCATAAACGCAAAGTTCATTAAAAGAGATACTAAGAGTCTCCTCAGAGCACTCTACTCCACTAGCACCCACTGTTGAAGCTATTCTTCCCCAGTTTGGGTCTTCTCCATAAAGAGCTGTTTTTACAAGAAGCGAGTTTGAGAGTGCTTTAGCAACAACTTCAGCTTCTTCATCACTCTTTGCACCTGTAACTTTATATGTCACTAACTTTGTAGCACCTTCGCCATCTCTTACCATCTCTCTTGCCAAAAAGAGCATGATTTTTTGAAGTGCTTCTTTAAAAGCTTCTTTATTATATGTACCTGAGAGTCCATTACTTAAAAGCATTACAGTGTCATTTGTTGATGTATCGCCATCTACACTTGCTGCATTAAAAGTAGTAAGTGTAACTTCATCTAAAATAGTTTGCATCTCATCTTTACTTACTTTTGCATCTGTTGTGATAAAGCAGAGCATAGTAGCCATAGCAGGGTTAATCATTCCTGCACCTTTAGCCATTGCACCTATACTAAAACTACTACCATCTTCAAGCTCAACTCTAAAAGCTTTTTGTTTTGAAAAACTATCTGTAGTCATTATCGCATTAGCTGCTGCGTTTGGCTCTTTTTTTGTAAGATTAAAAAGTTTTGTACCTGCTATTATTTTTTCTTTTGGTAAACGTACACCTATTACACCAGTAGAGCTCATTACAGGATTTATTAGTTCTTTAGGTAGTGTTGAGAGGATTGTATCTATATCTTCTATACCGGCTTTACCCGTCATCGCGTTAGCATTTTTTGCATTTATCAGTACAAAGTTCGTTTTAAATGCACCTTTTTTTCTAAAATGTCGGATAGGTGCTGCAGTCATCTTGTTTGTTGTAAAAACAGAGGCTATTTCACATATCTCTTCTGAGTAGATAAATGCCATATCTTTGGCACTGTTGGGCTTTAACCCTGCACTAATACCATCAGCAAAAAAACCTTTCGCACTACAAACACCAGACTTAAGTTCAATTAATTTATACAAATTTCAATTCCTTTGGTTTGATTCTCTGTCTTAAAAGTCCCTTTGTAGTTGCTATACCTTTTTGTGTGCCGATGACAAGTAGTTTACACTCGCTCATTACAAGGACATCACCTTTTGGCATACTTATAAACTTTCCATCTTTTTGGTAATTCCAACTACAGAAGTATTAGTCATCTCTCTTATACGAGTCTCTTTGAGTTTTTTAAGCACTGCCCATGAGTATTTTGGTACAAAAATCTCTTGCATATCTAAAGGGTTATCACTTTTATATAAAAACTCTTCAAGAAGGTTCTCCATATCAGGGCGAGCAGCCATGGCACTTACACGTTGTGCAGTTAGTTTTGTTGAACTTACAACAGTATCTGCTCCTAGTTTTTTGAGCTTCTCAACATCACCCTCACTCTCAGCAGATGAGATGATATAGTAAGGTCTTGGAAGAAAATGCTCTTTTTCAAAAAGTCTCACTGATGCAATAAGGGCAATATTATCAGAAATAGAACTCGAAAGAGTAATAAGACCTTTAGCTGATGAAAGATTTGCTTTGAGCATTGCAAGTTCAGTATGAGGCTCCGCTTCTAAATAGTTTGGATACTTATACTCAACAGCCCACTCGTGTATCTCAGGACGAGGATCTATGACAATAAAAGGAATATGATTTTTACGAAGTTGATTTGCCACTTCAATAGTATAAGCATTGTGATGACAAATAACAAAATGCTTTTTCAATCTAACAATTTTATATAACATTCTTCTTTCCTTTAGTATTGCAACTATTTTTCCCTTGTTTAGCTCAGAGACTAAAATACCTATTGCACTTGAAAATACAGCAAAACCGGCAATAATTAAGTTAATCGTGAAAATTTTTCCAACATCTGAGAGAGGATGTACCTCTCCAAAACCAACTGTTGTAAAAGTAATTGCAGTTTGGTAAATAGCATCAAATATTGGAAAGTCTTCTATGATTACATAACCCATAGTTCCTATAAGCATTACAAAAACGGTTAAAATCAGAGGTAAACGAAAAGGTTTTAGGTGTGGATAAACTTCTGGGAGAAGTTTAGGGTCAGGTTTGGGAGTAATCTCCCAATTAAGAAATTTACGAATCCTTACTAAAAGATTCATAATTTTTTCCTACTGCTTACGAATTTTTCTTAAGTGTGCGAAGTTCTCTTGCAGAGATCTTGATCTTTTTTGTAGTACCATCTTCTAAAGTGATACGAACTGTTCTTAAGTTTAATAAAAAACGACGCTTTGTTCTGTTTTTTGCGTGAGAAACATTGTTCCCACTCATAGGGCCTTTGCCGCTAATAGCACATCTTCTTGCCATGATAGAGTCCTTGAATGATATTTTAAAGTTGCGAATTATATCAAATCAAAGCAAAACTGCAACTTAAGGCAATTTTTACTTATTTTGAACTAACCAAATAAACACAACTTTTAGATAACTTTTATATGATTGTAGCTAAAATAATGAATATTAACATAAAGCATATAAATATGATTACAAAAGAGACCATAGATAATTTTATCCAAAAAATTCCTCCTGCACCTAAAGCACTTAAAGATACATTAATGTACTTAAATTCAGAAGATTTAGTCAAAGCTGCAAATGCTGCTAAAGAGGACAAAGCACTTAGCATTTACCTTAAAGTTCTTGTAAACAAACCTATATATGGTTTTAAAAATGAAGTAAGTGAAGTATCTCAAATATTTGGTATTTTGGGTGTCTCGCGTTCACAACAAGCAGTTTATAACTATATGTTGACCCTCCTTTCTCCTTCAAAATGGGTACTGTTTAAACTTAACCGTGTTGTTTTTTATAACCTGCAAGCTGATTTATCTATAAACTGGCAAAAGATATTAAATCATTTAAATATAGAAGATAGAGATATTTTATCTTCTATCTCTCTTTTACCTGCTAGTATTATCGTAAGCGAAGCACTTTTTTGTGAGAAGAAAAAAGATGTTGAGATACTTAGAAGTGTTAATCCTATTGATTTAAACACTATTTTACAAAGACTCTGTGGAGTTGACCTCTTTGATATTTGTGAACAAATTGCACAAAAGTGGGAAATGCCTCAAAATATTTCAGATATTCTCCAAAGTGCTTCTGGTCTTAAACCATCTTCAGATGAAACAGTAAACAGACTTGGAAAATGGATGCACTTACTACTCTTTTACACACTTTCACAAACAAAATATGTAGAAGCTGAGTTAAATGACTTTATAGATTTTCAGATTGACTATGTAGGTGATATATATGAAGAATTTTCTACTATTATGGAGATAAAATGAGAGCAGTTGTAAAAAATGGAATCGGGGTTTTTACACCACAAGGTTTTTTAGATGGCTCATCAGGAAACTCTTTTCTTAGCATCGATGATATACAAGCTACAATAGCACAAAATGCAGATATGATTCTAGTCTCTTTAAAAAAAGTTATCTTTTTTAATCGTAACGGACTTGACTCTTTTGTAAAAATGTTTACAAAAGTTCGTACTGCTAACCATTGCATAGTAGGTTTTTGTGATTTTGATACAAAAAAATATGATGCCATTGTAAAATTTTATCAAGATGACTTAAGCTTTTCACTTTTTAAAACTCAAGAGATAGCCATGCTTTTTTCAGCAAACTATAAAAACCAAAATAAAAATGTACTTCTTTACAATGAAGATAAATCACAGCGTGCTGCAATGGCAATTGAACTTCATGATAATGGGCATAACCCTATAGCAGCCCAAAGTTTCAGTGAATTTGAAGAAAAATCTAATGCAGAAAATGCTTATGATATTATCATAACAGACACCTACCTTGGACAGATGGGACAAAAAGTTGCTACACGAGTGACTGGTAATGCTATTATCTACACTGTTAGCTCTTTTTTAGATGCTGAGATAGGGAATACTTTTAATATCGCCTATCATAACAACTCTCTTAATGTTGGCTTTAGACTCTTTATATTTGATGCATATAAAGTAATCAGTATGAATGTTCATGCCCTCAATTTTTTCTCAAAACTCTCCTCTGCCGGTGCTGAGTACAATGCAACTATCTGCTTTGTTGGTATGAGCTTTGATAAAACACCAAAAGAATTTAAAGAAAATTTAGAAGACTCTGGAATTATGTTTTTTAATCAAATGAATGACATACTACAAAACAAAGAACTACTAGAAGAACTCGGTGCAAGTAGTGCATCAAATGTAAAAGATAAACGTGCCTTAAATAAAGTGACAGTAACAGAACTTCCTAACTTCATTGATGCAACTGTTGCGACTATAGAGATGATGACAAACTCTAAAGCTGTTAAAGAGTCTGCTAATATCAACAAAATAGAAGTAGCCTCAAAGGATGGCAAAATTGCAAGTTCTATTGGATTTTATGGTGATATGGATGGGATGGTAGTACTTATTTTTCCAAAACCTATTGCCAAAAAAGCTTGTGAACTTCTTATAGGCGAGGAGACTGATGATACTGAGCTTATTTTAGATACATTAGCTGAACTTGTAAATATTGTAGGAGGAAAGGTAAAAACTCTTTTAGCTGATGTAAATATTAGTGTTGATATTACCCTCCCTCGTACCTACCCAGACATAAACTCTCTGCTCGAAATTGTTCAAGATAAAAAAGGTGTACAAGTTGATTTATCTTTTAATAATGATAAGTTTCTCTTCTTTTTAACAAGATAAAAAGTAAGTTTTCTCTATAATTTCAACATCTATCTTATGTTACGGATTATAAGGAGCAAAGCCCCCTATAATCGCAGGGACAGAGTTTGTCCCTACAACCCCCTAAAGCTATAAAAAAGGGGCTTTTTTAAGAAAATCCGTAATATCAGTTAATAACAGCAGATAAAGGAATAAAATATGAAAGTAGCCCCAAGTATTCTCTCCGCAGATTTTGGAAACTTACAAAGAGATGTAGAAGAGATATGTAATGCAGGCTGTGACTTTGTTCATGTAGATGTAATGGATGGACATTTTGTACCTAACCTTACCATTGGTCCTGTTGTTGTCTCTGCAGTAGCTGCTTGTGCTACAAAACCACTTGATATTCACTTAATGGTTGAGAACAATACTTTTTTTGTAGAACTTTTTGCACCCCTTAAACCTGAGTATATCTCTTTTCATATAGAAGAGGAAAAACATCCTCATCGTCTTATACAAAAGATTCGTTCTCTTGGCATTAAGCCGGCTATTGTATTAAATCCTCATACTCCACCTGAGTCTATAGAGTTTTTACTAGGAGACTTAGATATGGTCTTACTTATGAGTGTAAACCCTGGTTTTGGTGGGCAGAGTTTTATTGACTCTGTTATAGAAAAAGCATCGCGTTTAAATACTATGCGAAATAAAATCAACCCAAATTGCCTTATAGAAGTTGATGGTGGAGTTAATGATAAAAATATTCATGCTCTTAAAGAGGCTGGTGTTGATGTAGTTGTAGCTGGTTCTTATGTATTTAAAAATACAGACAGAAAAGTTGCTATCGAGAGTTTACAGATATAATGCGAGTCAAAATTTGTGGGATAACATCTTATGAAGATGCGATAACTGCAATAGAAGCTGGAGCAGATGCACTAGGTTTTGTTTTTTATAAAAAGTCTCCTCGCTATATTTCAGTAGAAAGTACCAAAAAAATTATCTCAAAGCTCCCTCCTTTTGTAGAAAAAGTAGCACTTTTTGTAAATGAATCCGCTGATACGATAAACAAAAAGTGTAAAGAGAGTGGAGCGACACTAGCACAACTTCATTTTACTACTACACCCGAGTTACTAGATACCCTGAGTGTTCCTTATGTCAAAGTAACTCGTGCAAAAAATGCAAATGACATCTTAGAGTATAAAGATGAGTACCGTTTAGTTGATGCCTACTGTGAAGCTTATGGTGGTGCAGGTAAACGCATAAATATAGAGTGGTTTAAAGATATTGACTGCTCTAAAATTATCCTAGCAGGTGGACTTGATAGTGCAAATGTAGCAAGTCTAAAAGAGTATGGTTTTTATGCTTATGATGTTAGTAGTGGTGTTGAAATCAGTCACGGCAAAAAAGATGCACAAAAAGTAAAAGAGTTTATACAAAATGCTAAATAAGGCTTTCCCACTTGATGCAAAAAGTATTTCTCGTCTAGCTAGTCGTGGCTTGCCCCTAGAAGTCTTAAAATCTCAAATAGATGAAAGTATTGATATGTTTATTGAAATATCAAAGGCACAAGGAATTAATATTATCAAAAAACAGGGTTATTTTTATTTCGATACAAAGTATATAAAAATGCAAGATGCTGAGTTTTGTATAGTAGATATAGAGACAAATGGCTCTAAAGTTGATAAGCATCAGATAATTGAGCTAGCGGCGGTAAAAGTTAGTCAATGGTGTGATTACTGATAGGTTTGACAGTCTTGTTTTTACAAAAGAGATAAACCCCATTATCAGTGAACTTACAGGGATAAAAGCAGAAGATACAGCAGATGCACCGGCATTAAAAACAGTTCTTATGGAGTTTAAACTCTTTTTAGGAGATGCCATTTTTGTTGCACATGATGTGAAGTTTGACTATAATTTTATATCGGCAAGTATGCAAAAAGTGGGTTTAGAGTCTCTACTTAACCGTCCTTTATGCTCACTAGCTTTAGCCGAGAGAACTATAGTCTCTTACAGATATGGACTCTCATACTTAAATGATATGTTCTCTCTCAACCCAAACCCTTCTCATCATCGTGCTATGAGTGATGTGCTTACAACATATGGTCTTTTTCTTTTATCTTTAAAAAATTGTAATGAGAGTTTAAATAATGTAGAAGATTTGATAAAGTTTTCTAAGTCAGCTCCAAGACAAAAGCGACCAAAATTTGATCCTCTTTATAAAGAGGAAGAAGAAAAAGAAGTTACTCTTTAAATGCACCTGGAGCTGTTAGTTTCGCATATCTAGCATCCATTCTTTCTTCGTCACTTAAAGCTTTTAACTCTTTAAGTTGTGTTAAGAAGTACTCAGAGATAGCATTAGCTGCTGCCTCTTTTTCTCTATGTGCACCAATCAATGGTTCAGCAACAATATCATCAATCAAACCAAGTTCTTTAAGGTCTGTAGGTGTAATTTTCATTGCATTTGTAGCAGCTTCAGCCTTTTTAGGGTCATTCCATAAAATTGCAGAACAACCCTCAGGAGAGATAACTGAAAAAACAGAGTAACGCATCATCGCAAATCTATCAGCAACACCGATAGCAAGTGCACCACCAGAACCACCCTCGCCTATAACAATTGAGACTGTCGGTGTATTTATCTCAGCTAGTTCTATTAAGTTTCTTGCAATTGCTTCACTTTGGTTTCTCTCTTCAGCTCCAAGACCTGGATAAGCACCCGGAGTATCTATTAACATCAAAATAGGCATACCAAATTTTTCTGCCATTTTAGCAGCACGAAGAGCTTTTCTATAACCCTCTGGATGTGGCATACCGAAGTTGCGTTTGAGCTTATTTTTCGTTCCACGACCTTTTTGCTCACCGATTACCATTACTTTTTCATCACCTATATAGCCCATATAGCAGATAATAGCAGCATCATCACGGAAATGTCTATCTCCATGAATCTCATACTTATCTCTCATCATAATATTAATATAATCAAGTGCATATGGACGGTCTAAGTGTCGTGCGAGTTGTAGTTTTTGAAAATCACTCAAATTAGAATAAATTTTCTTCACTTCTTTATCTAGTATAGCATTGTGTTTTTCCATAGCTGCATAATCGTGACGAACTTGTGCAGAGATGATATCTTCTTGAATAAATTTAATTTTATTTTCAAAGTCTAAGTATTTAGCCAAATTAAACCCTTCTAACTAGATTTTTTTGAAGATAAGAACACCATTCGTACCACCAAAACCAAAGGAGTTACTCATAGTAATATTTACATCAGCAGCTCTAGCACCATCTGTAATATAATCTAAGTCACAGTTTTCATCTTTTGTTGTATAGTTAATAGTTGGAGGTAAAATACCATCTCTCATAGCCATTAAACATACTACAGCTTCGATTCCACCAGCTGCACCTAAGACAGTGACCTATTTGTCCTTTTATAGAAGACATTGGAGCTACATTTTCACCAAGCAACTCTTTGACTGCTGCAGTTTCATTTTTATCGTTTATAGGTGTAGATGTACCATGTGCATTCACATAGTCTATCTTTGGTTCACCTGCCATTTTATATGCCGCTTTCATAGCACGAGCTGGACCATCAAGAGACGGAGTAGTGATATGGTTTGCATCACCACTCTCACCAAAACCGATAATCTCACCATAAATATTTGCACCGCGTGCTAGAGCTGATTCATACTCTTCTAAAACTAAAGCAGCAGCTCCCTCACCCATAACAAAACCATCACGATTTGCATCAAAAGGGCGAGAAGCACCTTTAGGATTTTCATTGTTAGTTGAGAGTGCTTTCATAGCAGCAAAACCACCGATTCCAGCACCTGTTATAGCAGATTCTGCTGCTACAACTAACATTTTTTCTGCACCATTACACATAATAGTCTTCATAGCCTCACTAATTGCATGAGTTCCTGCTGCACAAGCTGTAACAGAAGAGAGATTTGGACCTTTTGTTCCATGTGCTATGGAGACAAATCCACCAAGCATATTTACTAATGCTCCAGGGATAAAGAAAGGAGAGATACGACGAGGACCTCTTGTCTCAATAATAACCGAGTTTTTCTCTATAGAAGGAAGCCCACCAATACCAGAACCTGCAGAAATACCAAATCTTTCATAATCAGTATCTTCTGGTAAGTTCGCATCGAGCATCGCTTCTTGTGCTGCTTTTAATCCAAGATGGATAAATCTATCTGCTTTTTTTACTTCTTTAGGAGCCATAACAGTTGCAGGATCAAAATCTTTTACTTCCCCTGCTATTTTAACAGCATAGTTTTCTGGGTCAAAAATAGTGATAGTGTCAATTCCACACTCACCATCACAGATAGCTTTAAAAGAACTCTCTTTATCATTTCCAACAGAATTTATCATTCCTAAACCAGTTACTACTACTCTTCTCATATACACTCTCCATATAAATAATAAAATACTTTTAAAAACTCACACCCTCTATAATAGTGTATGTTTTTAAAAGTATTTAGTCTAAATCAAGCAAAATGCTTAATCTAGATTAACTTGTAGACTACTTGCTTTCTACGTAAGCAACTACATCCGCAACAGTTTGAATTTTTTCAGCTTCATCATCAGGAATTTCAATATCGAATTTTTCTTCAAGAGCCATAACTAATTCTACTACATCAAGGCTATCTGCACCTAAATCTTCTACAAACTTTGCATCTTCTTTTACTTCATTTGCGTCTACGCTCAGTTGTTCTACTACTACTTCTTTAATATCGTCGATAAGTGCCATTATAGCTCCTGTATTTTAATTTAATCAGATAATTATAACAAATCTAGCTTAAAAAAAGCCATTATGCCATATTCATTCCACCATTTACTTTTAGTGTTTCGCCTGTTATATAACTTGCATGATCAGAGAGTAAAAATGCTGTTGCCTCAGCAACTTCTCGTGCTTGACCCATTCTGTTCATAGGGATTTTAGCATTTATGCTCTCTTTTACCTCATCACTTAGAACTTCTGTCATCTCCGTTGAGATAAATCCTGGAGTTAAAGAGTTGTATCTTATTCCACTTGTAGCAGACTCTAGTGCAAATGATTTTGTCATAGCTATTACTCCACCTTTACTTGCAGTATAGTTTGTTTGCCCTGCGTTTCCTGTCTCACCAACTATAGAAGCGATATTTACAACCGAACCAAACTTTTTCTTTCTTGCAGCTTTAAAAAACTCTCTACTTCCTATAAAAGTTGCAGTAAGGTTTGCGTTTATAACTGACATGAAATCTTCAGTTTTCATACGAAGTGCTAGTTTATCGTTTGTAATTCCTGCATTATTAACAAGATAAGACAACTCACCATCACTACTAACTATAGTTTTAATCGCATCTATATATGCAGCCTCATCACTCACATCAAAACCTATAACAGCAGCCGTACCACCATCTGCTTCAATACTCTCTTTAATTGCATCAGCTTCTAGCGCACCACTTCTATAGTTTATCCAAACCTTTAAACCAAAACCAGCTAAAGTTTTTGCTATCTCCGCACCAATTCCACGACTTGCACCTGTTACTAAAACATTTTTTCCACTAAACTTCATTGAAAAATTCCTCTTGTATTTATTATAGAATATAATGAGCTAAGCCCATTATATTCGCAGGGACACTAAGTCCCTACAACCCCCTAAAGCTACTGCCTACACTAAACTGTGATCCATCTCGTCTGGAACAGTTAGACCCATAAGCTTTAAAACAGTTGGTGCGATGTTATTTAGAGCACCTGCTTCTACTTTAGTCACTCCATCAGCTTCAACAAAACACCATACTTTG
Source organism: Sulfurimonas sp. (assembly GCA_030949945.1). GTDB lineage: Bacteria > Campylobacterota > Campylobacteria > Campylobacterales > Sulfurimonadaceae > Sulfurimonas. The sequence continues at coordinate 16,474 of JAUZRZ010000075.1, read as the reverse complement.
CCCACTGTATGATTTGTCAGCATATTACCTGACTCATCTCTCATCTCTTCGCAGTTTCCATGATCAGAGGTGATAACAAGAGCATAGTCCAACTCTTTTGCTTTATCAAAAATCTTTCCTAACTGTTCATCTACTGCGTTTACGGCTATTTTAGCTGCTTCATAGTCGCCAGTATGTCCAACCATATCGCCATTTGCAAAATTTACCACGATAAAGTCATACTCACTATCCATAGCATCAAGAACAGCAGTTCCAACTGCGTCACAGCTCATCTCAGGTTTCATATCGTATGTTTTTACATCTGGTGAGGGGATAAGTACTCTTGTCTCATTTTCATAAGGCTCATCTATGCCACCATTTAAGAAAAAAGTAACATGTGCATACTTTTCTGTCTCAGCAGTATGGAGTTGTCTCAGTCCTGCGTTTGCTATAACCTCAGCAAGGGTGTTTTTAGGTACATCTTTTCTAAAAAGCACTGGGTAAGGGAAACTTTTATCATACTCAGTAATCGTTGCGATATTTAAGTGTAAATCTTCTTTAGGAAACTCTGTGAACTCTCTATCACCTAAAGCAGTTACAAGCTCTCGCATTCTGTCACTTCTAAAGTTTATAGTAAGGACACTATCGCCCTCAAGCATTCCCTCATAACCATCAAACGCAGTAGGCTCTATAAACTCATCAGTCTCACCCAGTGCATAAGAGTGCCCTATATAGCCTTCAGGATTAAAAGATGTTTTTGGCTCTGCGTTTACCATGGCATCAAATCCTCTTTGGACTCTCTCCCATCTATTATCTCTATCCATAGAATAAAAACGACCTGAAATGGTAGCAATGCTAATGTTTTCATTAAGATGTTTTTTCACTATTTCTAAATACTTTTGTGCAGAAGTAGGAGAGACATCTCGACCATCTGTTATAAGATGTAGAAAAACTTTTTTGCCATTTTTTGCGGCTATGTCTGCGAGTCCCATAAAATGATCAATATGAGAATGCACACCACCATCGCTCATAAGTCCTATTAAGTGGAGTCTATCAGAACTTGCAAAAAGTTTTTGAAGCTCTTCATTTGACTCTAAGCTTTTCTCACTTAATGCTAAAGATATTTTCACTAAGTCTTGGTAGAGAACACGACCACTTCCGATGCTCATATGCCCTACTTCAGAGTTCCCCATCTGTCCCTCAGGAAGTCCAACACTAAGACCAGAAGTCTCTACAAGTGAATGTGGTGTCTCTTTAAATAGTTTGTCATATGTTGGCTTAACGGCATTATAAAAAGCATTATTCTCTGTTTTATCAGAGTAACCTATGCCATCAGTGATAACTAAAATTGCTTTTTTGCTCAATTTAATTCCTAATATTGTAAATTAATTTTTGGATTATACTATAATGTCACTTTAAAAATATAAACAGATATACAACAGGATTTGCATTGCTCTATTGGTTACACGAAATTTTCAACATAAACATTTTAGGCTACATTAGTATTCGTGCGGGTATCTCTTTCTTCTTAGCACTTTTATTTACACTTATACTCCTTCCCATTTTTATACGATGGGCACAAAGAACATCTAGGGTCCAGCCCATTAACGAGTGGGCACCCGAGCGTCATCAAGAAAAGGCATCAACTCCTACTATGGGTGGAATTGTTTTTATCACCTCTACTATAGTCGCATCACTTTTAAGTATCAAGTTTTCTAACCTCTATGCTCTTGGCGGGATTTTAACACTTGTTCTTTTTTCACTTATAGGGTTTCAAGATGATTATGCAAAAATCAAAAAAAGCACAAACCTCGCAGGACTAAAAGCGAGAACGAAACTTGCCTTACAAATTATTTCTGCCCTGCTTATTTGCTCATATTTATGTTTTATTGCAGAGTTTAACACTGATTTTTATATTCCATTTTTAAAAAATCCGCTTGTAGATATGGGGGCTTTTTCTCTTATTTTTTGGGTTTTTATAATAGTTGCTACATCAAACGCAGTAAACTTAACAGATGGGCTTGATGGGCTTGCGACTGTCCCTTCGATTTTAGCACTTACTAGTTTTAGTATCATTATCTATGCTATTGGGCATATTAAGATAAGTGCTTATCTTTTGCTACCTCACTTTAACATAGGAGAGGTGATAATCATAGCAAGTGCACTAAGTGGCTCACTCTTCGCGTTTCTTTGGCACAACTGTCATCCAGCGGAGGTTTTTATGGGAGATAGTGGTTCTTTAGCTATTGGAGCTTTTTTAGGCTATCTTGCCATCATCTCTAAAAGTGAAGTCTTACTAGTTCTTATTGGTTCTATTTTTGTCATAGAGACTCTTTCTGTTATTTTACAAGTAGGTAGTTTTAAACTTCGTAAAAAAAGAATTTTTCTTATGGCTCCTATTCATCATCACTTTGAGATGAAAAAGTGGGCTGAAAACAAAATTATTGTGCGTTTTTGGATTATTGCTATTCTTTCAAATTTACTAGCACTTATCACTCTAAAGATTCGTTAGATGAAAAATATCGCCATATTTGCCTCTCATAATGGAAGTGGTTTTGATACAATTGTTGAAGCTATCAAAGAGAAAAAACTCCCAATTAAAATTTGCTTAGTTATATCGAACAACACAAACTCTCCAGTTCTACAAAAAGCAAAAAATGAAAATATCAAACATTATGTAGTAAACCAGAACAATAGTATGGATGTAAATGCTAGATTAACAGAATTACTTCGAGAAAATGAATGTGAATATATATTTTTATCTGGCTATATGAAAAAACTCCACTCAAGCATAACAGAGAACTTTAAAGTACTCAACACCCACCCTTCTCTACTTCCAAAGTTTGGTGGTGCTGGTATGTATGGAACTCGTGTACATCAAGCTGTGATAGAGAGTCAAGAGAAGATAAGTGGTGTTACTATCCATGAAGTAAATGCTCAGTATGATGATGGAGAGATTATTCTCCAAAAAGAAATTGACCTCAGTGAAGATGAAACTGTAGAAACACTTCAAGCAAAAATAAAAAAACTTGAAAAGATAGCTATTGTCGAAGGTTTAATGAAATATTTAAACATAAGCTAACTTTCAGTACTTACGGGCTATAATTTCGCTCTTTAAAATTACGGCCAATTAGCTCAGTCGGTAGAGCAACTGACTGAAAATCAGTGTGTCCTTGGTTCGATTCCGAGATTGGCCACCACCTTTAGTAAAACTATAGGGATTTTAAAGAACCTTTTTATTTACAAAACATTTACCGTGGCCAATTAGCTCAGTCGGTAGAGCAACTGACTGAAAATCAGTGTGTCCTTGGTTCGATTCCGAGATTGGCCACCACTTTTAATGACTCTTTTCCCTTTATACTTCGTTGTCAATTAACTCACGAACAGTAGTTCGCTTCGTCAATTTCCGCCTTGTCTAAAGAAAAAATAGTCTTTAAAAGAAACTATTATTTTATCTTTGTTATAATTTTATCTATGGGGACGACTTGGCTTCGACTGGAGCTAATAGTCTACGATTGCATGTCGGACTGAGCATTTCCGTTATACGGCTCACAATTGCTTAAATGCAAACAATACAAATTACCGCCCAGCTTTAGCAGTAGCTTAAGTTTTACCCCCTCTTAGAGGACGGGCTGCTTCACCTATGGACTCTAGATAAGTAGGATTTGAAGTATAACCCCTATGTAGATATATATAAAGTCTGTCTCAGCTTTATATGAATCCCGAGGCTCGTTTTGTGTAGCTTTGCAAGTTGTGTGAAGCAAAATTAAACTTAAACAACTTCTCTAAGCATGTAGACGTCGTAGAAAATTAGTTTCAGGACTGCGGTTCGATCCCGCACGTCTCCACCAAAACACAATCCAATACACTCTAACATAACCCCTTAAACCCCACAAAAACCGATACTAAATAAAATACTTAATCTAATATGATACAATACAATATTAGTGAATGTAACTTCTTTTGTTACATTAGAAGCTACATTATAAGAATAGTGATGTAACTTCATTTAATGATGTAACTAAAATTATTGTAAAGGTTGATTATGCCGAGAGTTATTACACCCCTGAATGATAGACAAATAAAAGCACTCAAACAAAAAGATAAAGCATATACCAAGTCAGATGGTAACGGGCTACAATTACTAATAAAACCTAATGGCTCTAAGTTATGGGAATTTTTATATAAAAGCCCTACACTACTAAAAAGAAGAAAAACCTCTTTTGGAACATACCCTCAAACAGAACTTAAAACAGCAAGAAATAAAAGAGCCGAATATATTACAAAAATAAGAAACGGTATAGACCCATTAGATGAGAAACAAGAGATTAAAAAACAGCAAACTCAAAATGATAATAAATCTAAGTTCACTTTTGAATTACTATCAAGAGCATTAATGAAAGAGAGACTAAATTCTAATGAGATAAGCGAAGTACATTACAAAAGAGTTATAACAGCTTTTGAAAATGATGCTTATCCATTTATAGGAACTAAGCCAATATCCGAAGTTACTACAAGCGATATAAAAAGCATAATCTCTAAAGTAGCAAAAAGAGGTGCAATCGAAAGTGCTAGAAAACTATACTATGCAATATCAAAAACATTTAAAACTTTAATCACTAGAGACAATGCAGATGAAGACAGTATTTAATTATCAAATAGTAAACCCTCCAGTAGCCCTAGATTTAAACGATTTAGTAGGTAAGGATACAAAACAGCACTATCCTACCATAACAGATGATAAGGGTATTAAAAACCTTTTATTATCTATCAAAGAGTATCAAGGCGAAAACCTCAACGAAAAATGCTCTTTTGATGTTAGCTTATACTTTTGTGAGACCCGTAAATATTCGATTAGCATTATGGAGTGAGATTAATCTAAAAGCTAAACAATGGGTAATACCATCTAAAAAAATGAAAACTAGAGATGAGTTCATAATACCTCTCACAGATACACTTATAAAACTACTAAAAGAGATAAAACTATATGCAGGAGATAGCCCTTATCTGTTCCCATCTACAAAGAGTAAAACCACTCCTTTAAGTGATGGTGCATTATTAGGGGCTATACGGCGAATGGGCTACACTAAAGAAGAGTTTACTCCTCACGGTTTTAGAGCTATGTTCTCAACTATCACACACGAAAAAAGCCCTTTTAAATATGATGTAATCGAAACACAACTAGCTCATAACATAGGTAATTCAGTAAGTCAAGCATATAACCGTGCTAAGTATCTTGATGAGAGAGTGCAACTTATGCAGTGGTGGAGTGATTACATTGATGAGGTGCAGAGGTAAGGGGGAGCTACCCCCTATTTTTACATCAACTTAGTTAAAAAACCGAGTATCAATAATAGGATTAAAATCCTAAACATTAGTACACTCCTTATAAAAAGGCACTCCCACCCAACACTACCCACGAGCCTAAAAAATAAGGCAAAAAAAAAGCCCTACCTCAAAAAGAGATAGAGCTTACAGTGCATTAAGGGAGCTACCCTTGAAGTGTACTAATGTTTCAAAAAGAATTATAACACAAATAAGTTAAGATATTAAAAATTACTCCATAAAGTGCTAACATCTTAGCACTTTTTTAACCTTTTTTCTCATAGTGGTATATTTACACAATAGATTAAGATGAACTCTAAAAGATTACTTTAGAGTTTAGAAAAAAGAGAAAGCTAATCTTCTTAACTACATATTAAAAGGATCGATTATGCTTCCAAAGGAAATGACAGAAAAATGAAAAACAAAAACATCCTTGTATTTTCAACCACGCTGTTGCTGTGTGAGCGTATTGGACTTAAATATTTTGGTTACAGGCAAACAGAAAACCAATGCTAACAGAGACAAAAGAGTGCAACATTATTTAGTATAGAAGAAGCTGATAACCTAATCAATAGTGTTGAGGTGGCTTAATATGAGAGCATATAAAGAACTGTCTCAAAAATATAACATCAACACTAAGGCACTCAAAAGAGAGCTTATTAACAGCGGTTACAAGCCTAAACAAGCGACACCCTTACAAGTGTTAGAAGTAATATACATTAATGCCCCTATACTGATGTATTGTCGTGCTGATGAAACAGAGGGTACAGTTGAATATCTTGATACTGATTTATTCATTAAGTTAATCTATGATTTACGAGAATATAGAGAGGTTGCTTAATTATGAATGAGCCACTTGGGAAACTGTTTTAATCAATGGTAAAAATGCAAAAATTTATCATAATAAAAGTCATTCGGCTGATTTTACAATAGATAAGGCGAACTTAGACACTCTCACGGTAATAGATGAACTTTTAAAAGGTGCAGATAGCAATTTTAAATATAGTGATGGTATTACAACTTTAAGAGCGATAACTACACTTGATGGCTTTAAAATGGAGATAACAAGGATAAGTAATCACATAGGTATTGTTAGATTTTATCTACCTACAAATTCAGTTTTTACTTATAAAGTAGATGGCGAAAAATATCAAAAATCATGCAGTAGCCAAGAGCCAAGCGAATATAACAGAACTCCAAGATTTAAAAGAAAAATCTTGAAAAAATTAGGAAAAAAAAGCAAAAATCATTTAAACAATTTACCGACAAATACGGCAGATAGATGATGTTTTTTTAGATGGTAGAAAACCCACTCAAAGAGCCTACCCAACGGGCTTGATGAGTGCTAAAATAAAAAGCGAAATAGTAGCGGTTACTTAATAGCCCTTAAATACCAACACTTTTATATAAGAATTTATTATACTTTATCAATAGTGTAGGAATAGACACTATTCGCTTTTTAATACCATCTAAAACACTATCAAAGTTTTTAAATGATTACGGCTTAGAAGTAAAAAACGATACAAGGAATTTTATCATAAATAACTATTTTGAGACTAAAGAAGTAAAACAAAGTAGAGATTATGAAGTGAAATTTATTGAAATAGGAAACACTCAAAACTTAAGCGGTTATATCTTAGTAAAGCAAAACTTTACAAGTGTATCAACTTCAAGGAGTAGAAAAAAGAGTAAATCTCATTATAGTGAGGTTATATTTGCAGGACTTAGACAGCCTACTAAAGAGATAAGCATAAGTACCTATACGGCACTAAGCTACTTTATAAAGCGGTTTAAAGTTTCAAGTGTAGATATTTGTTACGATGGTTTAAGTGAAATAGAAATCAACAAAGCAAACTTTTATAAGATTAGCGATGTATTCAAGGAGTACATAAGAAGCTTTAAAGATGTGAAGATAGAACAAACGACATTTTATATAAATAAACCATCAAGTAAGTTATCTGATGCGGATAGATTTATCAAGATAAGTGTTTACGATAAATATATAAAAGAGAGTAGATACAAAAAGTTAAAAGATGAATTAAAGAACTGGAAGCGGTTAGAAGTAACTCTAAGTGTATGTTTTAAGCTCAAAGGGTTTAATCTTTGATGATTATCTTGATGATATACAAACAACAGCTAGCAAGGTACTTTAAGACCTCATCATTAAGCCTATGGGTATTTAGACTTACAAAGAAAGTTACCCATAGATGAGGGCGAACTCATAAGGGATTAATTTCTCTTTGAGTTTATACGCAACACAAAGAGAGATACCAAGGGCTACCCTCAAAAACTACACATAAAAGCTTTTTAGTAATCGGTGTTAAGTCTTGTTTCCCTCACTGTAAAATATAGATTAATTCAAATAGGTTGCACTATAGGTTGCAGTCTAAACTTAAATAGTAGATTATGAATTATTTTATTGATTTAAAGCTCAATAAGAAGCTACAACAAGGTAACAAAGAGTTAGGCGAGTATTCTATACTTATCAAGGAAGATGGTCGTATGAGTGCTTGTTATGATTTAATCCACGAACACACAAAAGATAAAAGACCTCAAAATAGATACACTCTTTGTGAGGGTATTACTTCATAAAGCCACATACTTACAAATATATCTAAAATACGATAAAATACTAGCCTTATACAAAAAACAAGTAGTAATTTGATACACTCTTTTTTTAAGTTACATTAGAAGTTACATTTTACAGAACCATCTCTTACAAATCCCTATTATAGGCTAGATTAGATGTAGCACGCCTCACCAACTATCAATTTAATACACTTAATTATAAAATCAATAATCCTATCTATGTTATAATTCCTTAGATTAAAAATGAGGTTTATTATGCAAACTATTCAAATTGATAATGCAGAGCTTGAAAGCTTTATATCTTCACAATACGGTAATGATAAAAATAGCTTAGTCAGTGATTTTGTTAAATTTGTTAAAACTGAATTAGTTATAAACGATATAAAAAAAGGTTTTAATGAAATTGAACAGTTTCAAAATGGAGAGTCAGAACTCATAAATGCAAGAGCTTTTCTTAATGAGTTAAAAAGTGAACATTGATACCACTGATATTTTCAAAAAGAGTTTTAGAAAACTACTCAAAAAAGATAGAAAGCTTATAAATGAATATGAGCAATTATTAGACGACTTAGAGACTAACCCAAGCTTAGGAACTGACTTAGGTAATGGAAGATATAAAATAAGACTCTAAAAGTAATGAAGAAAGTGTATCTACTCATAAAATAGATGAGATAATATCAAACTATAAGAGTCAATCACTTTAATCCATATGTACAATAATATGTACATCATAAAAGTAAAATATTAATTTAACCCCTATATTAGTCTATGCTATTGTCCCGCACATCGATATCTTAATAGATTTCTTCATAACTAAAATATAATTAATGTATATTTGTAATAAATTAACATAATAGGCTATAATTACAAATATATATTAATTATAGGAACATCCATGTCAAATAAAGTAAGTTTGTATTTATTTAACAAACATATCGCGGATATCTTTGAGCTTGATGACAGAATCTATCTTCGTCAATTTAATTCTTCTGCTTTTAGGGCAAGTCCAATTTCTCTTGCTAAAGATATAAGTGATATAGAAACAACTTCACTCGTTTTTCAAGAAAGAGTAGCTGGGTTTGTAAGTGATTCGCTTCCGGGTAGTTTTGGTAATGAAATTCTAAATAGGTTTTTTGAGCAAAACAAGAGTGGAGATAAACCAACAATCATAGAGAAACTTCTTTTTATAGGAGATCAAGGGCTAGGAGCATTAGAGTTCAGACCAGCACATGAACTTGACAAAACACAAGACAAAACACTTGCACTAAAAGATGTATATGAAGAGGCTAAAAAATTAAAAAGAGGAGACGATTTTAAATCGATTCATAGTGCATTTTTAGTTTCAGCTCACTCATTTGTTGGAGGGGCGAGAAGTAAGGCAGTAGTTGCAATAAATCTAACTAGAAATGAGGTATATCTAGGGAGTAGGAGTAAAGAGGTACCAAAAGGTTTTATTCCTGCTATTGTAAAATATGATGACACACAAGATGGGGATGAAAATAAATCAACATATTCTAAACTAGAGTATATTTACTATCTCTTAGCAAAAGAATCTGGTATAAACATGATGGACTGTTACCTCTTAGAATCAAATAACAAACATCATTTTGTGACTAAAAGGTTTGATATTGAGAAGGGTAAAAAGTATCATGTTCACTCTCTAGCTGGACTTCTTCATATAGACTATACTATTCCACGGACACTAGGCTATGAAGATCTTCTTCGCACTGCTGTTAAGTTAGATGCTACTCCTAGCTTAAAGCAACTCTTCTTACAAATGCTCTTTAACTATATGTTTGTAAACCAAGATGATCATGCTCGTAATTTTTCCTTTATGTGTGGGAATGATTATAAATGGCAGGCAACTCCAGCTTATGATATTACTTTTGCAAAGGGAGTTAAGCAGACTAGAGAGCACCAACTCTCTCTTAATGGTAAAGCTCTCTCTCAAATCACGCTACAAGATGTAGTAAATCTAGCTACCGAGTTTTCTATAGAGCTTGAGTTTGTAAGCGATAGTATCACTAAGATGAAAGCTATTAGGGATATAAAACTTCCAAAACTAATGCAAGAGTACCAGCTATCTAAACAAAAACAAAAACAAGTACTGACAAGTGTAAGCTCAAGAAATTTCCAAGGAGAACTAGATGGATAAGAGTAAGCTACTCTCAAAACTTAAATCATTTGAACAAGATGCCAAAACTACCAGGAAGAGAAATATAAATATTGATGCAACATTTTGTACTCTTACGGATGAGGAGATTTCTTTAGTTTTAGCTCATCGTGCCAAAAGACTCAGGCTAGAGAATAATATTAAGCAGCAGGAGTTTAGTAAAAGTGCAAAGTTATCTTCCGCAACTACTTATTCTAACTTTGAACAGACAGGTAAAGTATCACTTATTAATTTCATCAAAATTGTAAAAAATTTCGGTAGAGTGCAAGAGTTAGAAAGCTTACTAAAGAGTGATATTGCATCTGTTATTAATAATGCCCAGAATCCAAAGAAATCAAAGAAGAGAGTAAGATAAATTTTAATATAATTTCATTCTCTGCTTTATACGAATCTTGAGGCTTGTAAAACATTTCTACTTCTTACACTCACCAACTTCTATCATAGTTCGGTTTTTTTCAATTGTTTTGGGACCTATACCCTTGACTTGCTGGAGTGAGTCTATACTTTTAAAGCAGTGTGTTTTTGCATACTCTAAAATTGCTTCAGCCTTTTTCTTTCCTACACCATTAAGTGTTGTCAGTTCAGTTTTACTTGCGTTGTTGATGTCAACAACACCAAAAAGTAGTGATGTTCCGAGTATGAGAGCCGCTAAAAACTTCATGTAAAAATCCTTTCTTTTTTTATGACAGGGTAAGTTTACAACAAAGTTTCTTTGTGAATATATAAACTTAAGGGTATTAATAGTGAGATTAAACTATACTTTCAAAAAATGAATCACTTTAAAGGGAACTAACTCTTGATAAACGAATATAACCAGTTACAAATACTTAGAAATATAAAAGAAGATGTATCTCAGCCTTCCATCGCTAAAGAAGTGGGTTTTAGTGTTGGTAAGGTTAACTTTATACTCAAAGCACTTGTAGAAAAAGGTCTTGTAAAATCAGAAAAGTTTATAGCTTCAAACAAAAAGATGAAGTACTCTTACCTGCTTACAGATGAAGGCATAAAAGAGAAGATGCAACTCACTAAAAAATTTATCGCTAAGAAAAAAGCTGAGTATGAAGAACTTCAAAGAGATTTAGAATCAGACAGACTAAAATGGGGAAATATATAATGAAAATAGCAGTAGCAGGAACAGGATATGTAGGGATTTCAAATGGAATTCTTTTGGCACAACACAACGAAGTAGTAGCACTAGACATCATACCTGAGAAAGTAGAAATGTTAAACAATAAAATCTCTCCCATAGAAGATAAAGAGATAAGTGAGTACTTAAAAACTAAAGAGTTAAACTTCAGAGCGACACTAGACAAAGAAGAAGCATATACAAACGCAGAGTTTGTAATCATCTCTACTCCTACTGACTATGACCCTGAAACTAACTACTTTAACACTAAACTTGTTGAGATAGTCATCAAAGATGTACTAGCAATAAACCCAAACGCTACTATGGTCATAAAGTCAACTGTTCCTGTTGGTTATACAAAGTCTATAAATGAGAAGTTTAATACTAACAACATAATATTTTCCCCTGAGTTTTTAAGAGAAGGGCATGCACTTTATGACAACCTCTATCCTAGTAGAATCATCGTTGGTGAGAAAAGTAAAAGAGCAGAAACTTTTGCCAACCTTCTAGCACAAGGAGCAAAAAAAGAGAACATAGAGATACTTCTTACAGACTCGACAGAAGCAGAAGCTGTTAAACTCTTCTCAAACACTTACCTAGCTATGCGTGTTTCTTACTTTAATGAGTTAGACTCTTATGCAGAAAGCCATGGACTCAACTCTAAAGACATCATAACTGGTGTAGGACTAGACCCTCGCATAGGAAACCACTATAACAACCCTAGTTTTGGATATGGTGGGTACTGCCTACCTAAAGACACCAAACAACTTAGAGCTAACTATGCAGATGTTCCTAGTAATATCATCGGGGCTATAGTGGACTCAAACTCTACTCGAAAAGACTTCATAGCAAATGCCATCATAAAGAGGTTAAACAACTCTTTAACAAATCCACACACTTCAAATAAAACTGTTGGAATATATAGACTTGTAATGAAGTCAGGAAGTGACAACTTTAGAGCAAGTGCCATTCAAGGCATCATGAAACGCATCAAAGCTAAAGGTATAGAAGTCATCATCTATGAGCCTGTAATGAAAGAAGATGAGTTTTTTAACTCAAAAGTCATAAAAGATTTAGATGAGTTTAAAAAGCTGAGTGATGTCATAGTTGCTAACAGACTTGAAGATATACTTGATGATGTGAAAGATAAAGTTTATACTCGTGATATATTTAACTCGGATAGTTAGTAAAAATAAATGAATAATTTAATCAAATACAATCATGGAGAGATAGAGCTAGTAGTATCAAAGGCTATAAATGGCTAAAATAAAAGTACTTGATTCTGATGTTACTGTTATAAAAGTGAATAATGAAGAATTATATCTCATTAACAGATATGCTTAAAGCTAAGGATGGAGACTTCTTTATTTCTGATTGGTTAGAGAAATAGAAATACAGTTGAGTATTTGGGAATCTGGGAAAAAATTTATAATCCAGGTTTTAATTATTGAATATGCTCGCAACCACATCAAAAGCAGGTCTCAATAGCTATAAACTTAGTGTAAAAGAGTGGGCAAGCAAAACCAATGCAATAGGGCTAGTGGCTAAAGCAGGTAGAATATGGTGAGTGGAAGCTATGCACATAAAGATATAGCCTTTGAATTTGGTATGTGGATTAGTGCAGAGTTCAAAAATATACCTTATCAAAGAGTTTCAAGGAAGCTCAAAGATATAGAACTTGGGCAACTGGGCTGGGGATATCAAAAGAAATCTCACAAAAAATAAATTATCTTATACATACTGGTACGCGGTCAAAGAAAATCTCATACCCAAAAGGAATTAACACCTTCTCAAATACTAGCTTTATCTATGCTAATGTAAGCAGAATATACTTAATGTAGCACTATTTGGAATGACTGCAAAGAGTATAGAAGTTTACACCCTAAAGATAAAGGGAACATAAGAGATACTGCAAATGTAAATCAGTTGGTATGTTTAGCAAACTTAGAGTCGTTGAATGCTCATTTTATTTATGAGAAGATAGAACAATCAGAAAGAATAATAAAATTAAACAAGACAGCAATAAGTCAAATGAAGATACTTGGCCAGAACATAAAAACAGTAAAAAGTTAGGAAAATAAATCATGAAAATACTAGTAGTAACAGGAACAGCCAGTTTATAAGCTACCACTTGGCAAAAAAAACTTCAGCAGAGAGGTGATGAAGTAGTAGGGATGGATAACATAAACGACTACTATGATGTTAACCTAAAGTACGGAAGACTAGCAGGGATTTAGGAATAGATAGAGATAAACTTGAAGCAAGTATTTTACCTGTTCAAAGCACAGACTACAAAAAACATAGATTTATAAAAACTAGACCTAGCAGACAAAGGCGAGATGGACAATCTCTTCAAAACAGAAAAGTTTCGATGTAATGCATAGCACAAGCAGGTGTACGCTACTCACTAGAAAACCCTCATGCTTACATACAAAGTAACATAGTAGGCTTTTTAAACATACTAGAGGGTTGTCGTAATCACGGAGTAAAAAACCTCTCTTATGCTTCAAGCTCTTCAGTGTATGGACTCAACTGAGTCACAACCTTTAAGACAACAGACACAACAGAGCATCAAGTAAGCCCTATATGCTGCTACTAAAAAGTCTAACGAGATGATGGCATATACTTATAGCCATCTTTATAGCATCGTACTACTGGACTACGATTTTTCACTGTTTATGGACCATGGGGTAGACCAGACATGGCACCTATGCTTTACAGATGCCATACTTAATGACAGAGCCATAAAGGTATTTAACAATGGTGAGATGAGTAGAGACTTCACCTACATAGACGACATAGTAGATGGCATAGTCAAAGTCATAGATAACCCAGCAAAAGCAAACCCAGAATGGAATGCAAAAAAACCTGAGATATCAAGCTCATCTTCGTCTTATAAACTGTATAACATCAGCGGAAACAATGCACCACTACCACTTATGACTTTTATAGAAACCATAGAAGACGCTCTAGGCAAAAAAGCAGAAAAACTTCATGCCTATGCAAGATGGGGATGTAGTGAGTACTTATGCGGATGTTAGTGGGCTTAATAGATGATTTTGAGTATAAACCTGATACTAAACTCACTTACGAGGGATTGGTGATTTTGTGAGAGTGGTATAGAGGAATTTTATGGAGAAAAGATGCTAAATAATATAAATTTACAAGACATAGAAAATATCATAAGCAGGTATTGCGATAAATGGAATTTATCTGAGATTTTCAGATGGAGTCAACAAAGATGATAGAAATCTCCATTAACAAAAAGAAAGCATGAACACAAAAAGTCTAATGGATTCATCTGTGAGCCTTAGAAATGGCTTGTACCCCGAGATTCCTATGCTTTCAGAAGAGAATAAAGAAGTGGCTTTTAATGATAGAAAAGATTGGGAATATTACTGGTGTATTGATCATATTGATGGGACTAAAGAGTTTATAAAAAGAATGATGAGTTTACTGTAAATATTGCGCTTATTTATAATGACATTCCTGTTCTTGGTGTTGTTTATCTTCTGCAATAAAATGTATATAGCTAAAAAAGATGAAGGTGCATTTTAAGCTTGAGGGCAAAGACACCTCTTAATCAGAAGAAAAAAGAGTTTACAGTAGTGGCTAGTAAATCTCACTTATCAGAAGAAACACAAACTTTTATAGATGCTTTAAAGCAGTATCCGAGTTTAGTTTCCAAATCAAAAGGAAGTAGTTTAAAAAACTATGTATGGTAGCTGAGGGTCAGGCAGTATCTATCCGAGGATTGCTCCAACTATGGAGTGGGATACTGCAGCGGCTCATGCCATAGTGCTTGAAGCTGGAAAGAATGTTTATCAGTACGATGAAACACCTTAGCTCTTGAGTACTTAAAATAAGCAAATTTAAAACCTATGGTTTATAATAAAAGAATTTATTAAATCCATTTTTCGTGGTGGTCTAAAGTGAGTACAAACATAGTCTGGCACGATAGCCAAGTCACAAAAGACAGAACAAATTTAGCTCAAAAACCATGTATTTTATGGTTTACAGGTCTTAGTGGAAGCGGTAGAGTCAACTGTGCTAATGCCTTGAAGAAGTACTTTACAAGAATAAAAACTTCACATATCTTTTAGATGGAACAATGTCCGTCACGGCTTAAATAGTAACTTAGGTTTGATGATGCTTCAAGAGTTGAAAATATAAGAAGAGTTGGCGAAGTCGCTAAACTTTTGTAGAGAGTGGTCAAATAGTTCTCACTGCGTTTATATCACCTTTTAGAGAAGATAGAGAACTTGTGAGAAATTTAGTTCAAAAAGATGAGTTTATAGAAGTTTTTATAGATACACACCTCTTGAAGTTTGTGAGAGTCGTGACCCAAAAGGCTTGTATAAAAAAGCAGAGCTGGAGAGATAAAGGCTGGAAGTATAAATTCTCCTTACGAATCACCAAAATCAACAGATATTCATATATTGAATGATAAAATATCAATAGAAAATGCTTGTGAACAGATTATAGAATTTTTAATAGATAATAACCTTATATAACATGGAGAAGCAACTAAATGAAAATCAGTAAAGGCAGCTAACACACTTAAAACAGTTAGAAGCAGGTCAATTCATCTTACGTGAAGTAACCCCAGCAGAATTTTCTAATCCTGTAATGATGTATTCTGTTGGAAAAGACAGCTCAGTAATGTTACACATTTAGCGTGAAAGCATTCGCTCCAAGTAAGCTTCCTTTTCCTATGTTACATGTAGATACTACATGGAAATTTGAAGATGATAGAGTTTCTGCGTGATCGGGGAGAGCTAAAGATTTAGGTTTTGATTTGATTGTACATTCAAATCAGAAGGTATAGATATGGAGATGTCTCTTTTACACATGGTAGTAAAGTTCTGATGTTGTAAACTCAACTACTAAAACAAGCACTAAACACAGGTGGTTATGATGCTATCATCGGTGGAGCAAGGCGTGATGAAGAGAAGTCTCGTGCTAAAGAGAATATTTTCTTTCGTGACAAGAAACACCATAAGGGTGGGACCCTAAAAACCAACGCCCTGGGCTTTGGAATATATATAACACTGCTATTACAAGAGAATTGAATCTGTTCGTGTTTTCCCTATAAGTAACTGGACAGAACAGACATCTGGCAATATCTACTTAGAAGATATAAAAATTCCTTCCTTTGTACTTCGCACAAGAGCAAGAAGTAGTTGAGTATGAAGGCACTAAAATAAAGAGTTGATGATGAGCGTATGCCAGAAGACTTAAACTGCTAAAAGTCAGTTTAGCTTTCGTACACTAAAGTTTGT
>JAUZRZ010000074.1 GCA_030949945.1 Sulfurimonas sp. | reverse complement strand
GACTCTTATGATATAATTAAAACAATATAAAAATGGATAAATTATGAAGAAAAAATGTGATGTATTGATTATTGGAGCAGGGGGAGCGGGACTTACTGCTGCTTTGAATGCTAAAGAGAGTGGGGCGGATGTTTTAGTTCTTACAAAAGAGTATCCAACGCGAAGTCAAACTTGTATGGCTCAGGGTGGTATAAATGCAGCTCTTGGTAATGCAGGTGAAGATAGCATAGAGGCTCATATAGCAAATACTCTCAAGTCTGCACATGGTCAGGCTGATGAAGAGGCTATCACTTTTATGTGCAGTGAGGCACCCAAAGCCATAGAGTGGCTCGATAGCATAGGAGTCTGTTTCTCACGTACAAGTGAGTCTAAAATTGCTCAGCGAGCCTTAGGTGGAGCGAGTGCTTCTAGGGCTTGTTATGCTCAGGACTACACAGGGCTTAAAATTCTACATACTATTTATGATAGATGTTTAGAAGCAGAGATAGAGATACAAAATGAGAAGTATTTACTAGAGATACTAAAAGATGATGAGGCTCTTGTCTGTGGTGCAAAGGTTTTAGATATACGAACAGGTGACGTTGAGATTTACGAAGCAAATGCCGTGATTTTGGCGAGTGGAGGGTATAGTCGTATTTACGATAAAAACTCTACGAACTCTAGTGCATCTACTGGGGATGGGATTGCTACTGCATATAGAGCTGGGGCAGAGCTTATAGATATGGAGTTTGTGCAGTTTCATCCAACAGGACTGAAGAGTTCAAGCATACTCATCAGTGAGTCAGCACGCGGAGAGGGTGGTTATGTTGTAAACTCTAAGGGTGAGCGTTTTACAAACGAGTTAGCCCCTAGGGATATACTGAGTCGTGCTATAAATGAAGAGATAAAAAAGGGTGAAGAGGTCTTTTTAGATATAAGACATTTAGGTGAAAAACTCATCGATGAAGGACTCCCACAAGAGAGAAAACTTGCAAAACTTTATGAGAATGTTGACCCAGTTCATCAACTGATGCCAATTCGACCTGTGGCACACTATACTATGGGAGGCATCAGAGTTGATAGAAAATCTGAGACTTCACTAAAAGGTCTTTTTGCTTGTGGAGAGTGTGCAAACCATAGAGTCCATGGTGCAAATCGTTTAGGTGGAAACTCACTTTTAGAGATAGTTGTTTTTGGTAAAGAGGCAGGGGTAAACGCAGCACTTTATGCAAAAGAAAATACTAAAACAAGAACACTTAATCTTGAGACTAAAAGTATAGTAGATGAGATAAAAGAGTATGAGAATAGTCTAGATTTTTATGCCAAACGCGAGTATATAGGGGAACTTTTTTATAAAAATGTAGGGATAGTAAGAACTAAAAGTGAGTTAGAAGAGGCACTATCTGAGATAAAAAGCATAAAAGAGAACATCTCAAAGTATGGTGTGAGTGATAGCTCTAAAATCTATAACACAAATTTAGTAGAGTTTATAGAGTTTAAAAACAGTTTGGATGTTTGTGAAGTTGTTGTGAGTAGTGCACTGAGTCGTGAAGTGAGCTGTGGTGCTCACTATATAGTCTAGTGGAGAGGGTACAATGAAAATAAGTATAAAAAGAGATGATAGATTTGTAGAGTATGAGAGTGCTTTAGAGGGTGCTACACTTTTAGAAGTCCTTAGTGACATTAAACAAAATAGCGATAACTCTTTGTGCTTTAGCAGTGGCTGTCGTAGTAGTGTTTGTGGCTCTTGTTCTATGCGGGTGAATGAAGTAGAAGTACTTGCTTGCTCATACAAGGTACAAGATGGTGACATAGTAGAGGCTCTTAAAAATGTAGAAGTTATCCGTGACTTAGTAGTTGACATGGATAAGGCATATAGTTTTAATCAAAAAGCCAAAACATGGTTGAGCAAACTTGCACTTAACAATAGTCTTGATGAGAGTGATGAAAAGGCTAATGCACTACAGAGTGACTGCATACTTTGTGGGTCTTGTTATAGTGCCTGCCCTGTTTATGCTGTAAATGGCGAGTTTTTAGGTCCCTTTTCACTGACTCGTGTTTGGAAGTATGTGAACGATAAACGCGAAGAGGATGTCCAAGAAAAAGTAACAGATATACAAAGAAATGGTATCTGGGACTGTACACTTTGTGGTAACTGCAGTGTAGTTTGTCCTCAAAACATCTCAAGTAAAGCTGATATAGAGATGCTGAGAATGAAGTCGGCACAGTATGGGCTAATGGATCCAAATTTTGGTTCGTTTGATGGTGGATTTGGATTTGATGGTAGTCCACAGTTTTAAAAGATAACTGCTAACAAACAAGATATGTTATAATATTTAAAAATTAATAGGAAATAAGTAATGGCAAAAGAACACTCATTTGATATAAGTGCAAAGATAGATATGCAAGATTTTAAAAATGCGATAAATTTAGTTGATAGAGAAGTTTCAAATCGTTATGACTTTAAGGGTACTACTTACGAAGTTACTTATAATGAAAAAGCAAAAACTCTAGTTCTTATAGCTTCATCAGATAATAAACTTGATGCACTAAAAGATATAGTGATAGCAAAGTTTTTAAAACAGGGTCTCTCTTCAAAAGTTTTAGATGAGCTAAAAGTGGAAGACTCAAGTGGTGGTAATAGAAAAGTGACTTTTAAGGTTGTTGACTATATCGAGACTAAAGAGGCGAAAAAAATTACAGCTGATATAAAAAAGATGAAACTAAAAGTGAATGCTCAGATAGAAGGAGATAGTATCCGTGTAAAAGGTGCTAAACTCGATGACCTCCAAAAAGTAATGGCAATGGTCAAAGAGGGCGAGTGGGAAGCACCTATAGTTTTTGAAAATATGCGATAAAAAAAAGGGGTAGTAATGAAAAAGTTAAATGTAGCCGAGGCTGCTGAGTATTTTGGAGTCTCTAAAGAGGCTATCCATAATCGTATTCGCCGTGGATCTCTTGAAGCTGTTGTTGAAAATGGCATTAAAATGGTACTTATAAATCCAGCAACTCCAATCAAGCAGACACGAAAAGCTACCCCGATACAAGTAGCATCGAGCAATGATGAACGCTACTATAAACTACTCAAAGAACAAAATGAAAAACTCCAGTTTAAAGTTGAAAAACTCGAAGGTGAAACAAGAGCTCTTAGAGATCAAAAAGAGTTGATGCTCATTAAAGAGAGAGAAAAGATAGAAGCAATTTATAAAGAAAAAGATGAACAACTTAAAAACTTTCTCTCTACTCTCTCTGCTCAGTTTGCCCTCACTGCACCCAAAGAGGAGATGCTTGAAGCTGAAATAGAAGAAGAGAGTGTAGAAGAGTTAACGGCTCCACCTATTTCTCTCAATAAGTTTCTCAAATCAACAAAATTTTCAGATAAAAAGAAAGAAAAGATAAAAGCCAGATTTAAAAAAAGAGTAAAAAAGATGAGCGTATAATTAGCATCGGTGGGAAACTTTATCTTAGCCCCTCGAAGTATAGCTATAGCGATCTGCTTTAAAACATAACTCTATTTCGACCTCTCTCTTTTGCTAGGTAGAGGTTTTGATCTGCTAGTGTAAGGTATTTATCTATAAACTTTTCATTAAAAAGGAACTTAGGACGAATCTCTAGCATCCCTATACTTACTGTGCAAGAGATAGTTGTATCATTAAACTCTAAGCTTGATTTTGAAAACTCTTCACGGATTTTTTCTAAAACATTTACTCCTTGGACTTGAGTGATACTTGGAAGTATCATAAGAAACTCTTCTCCTCCATAGCGAATAATAACATCAGAGTTTCGTAGAGTCTTTTTTACAATATTGACAAAAAGTTTGAGTAGTTGATCTCCTGCTACATGACCATAAGTATCATTTATATTTTTAAAATAATCCAAATCACACATCGCAATTACAAAAGAGTTTCCTGTAGCTAGAGCGAGTTCATACTGGTTTGTAAAAATATTACTTAGTCCATTACGATTGAGTGCACCTGTAAGTGGGTCTTGTGATATTTTTTTGTTGATGAGGATTTGGTCGAGTAGTGCTAACTCTGTCCCAATACCTAAAGAGATAAATTCACATTTTTCTAAGTATGTTATAAGAATATGATATTTACCCTTTCCAAGAATTTTGTATATCTTTGAAGCAAAGAGATGAAGGTTTTTGTGTAGTTTTACAAGACTTTGGTACTTTTTTTTTGTTAGGTATGACGTCTTTAGCTTCGTTGTGCAGCCAGAGACCAAATTGACATAAGGTATGGTTTAGTTCTGGAAAGTCTCGCTTGTTTTTATCTTCTATGTGGATTGCCAAATCACTGAGCCAGATAAGATGTGCTTCATAATGAAGCATAATATTTTTTTCAACAAGATCTTCAATAGAGTGAATTCGGATATCATTGAGTGCTACAAGCTCTTTTATATACTCTAAAAGGTAGATACTTGCTATAGAGTTATTTACAGACTCAAAGAGGTTTAGTAATGCGACAATATCAATCTTATGAATATTTTGCTTATTACTACTAATAAGCATATTTTTAAGCGAATGTACCTCGTTAGCAACAATAGCATAAGGAATACCGTTGTTAAGTCTATGTTTAGTTAGTTCTTTATAGAGAGTAGTTAACTCTTCTTCCTCAAAGGAACTTTTCAGAAGAGAAAAAATCTCTTCATATATACCCAGAGAAGTAGCTGATATATCATCCTTGCTAGTTGTTACACAAGATGTATATGCATCAATAAAATCTTCAAAATTAAAATTTGAATGCGAAAAGTCATATTCCATAATAAACTACCTTATAAATCATCTAGTTTTAGTGTTAGACCTTTTAGATGTGATATTGGATGGGAGTAAGCTATACCTGCACCCGTTCCTGTTAAATCAAGTTCATCGACCACCGCTTTGATGATACTATCAACTTGTTTAGTCTGTATTATAAACATTAAGTTTGAGTCAGACTCTCCCTCATGAAGGCGATTAAAGAGGTTATCTAGCTTTTCTAAACCCATTCCTCTGGCTTTAGTGATAGTAACCCCACGAGCTCCAGCATTACGAGCAGCAACGATTGCTTGTTCCTCTTTGTCTATAGGGACTATGATGTGAACAGCGGAAAAAGGCATATTGTAAGAGTGGCGTTTATCTGTTCCTTGAATGTTAATAGTAGAGAGTTCCATATTATGAACATCTTCAAGGGCATGACGGAGTTCATCGAGATGAATCTGCTCTTTTTCATGTTCACCCTTAACTCCGATTTTTTCTGTGATAATGCCGTAAAGCATAACGGTAAGCATAGGAAAGAGTGAAGCAAATGCGATAAGACCAAAACCATCTATGAGAGGGTCACGTCCCTCTATGTTTGTTGCAAGACCGAGACCGAGTGCTGCTACGAGTGGCACGGTAACTGTTGATGTTGTAACACCTCCGCTATCATAAGCAATAGGGATAATGTACTTAGGAGCGATAAAAGTAAGTGCGATAACAAACATATATCCAGCCATAATATAGTAAACTATCTCTCCTCCAACAACGATACGGTAAGCACCCAAAGAGATACCAATAGCAACTCCAAGAGCAACAAACAGACGCAGTATAAAGTCGTTTATCTTTCCATCACTTATCTCTTTTGCTTTTCGAGCAATGGCTGTAAGTGAAGGCTCTGCCATAGTTGTTGAGAAACCTATAAGAAAACCAAAAGAGTAGATGATAAAGTTGTTATCGTACTGTGTAAGCTCATAAGCCATAGTCTCACCAACAGAGAAAAGACCCATCTCTAAACCAACTATAAAAGCATCAAGACCAAGTATAACAAGCCCAAAACCGATGATGACATTTTTTAAGTTGTCAATTGGTTTTTTGAGGATAATATACTGAAAGAAAAGGATAATAGCTAAGATAGGTACAACATCTACGATGACACTACCAAGCCCCTTTAAAATACTCAGTATCTCAAAGTCAAACTCTGCAGCTGTTTTGGCTACTTCGAGAGTCTGGGGTACAATAGCTAGAGGAGCAGTGGCTACGGCATCTACAAACTGATAAACAAAAATTCCATAAAACTGTACAAATATCATAGGTGTAAGTGAAGCAAAGGCGATAAGTCCAAAACCATCTAAAACAGGATTTCTCCCCTTTATAGTAGAAGCTAGACCGATTCCCAAGGCGGCGACAAGAGGAACTGTAACCGTCGAAGTGGTAACACCACCAAGGTCATAAGCAAGTCCAACTATCTCACGAGGAGCAAATATAGTAGCACTCACAACCATCACATAACCCGTGATGATATAGTAGTGGATTGGATGCCCTTTGATAATACGCCAAACACCCAAAACTATAGCAAAACCTACACTAAACGCCACTACCATTCTCAGAGTGGTAGCATCAATTCGACCTGCACTAATATCTGCCGCTTTTTGAGCGATAACGATAAGAGCAGGTTCAGCGACAGTTGTACCAAAACCAATCATAAAAGCAAAAATGACTATCCACTTTGTAGAACCTTTTTTGGCAAAATCACTAGCAAGCCCTTCTCCCACTGGAAAAATACCTACTTCAAGACCAAGAAGAAAAACAGCTAAACCAACTCCAACTATCCCAAGACCAATAGCAGTACTCAGCCAATTATCAGGCACGGTTTGAATGATAGCGAGTTGAAAAAACATAATAACGAGTATGATAGGCAAGAGATCACGAAATGACTCTTTTAAAAGTTGTAGAAATGATGCAATACTAAGCATAGTCTCCCTTTAATAATTTGATACTGTAATCATAGCAAAATAATAGACTAAGAGTTGCTATTATTACAGTATGAAAACATTATTTATAGGGGGCATTAAAAGTGGTAAATCTTCTAATGCTGAAAAATTTATACTGAGTAAGAGAGATATAAAACCAATATATCTGGCAACAAATGAGTTTTTTGATGATGAGATGAAAGAAAAAGTTTTGCATCATCAAAAGTTAAGAGGGGATGAGTTTATTACTCTCGAAGAGCCATTGCTACTTTACGACATCATCAAAACGCAGACAAAACCTGTTTTAGTGGAGTGTATCTCAATGTGGATAAATAATATGCTTTACCATAAAAAAAGTTACGAACAGATAGAGGCAGAGATAACAAAGGTGCTAACGTTAGAGCAAACAATGGTTTTCGTTATCAACGATGTAGGGGCGAGTGTGGTGTCAGATAATCAACTTGTACGAGATTTTGTAAACATTAATGGAAAAATCTCTCAGATTATCGCAAAAAAATGTGACTCTGTTTACCATACAGTAGCAGGCATAAGTAGTAAAATAAAATGAAAAATATATTTAAAGGTTTTGCACTAGCTCTCTCCATGCTCACAACACTCCCTTTTTTTAGAGTACATGAGTTTTATAAGGGTATTAACGGTTATAGTGTTATGTTTTATCCCTTAGTTGGTTTCTTACTCGGAGTTATACTCTATCTTGTATCCTTAGTTTTAACACCTTATATGCCCTCATTTCATATAGGCATCATACTTTTTGCTCTGTGGGCATTACTTACAGGTGGACTACATCTTGATGGTTACTGCGATACCATTGATGGGCTTTTTGTTGATAAGAGTCGCTCACTTGAAGTGATGAGGGACCCTCATAATGGGGGAATGGGAATGATATTTGGCGGAGTTTTTTTATACTCAAAGCCTCTTCTCTCGCTGCATTTGATTTGCTCTATCTTCTGCCTGTAGTTTTAATGTTACCGCGTTTAGCTGTTGTGTTTATGATATATAGCTACCCTTATGTAAGCAAAGCAGGTATGAGTACCTTAGCAAAAGAGGAACTCAAAGGCTGGCAGGTTTTTGTAGCATTAGTCTATAGCATAAGTGTAGTGGCATACTTTGAGGCTTGGACAGTTCTTTTAGCAACGATTTTACTCACACTGCTGATAAAACACTTTTTATCAAACGCTACGGTGGATTTACTGGGGATATTTATGGTTTTAGCATAGAGGTGATAGAGCTTGTAGTTTTAAATATACTCATAATAGGTGCAGTATGAAAATAACACTTCTAAGACATAGTGAAGTAGAAGAAGCCTATCATAAGTGTTACAACGGACATATAGATATAGGACTCTCAGAGAGGGGAAAAGAGCAGGCAGACTCTTTAGCTCAAGAGTTCAAAAACACTCCTTTTGACCTTGTGTACTGCTCCGACCTCCTACGAACAAGAGCAACACTAGCTCCATTTACTCAAAAAGAACAAGCCATCTACACAAAAGAGCTCAGAGAAAAATCATGGGGAAAACATGAGGGAAAAACTTTTGATACTATCATCGCTGAGGGTGAGATAGAGTATAAAACTTTTTACAATGGATAGAAGCTCTTGATGGAGAGGATTATACTCTATTCGTTGAGAGGATTAGACTCTTTTTTCTTAGAGTTTTTAATGAAACAAAATGCTAAAAATGTCTTAGTAGTAACTCACGGAGGAGTTATACGAGTTCTTATAGCACTCATAAAAGAGATAAGTCTTGAAAAAGCCTTCTCTTTTGATGTCTCTTATGGGGCATATCTCATTTTAGACACAAAAAAGATGAGTTTTAGCGAGGTTAAATATAAGCTAGGCTAAAATGTCTTTTAAGAAAATGCAGAACCAACTTACACAAACGGACAGCTGGCCGAGGAGGTCGATTGAGGCGCTCACGCCTGGAACGCGAGAGTGGCAGAGCAATCTACCTAGAGGTTCGAGATCTCTAGCTGTCCACCACATTTTGTTAAATACCCCGTTACTTCAATATGCTATAATAATATAAATATTATAAAGGTTTTTATGTGAAAAAGATGGTAGGATATGGTTTAGTTTTAGTCGGTTTCTTCTTATTTTCATTATGGCCTTACTCCCCTTTGGTACTCCAACAAACAACAACTTTTATAGCACTTCTTTGTGATAGCTATAAGGTTTTTTGCTATCGGCATCTCAGCTCTTTTATTCAAATCGCTATTTTAACATTAGACCAGATATAAAAGGAGATGCTCCTTTTAGTGCTGCCCCAGGGTATATTCCTACATAGAACATCCAATGTACACAGCTGTTTTAACAGTTATGTTTGGAAGTAGTATTACTATATCCTACTACATTCATTTTTGTATCCTTATGCTTTCACTTGAACGCACACTACTTGTAAAAATGTTTTATGAAGAGTCCTTGTGGAAAGTTGCATCATGATGAATATAAAACATATATGAAGAGGCTTTACAACAAACGACGAGTGCCATTTGTTTTTTTTAAGGTTTACATGCGACTGCAATTTTTCTTAATCCTCTAAAAAAGAGGTATGCTAAGAACACCTTGGGGGAGTCAAACTAGACGGAGATAACACTACTCAGCACAATCATTTCCCTAGGGCATTGTTGTTTGTACTTGCACTTTTGGTTTTCTTCTTACTATATGTTCCTAAAAAAAAGAAAGCAGGATAAGAAAAGCTAAAAGCGCAAAAAAAAAAGCATACTCGAGAATATCCAGTTTACATGATTTACTAGAAGTTATAAAAGATAAACACTCCTCTACCGAGGAGCTTGCTACTAGCAGTGAAGGTGTTTTTAAGAAGTACTGTAAGGACTACCCTATGCAAAACTAAGTTGTCCGTTCGCATCCTGATTTTGATATTTATTCAGAAATGGCTACGAGAATTTGATCGTCATCCTCATACATCAAAAGAGATAGTATTAAAATTTAACAGAGAGCTAGAGAAAAAAAAAATCCACACTATAAAATAGAGATTAATGATGCCGGCCTAAAGGCTTGAACTCGCGAGGGTTTAAGCTTGGCGTTTGTTTAAAGCCTGACAAGTGCCATTTTTGGCATTTGTTATAAAGTTCTGTGCAGAAAGGTTTTAAGTAAAGTGGGATTGCCCGACCTTTTAGTTTCATCATGTCCTCCAAGCATGCATATCACGCGACAGATTGACTACCTAAGCTGTTTTACCTCCGTTACAGGTAAGCAAAAGAAGCTCTCCTAAGCGTTGCAGGGGAATATCTTCCAAGTAGGAGTCTGTCTGCTCATATATCCAAAGTCCAAAAGGCTATAAAGTTTGTCATAAACAGGCTCATTTTCCACAAAAGTTCACATAGACTTTTTAAAATTTCCACTAACCGTAGTTAAGTCCCAAAAAATCTAGCAAATCGTTTCATAATCTGAATATCATTAAAAAGAGAGTTCCCGGAGCTTTTGAGGATGTCATAAGGTGGTGTCCGCTGTAAACCATGGCCAAGTCCGGTCGTCATGGCGTTTGATGCTAAGTGCTCTACAGAGGCTTTTGAGTATACCTATTTGTATCTCACAAGAACTCATGCTCATAAGTTTATCTAAATTAGCTCCAAAACTACTTAACGATTCCCCTGGAAGACCTACAATGAGATCCAAGATGAATATGTGCAGTTGTTTCATTTTCTAAAAAGGCGATGTTCTCTTCTATCTTGTCCATTTTGAATATACGTGGGACATTTTTTGCGACTTGTGGTTGAGTGTTTGTATGCCTATCTCTAGTTGCAATGCGCCATCAGGAAACTCTTTTATCTTTGACGCAGAGACTCTGGAAAATGGTCGGGGATGACTTCAAATGTGCAAAATAAGGAGGCTCTTTACTTAAGAAAGAAGTCAAGTATGGCGTTTGTGCTTTCATGTTGAGGTTGAAGTTCTATCGACAAACTTGTTGCCCCTCTCTCCTAGCTGTTCAAACTCCTCTAAAATCTCCTCAAGTTAAAAGCTCGTACTTTCTCATCCATAGAAGAGAGACAAAATTCGCACTCAAAAGGACAGCCTCGTGAGATTTCTACATAAATGTAACGGTTTTGTATATCATCATCTGTGTGAGTACTCATAGAGAGAGTTGTAAGCTCTTTTAGTTTTGGCAGAGTCATCTCAATGATAAGCTGCATGATTGCACCATTTTGTGTAGCCATGCATTGCTCGTGAAGTGCAAGATCTGCCCTCGCACTTTGTGAATCGACAAAGTCCAGCATCATCAGGAGCTGACACGAAATAGGCTCGTGGGTGACCTCCAGGACCACCAAGAATGATTTTTTGTTTTGGGGATACTTTTTTTGATTATGTTGGATAAGTTCTGCTACTGTGTGCGACATTTCAGATCTAGGCAGCTTCATATGCTTTCTATGACATCGGGGGCATCAAAGTATGACTTTACCTACCCCGGTTTAGCATCTGGCATCGTTATGCCACTAAAGCTCTGAGATTTGTGTGTGTCTCTAACGCAGTTCTTGCACATTTGCATAAGGTTAGCGTCAACCGATAGCTTAGAGTGAGTAAAGCGAGAGTTTGGTAATTAGTGAAGTATGAGTTTTCATAATGGAATTTTACCGTAAATGAGGAAAGCATACAGGGATAACAAAAGGAACCCTGTATGTTTAAAAAATTGTTAGGCTGATTCTCTGTGTGTAAGAAAGGGAAAACATGGTGAGATGGTCTAAGTACCAGCCAAATAGGTTAATCGCTCGTAAACATATGAAGTAAGTTTTTCTATTTAAGACTTGAGTTCAAGTTCGGCGATTGGATATAATTTTGTATGCCAGATATACTTTGTATCTTGCTATTTCTTTTTATTTGCGTGTGCAGGTGGTGTCCTATATTATCTTCATCCCCTAAAGTTTCAAGTATGCCGCGCACACTCAGCACAAGAGATAGAAAGGGAGTCATCTTTGCCGCTGGTCCACTTGAGTGACGTTCATCACTTCCAATGCTTTATCAAAGGGCTTCTAGAAACTAAGGAGCGAAAAGAATTTAATATCGCTTTGGTCATTATGATCCTTAAGTGCATTCTCTTTTATGTTTTTTTATCAAGGGTTTTATTTTCTTTTGCTTTCAAACATATTTTTTAGGAGTAGGCTTGGGTGTTGTTCTCCCTTACATAGGAGTGATTGCCCTACAAAAACTTGAGTCGTGAGCACTACGAGAAAATACGATTGTTTGGCTCACTAGAAACTTTGTTTTAGTTGCATTGAGTGTTAGTAAATGTTTTGTAGTAGCCTCTATGGTCAGCGTTAGACTTTTTACTTACTCTAAGCTTTGCGACTGCTGTTTTGCTTTTATAATTGTTCGGGGAGTTGGCTACAAAACAAAACAAGAGCAGTAAGTCAAGTCACGCTTAACGACATATAACCTTTTAAAGGCTGGAAGTTATGGGCTGGACTTACACGTGCAGCTCTCTTTTGGAGCTTTTTATAACTTTTGCACACACTATTTATGCAGCAGACAATGGTATTTCGCTCCAAGCTACTATTTATTCTAATGTGAGTTTTGGGGTTGTGGCTGAAGATAGTTATGTTTAGATACCACAAAGCACGCTTTCTTCGAACTCAAACCTACTGTGTTTGTTTTGCAAGTGACTACACTTATAACTGCCTTTCGTTGGTTTTTGGTTTTGCTTTTTTCTCAAAATATCCTCTCGTTTTGTGCCTTCTCACCAAAGCCTATCATGCCTTTCAGTTTTGCACTTTTCATTCATTTGCCATCATACATACTTACATCAGATATACAAGCACAAAGTGTTAGCACAGCAGTTTTTGCAGGTATCACTTATGGTTTAGGTGTGGTTTTAATAAGGGCACTGCTCTCGGGTGTGATTTATGAGTATTATCCTCAGTATCTATTTTTTAAGCGCTGCGTTTATATGGCACTTTTGGCATTTGTTTATATAGTTTTGTGGAAAAGAAGTTATCACTTTAGAGTGT
>JAUZRZ010000073.1 GCA_030949945.1 Sulfurimonas sp. | reverse complement strand
AGACCTTTGTTTATGTAAATGCAACCAAAACTCATTAACTCTCTCTTTGTCGAGGCTTGTGAGGAGCCGACTTTTACCCAAACTCAAACAGATTCTTGATGACAATGATGTAGCCTATGAAATAGACACACACTTGGTGCGTGGACTTGACTACTACTCTAAAACAGCTTTTGAGTTTGTTAGCGACAACATAGGAAGTCAAAGTGCTATTGCCGGTGGTGGGCGTTATGACAGACTTGTAGAGTTTTTAGATGGTCGCCCTACTCCCGCTGTTGGTTTTGCTATGGGAATAGAGAGACTGATGGAACTTATCGTTATGCCAGAAGTTAAACGCGAAGGTTATTACATAGGAGCTATGGATAGTGATGCCCTAGACCTTGTTGTAAAGTTAACACAAGACAAACGCTACACTCATAAAGTAGTCTGTGACTACAAAACGAAGAACTTAAAGAAACACCTAAACGCAGCAGATAAGGTAAATACAAAATTTTGTTGTGTAATCGGAGAGAATGAAAAGAAAGATGGTACAATATGGGTCAAAGATTTAGAAGCTAAATCAGAAAAGGTAATACTACTTAAGGACTTTTAATGGAACTATTTATGGGAATATGGGATTTATTTGTACACTTTTTAGAGTTGTTTATCATTGTGGGGGTATTTTTGCTCTTTTTTCTGTTCATACATGACAAGTATGTTCAAAGAAAACGTGCTTTACTTATTAACTACCCTGTGATAGGTCGTATGCGTTATGTTTTCGAAGCACTAAGAGAACCTCTTCGCCAGTACTTTGCAGAGGAGAGTTTTTATGAGTCAAAAGATAAGGTTGACTGGGTTTACAAGGCAGCGAAAGATCTCCCTAACTATCAATCTTTTTCAGTAAACCAACCTTTTTCAGGTTCAAGGTTTGTTATAAAACACTACAGCAGTGTCACTTAATGAAGAAGAAGTGGATGATGATGTTAGTGTTGCTTTTTGGTAAAGATAGAAAAATACCTTTTAGATCAGAGTCGCCAATTCTACGTTCAGCTATGAGTGATGGTTCGCTCAGCCCTGAAGCAATTCGAGCATTTAGCATCAGCTGGTGCGAACAGCTGGACTAACAATAAACACAGGGAGAAGGCTCACTCGACGTCCAAATCATCTTTTTACACTACAACCAGATTTAAAGAATTCTGATTATCTTGAAATCATTCCAAGTACTCCAACTGCAGAATTTGCTTTTAAAGTGGCAGACTTTTTCTTTAATAAAAAAGTTGCTCTAAAGTTATACAGAAAAATTCTTCTTAATAAAAAAACTCAAAATACATACATATATGATACACCAAGTCATGTACTATTTCGTGTAAACTGGGATGCTCCATTAGAGAGTTTTCCTCTCAATGTACCTGATAGTATTGGAAATATAATTTTTCAAATGAGTTCGGGACTTTATGGTGTTAGAGATAAAAATGGTAAGTTTGATGAAGTAAAATATCAAAAAGTAATGAAGTTCTGTCGTATGACGGAGATAAAAATTGCTCAGGGTGCGAAACAGACAGGTGGAAAACTTGCTGCTGCTAAAGTAACAGCTGATATTGCCTACTATAGAGGCGTTCCTGAGGGAGAAAATATTTTCTCGCCAAATAGATTTCCATATGCTGATACAACAGAGGACTTATTAAACTTTGTAGAAAAACTACAAAACCTTTCAGACAAACCTGTTGGCTTTAAAATTGTCATCTCTGATGCAGCTGCAATTGAAGAGTTAGCAGATGAGATAGCACAAAGAAAAGCTGCTGGAAAAAATATTCCTGATTTTATTACAGTTGATAGTGGAGAAGGTGGTAGTGCTACAGCACCTCTTGAGCTTATGGAGTCAGTTGGTTTAACTACCAACAATGCACTATATGTACTTGACACTATGCTTAAAATGCATGGACTTAGAGAAGATATAAAAATCATAGCAAGTGGTAAAATACTTACCCCAGATGATGTCATAATCACTCTAGCAATGGGAGCTGACGCGGTTGGTATGGCTCGTGGCTTTATGATGAGTGGTGGGTGTATTCGTGCTCGTATGTGTTCTGGATTTGGTGCACATGTCTGCCCTGTTGGTTTTGCAACACAAGATGAGAAAAAACGTGCTTCTTACCTTGTAGTAAAGCAGGGAGAAAAAATAGGAAACTACCATAAAAATCTTATAGTAAGTATGAAAGTAGTTCTCGCTGTTATGGCTAAAAAGAGTATCAATGAACTCAATAAAAGTGCTTTAACATACACAAATCGTAATGGTGAAGTTTTCTTTGATATTGATGTATACTTTCGAAATAAATTGCATTTATAGGTTATTATGAATACTTACGGTTTAGATATATGGTCAGATGATAATTTCATTATCCACCAAGACGAGGTTTTGATTAATTATAAGTCAAAACCCTCTCTCTTGGAGATAACAAACAAAATTCGTTCTGAGGATGTACGAGGACCAATAATACTACGTTTTCCTCATCTTATAAAAAAACAGATAAACAAGCTCTATAACTCTTTTAATGCTTCTATAAAAGAGAATAATTACAAAGGTAATTTTCAAGCAGTATTTCCTCTTAAAGTAAATCAATTTCCCTTTGTTGTTCAAGCAATTACTAATGAAGGAAGAGCATTCTCTTACGGCTTAGAGGCTGGAAGTAAGGCTGAACTCATCTTAGCCATGAGCAAATCCATCAATAACTCCCCTATCACAGTAAATGGTTTTAAAGACAAAGAGATGGTAATGCTCGCGTTTATTGCCAAACAATCTGGACATAATATCACTATAACCATAGAGGGACTAGGAGAACTTAGAACTATAATAGAACTTGCAAAAGAGTCAAGCTTAAAAGTACCAAATATTGGTCTTAGAGTAAGACTTCACTCAAAAGGGAGTGGAGTATGGGAAAAAAGTGCAGGAATGGATGCGAAGTTTGGTCTTACTGCTACTGAGATTTTAGAAGCTACAAAACTTTTAAGGAGTGCTAATCTTCTACATAAGTTTACTATGATTCATTTTCATATAGGTTCACAGATGGAGGATATTGCTCCTATAAAACGGGCTCTTAGAGAGGCAGGAAATATTTATGCTGAACTAAAAGTACTAGGGTGCTACATGCACTCAAGTAGTATCAATATTAGGTGGTGGACTTAGCTGTTAGTATATGACGCAACGTACTAGCGATACTAAACTGCACAACTACTCCATAGAAGAGTTCTCAAGTAGTGTTATCTTTTTACTTGGAGAAATAATGGATGCTAAGGGAGTAGAGCATCCTGATGTTTTCACAGAATCAGGTCGCTATATAGTTGCCTCACACGCTGTACTTATCACACCTGTTTTAGAGTTGTTTACACAAGATTATCATGAAGATTTACTGCATCTTCAAGAAAAAAACCCTCCTCTTATCCATGAACTCAATGAACTCTATACTCATCTTAAACCAGATAACTGTATAGAGTACCTTCATGATGCACTTGATCATATAGAGTCCCTACTCACACTTTTTGATCTAGGTTACATAAATCTTCAAGACCGTTCAAACGCAGAGATACTCGTACATAACATCATAAAAAAATCTTTAAGTTTAACCTCTAAAATAAATGCAAATGAGTTAAAACAGTTACAAGTACATCTTCAAGAACGCTATCTTATAAATGCTTCTATCTTTCAAAGCATCCCTGACTACTGGGGGCTACAACAGCATTTTCCTAGTTATGCCTATTCATCATCATACAAAACAAGCTATAAGAGGTGCATCTATATGGGATATTACCTGTGATAGTGATGGAGAGATTGGATTTAACCCTGACAAACCACTCTACCTTCATGATATAGATATTAAATCGGAGGATTATTTTTTAGGATTTTTTAATGTTGGTGCATATCAAGAGTCTTTAGGTATGGGTCACAACCTCTTTACACATCCAAATGAATATACTATAAATATAGATGAAAACTCCTTTGAAATATCTAATGCAGTGGAGTCAAAAAGCACTTTAAATATATTAAACTCTATTGGCTATGATAGTGATGAACTTTTATTCAAACTTAAAACCGATTTAAAGACAACTCATTTTATCACAGAAAAAGAAAAAAGTGATACACTATCGAAACTAGAGATCATCCTCGCGCAAAATGGTTATCTAAGAACAACAAGTTAAGGTAATTTATGGGACTGTACAACCAGATAAAAGAAGACTTTTCAAATGCATATAAAAATGATCCAGCTCTTAACTCCAAAATAGACTTTTTATTTAATTATCCTGGGGTATGGGCTATTGCTTGGTATAGAGTAGCACATAAACTTCACACATCTAACTTTAAACGCCTCTCTCGAATGATTATGGGTCTTACTCAAATCTTTACACACATTGACATACACCCTGCCGCTACTATTGGAAGACGTGTTTTTATCGACCATGGTATTGGTGTTGTTATTGGAGAGACTTCTATCATAGAAGATGATGTTCTTATTTATCAAGGTGTTACACTAGGTGGAGTCTCACTTGACTGTGGTAAACGCCATCCAACTATCAGACAAGGTGCTGTTTTAGGTGCTGGAGCAAAAATTCTTGGAAATATTGAAATTGGTGAGTACTCTAAAATTGGTGCTAATTCTGTTGTTGTTAAAGAAGTTCCTTCTTGTTCAACTGCTATTGGTATTCCTGCTCATGTTATTGCTAAGGGGCGATGCAAAGATCCATTTATGCATAATATGCTTCCTGACATTAATAAGGAGATGTTTGAATATATGCTCAGACGTGTAGCTATACTAGAACATATTTTAGTTGAAGATAACAAAGAGTTACTTGAACAAGATCTTGAACTTGAGCATATTTATGAATCTTTCATAAAATCTATGCAAAGTTAGAGTCAATTAGCTTATATATATCATTATTTTAGTATAATTCCCTACTAAGAAATTAATTTCACCTAAGGGTTTATAATGCTAACAAATCGCATAAACACATTATCTGAATCAATCACAATTGCTATTACAACACTAGCACAAGAGTTAAAAGCACAGGGAAAAGATGTACTGAGCTTTTCAGCTGGAGAGCCTGACTTTGGCACACCTCAAGTTATAAAAGATGCAGCAATTGAAGCTATCAACAATAACTTTACAAACTATACTGCAGTTGATGGAATACCCGTTTTAAAAGAGGCTATTGCACTCAAACTAAAGAGAGACAATGGTTTAGAGTATGCTCCAAATCAAATTATCGTAAGTAATGGTGCTAAACATTCACTCTTTAACCTTTTTTCTGCAACTATTGACAAGGGTGATGAAGTTATTATTCCTGCACCTTACTGGGTTACATATCCAGAGTTAGTAAAATATTGTGGGGGAGATGTAGTTGAGATACAAACAGATGATGCTTCATCATTTAAAATCACACCTGAGCAGTTAAAAAAAGCTATCACTCCTAAAACAAAAATGCTTATACTTACAACTCCATCTAATCCAACAGGAAGTGTTTATACGAAAGATGAACTAGTAGCACTAGGAAAAGTTTTAGAAGGTACTAGTATCATTGTAGCAAGTGATGAAATGTATGAAAAACTTATCTATGATGGTGAGTTTACTTCAAGTGCCGCTGTAAGTCAAGATATGTTTGAGAGAACTATAACCATAAATGGTTTAAGTAAATCTGTAGCCATGACAGGGTGGCGTTTTGGATATATGGCTGCACACAATAGCGAGCTTATTAAAGCTACAAAAAAGCTCCAGTCTCAAAGTACATCAAATATTAACTCAATCACTCAGATGGCAGCTATCGCTGGACTTGATGGTAGTGCAGATGCTGATATAGAGATGATGAGAAAAGAGTTCATTATTCGACGTGATGAAGCAGTAGCACTTTTTAATAAAGTAGATGGACTCAGTGTTTTAAAACCAGATGGTGCCTTTTATCTTTTTGTAAATATTAAAGAAGTTAGTAATGACTCTTTAAAGTTTGCAAAAGATTTACTCGCTCAAAAAGAAGTAGCTGTAGTTCCAGGTGTTGGCTTTGGAAGTGAGGGTTATTTTAGATTTAGCTTTGCTACAGATATAGAGAGTATCCGTAAAGGGGTTAAGCGTATAGAAGAGTTTGTAAAAACTCTTTAAAAGTCAAACTTGAAGTCAAAGAACATAAAGTTCTTTACTTCAACTTATATAAAGCCTATTGTAAGGCTTGTAATGCCTTAATAACATCAGCTAAGTTATCAAGTGGAATATGTACTTTCCACTCTGGATTCTCAGCATTTCCACTTAAAGATATACCAACACTTGCTACAGGAGCACTATCTTCACCGTAAGGTCTTTCTATTTTTGTTACCGAGATAACACCTTTTTTTGTTGAACTTAATGGAATTGTAGTCATGTTTAATGTCCTTTATTTTTATTTGATAAGTCTAGCTAATTTACCCTGAATTTTAAGCCATGCTCTATGATCCATAAAAGGAAAACCAGCAAATACTTTGCCACTCTCTTTAATACTTTTAGTCACACCTGTTCGTGCTGCAAAAGTGTTAAATGGAGCGATTTCTAAATGCCCGGCTACACCTGACTGTGCACCAAACACACTACTTCGCCCTAATTTTGATGAACCTGCTAACCCAGTTTGACCTGCAATAACACTATATTCACCTATTTCACAGTTATGTGCTACATGAATTAAGTTATCTAATCTTGCACCCTGCTTGATGAGTGTAGTGCCAAATACGGCTCTATCAATAGAACTATTTGAACCAATCTCTACATCATCTTCGATAACAACATTACCTATATGATATATTTTCTTATGTATACCATTTTTATCAGATGCAAAACCAAATCCATCACTCCCTATAACTGTTCCCGCATGAATAACACATCTGCTTCCTACTCTACAATCTCTATAAACTACTACATTTGGATAAAGAGTAGTGTTATCACCAATTATAGCATTTGAGCCAATGTAAACGCCAGCCATAATATTACAGTTCTTACCTACTATTGCACCTCTTGCAATCTCTGCTTTATCTGATACAATACTAGCATCACCTATGATAGCTTGAGGGGAGGAAATATCTTCTAATGGGGGAGCAAACTTAGCTGTTAGAGAAGCCATTTGCCAATAGGGAAACTCAACAAGCAAAGCTACTGCAGTAGATGGCACTTTATCTTTAGTCGAACTATCACAGATAATTGCAGCTGCGTTTGATGAGGAGATTTCTTTTACATACTTAACATTTGCAACAAAAGAGAGTTCTGTTTGACTTGCATCACTAAGGGTATTCATGGAGGTGATTTCTCTATCCTCTCCACTGAACTCAGCCCCTATAAATTGTGCAATTTCACTGAGTTTCATCTCTTTTTATCTCTCGAGTGCTACAGCACCACTTCGTACTATCTCTTTTGGATTGTAGCGTTTGATGGCATTGAGAAAATTATCTATTCTTTTGGCTCATCTGCAACCATTGCTATAATAGTATTCTCTCCAGCATTCACTATCTTACCATTGTAAGCTTCACAAAGTGCATTTATGTCACTTAGGTTCTCACTAATTGGTAGCTTTATCATAGCCATCTCTTTTTCAACCATATCCTCATGCTCATATACACGAAGTACCGGAATAAGCTTATGAAGTTGCTTTGTAATCTGCTCAATAACACGAACACTACCAGCTGTTACTATAGTTAAACGCGAGTATTTACTATCTGGAATAGGTGCTACTGTTAATGATGTAATGTTATAGCCACGTCCTGAAAATAGGTCAGTAATACGAGATAAAACACTCGCTTCATTGATAACAATAACTGAAACTACTCTTCTTTGATTCTTTTCAGTCATTATTTATCTCCTTTTTTTTCTAATAACATCATATTAAATAGGCTTCCACCTGATGGAACCATCGGCATAACATTTTCCATTCTATGAACGATTACTTCTATAAACGCAACTACATTTTTCTCTACAGCATCTTTAAGAGCTGCATCGAACTCTTCTTTAGTTGTAACTCTGTACCCTATTCCACCAAAAGCTTCGGAGAGTTTTACAAAGTCTGGCTGTACACTTAAATCTGTTTCAGAGTGGCGTTTATCATAAAAAAGAGTCTGCCACTGGCGAACCATTCCTAGAAAATTATTATTTAAAATAATATTAATTACCGGTATCTTTTTCTCAACTGCAGTCATAAGTTCTTGAACATTCATAAGAATTGATCCATCACCTGTGAAGTTGATAGAAGTCTTCTCAGGAGCTGCTGCTTTGGCACCGATGGCTGCTGGAAAACCAAATCCCATAGTTCCAAGTCCTGATGAGCTTATAAACTGACGTGGTCTCGTAAAGGGATAAAACTGTCCTGCCCACATCTGATGCTGTCCAACATCTGTAGAGATATTTGCATCATCACCGAGTAACTCACCAACACGTTTTATTACCCACTGTGGCTTAATTCGTTCTGTATCTTCATGAAAAGTTAATGGATGCAACTCATTAAAGTTAATAATAGTCTCTCTCCATGATTCATAATTCTCACTATCAATTTTACCAACTTGCTCTAACATATCGGAGACAACATTTTTAACATCTCCTACTATAGGATAGTCTGCATTTACAAGTTTTGAGATAGATGCGGGGTCAATATCTACATGAATAACATCAGCATTTTTTGCAAACTCTGAGAGTTTACCAGTTACACGGTCATCAAAACGAACACCTAGCCCAATAACTAAATCTGTCTCACTCATCGCCATATTTGAGGCATAAGAACCGTGCATACCAAGCATACCAATAAGAAGTGGATCATCAAAACTTAAAACTCCACGAGCCATAAATGTCTCAACAGCAGGAATACCTGTTTTTTGTATAAGCTCTCTTACTAAGTAGGCCGCATTTGCATTAATAATACCACCACCAAGATAAAAAAGTGGACGTTTAGCCTTAGCTATCGCTTCTATTGCTTTTTTAATTTGACGTGGATTACCTTTAGTGTGAGGTTTATAAGTCTCTAAATTAAGCTCAATGTCATAATCGAACTCTCCAATTTCTGCTGTTATATCCTTAGGAATATCAATATGAACAGGACCTGGACGACCAGTACGAGCTATATAAAATGCTTCTTTTAAGATACGAGGTAAATCTTTTACATCAGTTACAAGATAGTTATGTTTTGTACAAGAACGGCTAATACCAACAGCATCTATCTCTTGAAAAGCATCTGTTCCAATGAGACTCATAGGAACTTGTCCTGAGATAACAACCAGAGGAATTGAGTCCATATATGCATCAGCTAAACCAGTTACTGCATTTGTAAACCCAGGACCAGATGTAATCATAGCTACACCTACTTTACCACTGACTTTTGAGTAACCCTCAGCTGCATGTACCGAAGCTTGTTCGTGACGATTTAAAATATGTTGGAACTTGTCTTGTTTATAAATCTCATCATAAACATTCATAATTGCTCCACCAGGGTAACCAAAAACTGTATCAACACCCTCAGCAATAAAAGCTTCTATGACCATCTGTGCACCACTAATTTGCATGAAAAGTCTCCTCTAAAAATTATAATTTTGAATATTAATTAATTGTACTAAAAAATAGCTATATTAAAGGTTAAAAAGTGTATGTCAATACAGCTACTCTAAGATTGACTCAACAATCATTGAAGGTCGCCACATTGATATAGAACCTTGAGTAAGGTGTTCTAAGTTAAGTTTACTAGAAGGGTACTTTTTCTTAAAAAGCATAAAAAAATTCTCAATTTGTTCTTGCAGACCAAAATTTAACATATAGTTTTTTATACCTTTTTCTAATGCAAGTTGAGTTGCTCCTTCTCTTGCACTATTTTCAAGTTGAACCATATAGCACCATGCAAATACAGTAGCAATAGCTGTAGTTTTTGAATGCATTTTCATATAAGATTTCAGTTCTTTTTTAACATTAAGGGCATCACCATTTACAGCAAATGAATTAGCTTTTACTAGGTCATCATACCATTTGGTTTGTAGATTTTCTCCCTCAGGTGTATTTTGTAGCTCTTCATTCTCTGTCATTAAGGCATATGCTTTATCATACTCTTCATTTTCAACAGCAATAAAAAACTTCTGCTTTGTCTCTATTTCATGCATTAATATTTTTACTTCTTCTTTAAAGTCATCAAAAGAAGAGAGTATTCTTAACATTTTAACCGCTGAATTAGTATCACCTTTACTCAGTAACTCTTGAGATTTGATATAGAGTGTATCAGCATAGTTCATCAAAACTTCATACTCTGGAAACTCTTGTAAAAATTTATGTTGCTTAATCAACTCAAAACAGATAGTGAAATTTTTCTGTCCTATAGCCATACGAAATCGTTTATATACTTCTCCCTGTGTTAGAAGTTCTTGTATCAGTTTAGTTTTCTCACTTATGCCTCTATAGGGTGCTAATATTTCTTTTGCTTTCTCAATCCCTTTTGGATCAAGAACATATTTTTGTGCCTGCATAAATGTTTTCTTCCATCTATTTTCTAAAGCTTTATAGAGTTTGGAGTCCTTATATTCAGGATAGGTATTTGCTAAACTATATGCAAGAGCTAACTTACCCTCTTTTGCAAGTTTTGAGAATTTTGGAAATTCTGCATAATCTGCTACTATTTTTTTAATAATTTTATTTTTAGATGGTATATCTTTAAATGTATTAAGCAGTAATAATGCCTTAGGCTTATCATCATTCTGTAAAGCAATTTTTGCTTTTGCTAGAGTATTTTCCCAGAAATTAGAGACAAGATTATACACTTGAGTAAAAGCAAGTATTGGGTTAAGTTCTGCCTCTTGTTCGATAGCCTTAAATTTTTTATTTTTAAGCATCTCTTTGAGCTTTTCTTCACCCTCATAAATATTATATGTGAGAATAAAACCATCTTCTGTCCCTATTATAAGTTGATGATCTTTATCATTAAACTCTAAGGCAGTAATAGGTGAAGCTATTTTAATATACTTTGGAGAAAGTAGTTCGTATGTTTTAAGATTATATACTAAAATATAACCAAGAGTTGTCCCTAAAAAAAGAAACTCATCATCTTTACTTGTAACAAGCTGTGTAACATCATCATGGATGCCTTGTAGTCTCTCTATAACTTTTCCTGTATACATATTCCAAATAATTGCAGAGGAATTTTTATCAATACTAACAAGTCTATTAGCCTTAATAAACTTCATTTTAGTTACAGGTGCTCCATGTGCTTTGAGCTTGGTTTTTGCAGTCATTGTTACAAGAGAAAAAATAGATATTTTTCTATCATAACTACAAGTTGCCACCCAGTTTCCATTTGCACTAAAAGCTATGTCGTTAATAGTATCTACATGAACAGGAAGAGTAAAAACGAGCTTACCACTTTTAATGTCAATTGCAAAAGTTTTTCCATCCTCACCACCAGAAAACATATAACGGTTTAAGGGGTCTATTCCAACACAAGAGACTTCTCCATGGTGTCTACTTACATTGGCTATACGTTTTTTTGTTTTAGTATTATAAAGATAAGACTCTTTAGCATCAGCAGTCAATGTTGCAAAATAATCTCCATCATTACTAAAGCTAACTACATTTGTTTTATAATACTTATGCTCTATATTTACTTTAAATCCATTAATAAGACTCAAGTCATCTGGTTTCATAAAACGTATAGTTGTTTGCTTATCAACTACTATCATTCTGCCATCGTCTAATATTTGAAGTAATATTACTGCTTTATTGATACCTTTTCTTACAAGAAAATTCATTATTCATCACTCCTTAAATAACCCTCAGCCTTTAGTGCTTCTTGTATAAGAACTTGATGTTCCTTACCTTTTGTCTCCATATGCACAGTAACACTAGCATCTCCATAATCAAGAGAAACAGATGTTCTATCGTAAGCTATATGAACGATATTAGCATTAAGATTTTGGAGAATTTCAGTAAATCGCATCAAAGAACCTGGCTTGTCGATAAGAGTTACTGTTAGTTTCATTTTTCTATGTGACTTGAGTAGCCCTTTTTCGATAATAACAGAAAGAAGTGTAACATCCATATTTCCACCACTAAGAACTACTGCTATCTTTTTGTTTTTAATATTTGGAAGTTTTTTATGAAGAAGTGCCGCTACACCAACAGCCCCAGCCCCTCAACAACAAGCTTTTGCTTCTCAAGTAAAAATAAAATAGCACTTGCAATCTCTTCATCATCTACACTAATTATTTTATCTACATTTTTCAAAGCATATGCAAGTGTAATTTCAGATGTATCACGAACAGCAATACCATCCGCAATAGTCCTTACATGTTTACTATCTACTGCAGATTTTTTCTCATATGACTCTCTAAACGCAGGGGCACCACAAGCACCTACACCGATTACTTCTATTTTTGGATTTATTGCTTTGATGGCGGCACTCATACCAGCTATAAGTCCACCTCCACCAACAGGAATGATAATAGCATCTAGTGACTCACATTTCTCTAAAATCTCTAAGGCAACTGTTCCTTGACCTGCTATAACTTTGGTATCTTCAAAAGGATGTATAAAAGTTAAAGAGTGTTTGTTTGCATACTCAAGTGCAAAGCCATATGCTTCATCATAGTTACTTCCGTGAAGAATCACCTCTGCCCCATAATGCTTTACTCCATTAACCTTGGTAAGTGGTGTAGATTCTGGCATAACGATAATAGCTTTTGTATTAAACTTTGAAGCTGAGAGTGCTACACCCTGAGCATGATTTCCAGCACTTGCAGCGATAACACCAGACTCATGTTGCTCTTTAGTAAGTGAGGCTATTTTATTGTAAGCACCTCGTATTTTAAAGGCACCAGTCACCTGTAGGTTCTCTTTTTTTAGGAAGATTTCACACTCACAAAGTTCACTAA
Organism: Sulfurimonas sp.; assembly: GCA_030949945.1. Classification (GTDB taxonomy): domain Bacteria; phylum Campylobacterota; class Campylobacteria; order Campylobacterales; family Sulfurimonadaceae; genus Sulfurimonas. Next base: position 5,788 of record JAUZRZ010000073.1, on the reverse strand, counting down.
GATAAGGTGCTAATGCTAATGGAGTATTTACCACTACATCTTTTATACGTTCTTGTGCTTCATATATCTTCTCTAAATTCAACAAACTTTATACCTACTTTACACTTAATATTTTTTAGATTATATCAAAAAATTAGATAATTTTCTCCTGCCCTAAGCGATACAAGGCAAAATCATACTTCAATGGGTCACTCTTATCAAATTTTTTCAGTTTTTGTGTTAGCTCAATTGCCGCTTCTAAGTCATATGTTTTTCTCTTTAACAGACCCAAAGCTTATGCCCTACTTTAAACGTATGTGTATCAAGAGGCATTATCAAATCAGCCCTATCAACCCCACTCCATAAGCCCATGTCTATATTGTCATCCCTAACCATCCAGCGAAGGTACATCATCCAGCGTTTTAAGGCTCCTGCACCTTTAGTTTTTGTTGTCACCTTACCGACTAAAAAGTTATACCCCTGCGTTTGATGGGGATTTAAAGAGAGTATTTTACTTATGCAAGCATTTATTCCATCTATTACATTTTTATCAACACTATATGCTTCTTTAAAAACAAACTCTAAACTTGTCTCTTTTTCTAAGCGTTTAAGTGCGATAAAGAGTGCCACAACATCCTCTCCTTTTTGAAAACGATAATAATGATTTTGAAGTCTGTTTTGTATAGTTAGATCATCTGCAGTGAGTAGGTCAAAATCAAGTGACTCTAAAAATTTTACTATCTGTTTCACATTTCCATAGGCAAAAAGTGCACAAATCAGTGAAATTGTTGGATTTTTATACTTCTGTGCTACTAAAATTGGGTCTAAATTATCTTCATTTATCTCATTAACAGAGTTGCGCTTGAGTACTTCGGCATCTAACCTTTGTTTTATAGTCATCTGAGAGCTTAAATTGAGAGTTGGTAGAGTTTTTTACGTTCACTAGAACCTGCGATATTGAGCTGTTTTCTATACTTTGCAATAGTACGCCTCACCATTTTAACTTTAAACTTCTCTTCAATTAAAGCTAGAAGTTTCATATCACTAAGAGGTTTGAGTCTACTCTCTTGTTTGACAAGCCCAATCAGATACTCTTTTATAGCAGCATTACTCACATCTTCATCAATGGCTGTTGTAAAGAACTCTTTCATCGCTAAAGTACCTCTATCACAAGCTATGTACTTGTTAGCTATGGCTCGTGAGATGGTCGAGGGATTATGTCCAAACTCATCAGCAAGTGTTTTTAGAGTTAATGGCATTATTTGCCCACCTGTAAAGAACTCATACTGATACTCGACTATCATTAGCCCTACTTTATAAAGTGTAGCTTTTCGCATGTCAAGAGCATCCACAAGAGACTTTGCTTCTTTTATCTTTTGACTTATAAACTCATGTTTTACAGCATAAGAAGTGTCTATATGTATAGTTGGATAGTAGGCATCGTTTAGTTTCACTTCTATATTCTCATCCTCATTAAAAAATATCATCAAGTCAGGTACTATTTGTGCCGACTCTTCTTGATACTCAATATTTGGTGGATTCTTAAAAGTTCCCAGTACATGCATCACTTCAGCAAAATCTTCATGTTTAGAGTAGCTATAAATCTTTCTGCATATTGTTAATCACTTCAAGTGCTAGAGGATAAGCACTCATCACTTATTTGGGAACTATCAAGTTGAAAGACAAAAGACTCAGCTAAATCTCTAGCACCAATACCAATAGGTTCAATATGGGAAAAACGCAGTCTCGTTCTTTCAAACATCTCATAAGAGATACTGTTTTTAGCACAAAAGTTTTCAGTATCTCCCTCATAAAAGCCTAACTCATCTAAGTTTTCAATTATATGTTGGGCTATACTTTGCGAAATAGGTGTTGGAAACAGGGGTGCTCCTATCTGTTCATCTAAAACTTCATACAGATGTACGGTGTTGAATGGTAAGTGCTTCTATCTGCTCAGTTCTTGAGTTACTAACAGCTCGTGAGATAATCTTTACGAGGGATTTTTGCTTCAAAATCTTCTTCATAACCAGACTCAACTTCTACTACAGGGTTAGCTTCGACAAACGGTGCCATAGCCTCGCCTAAGTCAGACAAAGATGAGTGAAGGATGGGAAGCCAATTACGTAGTGTATTTGAGAGTTTATGTTTATTCTCTACTGACTGCGTTTGTCTTAATGCTCCCATATTTTCCTAGACCTTAAAGCTTAAAGTTTTCACCAAGATAGTGTTTACGAACATCTTCGTTTTTACCTATCTCATCACTCGTACCCTCTGCTAAAAGTTCTCCTGCTTTAATAACATAAGCTCTATCGCATACATCTAAGGTCTCCCTAACATTATGGTCTGTTATGAGAACACCTATCTCATAAGAGACTAACTGCTTAATAACCTTTTGAATATCCATAACGGCAATAGGGTCAACCCCTGCAAATGGCTCATCAAGTAAGAGAAACTTCGGCTCGTTTACAAGTGCTCTTGCAATCTCCACACGACGGCGTTCTCCACCTGAGAGAGAGATACCTTTACGATACCGAATAGGCTCAATATTAAACATATCCAGAAGTTCTAAAATACGTTTTTCCTGAGCCTCTTTGCCTTTTATGCTTACTTGTGCCGCTATCATTAAGTTATCTTCTACACTTAAGTCTTTAAAGATAGAAGCCTCTTGTGGTAGAGTATCCTATCCCCTTTTTAGCTCTTTGATGTAGGGGCATATCTGATAAGTTTTCCCCATCAAAAAAAACTTCTCCTGAAGTTGCTTCTACCAGTCCACATATCATATAAAATGTAGTCGTTTTTCCAGCTCCATTTGGTCCTAAAAGCCCCACAACTTCTCCGCTAGAGACTTCAAGACTCATACCCTTTACTATCTCTAAACTTTTTATACTTTTTTTTAACTTCACCGCTTTAAGTGTGTGCATACCTGACCTTATATTCGCGTTCATCATTAGAGGTTTTATCTATCTCTATAACTGTTGTTGGGATTCCTGCATCTTCTAGTAGATTGACCAGTGCATCATCACCCCACTCTACAAAATGGAGACCTTTTTTATCTAACTCTTCGAGCATTCCCAAAGAGATAAAGTGTTCGAGTCCATGGTTATATAAGTCATAATGAAAAACTCTTTGCCCATAACACTGCTGCAGAGAAAAAGTTGGAGAGGTGACAGAGTCATCTATATCCATCACTTTTACAACAGCCTTTACAAGAGTAGTCTTTCCCGCTGCTAAATCACCTTTGAGTATCACCACACCCTCTGATACTTTTTGTAAAAGTTCTTTTGCAAACTCTAGTAAGTTTTCTTCTTTAAATTTATATACCATTAGAGTTTATTACTCACTTCTATGATTTGTTTGAGTTTTTTCTTTCCTCTATTGTTTAAAAGTGCTTCTCTTCCCATTTCCATCCCATCTTGCATATCACGAGCAAGACCATCTACCATAAGAGCAGCCGCTGTATTTATAAGGACAATGTCTCTTTGGGCATCTGTAGCACTATTATCAAAAATTCTACGAAGGATATTGGCATTCTCTTTTGCATCTCCACCCATAATAGCCTTTAATGGCATCTTCTTGACTTGACAACTTTGGGGGTCTATCTCAAACTCATGAACAATTCCATTATGCAAACGAGATGCATAGCTAACATCGCTAATACTTATTTCATCCATACCCTCTTTAGAACTCACAACCATAGCCGAAGTAGCACCATTTATCTTGAGTGCCTCGAGCATTTTAGGGACAAATGCCTTGTCAAAGACTCCGAGCATCGACTTCTTCACTCCAGCAGGATTTGTAAGTGGACCTAAGATATTAAAAATAGTTTTATCATCAATTGATTTTCGAATAGGCATAATAAACTTCATTGCAGGATGATGATTTTGTGCAAACATAAAGGTAAAACCTGTCTCTTCAAGTAGTCTAGCACTCTTCTCTAAACTCAAATTAAGATGGACTCCAAGTGCTTCAAACATATCAGCACTACCACTTTTTGAAGTGATAGAACGACTTCCATGTTTAGCAACTGTTGCCCCACATGAGGCTACTAAAAGTGCTACAGTTGAAGAGATATTAAAAGAACCTATTTTATCCCCACCAGTACCTACTATATCTATCGCTCTGTCTCTTGTACTCTCGTGTATAGGTAAGGCAATAGCAAAACTTCTCATAACATCTGCTGCCGCAGCTATGACATTTACAGGAGTATGTTTATCAAGGCTTAGTCCAAGTAAAAATTCTCGCATCTTCTCATCGCTCATTTCATGTTTAAAAAGTGATGTAAACTCTGCATGTGCTTGTTTGTAGGTCATCTATAACTCCTTAATATATTCATGTTGCAATGATTTAGGTGTTGATTTTGTTGAAGGAAGTTGTAAAACTTCATATTTTTTAGAGCTATCTAGATAATTTATCGTGATGATATTACCTATCTCTACATTTTTACTCGGTTTAACAAGCACACCATTAATCTCTACAACTCTGTTAGCAAGCATATCTTGTGCTACTGAACGTCGTTTTGTAATATTTACTGAATTTAAAAATTTATCTATTCTCATACTTTGGGTTCTCAAATCTTTTTTTGTATTTTATATATTGTAGGCTATTTAAACTGAAAGAAATGTAAGATTATACAAAAGTTGGAACATTTTTTGCATCAATAGATGATATTTATTGTTTTGAGCTAAGTTTTTGAATTATAAAATCTTAAGCCAGCTTTAATTATCGCCAGTTCTGTAGGTTGAGCAGTCTTGTTTTATTTGCACTTGCTGTTTTTATTCATGATAACACCCTCTCATATTCTATTGCTATTTTAGCTTTTTAGAATAATGATTTAGAAAATATTTTTTGGGTAGTATAGTGTGATTTATTAATATTTTTAAAACTATTTAATAAATCTTTTGTATATATTGTAGCACCAATATAATTCATATGTCCTCTGTCAAAAAATAATTCAGAGGGATAATAGGTTGATGTAAGTATATTAGATAAATAGACATTATCATATTTTCTTTCCATCTCTTGATATATATCTGGTATCTTTTTAAATGGCAAACTTGCTCCAGTCACCATAGGGGAGAAATTATAAAAACCTTAATCTTCAATTGATGTGCCAAGTCTAAAAAACTAAATAAATGTTTTTATATTCGGAACTTGTTCCTACAAGCTTTGGAAATTTACTTGAATTATAATCATTGTCAATAAAATCTTCTCCTACACTTTGATTTTTATTTCCATTCCAATAATATGTTCCTCTTTCCTTTCGTAAATCTTTAATTACATTATCCAGCCTTCTTCTCTATTCTTAAATACGGATAAAAATATATTTTACTTTTTCACTATTTAATGCGGGTAAATAAAGAAATCTAAAATAAATTGAATATTATCAGTAATACTATAATAATCCAAATACTTCATTTTTACTAGCATTTAAATAATGTTCTAAATCCCCTAGGAACTGTTGGTTCCATATAATCACATCAGGAGTGTAGTTATATTTCATAAAATCTTTTAAAAAATATATATGTTTTGAGCATCAGAAGAAACTATTGATAAATTAATTGTATTTGTAAAAGATGATTTATTATCAAAAATATTTGGCAAAAAACCACTTGTAATTGTGCTATCTCCAAGAACTACAATATTTTCTTTATTCTTTATTTTTCTCCTATATTACTTCGTATCCAATCTCGTTTATAATAAACATACTCTTCTGTTTTATTTGTTCCAAGATACGGTTTAAAAGATAATAAATCTGAAACAAAATAAAAGACAAATTATCACAAAAAAAGCATTCTTTAACCAATATTTA
>JAUZRZ010000072.1 GCA_030949945.1 Sulfurimonas sp. | reverse complement strand
TATCGCCTCATTATCAAGTGCACCAAAAGGTTTGATGTAAGCACTTACATCGGCAATGGCTACATAAAGAGTAGAGTTCTCATCATCCCAGTAAATCGCATCATCATAATCTTTGGCAGTAACAGGGTCAATGGTAGCAAAATCTAAATCTCTTAAGTCCTTTCGTGATGGATGCTCGGAAGCTTTTACAGGCTTAAAAGATTTAGCAATTTTTAGAACCTCTTCATCAAACTCATCATGTTTATTAAACTGTGCGAGGACTATCTTCTCATCTACTAATGGGTCAGAGATATTACCTAAACACTCTAAGACTTTGTTCTCTTGATTGTCAACTTTAAAAACATCACCTGTTTTGTATGATTTTAGTTCCTCTTGAGTAAGCTCAGCACCTATAGGAAAGTCGGTTTTTAAATCAACTAAGGACTTTATGGTTATCTTTAAAAATGATGTAAGCGATGCTATAGCTCTGTTCTCGCCCAACAATTTCAGCAATTTTTGCAGAGGGAGTACCACGTTTACCAAGAAGTCTTTGTGCAATGATGAGGTCGCCCTCAGTAGCCACTCCTAAATCTTCTATAAGTAAGTCACGAACATTTTCACCGATAACATTAAGGTAAGCAGTCTCTTTTTGAACAAGACCTAAAGTACCTGCACGATATTTTGAGTTAAATTTGTATTGGTTTTCTTTTTTAGTGAGATATTTTTTTGCTAGCCATTTTTGAACATATTTTGCTTCATCAGGAGTGATGTCTAGTTCGCTCACACCAAGTGTGAGTCGTATAAGAAGAGATTTCAATTTGTTTTAAAGTGCGGCGTTTTCTATAGCCGTCTCAAAACTCTCTAAATCTAGAGAATATTTTGAGATAAGTTCTTTAGCAAGAGCACTGCTTTCATCAGTAATAACACCATTGATAGGAACAGCAGTACGAACCACATGAAGAATTTGTGCAGGACGAATATCATCTTCATTTGCTTTAGCAGGGTTTGTACAGTTTCTAATAACATCAACTAAGCCCTCTTCAAATTTCCACTGAGCAAAAATAGTAGCACTTACTTCAGGTGTATCAACCCCAGCTACTGCTCTTTCAGCCTCTTCAACATCACCTAACTCTCTTAGTGCTGCTGCAAACTCTTCTTGTTTGTTTTCACTAATGATTTGTTGAGCGATAAGAACCTTGCCAATCTCTACAAGAAACGCAGCAGGAGAGAGTACTCCTAGCAGTCTGTTCTCTTTTCTCAGACACCATGAAGTCATAAGACCATGCTGTTTTTTTGAGAGTGCTGAGAACATATCGTTGCTAATTCCATAAGGTGCTAAGTCAAGACTAAAACTTTTTTTAACAATAGAAGCAAGAGCAAAACCACGAACTGTACCCATACCAAAGAGTCCAACTGCTTGGCTTATTGCATTTATCTCACGAGAAAAACCATATAGGGGAGAGTTTGCAGCTTTTAAAATGTCAGCAGTAAGAAGAGGGTCTTTTTCTAATATCTTAACCATATCGTTAAAACTACTGTCTGGATCTTGATAAACTGCTTCTATCTGCATTGCAGACTCTGGAAGTGGTGGAAGTTGTTTGATTTTTTTAAGTATCTCTGGGGTCATTATCTCTCTCTTATATTAAAAGTATTGTACAATTATAGTCATTAGATAGTAAATACATACTGAATATTTACAAAAAGCTGATATTATTTTTACAAATATAATTACGAAGGAATATAGATATGAGAAGAGATGCGATGCTAAGACAACTCGGTTATGTACCAAATGATGCTTTACTCCAACAGTTAGAAGATATTGAAAAAAATACGAGTGGATATGAAAAGATTCAAAAACATATTATGGATTTACATGATCATCTTCAGGTTAACAGCTCATTTGTAGCACTCTCAAACTCAAAAAACTACTTTAAAATCAAAGTTGAATCCCCAACTTCAGCATTAGCAGATGAGGCACATGAAAAGGTGGCACGTTTTAGTGATAAGTTTAAGATAAATATAGAAAAACTTCCAAATAAAGAGACTTACTATATTCTCGGATTTGAGCATTAGGAACTACAATGCTTGAGCCTATGAGCATTGAGGGCTACGACCTTTTAGTAGAAGAGTTTAAGTATCTTTTAGAAGAAGAAAAACCTAAGGTGGCTCATGAAAAACTAGTAGCTGCTGCTCAGGGTGATAGAAGTGAAAACGCAGACTATCATGCCGCAAAAGAGAAGCTGCGTTTTATAGATAAAAGGCTCTTTTACCTCAATAAAATGATTCAAAATTCAAAAATAATCGACCCCTCGCTTCATTCGCATACCAAAGTAAGTTTTGGCAGTACTGTTTCTGTTATAAATATAGATACAGATGAAGAAGAAACTTATACCTTATGTGGTGTTTTAGAGAGTGAGCCTGAAAATGGACTTATCTCTATACACTCTCCTCTAGCAAAAGCGATGATAGGTAAAGAGGCAGGAGATGAGATTAGAGTAAAATTACCAAAGAGCATAAAAGAGTATGAAATAGAGAAAATCGAGTATAGAAATATCTTTTCATTAAAACTCAACATCCGCACAAAAAAAGAGTTTGCTTTTCATTAAATTCAAATAACTTTTACTCACATTTAGATATAATCCATCTTTAAAAACCAAAAAATTAAATTTTTAGGATTCCCATTGAGCCAACAATTAGAAAATATTGAAGAACAATTAGCAAGTCATAAACTTTCATCAGATGACTATACACATATTAAAGAGATTTTAAAGCGCGAGCCTAACCTTGTTGAGCTTGGTATTTTTTCAGCTATGTGGAGCGAACACTGCTCATATAAATCTTCTAAAGTTCACTTAAAAGGTTTTCCTACTAAGGCTCCTTGGGTTATACAAGGTCCTGGTGAAAATGCTGGTGTAATTGATATTGGTGATGGCTATGCAGCTGTTTTTAAGATGGAGTCTCATAATCACCCATCTTTTATAGAACCATATCAAGGTGCTGCAACGGGTGTTGGTGGGATTATGCGAGATGTATTTACTATGGGTGCTCGTCCTGTAGCTTCACTAAACTCCCTGCGTTTTGGAAATATCACAAACGATGATAAAACTGCTGCACATCAGCGTTATTTAGTACGTGGTGTAACTGAGGGTATCGGTGGTTATGGAAACTGTATGGGTGTTCCTACTATCGGTGGTGAAGTAAGTTTTGATGAGTGTTACAATGGAAATATCCTTGTAAATGCTTTTAATCTTGGTATCGCAAAATCTGATGAAATTTTTCTCGGAGTTGCTGAGGGTGTTGGAAATCCTGTAATGTATGTTGGTGCAAAAACAGGTCGTGATGGTTTAGGTGGGGCTGTTATGAGTTCAGACTCATTTACGGAAGAGTCAAAATCTCTTCGTCCTACTGTTCAAGTAGGTGACCCTTTCACTGAAAAACTTCTTCTTGAAGCTTGTATGGAGCTTTTCAAAACTGACCATGTTGTAGGTATTCAAGATATGGGTGCAGCGGGTCTTACTTCTTCTTCTTTTGAGATGGCAGGGCGTTCTGGTGCTGGTATGATTATGCATCTTGATAAAATTCCTGCTCGTGAAGAGAATATGACTCCTTATGACTTTATGCTTTCAGAGAGTCTCAAGAACGTATGCTTCTGTGTGCAAAAAAAGGTTCAGAACAAGCTATCATCGACATCTTTGAAAAATGGGATTTAGATGCTGCTGTTGTTGGTGAAGTAACTGACACTGGAAATATGGAACTCTTTTGGCACGGTGAGAAATGTGCTGAGGTTCCAGTTGACCCTGTAAGTGAAGAAGCACCTGAGTTAAATCGTCCTATGACTAAACCTGCTTATTTAGCTTCTTTAGCATCTGTAACTATAGATGATTTTGACAAAGTTTCAAATCAAGCTGCGTTTGAGAAACTTACCAAATCTATGGAAGTTGTAGATAAGTCGTGGATTTATACACAGTATGACTCTATGGTACAAACAAATACAATCAAAAAAGGCGGAATGCTTGACGCTTCTGTTATTCGCGTAAAAGAGAATGGAAAAGCACTTGCAATGAGTGCTGATTGTAATGTTCGTTTTTGTTATGTAGATCCTAGAAATGGTGGGGCAGCTGCTGTTATGGAAGCGGGTAGAAATGTTGCTATGAGTGGAGCTAGACCACTCGCAGTTACAGACTGTTTAAACTATGGTAACCCTGAAAATCCAGAAGTTATGTGGCAGTTTGGTGAGGGTTGTCTTGGTATAAAAGAGGCTTGTGCTGCACTTACAACACCAGTTATCGGTGGAAATGTTTCACTTTATAATGAAACAAATGGTGTTTCTGTTTTTCCAACTCCTTCTATCGCAACAGTTGGACTTAATGATGACCAAAACAATGTTTTAATGTCCTCATTTCAAAGCGCAGGAAATGCTCTTTATCTTGTAGGAGAAACAAAGTCTGAGTTTGGTGGTTCTTTATATATGAAAGAGATTTGTGACACAGTTGCTGGAAGTATGCCCTCGATTGATTATAAAGCGGAACTTGCACTTTGGGACTTAGTTATCGAGGCAAATAAGAAAAATCTTCTTGAGTGTGCTAAAGATGCAAGTTCTGGTGGAGTTGCTATTGCACTTGCTAAAATGGTTGCAACATCTAGTCTTGGTTGTGATGTAGAGATGAGTGTAAAAGATGAGAGGGACATCTTTTGTGAGTCTATGAGTCGTGCTATCATCGAAGTAAAACCTGAGAACTGTGCTGCGTTTGAAGCGATGTTAGATGAGTCTATGGCTGTTGAAAAGATAGGCAGAGTTGGTGGTGACTCAATCAAGATTAATGATGTAGAGATGAGTTTAGAGAGACTACAAGATAATTATTTCAATACATTTAAACGTGTAATTGAAAAAGATATATAAGAAGTTTTTATATTGGAGTAAGATAAATTGATTTTAATGCATTCAAGATAGTTGCTCTTTCGTTTTGTCGGACCTCGTAACTCTGTTCAATATGAATAAATCGACTAGAAGAGCTTATTGCACTGACCGAGCAAACATCGTTTACCCCATTAGTAAACCTAGCTGAAACATTAGTTGTTCCACCTAGTGAAGAGGTGTAAATATCAGTCTGATTAAAATCTTGAGAGGGGTTGTATAAACATACTTTTATACTGCTATTGTTTTGTAAATAAGTTGCTAGCCGATGAATGCTATTTGAGCTATTAAAATCATCTACTCCTTCTGAAATATTTATGATGTTTACATTCTTACTACTGTCGCATTCATTCCAAATTCTATTACGTGTATCACTTCCAAAACCATGAAATTCAATAAAGAGTATTTTATTATCAGCTAAAGATAAAGCGTTGTGTACTTGATAAAAATAATCTGCTTCGTTGTGTGCTACATCACTTTCTTTATAATTACTTTGACAATTACTATCAATGCTCGAACTATTACGGTGTGTCCCAGCTAATAATAGATATTTACTCTCTAGGTTCAGATATGTTTCTATGCCTTGATTTTTTGTGTTAGTGTCAAATATAGGGTGGGGTACCTGAATGGCTATATTGTTTCCTTTTGGATAGAAAATGTATGTTCCCCCTATAGATTTATACTCATCGTTTATCAGTTTTTCTAAACCGAAATGTAAGATGTAGTAGGTTTTATTTATATCATGAAACTCAAGCAATGTAGCACCTACAGTTTCGGCTTGAGTATTTGCTTGACTATATTCTTGATGAATAATATAATTTACTATTGTTCTTGCATTATCATGTTCAACATTACTGCTTAATTGCCAAAGTGCATCATTGAGCAAAGACGCTTGCTTTAGCATCTTATTTATATATAAAGAAAGCGATCCTTCTATTCGCTCTATACTGCTTGTGACATTTAATTCCTCAGTTGTTTGACCTGGTAAAGAGGTGTTAACGTCAGTACTGCTTGTTAGCATTTGATTGCTTTACATTATTACTGCATCCTAATAGTAAAATATATAGTAACAGTATAAAAAAAATAGAAATATCCACTTTGTAAGTAGGGCTATTTCTCTTATTTTGTGCTGGAACAAAAAAGCATAATTTATACGTCTTAATCTCGATATTATTCATAGTTTATTTCCTAAGTCCGAAGTGTGGCATGCAAACGTTTAGGATGCAGAGGAAGTTCTAGTGCATCTTTTATAGACTTACAAACTATATCAGAAGCAAGTAGTGCTTGGCTTGAGCAACCCTCAGCACCTAAAATGGCAATGCCAACAGAGGCGAGGGTGAGCATTTTTGCATCATTGTTTCCGTTACCTATGGCAATAACACTCTCTTTATCTAAGCTACTTATGTAGTCTGCTTTTTCTTGTGTATGATTTTGAGATTTAAGTATATGCAGTTTTATCTCAAAAGCCTGTATCTGACTCTGAACATTTCCAAAAGTATCTGCGGTAATGAGATGAAGTTTGTATTTGTTTGAGAGCAGTTGCAGTAAGTACTCTATCTCTGTATCTAAAATCCCATCTTTAGCAATAGTCCCATTATAATCAAGGACAATATGTTTAATCTTTTCGTACATTCTTTCTCCATTAACTCCTTAAAGAGGTATCATTATATAATTTATTTGAGGATATTATAACATTATGAAAGATATAAAACTGACACAATACTCACATGGTGCTGGATGTGGTTGTAAAATTTCACCAAAACTACTTGATTCTATCTTAAAAAGCAATAGAGAACATATATCTTATCCTGATTTACTTGTTGGAAACAGTACAAAAGATGATGCTCGCTGCGTTTGATCTTGGCAATGGTACTTCAGTACTTAGTACAACAGACTTTTTTATGCCTATCGTAGATGATCCTTTTACCTTTGGACGAATTGCTGCTACAAACGCCATCAGTGATATTTATGCGATGGGTGGGAAACCTCTTATGGCGATTGCTATTTTTGGTTGGCCAATAGAAAAGCTTAGTGATGATGTGGCACGCGAAGTAATAGACGGTGGTCGTGCGGTTTGTGAAGAAGCAGGTATTCCACTTGCTGGTGGACATAGTATAGACTCTCCTGAGCCTATCTTTGGACTTGCAGTAACGGGAATAGTTGATAATAAAAACCTCAAACGCAACAACAGTGCAAAAGCTGGATGCTCACTCTTTTTAACAAAAGCACTCGGGATTGGAATACTGACAACAGCTCAAAAACAGGGTAAAATTGAAGATGGAGATATTGATGTTGCAGTAGATGCAATGTGTGAATCAAATAAAATCGGTTACGAGATAGCAAAACTTCAAGGTGTAGTAGCTGTTACTGATGTAACAGGTTTTGGCTTACTTGGGCATTTGAGTGAGATATGTGAGGGTAGTTCTATAAGTGCTGTCTTAGAGTATGAAAAGATACCAACTCTTAAAAATGTTAAAAAGTACCTAAAGATGGGTTGTGTACCTGGTGGTACTCACCGTAACTTTGAGAGTTATGGACACAAAATAGGCTCAATGAGTGAAGAACAGCAAAATATTCTTTGTGATGCACAAACTTCTGGTGGATTATTGTGTGTTGTGGCAGAGGAGAGTGTAGAAGAGTTTTTAGAGATAACAAAAAAAGCAGGTCTTGATTTAGAAGCTATTGGAACAACTAAAGCGAGTAGTACAAAGCTCATAGAAGTGATTTAGTGTCAGATTTACTAACAGATGATTTTCGCTCAATAGTTTTAAATAAGAGAGACTTACTTGATGTAAGAGCTGGGGTTGAGTATGAAAAAGGAGCTTTTTTAAATGCAAAAAATCTTCCAATTCTTAGTAATGAAGAACGCCACCTTGTAGGTACTGAGTACAAAAAAAATGGAAATGCTGCTGCTGTACTTCTAGCCCAAAACCTTATAAAAGAAGAGGGTAAGAAGAAGAGAGTAGAGCAGTGGTTGGAGTATTTAAGAACACATCCAAATGCACTACTATACTGCTTTCGTGGTGGACAACGCTCATCAATTGCACAGGCTTGGTTAAGTGAAGCAGGTGTAAATATAGTACGACTCAAAGGTGGATATAAAGCCTTTCGTACTTTTTTAATGGAAGAATCTCTGCGAATCTCTAAAGAAACAAAAACCATCATCATTGGGGGTTATACAGGTTCTGGAAAAACAATTCTTTTAAAAAGAATAAAAAACTCTATAGACTTAGAAGGTCTAGCCAATCATAAAGGCTCCTCTTTTGGAAATAATGTATCAATACAACCTACACAAATAAACTTTGAAAATAATTTAGCATATGCACTTATACAGACCCAAGAAAAAAAGTATAAAGAAGTCATAATAGAGCATGAAAGTCACAATATTGGTCGAGCTTTTATGCCTAAAGAAGTTTATGAAAATCTAATGGATGGGCAGATGATTATTTTAGAGCGACCAATATCTGATAGAGTTCTTGTGAGTTATGATGAGTATGTACTTAAAGCACAAAAAGAGTATGTCTCAACATATGGGGATGCAGGGTGTATCAAAGTGGGTAGAAGATGTTGCTAAGGGTTTAAGTAAGATAAAAAAACGTTTAGGCAGTGAAAACTATACTAATATTAATATCATTTTTACAGAGGCTAGTAATACTCAGGATGAAGCTTTAAAAGAGAAACTTTATAAGCAGTTTATTAAAGAGTTGTTAGAGAAATATTACGACCCTATGTATCAGTTTCAAATAGAAAAAACTACGATACCGCTTTTATTTAAAGGAAGTGAAGAAGAAATAATAGAGTTTTTAGAAAATAGAGCTTCTTAGAAAGGAGCTATTTTCATCAAAACATAATCTCTTTTTAGATAGAGTTTCATAATTATTTAAAGCAAGGGTTTTTCATGAAAAGAGCATTAGTAAGTGTAAGCGATAAAGCGGGAATTGTTGAGTTTTGTAACTCTTTAGTAAAAAATGGTTATGAGATTATCTCAACTGGTGGAACTTATAAGAAGTTAGTTGAAGCTGGTATAGCTGCTATTGAAATCGATGAGGTTACTAAGTTTCCTGAGTGTTTTGAAGGGCGTGTAAAAACTTTAAACCCTTATGTTCATGGTGGAATCTTACACCGTCGTGACAAGCAGAGCCACCTTGACCAAGCAAAAGAACTCGGGGTTGAATCTATTGACCTTGTTTGTGTAAACCTTTACCCATTTAAAGAGACTATTGAAAAAACTGATGATTTTGATGAGATTATTGAGAACATTGACATCGGTGGACCTGCTATGGTTCGTTCTGCTGCTAAGAACTTTGATGCTGTTATCATTGTTACAAATGTCCAAGATTATGCTGAAGTAATTGACGCGATTGAGAATGAAAAAAATACAAAAGATTTCCGTCGTGGCTATATGATAAAAGCTTATGAGCATACGGCGGCTTATGACTCTATGATAGCAAACTATATGAATGAGCGTTTTAACGAAGGTTTTGGTGAGAAGCAGTTTATCGTTGGAGAGAAAGTAATGAACACTCGTTATGGTGAAAACCCTCATCAAAAAGGTGCACTTTACGAGTTTAACAACCATTTCACAGATAACTTTACAACACTCAAAGGTGAAGCGAGTTTTAACAACTTAAATGATCTTAATGGTGCTGTTAAAATTGCACGAGGTTTTGGTGAGCAAAACGCAGTATGTATCTCAAAACATGGTAATCCTTGTGGTTTTGCAATTAAAGATACACTTTTAGAGTCTTATACTGAGGCACTTAAATGTGACCCAGTGTCTGCGTTTGGTGGTGTTGTAGCAGTAAACGGTACTGTAAACGCGGAACTTGCAGAAAAAATGAATGAGATATTCTTAGAAGTTGTAATCGCAGGTCGTATTACTTTAGAAGCACAAGAAATTTTTGCTAAGAAAAAACGTATCAAACTTTTTGAGATGGGAGCGGATACTTTAATCCTTGCAAATGATAAAAAAGATTTTAAACATGTTGATGGTGGATTTGTTTTTCAAGATGCAGATATGGTAGGAGTTGATGAAGTTAAAAATGCTAAGTTAGTATCTAAAATAGCAGCACAGAGCCAAGATATGAAAGATATGGAGATAGCATACAAAATAGCATCTCTTACAAAATCTAACTGTGTTGTATATGTTAAAAACTCTGCAATGGTAGCAGTTGGTATGGGTATGACATCTCGCGTTGATGCTGCTCAGTGTGCTTTGAAAAAGGCAAAAGATATGGGTCTTGATGTAAGAGGTGCTGCTTTAGCATCTGAAGCATTTTTTCCTTTCCGTGATAGTATCGATGCCGCTGCAGAAGCAGGCATTAAAAATGTAATCGAACCGGGTGGTAGCATTAGAGATCAGGAGATCATAGATGCTGCTAATGAGTTTGGTATGAGTCTATACTTCTCAGAAGTTCGCCACTTTTTACACTAAAAAAAGCCCTTTTTTTATAGCTTCAGGGGGTTGCAGGGACAAATTTGTCCCTGCGACTACCTAGTAATGCCGATGCCATTGGTTAGCGTGCCTTATAGTCTGTAACATCAGTAAAAAGTCTATTTCATCTCACTACGAGATGAAATTTAAACATCTTCATACTGCAGTTTAATTTCCATAAATTTATCAATATTTTCAATAAATAGTTTCACAAGAAGAGGATCAAACTGCTTGGATGACTCACTTTGAAGTGTAGTTAGTACTTTTTCTAAATCCCATGCTTTTTTATAAACTCTATCTGAAATAAGTGCATCAAAAACATCAACAATAGCTACTATCCTTGCATGAATAGAGATGTCCTCTCCCTCTATTCCTAGTGGGTAACCCCTTCCATTAAAGTGTTCATGATGCTCATGGGCTATAATAGATGCCATTTTTAAGATAGGTAGACTTGAGCCAGAGAGAAGTTTGAAGCCTATGTTTGAGTGTGTTTTCATAATCTCAAAATCATCTTTATCAAGACGTCCAGGTTTAAGTAAAATAGCATCTGGAATAGCAATTTTCCCCATATCATGCATAGTTGAAGCAATAAAAATTGTCTCAGACTCATCTTCGCTATAGCCATAGAGGAGGGCGAGGATTTTTGAGTAGTGTGCGACACGGCGGACATGGTTTCCACTCTCTTTTGATCGAGACTCAACAGACTCACCTAGTCTATAGATAAGTTCTCGTTGTGTTCTTTCTGTCTCCTCTTTTTGTAAAATCATCTCTGTAATATTGTGACGCATTGCAATATACTCTACCAATATGCCTTTGTAATTATAAACTGGGGATATTGAAGCATCTACCCAATAAGGCTCTCCATCCTTTGCACGGTTTTTAATAATTCCACTCCATGTGTTTCCAGATTGAATAGTTGACCAAAGCTCTTTAAAGGTGTTGTTATCAACATCCATATGACGAATAATATTATGAGATTTTCCTATAAGTTCATCACGAGTAAATTTAGAAACATGGCAAAAATTATCGTTTGCATAAGTGATTCGACCATTCATATCTGTTTTAGAAACAATAGAGTTAGGATTCTCATCTATAATTTTTTTATAGTTTTGAAGTAGCTTCTGTTCTGATAAGAGTCTGTTAAAGAGCATCCATGCAATACTAATAACTATAAGAATAGTTATAGTAGCAAAAGACCATAGAAGAAGATGTCTTGTATGTGTAGTTATCGCTTCATTCATTGATGTTTCTATAACACTGTTAATATAATCAATCTCTTGGAGAGTACTCTCACGAATTAGATTTACTCTGCTTGAAGCTTTTTCAAACCATTGTAAGGGTTCTATATTTATATTTTGAAGTGAGCTATCATTGAAAGACGTGATATTTGTAATTTGATTTATCGTTGAGTGTACAGTACTAGAATTTTCCTTTTTAAAGTTTAATGGAAGTTTTATCTTTCCCTTTATGCGCTTGTAGTGTTTAGCAAGAATTCTCTTTAGTATTATTATCTCATTATACTCTTCTCTTGATATTGTTTTTGTTGTTAAAATTCCACCAATTAAGCCTCGAAGTTCTCCAGCAGCCTCTTGCATAATGTTTAAGGAGTGATAGTAGATAAGAGAGTTTTTAATATCTGAGTTTTTTGTCTTAAATATAAGATCTTCGGATTGGAGTAAAAGAGACTTTATAAGAGTAGTATAGTTCATAAAAGCATCAAATCTTGATATTTTTGCTCTGTTTATCACTTCAATTGCCTCATCGCGTTTTAATGACAACTCTTTTATATCAACTTGACTGGAAGCTTTTTTTATAAAATAGTCTGTTTTTTTTCTCTGTTGTTCAAGAGCATGAGCATATTTTTTAGAGTGATTATCATAGTAAATAGCTGAGAGTCCCCTCTCTTTTTGAAGTTGAGTTATAATATTATCAATATATGTAAGTTGTGTAAGTTTTTTTTGGACTAACTCTATATTGTTTATTATTTTATGATCATTTTTAAAGTCACTATAAGCTGTTAAAAATGAAATCAAAAGTAAAATAATTACTAGAGCTGAAAATAAGAGTTTTTTTTGTGTATTCATAGTGTAACTTTATCAAAAAAGAGATTAAAAGATTATTTCTTAAGAGTTGATTGACATAGACTCAACTCTTGTGATATAATTACACATAAGAAACAATTTTATAATAAACTTTAGGATAGAAAAATGGCAAAATCATTATACAAAACACTTGAAATAAGTGAAAACGCGAGTGAATCAGAGATAAAAAAGGCATATAGAAAATTAGCACGACAGTATCATCCAGATGTTAACAAAGATGAGTCTGCGGAAGAGAAGTTTAAAGAGATAAACAGTGCTTACGAAATACTGAGTGATAAAGAGAAAAAACAGCAGTATGATATGCATGGAGATGCAATGTTTGGTGGTCAAAATTATCACGACTTTTCTCGTAGTCATGGTGGAGCAGGATCAGGTAGTATGGAAGATATACTTCGTGAGATGTTCTCTCAAGGTGGCGGTGGTGGTAATCCGTTTGGTGGAGGTGGCTTTGGTGGCGGAGGGTTCCAGCAAGAAGTAAATCTTGATATGGAGGCAAATGTCACTATTCCTTTTGTTGTCTCCATACTTGGTGGTAGTCACTCTGTTGCAGTTAATGGAGATCGATTTGACATCAAAATTCCAGCTGGTGTAAAGAGTGGCGAGAAAATGAGAGTTAAAGGTAAGGGTCATGCTCAAGGTGGTAGAGTAGGTGACCTTTTCTTAAGAATCACAGTTGCTCCAAGTTCAGAATATGAAAGAGAAGGGGATGACTTAGTCAAAACTTTTGATGTACCTTTATATGCTGCACTTTTTGGTGAGAAAATTGCGATAGAAACACTAGAAAAAGAGATAAAACTAAAAGTACCAAAAAACACAAAAAATGGACAGCGTTTTCGTGTAAAAGAGATGGGTGCTATGAACCGTAAAACAAAAACTCGTGGAAATTTATATCTTAAAGCGAATATTGTTTTACCTGATGTTGATTCTTTGGATGAAGATTTAGTCCAAATGATGAAAGAGAAACTTCCTAAGGAGTAAACGATGATTCATAATTATGATGAACCGGTGTATTTAATAAGCATAGTCTCTAAACTACTTGAAATTCATCCTCAAACACTACGTCAGTATGAGCGTGAAAACCTTATCTGCCCATCGCGTTCAAATGGTCGGATAAGATTATACTCTGAACGAGATATTGATAAGATAAAACTTATTCTGCGTTTAACAAGAGAGTTAGGTGTTAACCTTGCAGGTGTTGATATTATAATGCGCTTAAAATCGAATGTTGATGAGATGGAAAAAGAGATAGCTGAGCTTAGACATAAGGTTAAGCGTGCAACAAATGCACACTCAGTTTCACCTGACAAAGCACTTGTTACAACTCGTAGTGTTTACGATATGATTATATTTGAAGAGTAAAAGCTACTCTTGAAGTCTTTGTATATCTGCTCCAACGCCACCTAGTTTCTTCTCGAGAGCATCATAACCTCTATCGAGATGATAGATACGGTGTATATTTGTCTCTCCACTTGCTACGAGAGCTGCTAGAACAAGTGCGGATGAGGCTCGTAAGTCTGTTGCCATAACATCAGTTCCACTTAATTTTGTTTTACCATTTACAGTTGCTGTGTGAGCATTGAGTGTGATGTCTGCTCCCATACGTTGGAGTTCGCTCACATGCATAAAACGGTTTCCAAAAAGTCTCTCTTCTATGATGGAGACACCATCTGCCTGAGTAGCGAGTGCCATAAATTGTGCTTGCATATCTGTTGGAAATGCAGGGTACTCTTGGGTTACTATCTTTACAGGTTTTATTTTTTTTGATGGGTGAATTGTAATGGTGTCATCAGTCAGTGTAAAACTACTCCCCATCTCTTCGAGTTTTGCTAAAACTGCCCCTAAGTGTTTAGGTTCTACATTTGTAAGAGTTATTTGTGACTTAGTGATAGCTCCAGCACAAAGATATGTTCCCGCTTCTATGCGGTCTGGTATGATACTAAAATCAACAATATTTATTAGTTCCCCAGCTGTTCCATGGACTATTAGGATAGCTGTTCCTATACCTTCTATCTTCACACCACTCTCATTGAGAACTTCACAGAGTTGTACTACTTCGGGTTCGCGTGCTGCATTTGTTATGGTTGTTTTACCATTTGCAAGTGCTGCTGCCATTACAATATTTGCAGTTCCTGTTACCGTTATCTTATCAAAGATGATGTTGCACCCTTGAAGACCTTTTGGTGCTCTGGCTTCTATATATCCAGCTTTTATCTCTATTTTTGCACCCATTTGTTCTAGTGCTTTTAAATGTAAATCAATAGGACGCTGACCAATGGCACAACCACCCGGTAAAGAGACTTCACAGTGACCAAAACGAGCAAGGATTGGACCTAAAACTAAGATAGAAGCACGCATTGTTTTGACTATGTCATATGTGGCTTTTGTTTGATGGAGTGGTTTTGTATCAACTGTTACTTTTTCATCTAAAAAAGTAACCTCTGCTCCTAGGTTTGTTAAAAGTTTAAGGAGTGTTCTAATATCGGCAACATGGGGCAAATTTTTGATATTTACACTATTTTTTGCGAGGATAGTCATCGCTATTAGAGGAAGAGATGCATTTTTTGCACCGGAGATGTTGATAGTACCTTTGAGTGAATCAACACTCTGTGCTTTTAAGTAGTCCATAAGTCTCTTTAGTAGTTATTTAGTGATGTTACGGACTATAAGGAGCAACACCACACTTGCACTTTAGTGACAGTGGTGTCGGCATTTAGTGCCAGAAGCCCCTATAGTTGTAGGGACATGACTGTCCCTACAACCCCCTAAAAGCTATAAAAAAGGGGCTTTTTAAGAAAAGTCTGTAACATCAGTTATTTAATAAAATTATAGCTAATTATTTATTGTCATATGCTTTAAAAAATTCTATAAATGCTTCTTTGTCAATTGCTTTTGAGTAAAAATAGCCCTGAAGTGTATCGCACTCCATATTTTGAAGCATATTTACATGTTCTTGTGTTTCTACTCCCTCGGCTACAGTGGTAAGCCCTAAGGAGTGTGCCATTGTAATGATTGTTTGTGCGATAACTCTATCCTCTTCATCACTTACTATATCCATAACAAAAGATTTGTCTATTTTAAGTGTGTCAATAGGAAATCTTTTTAGATAAGCTAATGAAGAGTGACCTGTTCCAAAGTCATCAATAGCGATAGAGACACCAAGTGTTTTGAGCTCTGTAAGAATACGTAGAGTATTCTCAAGGTTAGACATGGAAATACTCTCTGTTATCTCAAACTCAACTTGCGAGGGGTCAATATCATGTTTTTGTAGTGTTAGTGCTATAAAAGGGACTAGAGTACTCTCTTCAAACTGGCGTGCTGAGAGGTTAATGGCCATTTTAAAACTACTAAAGCCTAGTTCATTTATCTCTTTAATCATAAGTATTGATTGTTCTATTATATTGTTTCCAAGCTCTACCATCAGTCCTGTACTCTCAGCTATGTAGATAAAATCATCAGGAAAAATAAGTCCATTTTTAGGATGCTTCCAGCGTACTAATGCTTCAGCACCTATAATATTTTTTGATTGTGTATCGATTTTCACCTGATAATAGACTTGAATTTGACCTTTTGTCTTGACTGCTTCTGTGAGGTCTTGTTCTAGTGTTAGTTGCTTATCAACAAAGTTACCCATAGCACTAGAGTAGATTTTATATTTATTACGTCCATCATTCTTAGCCTCATACATTGCTGTATCAGCATTACGGATTAGTGTCATCAGGTGTTTGACCATGATCTGGGTAGATTGCTACCCCAATACTCGAAGTGATGTAGAGTTGGTGAGTGCCAATGTTATGTTTAGCCTCTAATGATTGTTCTAATTTTTGAAGCAAATTTTTCAATATCTTGATTTGTAGTAATAGATGGAATAAGTATCACAAACTCATCACCACCTAAACGAGCAAGTGTATCAGAATCTCTAATTTGAGATTCAAGTAGGTTTGAGACATAGATGAGTAGTTCATCTCCTACACTATGTCCTAATGTGTCATTAATAAGTTTAAAATGGTCTAAGTCTAAGAAGATAACACCTAGTTTTTCTTCTCTTCGTTTTGCACTTTGAAGGGCTTTTAGCATTCTATCTTTAAGGAGAGTTCTGTTTGCTAAACCTGTGAGTGCATCATAGTAGGCAAGCTTTTCAATGGTCTTTTTGTTCGCAACATCATTACTTATATCCATACTAATTGCAGTGAGTTTTACACTACCATCTTTTTTCTTACGCACCTTACCTTTAGTAAGAACATATATCTCTTTATTCGCCCCTAAGGAAAATTTATGTTGTATGCTAAAGCGAGAACCATTTGTTAATGCTACATGAAAAGCATTTTTTACTCTTACTGCATCATCAATTGCGATGAGATTTAAAAAATTACTCCACGTAAACTCTATACTCATTTTTAAACCTAAGATTCTGTAGTACTCATCACTTAATTTAAGTTTGTCACTAACAGCATCGTATTCAAAACTTCCGACTCTTGCCATTCTTTGTGCATCTTTAAGGTGTGCTTGACTTATGTGTAAGTCACGGTTTAGTTTTTTTGTCCTCTCTAAAAACTCTATAATTTTTTCTATCATTTTATTCGCAGAGTTTGAAATAGAGGAAACTTCATCTTTATGAGCATTGAGAAGTTGAAGCTTTTGAGGATTCTGAGGATTAAACTCTTTTAGGGCATTATCTAATATAGAGAGGTTTTTTAAGGATTTGTAGAGTAAATATATAAGCAGAGCTAAAGAAAAAGTAAATGCTAAAATACCAAACAAAAGCCATGTATTAAAACTATTTATATAGGCTTCATAGTTGTCATTTGAGTAAACAATAGTAAGTTCTCCAATTACTTCGTTAACAACTGGGTCAATAAGCTCTTGTGTATGTATGATTTCATTATTTTCTTTATGCATTTTTAGTGTTAGCGAATTGTTCGAGAAGTTTTTATTTTCATCAGTTTGATTATCATAGATGTTTATAAGTAAAATATTAGTATTTGAGAGAGTGTTTGTCACAACTTCTTCTACAGCTTCATTAAAATTAAAACTCATATTTATAGCTATTTCATCTGCAATTTGATTAGAGATGAATACTACTTTTTCTTTTTCAAGATTCATATAAGATTGCATAAAAAGACTTTTTACAATAAAGCTAACAAAAAATATAAAAGAAAGAGTAAAACCTATTATATGGAGTGTTGTTTTGACCGTTATAGAGTTAAAGTTGATTCTCATACAATAGTTACCTGTGCTAAATACATTGGGAGGAATAGATAAAAACCTCTAATATCTAAATTTTTGAGTCTAGAATCTAAATCCATAATATATATGGTAGATATTTTAATGAGAACTGGTCTAAGCGTGATATTGTTCATACTAATTGCTTCTAAGTTTAAAAGAGGTTTGATTCTTTTGGAAATGTCTACAGATATCATTACTCCATATTGTAAATCTTCTTTTTGATAAGCAAAGGTAAGTGAATTATCTATAGAAGCTCGTCTAATAGCTTTTTTGATGTTACTTTTCTTTGCAGGAAAAAGATAATAGACATTTGCCTCAGCTAAATTAGTATTGCTGTAGTTAACAAGTTTTGCTTCTACTTTATAACTATTGAGTCCATCTTTATATTTACTTTCTATCAACTTTTTGAGTTTTTTTGCACTTCTGTACTCTTTTTGTTGGTAGAGTATTGCTATGGAAATAGTATTATTGTGTATTTTGTCTTTAAACTTGTAGTCCATTAAGTAGATTTTAGGAACAAGTGTAGCATGTACTTTTAGGAGGGAATCGTTAATGCTAAGTGCAAAAACTGAGAATGACAGTGTTAATAGTAATAGAATAGCTTTCATCTTAAAATTCCCATGATGCTTTAACTAAGATGGTTCGACCACCATCATAAAAGTCATTGTTTAGTGTACTTGTAGGTAAAGCATAATATGTTCCCTTATCAAAAAGGTCTTTGATGATAAGTGATGCTGTTAAGTTCTTAAATGCATAAGAGAGTGTTGTGTCGGTTATGAGACTACTTGACATACTACCTCTAGTCTCTGATATATCTGTAGTGCTGCGTTTAGAACTCCCAATATACTTCACAAGCCCACCAAGAGTGAGTCCATAATCAAGCTCGTATATACCAGAGAGTGTAAGAAGTTCGTTGGCAACATCAGCTAAATCTTCATCATTTTCATCTGTAGCTTCTACATAAGAGGCAAAGAGAGTGAGGTCTAAGTCTTGACTAGGTGTAAAAAGGTACTCAAGCTCAGCTCCAAAAAAATGTGAATCATCTAGTGCTTGTGTATAGGGAGTATTTTTTATAATCAAGTTATATATCTCTGTTCTGTAAATATTAAAACGCACAATGGAACTTTTTCTATCTTTATATATAACTCCTGCTTCATAGGAGTTGGATGTCTCTGCTTTTAAGTTTGGATTTGAAGTGAGTTCGACCCACGAAGGGACACGATATGCTTGTGAATAAAGAGATTTTATTCTCCATTTTGGGTTTATTCTGTAAACAAAGGCTAAAGTTGGCGAGAGAGCATCTCCAAAATCTGAGTAATTATCGTATCTAATACCTGCTGTGATGTCAAAGTCTGGGTTAATAGAGTATTTGTCATTTATATATAAAGATGTAGTATCTCGATTTGAATCGGGTGTTACATTATACTTAGGAAGACTTGGAATTGTACTTTCCCATATCCACTCGCTTTGAGTTACTTTAGCCGTTTCATATTTTGCACCAATAAGAAACTCATTGTAGGAGCATGGTATATGATGTAAAAATCTGATTTGGGCATAATAAGCATACTCTCTATAGTCAAGTGTAATAGTACCAGCGACTGCATCGCTTTATTGCAGTTAGTTACTTGTGCATGCCTTGCTATCTACTTGTCCATACTGTTTGAATACCCAGCAAGAAGCTTTATCTTATTGTTTTTGGATAAATTATTTTGGTAAGAACTCTTAAGAAAGAAGGTACTGTTTTGATTGTAAAAGTTATTTGTATCTGTGTCTGCTACTTTGCTAGCAGGCGCAGAGAGAGCACCGTAAGCATTTCCCTATATCTGATTTTTGATTCTTAGCAAGTAGTGCAAAGTGTTCGTCGTTTATCTTTAATCCGACAGAGTAGTCTGTAAGGTGTCTATCAGTTGATTCAATGAATTTTTGATTTTCCTGATAGTAAGTATCTATTGCAATTTTTATATTAGCAAAATTTGAGGCAACAAGAGCACCTCCTTTATAATAGTTATAGCTTCCACCCGAAATAAAAACACTATTTATATTTTCACTACTTGAACTTTTTGTAATGATATTTATAACACCACTAATAGCACCAGAACCATAAAGAACAGAACCAGCTCCACGGATAACCTCTATGCGTTCAACGAGTTCTATAGGAAAGTCAAGAAAATGGTAGATAGAGCCACGGTAGGTGTTGTTTATGCTCACACCATCTAGCATAAGTTTAACTTCACCTTTTTGTGAAACACCACGAAATATAATCACAGGAACACCAATAGCTTCTCGTTTTAGTTGTACACCAGGTACTTGAGCAAGTGCTTCTTGGACATTGTCAATACCGAGTTTACGAAGCTTTTCATGGTTGAGAACTGTTACAAACGCAGGTGCATCATCGATATTAAGTTTACTCTTTGTTGCGATTTCGCTAACCTCTTCTAAGCTTTGTAAGAAATCATCTTCAAAGTTGGGAATGTCATTTGAGAGTAAAAGTGTTGAGATGAGTATGAGTGAAAAAAAATGTGACATCATAAACCTTATATATTGTTATATAACTGAGTATATTCAATTCTAGCATAAATCATTCTTATTTGATATACTGTTGTATAAATTTTAGGATATTCAGTATGAGTTCAGCTTTAGATAGATTAAAAAACCTTACAAATAAAATATCGAGTTATGAATTTGCTAGAAAAAGTAATATGATTAAGCTCAGAGAACTATTTACTGAGGTTGGTATCAATGAAAAAGTAGATACTTTTGAAGAACTTTTTCTTTTTAAAGCCATTAACCTCTCTGGTGCCTCACTTTTAGAAGAGAGTTTAGGTGAGATAAAAGAGGGTAAATATCTTCAAATATTAGCCATTAGTTATGATAGAAATGCAAAAATTAAGAGTAAAAATATCTCACTTGCCTATTTTGGTAGAGTCGAGCATGTTGATAGTGATGTGAAAAATAGAGTTGTAGAGTTTGTTATTCGTTATAGGTTTGAGAAAAGTTTTATGACACTAGAACACTACAATACTATTTTAGGGAAGTTTGGAGAAAAGAGTGAGTAGGTTTTATCTTTTAGTCTGGGCAGGCTGGGCACTGCGTTTAACACTCAGTAGCATCTCTTTAGCACTTATTTTAGCTAGTTTTATTAGTATGTACTTGTATATTGCACAAGGTATGCCTCCTTTAATACAAGAGTTACAAGAGGCGCTTATAGATATTACTCTGTTTTGGTTTCCTATTATTTGGAGTTTGACACTTTTGTTGTTTTTATTTAGAACACTCAAGTTTGTGTTTAACAAACCCATAAACAACTATAAACTACAACTACTGAGTTGTCCTAAAGAGGAAAAAGTAGAAGTTATAGAAGATGTGGGCTTTGGAGACTTAGTGCAGGTTTGGAGAAAATGGTTTATGTTGATTATTTGGCTTGTAGGAGCACAGATGATAATAGCACTGATTTTCTCATATATTTTGAACTCATATATAGCTGTTTTTGATTGGTTTAACATTTATGTTTTATATGGCTTTGTCTTAGTAGCTGGGTACTTCTCTTTTATGATACTTAATTCGCGATGCAAGCGGGTAAGGTTGGTCAAATGTTGATTTTTTTAGACAGTGAGACTACAGGGCTTAATGCACTTGATCGTATCTGCTCTATTGCTTACCTAGGGGAGAGCGAGTATGTTTATGAGCTTGTAAACGAAGGCAAAAAAATATCTGTAGAGGCTTCAAGTGTACATCATATTACAAATGAGATGTTAAAAGATAAAAGAAGTTTTAAAGATAGTGATGTTTATAAATATCTTCAACTGCACAATAGTGAGGAGAATACACTTGTAGTACATAATAGTCTCTTTCATTTAGAAATGCTAAGAAAATCAGGTTTTATTTGGAAAGGTGGTGTGATAGACACCCAGCGGGTCAGTAAACACCTCTTAGAAGAGTGCGATAACTTTTCTCTACAGTTACTGCGTTATGAGTTGAGACTATACAAGGGTGAAGAGAAGCTTAAACAGGAGTATGGAATTAAAGATGCTTTAGTCGCACATAATGCTCTAAGTGATGCAGTTGTAACGAAACTTCTGTTTTTATATTTGCAAGAGATGGTAAGTATAGAAGTGATGTTAGAGCTAAGTTTTAAAGAGGTTCTTTTAAAAAAGTTCTCTTTTGGGAAACATAAGGGCAAGTATATTGAAGAGGTATGTATAAATGATCTCTCGTATGCTCAGTGGCTACTTAGTAGTGAATGTGATGAAGATTTAAAATATAGTATAAACTACTATTTAGAAGGAAATTTATGAAAATAGCAGCACAGTGTAACTCACCACTTTTGCAGAAGTCATTGGAGCTTTTTTTAGATAAGCACCTTTGCTCATACAATAAGTGTGATATTGTTGTGAGAGATAAGCCTTGTTTAGATGATGAACGTTGTTTTTACATTGGAAGTGATGAAAAAGCAGATTTGAAAAAACCTTTTTCAAAGGCACAGCTTATTTTAGCACTTGAGAAACATTTGGCTGTTTTAAATCCACAAGGCAAAAATGTAGATGCTATTATCCGAGTCTCTGATACTCAAATGGATTTTGGTATTTTGGAGAAACGCATAGAGTCTTTAACACAAGAGTACCAAGCAAATATTATACGAGTAGTAAAAGCATTTTATGAAAAATAACAGGAAAAAATTTACAAAAAAAATTATTAGTGGAAAGTATAAGGGCAAGGTTCTAAAACTTCCAAGTAAAACAACTACAAGAAGTTCAAAAACTATAGTACTAGAATCATTTTTTAATACACTCCAGTTTGAGATAGTAGATGCAAACTTTGTTGAGGTCTTCTCAGGGAGTGGTTCTATCGGTTTAGAAGCACTAAGTCGTGGAGCTAAAAGTATACAGTTTATGGAAAAAGATAGAGATGCACTTAAAACACTCAAGGAAAATATTGCGCAAACTAACCCGAGTGCTTGTAGTGTTTATGGTGGTGATAGTTTTGAGAACATAAATGCAGTAGTAGCAAAACTAAAAAAGATGGGCGAAGATGCATACTTTTATGTGGACCCTCCTTTTAGTATAAGAGAGGGAATGGAAGAGATTTATGATAAAACAATGAATCTAATAAAATCCCTGCCCCAAGAGTCTGTACGAATGATTATCATTGAGCATATGACTGGTTTAGAAGTACCTGAGACCTTAGGCTCATTTCATATCATTAAAAGTAAAAAGTTTGGAAATACTAGCCTAACCTACCTCGCTGCCGAATAACTCCTTAGCCAAAAGTGGAATAATAATTGCTATAACTTGAGTAATTCAAGGATAATAATGAAATATTTTTTACTGCTACTTCTTTTTATATCAGCACTAAATGCAACTAAAATCAATGATGTGTCAAATATCGTTGGTGTGAGAGAAAATCAGATTATCGGTTATTCGCTTGTTGTTGGACTCAAAAAAACGGGTGATGGTGTTACTTCTAGGTTTACACTGCAGTCTATTTCAAATATGTTAAGAGCGATGAATGTAAATATCGCACCAAGAGATATTATATCAAAAAATGTTGCAGCAGTTGTTGTAACAGCTACTATGAAACCATTCGCAAGACAGGGTGATAAACTTGATATTACTGTCTCTTCGATAGGAGATGCAAAGTCCTTAGAGGGTGGTATTCTTTTGATGACTCCCTTAAAAGGGGTTGATGGAAAGATTTATGCACTAGGTCAGGGGTCTGTGAGTATCGGTGGAAGAAATACAAGAGGTGGAGCAGTAACTCATCCGACTGCTGGAGTGGTATTTGATGGAGGAATTATTGAGCGTGAAATCAATATAAACCTTTTTAATAAAGAGTATGCAACTCTTTCACTCAAAGAGGCTGACTTTAAAAATGCTATTTCTGTACAAAAAGCTATAAATGGTTTTTATAACACTCAAGTTGCAGTAGCAACTGACTCAAGAAGTGTAAAGTTGAAATGTCCTAAAAATCGTTCAATGATAGAGTTTTTAGCAGAAGTACAAGATATAGATATGGTTTATCAAGCTAAAAATAGAATTATCATTAATGAGAGAACTGGAACTATTGTTGCTGGGGTAAATATTGAGCTCAAGCCAATTATTTTGACTCATGGGGATATTACGATAAAAATAGTTGAACAGAAAAGTATCTTCTCTCCTGATGGTTCTATTAAAATTGATAATGACTTAGTGATAGGCTTAAATGAGAATGAAGTTTATACAAAAGAGGGAACAACAACAGTTGCAAACCTTGTGCGTTCACTTCAAAAAATGGGTGCTAGTCCTAAAGATATAATCTCTATACTCGAAGCTATGAAAAGTGCTGGAAGTATTGTAGCTGACTTGGTGCTAATGTAATGGGATACGGTATGAACAGCATAACAAACACAGCACAACTTACAATACAAAACACAAACATTCCTAAAATAAACAGTAATGTTGATGATAAAGAGTTACGAGAACAAACTGATGCTTTTGAAGCCGTTATCATTAAGATGTTAATGGATAATGCAGCTAAAAATGATACAGATTTATTCTCCTCACAAAAAGATCCGGGAGATAAAATATATAAATCAATGTACCGTGATGAACTCAGTAAAGCGAGTGCAGGGGGCTTTGGTTTTTCGCAGATGTTATATGACTATTTAAGTAGAGAAAAGTGAGAAACTTTCCTTTAGTAAATGAAGAATTTGCCGATATAGAAGTATAAAGGATAAATTATGATTTCACAAATAAATAGTTCAGTTGTAAGTGCTGCTTATCAAAACAGTAGCAACACACTAAAAGAACAAAAACCGACTGTAGCTGTATCATCTAGTCATGAAATAAGCAAGGTTGATGAACTCAAAAAGTCAATAGACTCAGGCGAGTACAAGGTAGATTTAAATGCTTTATCTCAAAAGATGGCGGATGCTCTACTTTAAACTATAAAAGTAAAACAGGAGTTAGATATGTTATCACATTATTTACAAAATGCCTTGAGTGATTTAAGGGATATAATCAACATTACAGAATCTGACATAGAAGATATAAAAAAAGCTGAGCATACTACTCAATTTGATAGATTATCACTCAAAGAAGAAAAACTAAAAAGTTTTGAAGTAAAAAAAGCACTTATAGATAATGAAATATCTTCTTTGATAACAGCTAACCCAAATATAGAACTTCCAAGCCTTCTCAACAAAGAACAACATATACTTTTAGATGAACTTAAGGTAGAACTCAATAATTTACGAGATATAAATAAAAAATATGCAAAATTTGTTTTACTTGTAAGTAATCTATACAATACATTTTTAGAAAGACTTGTTCCAACAGAGATGCAAGGATACGATAAAGTAACATCAAAAAACTCATCTATTTTAGAA
The DNA here is from genome assembly GCA_030949945.1 of Sulfurimonas sp. Taxonomy (GTDB): domain Bacteria; phylum Campylobacterota; class Campylobacteria; order Campylobacterales; family Sulfurimonadaceae; genus Sulfurimonas. The sequence goes on along the minus strand of JAUZRZ010000072.1, from coordinate 19,575 downwards.
GTGAGAGTGTAAGATGGCTTCTTTATTTAATAGTCTGAGTATTGGATATAGTGGTTTAAATGCTGCTCAAGTTGGGATAAATGTTACTGGAAGTAATATTACAAATGCAGAAGTAGAGGGTTATACTAGACAAAGAGTAATCCAAACTGCACAAACACCACTTTTTACTACTTCTGGTAATGTTGGTAATGGTACACAGGTTACAGATATTCAAAGAGTTTTTGATAACTTTGTTTTTGATAGATATGCAAGTATATCTGCGGATAAAGAGTATACAGAGTTTACTCAGCAGACATTAGAAGAGTTGTCAACTTATTTTCCTGAGATTGATGGTGTTGGTATAAAGTCAGACCTAACTGAGTACTATAATATGTGGCAAACATTAGCAGATAATCCAAATAATGATGCTATAAAAGTCGCTCTTGCAGAACAAACAAAAACACTAACAGAGCATATAGTACAGACACAAGCACAAGTGACTGGATTACAAGATAATATGAATGCTCAACTTGAAGTAAATGTAAACCAAGTCAATTCCATAATAAAAGAGTTAGCAACACTAAACAAGACTATTGATTCAGCAGAGTCTGGTGATGTTTATACTGCGAGTGATTTAAGAGATAGAAGAAATGTTCTAGAACGCGACCTCTCAAGACTTATTGGGGCGACAACTAATAGCGGTCAACTTGATGCAAATATACAAATTGATAGTAATTCAAATCTAAAGACAGGTAGTTATACTGTAAGTGTAAATGGCTTTAATATAGTGGATGGGGGTACATATCATCCAATCAGTATATCAAATGAAAACAATAAAAATGGTTTCTATGAAGTGTCATATGAGCGCCAAGATGGTGTACTTATACCTATGGAAGAATCATTAACAGGTGGTAAAATTGGTGCTATTTTAGACCTTCGTGGAGGTTCTATTGACACTACTACAGGTGTTCCACAAGATGGTACTATTCAAAAAGTTGTTGCTCAGTTAGATGCTTTTGCAAAAGGACTTATAGAAGCGACTAATAATCTTTATGCCTCAGCATCTACAACTAAAATGGAATCAAACCCACAAACAATTGATTCAAGTAGCTCACTTATTAGTTCAGATTTAAATATAAATGAGGGCTCTTTTGACTTAATTGTTTATGACATAGATGGAAATGAAGTAGCTCGTAGAAGTATAGATATTAATGCTGCAACCTCGATGAGTGGAGTTATTAACTCTAACTCAATAGAAGGACAGATGTTAGCAAATAAAGATGATAATAATGATGGAAATGCAAATAACGATATTGATAATTTTTTAAATTTTAACTATCAACAATCTGCAGATGGTATAACAAGAGTAGAACTTACAATGGATCCACTCTCAGAGTCTCAAGGTTATACATTTTCTTTAGAAGACACCCTTACATCATCTAACTATAGCTCCGGTACAAATTTTGCGGGTGCATTAGGTTTGGGAAGATTTTTTGATGGGGATAGTGCAAGCAGTATAGCTCTTAACTCAAGTTTGCAAGACAACCCAACAGGTATTACAGCAGGGGTTTCAGGTACTTCTGGAGACAATAGAGTAGCCCTCAGTATGGTACAGCAACAATATGAAAAATACCCTTTTGAAATTGGAACAGAGTTGTATGATACAACTATATACGGGATGTTTGACATAACAGCAACCTTTGTTGGAATCAGTACAAACGCAGCCATAAGTAAAAATGAAACGACATCAGTACAGTTTAGTGCGGTAGAACTAGAGTACTTTTCTACTTCAAAAGTTAATATTGATGAAGAGCTAACTAACCTTATAAAATACCAAACTGCATATGGTGCTTCTGCTAAAATTATCACAACGATAGACCAGATGATGCAGACACTTTTAGGAATAAAACAGTAGCATCTATGCCTATATACAGCTTAGCCATTTTTTTCTTTGTGTTTTTGTTTTCGTTTTTTGGTGGCTTCTTTTACTCAGAGGATGCTTATACCCTTCATAGTCAAGCCATTCTTGTAGCACCTTCATTTGAGTATTTACTAGGGACTGATAGACTTGGTCGTGATATATTGGCACGTTTGATGGAGGGAGGAAAAGTCTCCCTTATCATAGGAGTGGGTAGTGCTTTTATAGCCTCTTTTTTAGGACTTATATTAGGCTCAATCGCAGGATACTTTAGAGGCAATGTCGATAAAGCTTTTATCATTACAGTAGATCTCTTTTTAACCTTTCCTACATTCTTTTTACTCTTAGCTCTTGTGAGCTATGTAAACGCTTCTGCTTGGGTGCTTATAGTTATCATATCTATTACAGGTTGGATGACTACTGCAAGACTCATCCGTTCTGAGAGTTTTAAGATAGGCTCACAACCCTACATCAAAATACTTAACATCGCTAAAGTCTCAAAAATAAAGATACTTTTGAAGTATTATGCTCCCATACTTGCACCAATTTACTTTGTGAGCTTTACCTTTGGAGTAGGGGGTGCTATACTTGCAGAATCAGGACTAAGTTTTTTAGGTCTGGGCATAGTCGCTCCACAGATGAGTTGGGGAACTATACTTAGTGGTGGCAAAGATGTGGTTGAGATAGCTTGGTGGGTGAGTTTTTTCCCAGGTTTTATGATATTTTTAGTGACTTTTTCTCTTATAAATATCTCGAACTACCTACAACAGTTAACCAATAAAAAGCAGATACAAAACTAAAACAGACTCACTCAAGGATATTATCATCTTAAAATATATATTTTTATTTATCTTTAGCCTCTCAAACCTTTTTGCCATAGTCGATTTAAACAGTGCCTCAGTAGATGAGTTTTTAAAACTCAAAGGAATTGGCAAGGCAAAATCTCAAAAAATTATAAACTACAGAGAACGGATAGGCTGCTTTAAAAGCATAGATGAGCTTGCAAACATTGATGGCATTAGCCAAAAGATACTACTTGCAAATAAGAGTGAGATAGTTTTAGGTGTTTGCACATCAAACGCAGAGACTCAAAGTGCTTCTTCTTACTTAGATGTTTTACTTGACCCCAGTAAATATATTTTTTGTCATTATCATTCTTATCCTAAGCTTTCTTGACTATAAAACTAAAAAAGATTATAAAAGCCAAATTGTAAGTGTAGGTGTTTTAGGTACTTTTGTAGGTATATTTATAGGACTTACAGTCTTTTAATCCTGATGATATAATTAATAGTGTAAATGGAATATTAGTAGGGCTTAAAACTGCATTTTTCACTTCAATAGTAGGAATGAGTGCCTCAACTATCCTCTCGTTGATTGAGAAACTTAAAAAGTGATGTAGAAGATGAATAACGAGTGGATGAGTATCTCTGACATGATGTCAGGACTGATGCTTATCTTTTTGTTTATTGCTATTGGTTTTATGATAGAAGTTGAGTCGGAAAAAGAGACTATGAAAGAGGTTGCTATATCGTACCGAGATACAAAAGCAAATCTTAATGAAGCACTCTATGATGAGTTTGAAAATGATTTGGATATATGGAACGCGACAATTGATACTAACAATAGTATTGTATTTGCTTCTACAGAGGTTTTGTTTGGTGTAAGTAGTAGTGAGATAAATAGAGAATTTCAAAAAATATTAGCAGATTTTTTCCCTAGATACATTGAAATTTTGGGTAAAAATGAGTACAAAGATGAGGTACTAGAGCTACGAGTAGAAGGACACACTTCCGATACATGGAAACATAGCACCTCAAAAGAAGAGATATATCTAAAAAATATGCAACTCTCACAAAACAGAGCCTACAATGTCCTCTCATATTGTTACAGTTTAAATGATATAATAATAAAACAAAACAGACCATGGCTACAAAAACATCTACGAGCAAATGGAATGGCATTTTCTAAACTGAAAGATAATGATAGAGCTAGACGAGTAGAATTTAGTGTCGTTTTAAAAAGTGAGTCTAAGGTTTATGAGATTTTGAAATGATTTTACAAGCTAGAGACTTTTTTCTATGCTTTTAAGAAATAAAATGACATTGTACTAAGTGCTTAGTAGCAATTTTTTAATAAAGGAATTAAACAGATATGAAAGGGATAATACTAGCAGGAGGTTCAGGCACCCGCCTTTACCCTATCACCAAAGGTGTAAGTAAACAACTAGTCCCTATCTATGATAAACCAATGATTTACTACCCACTTTCAGTTTTAATGTTAGCAGGAATAACAGAAGTGTTAATCATCTCTACTCCTAAAGACTTACCAAGATTTGAAGAGCTTTTAGGTGATGGTAGTGACATAGGTATGAAGTTCTCTTATGTTGTGCAGCCTAGCCCTGATGGTCTTGCTCAAGCTTTCATATTAGGTGAAGAGTTTATAGGAAATGATGATGTATGTTTAGTACTTGGCGATAATATATTTTATGGTCATGGACTTACGGATTTACTTGTCAGCGTCTGTTAAAAATGCAGAGGCTGAAAATAAAGCTACAGTCTTTGGTTACTATGTAAAAGATCCTGAGCGTTATGGTGTTGCTGAGTTTGATGCAAGCTGGTAATGTAACAAGTATAGAAGAGAAACCAACTGAGCCTAAAAGTAACTATGCAGTTATAGGTCTTTACTTCTACCCTAACGATGTAGTAAAAAAAGCTAAAGATGTTAAACCTAGTCATAGAGGTGAGTTAGAGATAACTACTCTTAACCAAGACTACTTAAATGAACAGCGTTTAAAAGTTGAACTTATGGGTCGTGGTTATGCATGGTTAGATACTGGAACACATGAGAGTCTTTACTAGAAGCTAGTATGTTTATACAGACTATTGAAAATAGACAAGGGTTAAAAGTAGCTTGTTTAGAAGAGATAGCTTTTGAGATGGGATATATCAGTAAAGAAAAGCTTTTAGAACTAGCAGAGCCTTTGAAAGAAAAATCAGTATGGACAGTATTTGATTAGTAGGGCTAATAATGCTTAAGTGCAAAGATTTAGATATAATTTAAAAAAAGAAGAGGAAATATTTATGCATAGTATAAGAGTAGAAATACAAGATAATGCTTTTGATAAAGTTATCTATTTTTTAAAAAATTTACCAAAGAATGAGGTTACAATTGTTGAAGATAAACAAGTCTCAGATGATTGGTCTTACTTAGAATCTGAAATAGATTTAGGTTTAAACTCTGGTGTAAGTGAAAAGTCTCATAGTCAGATAGTGAATAATCTAAAAAGAAAATATGCATAACATAAGCTATTCAAAACAAGCAGAAATAGATTTAGAGGATGCTATAGAGCATATAGCTAAAACAAGTGCGAATAATGCACTGGAATATTTACCCGATACGAAGAGAAAATAGAACTTTTGAGATTAAATCCTCAAATGGGTGTAAAGTGTATAAATAAAAACATTAAAAGAGATTGTCGAGTATTAGTGAATGAGAGTCATATTATTATTTATAACATTGATGAAACAAATAATAGTATATTTATAATTAGAATCTATCATAGCTCGGTTGATTATGCAAATAAATTTAATAAAGAGCTTATATGACCTTTGACAAGAACAGCTATAGCTGATGTAGTCATCATAGAACCACAAGTTCATGGTGATGAACGCGGTTACTTCGTAGAGACTTTTCGTGCAGATAAACTAGAAGAGTTTTTAGGTTTTAAGATAAACTTCTGCCAAGACAACGAGTCGAAATCTTCTCGTGGTGTTTTAAGAGGACTTCACTACCAACTTCACCCTGCCGCTCAAACCAAACTTGTAAGAGTTATACAAGGTAGTGTTTTAGATGTGGCTGTAGATATACGAAGAGACTCTCCTACTTTTGGTCAGCATGTGTCTGTAGAACTTAGTGCTGAGAATAAAAAACAGATGTTTGTTCCTCGTGGTTTTGCTCATGGATTTGTAGTGCTTGAAGATGATACTATATTTGCTTATAAAGTAGATAACTATTATAGTCCTCAGAATGATAGAGGTATTTTATTTAGTGATGATGCTTTAGGTATTGACTGGAAAGTACGCTATTGATGAGTTAAACCTTTCTGCTAAAGATAAAGTACAACCTAAACTTAGTGAAACCGATGACTTGTTTGAATATGGAGTAAATTATTACAATGACTAATATTTTAGTAACAGGCTCAAAGGGTCAACTCGGTTCAGAGATACGAGAAATGTCATCTGAGTATGACTATAACTTCTTTTTACAGATAGAGAGAGCTTAGATATTTCAGATGAAGTAGCTATAGAAGAGTTTGTAACTCTTAATAATATAACTAGCTATCATAAACTGTGCAGCTTATACAGCAGTCGATAAAGCAGAATTAGATGAAGTAAACGCAGATAAGATAAACCACTTAGCAGTTCAACATTTAGCACAAATTGCAAAAGATAAAAATATACAACTCATTCATATATCAACAGACTATGTATTTGATGGAGAGAACTTTAAACCCTATACCGAAGATGATATAACTAACCCTAATGGTGTTTATGGAAAAACGAAACTTGATGGCGAGAATGCTATGAGAGAGATAAACCCTTTAAATTCTATTATTATCCGTACTTCATGGGTTTATAGTAGTTTTGGTGCTAACTTTGTAAAAACTATGTTGCGTTTAGGTAAAGAGAAAGAGTCTTTAGGAGTAATATTTGACCAAGTAGGAACACCTACTTATGCTAGAGATTTGGCAAAAGCTATTTTAGATATATTAGCAACAATTACAAATGAAAAAGTAGAAATATATAACTACTCAAATGAAGGTGTTCTTAGCTGGTATGACTTTGCTAAAGAGATTATGAGAATGGCGAAACTTGATTGTGTTATAAATCCAATTGAGACAAAAGCTTATCCTACACCTGCTACAGAGACCACACTATAGTCTGCTTAATAAATCAAAGATAAAAGAAGAGTTTGGTATAATTGTCCCATATTGGAAAGATTCACTTGATGAGTGTTTAACTATTATGGGAGAAAGAAAGTAATATGCCTAAAATAGATGAGATAAAATCAGAGATAGATTGGTTGAAAGATTTATTTAAGATTATTGTTGCACTGCTTGTAGCATTAGTGGCAGGTATATCTAAACTTTATTTAGATTTAGAAACTACGATTTTATTTTATTCTGGAATTACTTTAGGAATAGGCTTGAGTATTTGGTTAGTTTTATTAGCTAAGAGCATCAAGGAAAATATAAAAGAATTAGGAAAATTATAATGGCAGAAATAGCATTAATAGTACTTACAGTTGTATTGATAAGTAGTTTTGGATATGTGGTAATAACAAGCATGATGCAGAACATCCTCCTAACCGGGACAGCAGGTTTCATAGGCTCAAACTTCGTACCATACTTTTTAGAGAAGTACCCAGAATACAATCTAATTAACCTAGACCTCTTAACATATGCAGGTAACATTGAGAATCTAAAAGAGTGCGAATCCAACCCTAGATATAAATTCATAAAAGGCGACATCTGTAACCGTGAACTAGTTGAGTTTATATTTAACGAGTATGACATCAATGGAGTCATCCACTTTGCAGCAGAGATCTCATGTAGATAACTCTATCAAAAATCCAGGTATATTTATAGAAACAAATGTGAATGGTACTTTTACTCTTATAGATGTAGCAAGAGCTTACTGGATGAATAAACCATTTGAGTATAAAGAAGAGTATAAAAACTCTAGATTTCATCATATAAGTACAGATGAAGTATATGGAACTCTAAATGAAACAGACCTTTTTACAGAAGAGACTCCTTATGCACCAAACTCTCCATACTCAGCTTCTAAAGCAAGTAGTGATATGATAGTAAGAAGTTACCAAGAGACTTATGGACTCAATACTATAATAACTAACTGCTCAAACAACTATGGTCCTAAACAACACGATGAGAAACTAATACCTACTATCATCCGAAAAGCACTTAGCAGGTGAATCTATTCCTATCTATGGTGATGGTAAAAACATAAGAGACTGGCTATATGTACTTGACCACTGTAAAGGTATAGACTTAGTTTATCATACAGGTAAAAGAAGCTAATGTTTATAACATAGGTGGAAGAAATGAAAGAACTAATCTTCAGATAGTTGATGCAATTACAACTATACTAGATGAAAAAGTTCCAAAAGACACTTCATATAAAGACCTTATAACTTTTGTAGAAGATAGAGCAGGACATGATAGACGTTATGCGATAGATGCTACAAAACTTGAAATAGAACTTGGTTGGAAAGCGAACGAAGACTTTGATAGTGGGATTGTGAAGACTATTGATTGGTATTTGAAAAAGTATATAAGGAAAATAAAAATGAAAGTATTATTGTTAGCAGGCGGATTTGGAACAAGATTAAGCGAAGAGACAGATGTAAGACCAAAACCTATGGTAGAAGTAGGCGGAAAGCCAATATTGTGGCATATAATGAAGACTTACTCTAAATATGGTTTTAATGAGTTTGTAATTCTTCTTGGATACAAAGGCTACTTCATCAAAGAGTACTTCGCAAACTATTTTCTTCATCAGAGTGATGTAACTATCGATATGCAGAATGGTAAAATGGAAATTTTAAACAACTCTAGCGAACCATGGAAAGTCACTCTTTTAGACACTGGGCTTGATAGTATGACAGGTGGACGAGTGAAGCGTGCAGAGAAGTTTATAGGGGATGAACCTTTTATGCTTACCTATGGGGATGGTGTCGCAGACATCAACATAGAAGAGTTAGTAAACTTTCATAAGTCTCATGGAAAAGCAATGACTATGACATCTTCTCAGCCAGCTGGAAGGTTTGGGGCTTTATCTATAGAAGAGAATGGTCAAGTGTCCAAATTTTTAGAAAAACCACGAGGCGATGGTAACTGGATAAATGCAGGTTATTTTGTATGTGAACCTAAGGTACTGGATTATATACTGGATGGAGATGCAACTGTATTTGAACAAGATCCTCTTCAAAATTTAGCAAAAGATGGTGAAATATTTACATATAAACATGAGGGTTTCTGGAAACCAATGGATAGTCTTAAAGATAAAAATGACTTAAATGAACTTTGGGATATGAAAAAAGCACCTTGGAAAGTTTGGTAATGCAAAAACTTTTTTCTGGAATTTATAAAAATAAAACTGTTTTAGTGACAGGTCATACTGGTTTTAAAGGTTCTTGGTTAGTCTATTGGTTAAAGCAGATGGGAGCAAATGTTATTGGTTACTCACTTGAAGCACCAACAACACCAAATCATATAGAACTTTTAGATTTAGATTTAGATATTGTTTCTGTAGTAGGGGACATAAGAGACTTAGAAAAACTCAATAAAACTTTTAAAAAGTACAAACCAGAGATTGTATTTCATCTTGCGGCACAAGCATTAGTGAGATTGTCTTATGAAAATCCGATAGAAACATATGAAACAAATGTAATGGGAACTCTTAAAGTATTTGAAGCATGTAAAATAGCAAATGTAAAAGCAATAGTAAACATCACAAGCGATAAAGCATATGAGAACAAAGAGTGGATATGGGGTTATAGAGAAAATGACCCTATGGGTGGATATGACCCATATAGTTCATCTAAGGGTTGTGCCGATTTACTAGCCAATTCATACAGAAATTCTTATTTTAATACAAGTGATTATAAAAAAACTCACAACACTCTTCTTGCATCTTGTCGAGCAGGAAATGTCATAGGCGGTGGGGATTGGGCAGAAGATAGACTTATAACAGATATTATGCTCTCTGTGTCTCAAGATAAGAAAGTAAGCATAAGAAACCCCTATGCCACAAGACCGTGGCAACATGTACTTGAACCCCTCAGTGGATATTTACATATAGGACAAAAACTATTAGAAGAAAAGGTTGAGTTTGGTGAAGCTTGGAATTTTGGTCCATCAGATGAGGGAAGCATTAATGTTGAACAAGTTGTAAAAAATGTCCAAAAACATTGGGGAGCAATTGATTATGAAATTAACAAAGACCCAAATCAACTGCATGAAGCGAATCTTTTAAAATTAGACTGCTCAAAGGCACATATACTTTTAAAATGGAAAGATGTATGGGAAAGTGACACAACTTTTGAAAAAACTGTAAAGTGGTATAAAAATTATTATGAAAACGATAAAGAAATATTAACTCAAAATAATTTAGAAAGTTATGTCTCAGATGCAAAAGCCAAAAATATTGAGTGGGCTAAATGAGTGAAATAATTAAATACACAGATGGTGAAATAGAGCTAAAAGTTTCTATAGATAGCGAAACTATTTGGTGAATAGCTGAAGATATTGCTTCTTTATTTGGCGTACAAAGACCTGCTGTTGTAAAGCATATTGGAAATATCTATAAAGATGAAGAGTTAGTACATACTTCAACTTGTTCCATTTTGGAACAGGTTGCAAAAGATGGTATAATTAGAAAAGTAAATTTTTATAATCTGGACATCGTAATCTCAGTGGGCTATAGGGTAAATAGCAAAAAAGCCACAAAATTTAGACAGTGGGCGACATCGGTTTTAAAAGAGTATATATCAAATGGTTATGCCATAAACACTCATTAAATCAAAGAACAAAGATTGTTAAACTTTAGAAACTTACATGCAGGAAATAAAATTTTTGCATTTACTAAATTAAACATAGATATAACTCTTTAGAGATTTTGGAGAAATTAAAATGATAGAAACAATTGATTTAGAGTCTTATGTTGTAGATGCAAAGCTAAAAAATATAAAGTGGAGTGTAGAAAATGAGACTTACTAACAATGAGAGAGTATTGATCAAAAAAGCTTTTAACGAAACTTTTCTTGATGGTAAGATATTTCTTTTTGGAAGTCGCATAGATGATACAAAACGAGGTGGAGATATAGACCTATATCTTTGTCCTAGTGAAAAACTTGAAAATGAGAGAGAACTAAGAAGAAAATTTATAATTAAACTAGATGTGTATATAGGTGAGCAAAAAATAGATGCTGTGATGGCAAAAGATGAAAATAGACTGATAGAAAAAATAGCTCTTAGAGATGGGGTGGAATTGTGAATGAACTTGAAGAGAAATTGATAATGGTGCTGTATGAGTGCAATCAACACAAAAAAATGATAAATAATGCATATTTTCATTTGGAAGATTTTTTACCTCTTGATACAGAAAATATAGATCATTTTCTCTTGAAGAAATAGGATTTATAGATCAATTTTTGTTTCGATTTTCAAAGCTTCAAGATAGTATGGGTGAAAAACTTTTGCTAATATGCTTTTTCTTTTGGGCGAAGATTTTTCAAGGAAGCCATTTATAGATATGCTCAACCGCTTAGAAAAACTTGAATTATTGGATAAGCAAGAGTGGATGAACTTACGAACCATCAGAAATGATGTAGCTCATGAGTATAGTTTCAATGTAGATGAACTAGTAGATAGTTTAAATGATATTTTTGCAGTGAAAGATAAGCTTATATCTTTTTATGATACTTTTTATGGGTATTGTGTAGTGAAATTTAAATTTACGAGGGATAGCGAGGTGTTGAGATGATTTTACTTAAAAAAACTGTTAAGTGGTATAAAACATATTATGAAAACAATACTGAAAAAGATTTAGAGTCTTATGTTCAAGATGCAAAATTAAAAAATATAGAGTGGAGTAAATAATGAAAATATCTGATTACATAATAGAGTTTTTACTTCAAAAAGAGATTAATAAAGTCTTCGGATATATTGGTGGAGCGGTAGCTCATATTTATCACTCTATAGATAAGTATGAAGATATGGAGATGATTAACTGTATAAATGAGCAAGGTGCAGGTTTTGCAGCTGAAGGTTATGCCAGAGTATCTGGAAACAGTGGTGTTGCTTTTGCCACAAGCGGACCGGGAGCTACAAACTTAATTACTCCCATAGGGAGTTGCTACTTTGATTCAGTCCCTACGATGTTTATAACGGGTCAAGTCAATACATATGAATACAAATACGATAGACCAGTCAGACAAATAGGATTTCAAGAGACGGATATTGTAAGCATAGTAAAACCAATTGTCAAATATGCCGTAATGGTGGATGATGTAAATAGAGTAAGGTATGAGCTTGAGAAGGCACATTATCTATCACAAAATGGGAGAAAGGGACCTGTACTTGTAGATATACCCATGGATGTACAAAGAAGTGATGCAGATATAAAAGAATAGTGAATCTTTCTATAATTCTCAGGAACATCAAGATTTAGAATTTAAAAAGAATGATAAAAAAATAAGTGAAGTTATAGAAAAATTAAATAATTCTAAAAGAGCAGTTGTGCTAGTAGGAGCAGGTGTTAGACTTTCAAATGCACAAAATGAATTACTTGCATTTGTAAAAGAGTATAAAGTACCGATAGTTTATTCGCTGATGGGAAAAGATGCAATTAGTGAAGAATATACGATACAATATGGGTCTTATTGGTGCTTATGGCAATAGGTATGGAAATCTCACATTGGCGAATAGTGATTTGATTTTAGTGCTAGGTTCAAGACTTGATAGTAGACAAACTGGAACAAAGTTTAGAGAGTTTTGCTAGAGAAGCTTTCATCATACAAGTAGATATTGATAAAAATGAGTTAGGTTCAAAAATAAAAGTGGACTTAGAAATTCATAGTGATGTAAAAGAGTTTTTACTAGATTTAACAGTCGAAAAATTGACGATAGATACTACAGAATGGCTAAATACATTAAAGAGATACAAAGAGAAATTTTCATCAACGATAGGCATAGATAGAAATAAAAAAGTTCCTAATGTAATAGTATCAAAAATTGCAAGTTTTTTGAGTGATGAAGTTGTAACAGTAGATGTTGGACAGCATCAAATGTGGGTGGCTCAGTCTTTACACACTACACAAAACCAAAGGGTACTTTTCTCTGGTGGAATGGGAGCTATGGGATTTGCTTTACCATCAGCTATAGGTGCTGCAATAGCATCGGATAAAAGAGTTGTGGCTATCGCTGGAGATGGTGGTATTCAGATGAATATCCAAGAGTTGGAGATACTCAAAAGAAGACAATTACCTATAAAAATATTTGTGCTAAATAATCAAAATCTTGGTATGGTCAGACAGTTTCAAGAACTCTACTTTGATGAAAAGTATTCTGGAACTGTAAATGATTACAGTGTTCCAGATTTAGTTTCCATAGCAAAAGCATATGGCCTAAACGCAAGAAATATTAATAATTTAGAAAATATTGATGAAGAACTAAAAGATACTTATTTTTCAGCAAATGAGGCACGAGAGTTAGTCAATATTTGTTCTTGGCATAAAAAATGACTTACGGTTGAACCAAAGGATTAAATTTGTAAAATAAACCTATTGAAGATATGTATCCATTTCTAGAAAAAAAAGACTATTTATCTTCATTAATGATTGTAAAGAGCATAAGAATGCTAACAATATTAGTGACGGGGGAGGCTTCGTAGGAAGTCACGTCCTGAAAAAGCTAGTTGAACAAAGAAATTTAAATAGTATTTTGTGATTTAGGCGAAGTTTTTCTGAGTTAAAAGGCACTCAGTATTACTCGTTTTACTGGCTCAAATGTAGAGTTTTTTGGAAATGTGAAGTAAAAATGAGATTGAAGAATTTGTTTATAAAGATATATCCAAAATTTCTTCAAATTTTACATATGGCTACAAGATATTATGGCACGAGGAGATGTATTGATTAATAGAAAGTTTTAGAGACAAATTTAATATTTCCTTTAAAGTTAGCAGAACTGGGTATTAAATACAATGTTAAATCATTTATTAATATTGATTCATATTTCAATAAAGAATCTTTTAGTTATGATTATTTACTAAACTATTCTTTATCGAAAAAAAGTTTAGTTAGTTGGTTAAAACCATTATCTAAAAATATTTCTATTTATAATGTTTTTTTAGAACATATTTATGGAGAGTATGATAATGAAGATAAATTTGTAGAATATGTTATTAGGAGTATTTCACTTAACAAAGAAGAAAAGATCAATCTTACTCATGGACACCAAAAAGAGATTTTTATATATATTGATGATGTAGTAAATGGATTAATGGTTATACTCAAATATGCAAATGAAAGTAGTTCTTGTAGGTATAAAACATTTGAATTAAGGAACTAGGAGATTCTTATGAAATTAGGGGAATTTGTAAATTTAGTTAAAAATATCAAAAAGTAAAACTAAATTAAATTTTGGAGACGGATACCTTATAGAAGTGGATGGAATTATGAATTCACAAGCTAAAATTACTGGATTTAAATGATTTGGGTTACTATCCAAAATATAATCTACATGATGGAATATAGATAAGAAAGTATTAAGAGGAGTTTATAGAAGGCATGCAGCAATAAATTGTTGACCGTGGAATTCCTACTTATAATGAAGCATAATATGTTGGTGCAGCTTAATAGATTCAATACTAAATCAAAAAAATGTAGATTTCAGTAAAATAGAAATTATGATTTCTGATAATAAATCTGCGAGATAATACTAAGAACATTGATTTGCTAATTATTTAGATAAAGATTCAAAACTATTTACATATTATGTAAATGATAAAAATATTGGATATGATAAAAATGTAGATAATTTATTTAAAAAAGCAAAGGGAAAATATGTGGAAATATTAGGTGATGATGATTATTATAATACTGAGAATGCTTTAGAAAAAATTATTAATATACTTGAAAGTAAGGATAATTGATTATGACGCAATTTTGTGCTATCTAGCTATCTTAAATATAGTTACAAATGATGAAAAAGTGTTGTAAATTAAAAACACCTGAAGATAGAATTTGTAATGATGGAGATGAGTTTTTTAATTTATCTAAATGGACATCACAGCTGCAAAGTTCTCATACATGTTATTATTAAAGTAGATTCATGGGCTATGAAGTAAATACAAGTAATTATTATGATACTAATTGGATTCATATTGGCTATTTAGTTCATATATTAAGTCACAAAAGGTAAAAAGTTATTTATTTTCAGAACCTGTGATAACTATAAGAACAGGGAATCCAAGATGGGAAAATAATTTCGGAAATCAATATATGGCAGGATTAACGCACTTGTTAATTTTAATGGAAATGGAGGATTTAGGGATATAATTATCAAACCTACTGATTATTTTTTTGAAAAATAGATATAAAACTAATTTTAAAGATATTATAAGCCTTGGACCAGTTAGTTATGGTCAAAACTGATTACAGGCTATTACTATAAATTATAAGCACTTTACTAAAGACTATATCCATTATTTCGGTTTGTAGCATTTGTTCTACTCTATTAATCCCTCAAATTATTTTTAAAACATTATTAAAAGGTAAAAAGTTATTGAGTGGTATAAATCTATGAATCATTTTTATAACCCTTTGGGTTCAAATGGACTTTGTAGGCTCAGCCACATTTAAAAAAGAATATTTAGTAAGCTACTCATAATAATTATACTTTATTTACCCCATCAAGTAAAGAGTTGGATTTAACCAATGAATCACAAGTAGATAATTATATATTATCAAATAAGATAGACATTATTATTCACCTCGCAAATCGTGGTGGAGGTAGAGATGTGTCTGATATGAAAAATATCACTGAATACAACCTTAGAATATTTTTCAATATTGCTAAAACATGAAAAAAATGTAAAAAAGATTATCTCTTTTGGTAGCGGTGCAGAGTATGCAAAACATAAGCCAATAGTTGATGCTAAAGAGGAAGAGTATCTACAAGAGATGCCTTTAGATGAGTATGGTTTTTATAAATCTATCACTTCAAAATACATAGAAAAATCAGAAAAAATAGTGCAACTTCGTAATATTTGGTGCTTATGGAGAGTATGAAAACTATAGGTTTAAGTTTATTTCTAATGCTATTGTAAAAAACTTGTTAAAGTTGCCAATAGTCATAAATAAAAATGTATTATTTGATTATATCTATATAGATGATTTAATGAAAATTATTGATTGGTTTGTGCATAATGAAGCTAAAGAAAAGATTTACAATGTAACAACTGGTAAAAAAGTAGATTTAATAACTTTAGCAAATCTGATTAATGAAACAAGTGATTTTAAATCTGAAATTGTAGTTGTAAATGATGGCTTAAACAATGAGTACACCTCTAATAACGAGAGACTACTTAATGAACTCAAAGATTTTAAATTTACATCGCATACAGATGCAGTAATGAAAATGAGAGAATATTTTAGATATAATTATGATAGATTAGATAAAGAGATAATAATAAATGATCCGTATTTAAATAAAATAGATAATATGTGGAAAAAGGAGAAATAGATGTTAGCAATACGAGAAATAGTTACAAGAGATATTTTTACTGGCTATGAAGTTCCAGAAGAATTTGGTGATGAATTTGAAATGATTTTAGTTCCTATAAACAATAGAATTAAGAATGAAGAAGAAGAGAAAATAAAAATGAAACACCAAGAAGAGAATGGTTTCTCTAAAAATATTTTAGCACAAGAGAGTGAGGATGTTTGGAATGATATCTAAGAAAATCTATAAACTCCCTTTTCCTTTTAGTGATTTAACAAAGACAAAAGCGAGACCCGCATTAGCGATTACTGAACCTGATGAATTTGGAGATATAGAGTTTGTATTTATTACAACTAAAAATCTTAGTACTATAGGTGAAAGTATACTTCTTCCTGATGACTTATTGCCATATAAATCAAAAATAAATATTGAGAAAATTTTTTTACTTAACAAAAGCATTATTATGAAAGAGTTAGCAGAGGTAAATGACGAGATATTTGAAAAAGTACTTAAAAAATAACACTTAAAAATACTAAAAATTATTATGATAAAATTCATAAACCACAACAAACAAAAGAGTTTATAGCCGGAAAATCTCGAGTAAATTATGCAGGAAGAGTGTTTGATGAAAAAGAGATGCTTAACCTTGTTGATAGTTCACTTGACTTTTGGCTAACATACGGAAGTTACTCAAAAGAGTTTGAAAAAAATTAGCAAAATACCTCAATGTCAGATGGACTTTTTTAGTAAACTCTGGAAGTAGTGCCAATCTTTTAGCTTTTTATACTCTCACTTCACCCCTTTTAAAAGAGAGACAGATAAAACGTGGTGATGAAGTCATAACTGTTGCTGCAGGCTTTCCTACAACTATAACACCAATAGTGCAGTATGGAGCTGTGCCTGTGTTTGTAGATGTGGAATTGACACATTTTAACATTGACACTACACAACTTAGAACATGCTTTAAGCTCAAAGACTAAAGCTGTAATGATAGCGCATACCCTTGGTAATCCATTTAACATCAAAGCAGTCAAAGAGTTTTGTGATAAACACAATCTTTGGCTAGTAGAAGATAACTGTGATGCACTAGGATCAACCTATGATGGACAACCAACAGGAACTTGGGGAGACATAGGAACAAGTAGTTTTTACCCTCCGCACCATATGACTATGGGTGAAGGTGGAGCAACCTATACCGACAATCCTCTTTTACAAAAGATAATGCTTAGTATGAGAGACTGGGGTAGAGACTGTTGGTGTGAAAGTGGAGTTGATAACACTTGTGGAGATAGATTTTCTAAGAAGTTAGGAAACTTTCCAAAAGGGTATGATCATAAGTATGTCTATAGTCACTTCGGATTTAACTTTAAAAGTATCTGATATGCAAGCAGCTATCGGTGTAGCACAACTTGAAAAAGTTTCCATCATTTGTAGAGATAAGAAAAAGAGAACTTTAAAAAACTTATATGATGGACTCGAAAGATTTAGAAGATTTAATCTTAGTATCTACTCAACCAAACTCAGATCCAAGTTGGTTTGGTTTTATGATGACACTCAAAGATGATTGTAAATTTACAAGAAATGAAATGTCTCAGTATTTAGAAGCAAATAACATTCAAACAAGAAATTTATTTGCAGGTAATATTTTAAGACATCCACTGTTTGATGAGATGACTAGAAGGTTCTGACTATAGAGTAATTGGTGAGTTAGTAAATACAGATAAAATAATGAATGATAGTTTTTGGATAGGATTGTATCCTGGTATGGGTGATGATGCTATTGAGTATATGGTTAGTAAAATTAGAGAGTTTGTAAGTAAATAGATGAAAATACTATATGTAGACTTGCAATATGATTATGGCGTTAAGGCTCGTGGAAAAAACCTCATAGGTCTTGATGGATTTAAAGTTCTTTGAAGCATTAGGACAAGTAATGTAGTGATGTTTTTTTATGATGATTATTTAAACAACACAGTCCCAATGCAAAACAAGCTTAAAGAGTTCGCAGACAGTGAAAATCCTGATTTAATTTTCTTTTCTCTTTTTCAAGAGCAATTTGAAATACAAACACTTGAATATTTAAAATCTAAATATAAAAACAGTGTAAACTGGTTTGGAGATGATCAGTGAGATTTTGATGATTTTTACATCGAAATTTGCAAACCACTTTACGTATTGTATAACCACAGATAAAATTTTCACTACCTAAATATAAAAAAATAGGACAAAAAATATCATATATAGCCAATGGGCTGCAACAAATACACATACTATAGTGCCGTTTGAAAGTTATAAGTATGATGTTTCATTTGTAGGTGGTTATCATCCTTATAGAGGATGGTTTATAAAAACATTGCAAAAAAAAGAGGTATCACTATAGAAGCTTTTGGGAAAGGTTGGGATAATGGTACTTTGTCAGCAAAAGAGATGAATGAACTATTTTGTAAGTTCAAAGATAAACTTTAAATATAGGAAATAGTAGTATCTTTGATAGTAGATACTTGCTAAGCGGAGTAAGACCATTTATAAACAGTTTCTTCTCCTGTAAAGCCTTCTGGGCCAAAAACATCATCTCAAATAAAGCAAGAAATTTTGAAATACCTCATTTTGGTGGATTTCAATTAACAGACTATGCACCTAGTATAGAAAACTATTTTGACATAGGTGAAGAGGTAGTTTGTTATAAAAGATATTGATGAAGCAGAGTTACTTATAAAATACTACTTGGAAAATGAAGAAGAGAGAGGAAAATATCAAAAAAATCTTCACATGAAAAAAAGCTCTAAATAAACATGGATATATAGATAGACTAAAAGATGTACTGGAAAAAATCACATGAGAAAAAGCTTTGCATTGTGGTATTGGACTCCATATCAAAATAATAAGCTTTTTTGATTTAAATGATAGCATTATAAATAGAGATAACTGTATGTATCCATTTTATCTATTGAAGGAAAAATTTTAAAAGATATTAATAGCTGGATTTATCGACACAAGATACTCAATAATATTGAAAATTCAAAAATAGTAATACAGTAATGAAATGCCAAAAATATTATTCAGCTAAGGAAAATATAGAAAATCTTATCTACTGATTTTTGAAAGTGAACTCATAGGACCTGATAATTGGGATTTGAGGAAACATAAATATTTTAATAAAATTTTCACTTGAATGATGACATTATAGACAACAAAAAATATTTCAAGTTTAATTTTGCACAAAGTATACCAAAATCTATAAACAAAGATATATCAAAAAAAGAAAACTTCTTTGTACAAACTTATAGCAGGAAACAAAAAAGTGAATCATCCTCTTGAACTCTATTCTAAAAGAGTTGAGGCTACTCGTAATGGTTTGAAAAAAATCATCCTG
>JAUZRZ010000071.1 GCA_030949945.1 Sulfurimonas sp. | reverse complement strand
AGTTTTACAAGATTCCGCTTAAGCTTAAATTATAACCAAGTACAGCGAGAAATTATGGTCACCAAAATATGATATAATCATTACAATTAAAAAGGAGGTTTGTTATGACAAAAATGACATTATTGCTTATCTTAAAGAGCATAAAAAGATGATTTTGTACAAAAGTATCAAATCTCAAGCGTCGCTCTTTTTGGATGCTTTATTCACGCGATGAAAACAGAGGCAGCGATGTGGATATCGCCATTGAAGCTCCTTTGCGAGATAAGAAATGAATGGGGCACTTAAAAGACGCATTGAAAAAGATGGTATTTATGGTACGATAAAACACTTATTATTGACATTTAGATCGAACCATAAAAACAGATCTTCAGTAATATTATTTGTCATGAACTTAAAAATATTTTATTCAAATATAAACAAATAAACAAAATGAAAATCACTCTCCTTGTTAGCGCATTTAACTCCTTATCGCAAGTTGCCTATACTTATTTCAAAGAGAGAGGGGATATTGTTGATGTAGTTTGCAATCAATGAGGAGCAGATGATAAACGAAGTTTTTCGCTTTAATCGATTTTATTTTGTGCCCTTTTTTAAAAAAGTTTGTGCGAGATCTAATGAAAAAATTGACACCTATATTGTTCATCCGGAGTTTTGGGTGACAGGAGCGTATGCACTTGATAATGCCTATCAGGCTTGATACAAAAGAGTGGGGTGTTAGCATTCTCAAAGCCAATGGGGAAGTGACAGTGGTGATGTTGTCATTACACAAAATTTTCAGATGCGCGAGTCTTACAAAGCAAGTCTCTACAGAAATGAAGTTGTAACAACTTTTTATAGCATGCTTGATGGTTTTTACAAAATTTACAAAGTAAAAAGTTTACAAAGCAGCCAAATGGTGTGATGCATAAATCTTTGTCCCAAAAAGAGAGAGCGATTGACTGGCAAGAGAGACAACACAGGAGATTGTTCAGAAAATATATATGAGTGATTCCCATCCTGGAGTAAAAGATGAAATTTTGGGGAGTGGAGTGTTATTTGTATGGGGCATGGAGAGAAGAAAACTCAAAGGAAAATGCAAAAGAGATACTTGCCAAACGAGACGGTGCGATTTGTTTGGGGAGTGTTGATGGTGCCGTTTGGATTACACATCTTAAAGAGTTGCAGGGTTTTAAGCTACCGGCTACTTATGTGCTTAAAGAACGACTCAAAGGAGGAGTTAAAGAAGAGCGACTGCCTTTAATCTTTGATAAAAGTTATAAGACATTTTATGAGATAAACTGTGATATAAAAGATGAAGTAGCCTATCTCTATTTTTAATTTTCATAACGGTGCTTTTTAGCAGTGATAAGTGTATAAAATTAAAAATATGCTTTTGAAGTATATCAAAGAACAGGCAAAAGTTGTTGTACTTATGGGCGGAGAGGATTTTTTTCCCTTAATGGCATTCATCTTAATATTTTAGAGGAGCAATGCAAGCAGGTGAAGACGGCTGGAGTAATATCAATGCTATGAATGACTTGGTAAAAAGTGTTCTGTTAGCCGATGATGTTGTAACAGTAGCTTCTCTGGGCAAAAATGCTGGAGCAGGCGGTGTTTTTGGCACTTGCAATTATGTAGTAGTAAGAGAAGGAACTGTGCTCCATCCCCACTATAAAACATTGGGTTTGAGTGAGCGTAAGAGTATCACACCTACACCTTACCAAAAGAGGGTTGGTGCAGAGAGAATGCAAAAAGAAAATTTTGTAGAGAAGAGTGTCTGCCCTTTTCTTTGAGTGCCTCTAAAGCTTAAGGAGATAGGTTTAGCAGACCAAACTTTTTGCTCACGAGGAGTATAAAAGAGCTTGAAAAATTTTGTTGCGAAGACTTATTTAGTACGATGAGGAAAAATTAGAAGATTTTTTATGGGATAAAAGAGGATTATATAGAATTACACAAAAAGCAGATAGAGTGTTATCGTGAAAAAGAGATAGCAGTGATGTATCCGGAATTTTGGGATGAAAACAGCTCTTTTCATAAAAAACGCTATGAATTTGTCTATAAAATCTGTCCTTTAGAAACACCACAGCGACTAAAAGCTACAATAACGAATAATCATTCAGGAAAAGTAAATGCATGAATACAGTATAGTCCAGGCACTTTTGGAACAGATCGAAAATATTGCCGAAGAAAATGAAGCTTAACAAAAGTAACAAAAATAATTGTAAAAATCGGTGTAATGAGTGGTATAGAAGCGCATCTGCAGTTTCTTGAGGTGGCGCTTAACACTTTCAAAGAAAAACAATAGCAGATAGTGCAGAGTTTGTGATGAATATTCAGCCGCTTACCATAGAGTGTAACAGTTGTAAGAAGGTGAGTGAACTTGAAAAAGATCTCACTATTGCTGTCAGGGCATGCGGTTCGGTGGATGTCACTGTAATAGATGGGGAAGAGATGTTCCTCATGAGTTTGGAAATGGAGTAGAGATGCAAGAGTATTGGGAAGCGTATATGAAGCCTATTGAAAGGGGACATCCTGCCATGGATGTCGTTTAATGCAGGTGAAGCGTGGATGGTGTACCGGATGAGGAGTACATGTATGTAGGCTTTGTCAAAGTAAAACTGAACAATCCAAAAGAGGATGGCTTGGTTTCAAAAGAAGAGAGTGATGATGTCGGTTTCATAGAAGACAGGCTTGAGATGGAGTCTTTGCGGTATCGTAACGGAAAGTATATCGGGCGAATTATTACACAGGGAGAGGTTACTTTTGTATACTATCTCAAAATGGATTTTGAGTGGCAAAACACAGTAGAAGATGCGATGAAACACTTTGGCGAGTACAGTTATGAGTTTGGTTCAAGAATTGACAGCGAATGGGAAGTATATCAGAAACTTCTTTTTTCAACACTCAAAGAGGCAAATCATTACAAACCATCATGCCTGCGACAATCTCAAAGAAACTAAGGTGACAATCTTCATCAGGCAAGGGCAATCGAGCATAAAAGCTACTTTACATGTAATGATGACAGAGAAGCATTTGTAAGAAAAATTCAAGAGGATGGGCTTTAAAGAACAAGAAAAGAAGTGGAAGTCCCTCTTTAGAAATGAAACAATGTATGGTGTTTCATTCCACAGGATGGATAAGCCTTTTTATTATGATATAGATGAATTGATCGATGGCACTTATAGATGTAAGTGAAGCCTGTAAACGGCAAATATGACGGATGGGGAATGTTCTTTGGTAAAAAAAGTATGGCATACCCAAAAGAAGTAATTTCTTTTATTTTAAAAGTTTCCCCTGCCAAATAGCCGCTTGCAAAACTCCATTGCAGGTTGGTAACCTCCGCAAGGCGCCGTCAAGACCATAGCTTTCTCCGCAAAAGTATAAACCGTTTATAATTTTACTCTGCATTGTTTTTGGATACTATTTCTTTTGAGACTGATGCCCCTCTCGTGCGTTATCATTGCCCTTGCTAAAACCGTCATGCCCTGTAACGGTTAAGGGTGTCCAGGCAAGTAGTGAAACAAGTTTAGCTCTTTTTTATACCCTCAACTTTTTTTGTATTTTTCGTCAAAATTAATATTTGCCAGGTTACAGATTTCACGACTTAGTGGAGTCGGCAGAAGGGTAGAGACCAGCTCCAATATGGTTTGTTTAGAATTTTTTCCAACTCTCTTTTGAAATGATTTTGTATCTGTTCTTCATTCATACCCTTTTGTCAGATTCAGTAAAAGTGGACTCCTCTTCATATTTTTTTTAACAGTGGTGTCACTTCTCTTGCAAAATCCTAAAAACAACAGCGACCAACGAATACCATGGTTGGTAAAAATCAGATGCTCCTTTGGCTCGCAGTTTTTTATGTTTTTCCAAGTTTACGCGCAGTTCGACCTTGTGCAATGGTATCGGCTCTACAGTTTTTACACCACTCCTCTTTTGTTTTGAGTGGACATCATTGCAGGGCTTAGGTCTGTGACTTTATGTCCTTGTTCGCTTGCAAGGTTGTAGCCATCACCCTCAGCACCAAGTACAGGATAACCAAGACCACCGGTTGCTATAATGACATTGGGTGCTAAAAAAGTATCAGTTTGCGTTTTTAACACCATCTATATGTTTACCAGTTACTAAAAGTCTTGAGACTCTTTGGTTACATGTAACGCTTATACCCAATCTTTGCATCTCTTTTTGAAGCCCTTCAATGATAGTTGCCGAAGAGTGCGAAGTTGGAAAATGCGAAATCCGTCAGGGGCATGTGTCTCTACTCCGATTTCATCCATAAATGTAACGAGCGCTTTATTGTCAAACTCTTTGAGAGCGTCTTGCATAAAACGTCCTTCTCTTCCAAAACGAGCCATAAAATCTTCATTTGAGAGTGTATTGGCAAGGTTGCATCTGCCACCGCCTGTGGCCTTTAATTTTGAAGCTATTTTTGAGAGTTTTTCCAAGAGAAGCACTTTTTGCCTTCTCTTGCGGCAACGATGGCTGCAATGATGCCTGCTGCACCACTTCCGACAACGATTACATTATAATTTTTTATTCTCTTGTTTAATCATTCTGTAATTTTAGTATAATTGCATTAATGAGAACTTCTTGTTTTACTCAACCCACATAAGAGTGTACCAGTTTAACCTTTATAGTGTTTGGAATCTAATTCTTGTCACGAACAATGTCTAATAGTCTTTTTTAACTTCCATAATATACTCCAAAATTTAAGCTCATTTATGTTCTTTTAATGGATATACAGCAAATAATGCTCATAAATGCTCCAATAAGGGCAACTATATTTTTAAAAGGACACTCTTTTCTTTAAGGATAATAATCTAAAAACTAAAAATGTATTAAAAATATGGACAAATTGCCATATAATTTGATATATTTAAGCTTTTTACTGTTTTAGAGAGGGACATATTTTTGTTTCATTTAAAAGTGTTACTTAAAGATGTAAGCGCTACAATGGGGAATGAATAAATAGTTATACACTAAAGAAGAATATTGAAAATTTCACAACAATTATTAATAAGATTAAAGCACTAAGCATTGAAGAAAACATTAACTTAATGCAGTCTTCAAAAACAAAAAAGGTGACATGGAAATTTATAATTCAGTAGGGAAATAAATGCTTATAATCTATATCTTTATTTATTTTCCTCGTTTTGGTAAAGCTAATGGCTTATTATCATTATTTAGAAAAGAAGATAGCAATCAAATGTGTCATTGGCATTATCTTTTAAAAAACAATAATAATACTATTGAAATTATGTGTACAACATATAGACTTGAAGTTGTTGTACCAACAAATTTGATTTCGTCGAAGGATGAATGTTTATCGTTTATCAAACAACTCATAATAAAAAGATATTCAAAATTATAAACCAGCAGTTATAATGCCCCTAAAAATCAAGACAACTTTCCCAAAAATTTAATTTCATCCTCATCTGTTACCCTATCCCACACTTTTTAGATATTCAAGATAAACATTCATTGGTTTTTGATAGTTTATACTTGAGTGAAATCTTTTAAAATTGTACTTGTGTATATATGCTGCTACTCCTTCTTTTAGATCTTTAATAGTTGTATAATCGTTTATGTAAATGTTGCTATGTTTGAGTGTTCTGAAAAACCTTTCAATCACAATGTTGTCGATACTTCTACCTCTTCCATTCATAGATATCTGAATATCATGTTTTTTGAGTAATTGGGTATGTTCATAGCTCGTGTATTGACTCCCTTGATCAGAGTTAAATATCTTAGGTTTAGGATACTTTGCAAGTGCCTCTTGCAGTACATCTGTTGCGAGTGTTGCATCCATAAAGTTCGAGAGTCTATATGCAAGCACAGCTTTAGAATGCCAGTCAATAACAGCTGCAAGGTACATAAATCCACCATTGATGCGGATATAGGTAATATCTCCACTCCAAACTTCATTTGGTGTTGGGACATATACAGTTTTTTTCTTACCATTTGTAGTCCAGTATTGCTTAAGTAGATATTCATATACTTGATGCTCAGGATGTTTGATACTTGTAACTCTTTTTTTCCTTGGATAGATTGCCTGTATCCCTAAAATACCCATATATTTGAGAACTCTATTTCTTCCAATATTATAGCCTTCTTCTTTGAGTTGTTCGTATATAAGTCGATATCCATACTCTGAATTATCAGTAGCGATTTCATCTATTTTATGGAGTATTTTTATAGCTTCTTGACTCATTGGTACTGGCTTATAATAAAAACTGCTTCTGCTGACACCAACAAGTTCGCATTGCTCTGATACTGATAGTTGATTATGCTTGGGCTCTATCAGAGACTTTCTATCAATCAAGTCCAAGCTCTTTAACTTTCCCACTGCCCACTCCGCCTTTACAGTTGCTTTACCAAGTGCTTTTGCTAACTGTTCATTTTCAGACTTGAGTTCTTCTATCTCATCTTTATAGGCTTTGGTAGCTCCACCAACATCAAATGCCAAAGAAGCATTTTCTAAAAACTGCTGTTTCCATTTACCAAGGGATTGAGAAGTTACTCCATACTTAGATGCCAACTGGCTTGTTGTCATCTCCTCTTTTAGCATCTCTAAGACTATCTTTGTTTTTTGTTCGGCTGTGTAAGTTTGACCTTTTCTTCTACTCATAATTTTCTCCATATTATCATAAATATTTTAACTTTTTTGAAAATAAATCTTACTGAATTATTGTCTTAGATTTTAGGGGCATTATAGTAGAACAAAATCAGTAAAAAGCATAATACATGAGTTGATTATCCTTGGGAGTATAAATATTCAAGTGCTAAATATAGACAGCTAAGGTTTAGTGAGAGAAGATAAACTATTGTCAAACTATGAACCAATAAATACTATAGAAAATTATAAAGATTTTTTGCAAGAAAACGCACAAATAAAATTGATAAAAGAAAAAACAAGAACAGGAAGAGAGCCCTGCGGAGATGATGATTTTTATGATAAAATAAAATTATTAACAGGTATTGATTATAAAAACAAAGAAGCAGGGAGACCTACAGAAGTGGTAAACGCTAAATTAATTGGTATACCTGTCCCCAGATTTCCCAGATTTTTTGTCCCCAGTTTTTTCTAAATGCTTGAAAACTGAAAATTGATATTGTGGATTTAAGCATATCGTAACTAATCACCTAAGTAGGAACTTGATAACCCATGTATGACATAGCAATAATTTATGCAGGTATAAATAGTGCTTATGAACTCTCTAAGGTTGGTGTTGTTGGAAAAATACTACAATATCTCTTGTGTACCTATTTATAGAGTGTGTATGGATAAGGGTATTTAAGGTAAAGGAATATCTAAGAGCAAGAGAGATTTAAAACTTGGTAAGTATCTAAAATAATTCTAGAGGAATAGAAAAATAGAGGATATTGTACTATTTTTTGCAATTATAATGAGAAAATAGTACAATATCTCTTGTAGTTACCTATTTATGGAGTGTGTATGGATTTTGAATTTGTTGAATATACTGATGACCAAAGAAAAACTTTTTGTGAATTCTGAGTTACAATATAAAGGCTATATACAAAAGGTTTTAAGATTTAATAAATCCTTCAGATATAGAATGGGTTGGAATAAAGTAAAAGATAAAGAATATCTTTTTAAAGAGTGCCTAGACACAAAAAAGAGAGAGTCTTTAGGTCGAAAAAGTGATGAAACAATAGAAATATATGAAATATTTAATAAGCAAAAAAAAGAGCTAAAAGAGTCAATAAAACAAAGTGTAACACTAATGACAAAAAACGAAAAACTTAATAAATTTAGTAAAATATCAAGAGTTCCAAATATATTAGTAAACCTGTTTCGAAAAATCAATGAACTAGGTCTTGATGAAAAAGTTATTATAATTGGAACTAATGCTCTGTATGTATATGAAGCTTATAGTGCTGTATTCATTGAGGAACAGCACCTAGCAACATATGATATTGATGTTTTTAATAAAAGAGATAAAAAAATATCTTTTGCACTCAAAGAAAAGATGCCTCAAAAAACACTAAAATCAATACTACTGGATGTTGATAAGAGTTTTCAAAAAAGTAAAGATGCACCA
This sequence comes from Sulfurimonas sp., assembly GCA_030949945.1. GTDB lineage: Bacteria > Campylobacterota > Campylobacteria > Campylobacterales > Sulfurimonadaceae > Sulfurimonas. The sequence goes on along the minus strand of JAUZRZ010000071.1, from coordinate 77,338 downwards.
TATAGATTTGAAAACAAAGATGGTGTTGTTGTTGAAATTATTACCCCATTATCTAAAAAAGATTTAAATAATGATACCTTTAGTGGTGTTCTAAATTTAGAGATTGATGGAACTAAATGGTTAAGTAGTTCAAAGCTATTAAAGCAAATGCTTATTGGGAACAATGGTAGATGTGCATATGTGACCACTATAAATCCTCTGGAATATGCTGTTTATAAGAAATGGTTAGGTGAACATGAAAGAAAAGATTATATGAAAAAGCAAAGAGACATCAAGCAGTCTCACCTTGTTACTAAACTAATTCAAGAACATATCCCAACAATAGAGATACATAAGGAACTAAGTAATATTAAAAATATGTCTATGGAAGCGATAGAACAGTTTAGAGATGAAGTTCTTATCACTAATGTATGAGATAGCAATAATCGGTGCAGGTATAAATGGTGTTAGTTGTGCTTATGAGCTCTCTAAGGCTGGAAAAAAAGTTGCTCTTTTTGACAAGGGTGGTGTTGCTAGTGGTGGGAGTGGGGCTGCTGGTGCTTTTATCTCTCCAAAGTTTTCTAAGGCAGGGGAACTTAAAGAGATTTTGCACACTGCGTTTAAGTACTCTATGGCTTATTATGAAAAAGAGTTTCCTGAGCATTTTATAAAATCAAAACTATTACATATCGCTAAAGATGAAAAAGAGGATGAAGTCCTGCGTTTTTATAAGGAGCATACGGACTTAGAGCTATTAGATGTAGAAAAATCTGAGAGAGAGATAGTCTGCATAAACGCAGGCATCATAAATGCAAAAGCACTCTGCAGTGAAATGGCAAAAGCGAGTGAACTTATAAAAGAAGAAGTGAGTACTTTAGAGTATAAAAATGGTGTATGGCATATAAATGAGAACTACACTGCAAAAAAGATAATAATTGCTACAGGTGCATATAAACAGATACTAGCCGAACCATATATACAACTAAGAGGGATATGGGGGCATAGGATAGAGATACAAACATCTACAGAAAATCCACACTCTATTCATCAGTTTGTATCTATCTCACCGAGTAAAGATGGAAAGTTAGCTATAGGGGCAACACATAATGTTCATTATCATCCTGAGACTTCAAGCGAGCCATATGATATACAAGAGGGAAGGGATGAACTTTTAGAAAAAGCTTCTGCGACTATTAAGTTAGAGAGTGTCAAAGTTATAAAAGATTATATGGGGCTTCGTTCTGGTTCTTTTGACTATATGCCTCTTGTTGGTTCATTAGTTCTATCTCAAGAAACTTTGCAAAACAAAAGCATCCATTTTCAGACAAAAAAACCAAACTTCAATGAGTATAGTTACTACCCAAATCTTACTATGATAAATGGAAGTGGAGGATATGGTTTTGTTTTAGCTCCGTATTTAGCAAAGATACTGAGTGAGTATATTTTATCCGACACAGAGATACCTAAGGGCTTACAACCTGCAAGATTTTTTGCTAGATGGGCTAAAAAACTACCCTGAACTTTTTGTTTTGATGGGTCGAGTAAGAATATAACCACCAACTAAAATAGGAATAAGTCCAAGGGCTTGGTTTGCACTTGGTGTCTCATTTAAAAATAAATATGCAAATACTACTGTCATCAAAGGCACTAAACCCATCATGGCACTTACCTTAGTTATGGAGACTCTATGGAGGGCTTCTATCCACATTATTTTAGAAACTACATATACTGCTATACCTATGATGAGTAGATAGGGAAGGGCTTGCTTAAAGGCGGAATAAGTGACTGCTGGTTCAAGAAAATATGCAAGAGCTGCGATAAAAGGAAGACCAACAACTGTTCTAAAGGTAAGTATAGTCTCACTAGAACAGAACTCTCTTGCTCGTTTTTGGTAGAGGTTTGCAAAAGGAGCTATGGCCGCACCTGCTAAAATAAAAAGGTCACCTTTGTTAAAGTGAAGTTCTTGAGGTATAAGGACTATAATAGCTCCAACACCCATGATAACTGAGCCGATTAAATGACTTCTATCCATCTTCTCTTTACCTAAAACATTAAAGTAGAAAAAAGCAAAAAGAAGTTGTAAAAAGACAATGACTGCCATATTTCCTGCTGTAGTGTAGCGCATACCTATAAAAATAAGAGCAAAAAGTGTAGTTATAAAAAAACTTGTGAGTAGTAAGTCCTTGTATGCGGCTCTGTTTTTGAGTTCACTAAATCGTTTGCGTTTGAACATCAGTATGATAAAAAAGAAAAGAGCAATGATAAGTGAATACATATAAGTATGTAAGGCACCAATATATGCCATAGATAGAATGGAAAGTATAGGAAACCAACTCTCAATGATGCTAAGAGAGAGCATAAGGAGTTCTCCTTCTCGCTCTTGTGTCATTAAAGGCTAATCTTTACTATTTTGTGAGGAGTCTCTTTAAAGACCTCTTTAAAAGCATTTGCACGAATCTCTTTCATCTTTCCAGTAGCAAGTGGTGTTAAAAAGTATGCCATATCAAGTGCTTCATCTGCATCATAGTTTTTATCATGTAAAAAGAGTACTTGTTTATCTAGTTTTTGTACCTGTGTTGCTAAAGCACGAGCATAAGCAAAGATAGCCTTGTGGTGTCTGTCATATTTGTGACCCATAGCTAGAAAGACAAACTTACCACTGAGACGAATATTTGGTACATCAATGTAGTTTAAGTTCTTATCATAACGTGTAAGTTGTGAAGAGTTTAGCTTGTCAATATCTGCATCAAACTCTTCGATGATAGGTGTAGGGGCAATATCTGTACGGTTATAAGAAAAGAGGTATTTAATCTCTACAAGTTTACCAGGGTAAGTTCGTTTAAGCCCTGCGTTTATGACATAAGACATTGGGTCTTCGTTTAAAGGTACAAACTCATCATACTTATCAAAACCATCTTCTTGTAAAAAGCGGCTCATTGTGTATCCTACAGGACTAAGTTCAGGGTTGTAAAGGATGATAGTCCCACAAACAGTTTTTCGTTTCTTTTTAAGCATTTGCTCAAAGTCATCTGAGCTTATTTTATCTTCATCTGATTCGTTCAAGTAGATATAGTGACCACTTACATAGTCCATATCAAAGTTTGTCGTAAATTTTCCAAATATTTGCATTGTTTATCCTATAATTATTAGTGGAAGTATACTATAATCTGCACTATGATTTATATAGCCTTTTAATTTTTACTTTTTTAATTTTACTCTTTGCTTTTTACCAATGGCAATTTTATATGGTCTTTACTCCTACATATAAAAGAGAAGAAAAACTTTGTGATAAATGTTCGCTTTTAAGTATGACTACAGATGATGGCATCGAGCTTGAAGGAGCTATGTATGAACCAGAGACTCCTAAGTCAACACTGCTTTTTTTTGCAGGACGTTCACATGATGGAGTAGGCATTATCAAGCAAACTTTCTCAAACTTATCCTCACTCACGAGTTATTCTCTTTAACTATCGCTCATACGGTAAAAGCAAGGGCAAGATAAATGAGAAAAATATACATAGTGATGCACTCAAAATTGCTGAGCTTGTTGAAAAAAACTACGGCTCTTTTTATCTGCTTGGTTACTCTCTAGGTTCAAGTGTAGCAGCTTATGTTTCATCCCATCATAAAGTCAAGGCACTCTTTCTCGTAGGTGCATTTGACTCCATAGCTTCACTTGCAAAGTCAAAGTTTGTAGATAGAGGAAAGTTTCCTAATGTTAACCTCTCAAGCATCTTTCGGTATAAGTTTAGAACGGGAGAGATATGTTCAGAATGTAGAAGCACCAACATACCTTTTTGTTTCAAAAAGTGATGAAGTGACCTACATTCAAAATGCACGAGAGTTAAAAGAGAAGATAAAAAATCTTGTAGAATATGTAGAAATTGAAGGCTTAAATCACAAAGAGATACTTTGGGATGAAAGAGTAGTTAGTAAAATAAATGAGTTTCTATGTTAAAAGCACTTTTTTTCTTCACATTAATTAGTATTGAGTATTTAGCAACTACATCTGTACACATTGGTATTGTCGAGAGTATGTGGGATAAATCAAACCATTTTACTGCTTTTTTTACACTTTATATTTTACTCTCTTTGGCTTATCCACAGCTACCTACTCTCAAAAAGTTTTTTTTATTGTTGATATTTGGAGTACAGATAGAGCTAGTCCAAGAGTTTATTGGACGGAGTTCTTTCTCTGCCCTTGATGTTGTGGCTGATATGATAGGCATTATGATTGGAGTGATTATTTATCACTACTTTAAAACTAGTAGCTAATTTTACTAAGATATAGACCATTTGGAGCAGCAGGTTTGAGGCTTTTGTTTGAGTGATTGGCTAACTTGTTTTGTATTTCCTCTGCGTTTAGAGTTAGTAGTGCACCAACCATCAAACGGATTTGACTGCGCAAGGAAACCATTTGCACTAAAGTTTAAAATTATATAGCCTTTATACTCATAAGCAAATGCCTTATAAATTTCTCTGACGGGGCTTTTGGCATCACTTCCTGTTTTCATAAACGCAGTAAAGTCATGTTCTCCTATAAAAAGTTTTATATTGTTTTGAATAGTTCTTATGTCTATCTCTTTGACAAAGGTAACAATGTCTGCCTCAAAGGGATTACTCTCACCTTTTTAATGATGTATCTGTATGTACGGACTTTTGCTGAGTACCTTGCATGAAAACTCTCATGAACTAAAGAAATATTTTTTATATGTATGCTTTTGGGCAACTTCTCATTAAAGACTCGTTTGAGTTTTACTACATCATCCCAAAATGGAGGCAGGTCGATATGACAAACTTGTCCTAAGGCATGAACTGCCTTATCTGTCCTACCACTAGCAACTATTTTAGAGTCAATACCTAAACATTGCAAGACTCTTTGCATCTCTCCCATTATGGTGTTACTTGTCTCTTTTTGTATCTGTAAACCTAAAAAGTGAGTGCCATTATAAGACAGAGTGATTTTAGCACGCATTTCTAAAACCTACTAAGAATAGTTCTTCTATACATAAAATATGTGAGAGTTAGCCATGTGAACAAAACAGTAGGAATAGTATAATAACCTAAAGAATTTTGCAGTCCGACAGTAGCTCCATAGTAAAGAATAACACCTAAAAATAAAAAGAGATATACCTGAGACTTTCCATGTCTTGCATGAACAACTCCGATTGTAGCGACAAAGAATAGACTGATAATGGGAAAAATACTCATAAGAAAGTCTGTAATGAGCATCTGCTTTTTATCTTTAGCTCTATCGTCTGAGAGCCAAAATTCAAGTGGTTTTTTATATGTTCTTATATCTGTCTTCATTGTGTCATTTATGAGCATAGTATCAAAGTTTATCTGTGTAAATTTCTCTTTTGAGTAACTATATCCCTCTCCTGAAAAAAGTTTTAATCTTAAAATACCAGAGTCATTGAGAAGTTTAGCTCTTTTTGCAGCTATGAGAATCTCCTCTTTCTCTTTTTTATTAAACAAGAAAACTTTAGTAAAACTTCCATCACTCTCTTTTGCTCCTAGATACAAGAGCCAGTCCCCAAAACTATTTCCAAATTCACTCGCTGAGAGGTTGAACTTTGCCTCACTTTTTTATAGGAAACAAAATTTGCTGAGAGAACTGTAGCATGAGGAAAAAGGATGAGAAAGTCTAGCATAAGTACCATACTAAGGAGTATAGCAGGTTTAAGAAGTGTCTTTATAATAAAGGATGGTTTAATCCCAAGTGCAAAAATAACGACTATTTCATTGTCATTTGAAAGCTTCAACAGGGAGAGGGCTGAAGCTATGATAAATGTTATTGGCAGGGTATAAAAAAGGATTTCAGGTAGGCGAAATATATAAAGTTTTGTCATCTCCCAAACACTCAACTGAATGACAGCAGTATATGTTGCAAGCTTGATAAATAAAATTACAGATGCAATTGCAAATAGTGGTAAAAATATTGATATAAAAAGAGCAGAGAGGTTTGAAATAATATATTTTTTGAGTCTATTCATTCTTAATAATTTGCCTCAATATACGAAAGTATAGGACTTTGATAGACAAAAACTATAAAAGTTGCGAGTGCTAAAAAGGGCACAAAGGGAACTCTTTGCTCCTCTTTTGATCTGTTTAGAAGAAAAAGCATTACAGGAAGTGCTAATAGGGCAGAGAGAAAGATAGCCACAAGTGTGAGTTTTATACCCAGAAGAGCTCCCATTGTGGCTGCGACCATGATGTCACCTTCTCCCATAGCCTCTATAAATGGAGTTCTATCATAGTGCTTGTTCCATGGTGTTTTTGTTTTGAGACCTGCCTTATATACTGAAGATGTAAGATAGTAAGAGAGCATAAAACGCAGCAGGGTAAATCCTCCAGCAAAAAGCAGGGCATTTTGAAAGTTTATGATGATTCCAGTTATACTCCAAGCACCAAAAATAGCAAAAATAATTGCTAAAATATTTAAAGAGTCAGGAACCATCTTGTACTTAAAGTCTATCATCGAGAGGGCTAAAAGCATTAAAAAACTCAGTGCGATTAAAAATGCAGGAAAACTAAGCCCATACTGAGCCGCAATGGCTGTAAAAATAAGTGCAGAGACCAGCTCTATAAGTGGATACTGAACTGATATTTTACTTTGACAAAAGGCACATTTTCCGCGGAGAAAAATCCATGAAAAGAGGGGTATATTATGCCATGGTTTGAGTTTTGTGTTACACGAGTAGCAGTATGAGCCATCATAGACTACACTCTCTTCTTTAGGTATGCGAAGAATGACTACATTTAAAAATGAGCCAAACAAAAGACCAAAGATAAAAGCAACACTGAGTTCTATCACTTTAGACCACCAAAACGACGTTCAACTTTTGTGAATTTCTTGATGATTTTTTCTAACTCTTTTGGGGTGAAATCTGGCCAGAGTATGTCTGTAAAAAAGAGTTCTGCATAGGCTGACTGCCAAAGTAAAAAGTTTGAGAGTCTATGGTCACCACCAGTACGAATAAGCAAGTCAACATCATGTTTACAATCTAGTTCTTTACTCATCATCTCCAAAGTTATATCTTCTTGAGAATTTTTAAGTCTGTTCATAGCTCGCAGAATTTCGTCTTGTGAACCATAGTTAAGTGCTAGAGATTGTGTAAGTCCATCACAATGTGCAGTTTTTTCTTCTACAGTTTTTATAGTCTTTTGTAGTTTTTTTGAAAAACCTTGTATATCTCCAATTGCTTCAAAACGGACATTGTTTTGAAGATAAACAGGTAGTTCCTTTTGCAGATATGTATCGAGGAGTTTCATAAGAAATTCAACCTCTAAACGAGGGCGTTTCCAGTTTTCGGTAGAAAATGCATAAAGTGTTAGTCTCTCTATCTCTGCAATACTAGAACAGTATGTAGTTATAGCTTTAACAACTTTTGCACCCTCTTCATGTCCTTTGACTCTTTTTTTTCCTTGAGCCTCTGCCCAACGACCATTTCCATCCATTATAATGGCTATATGTTTTGCTTTGTTCATAGTTTCTCTTTTATCTGTGCTGCATTATCTAAGATTTTAAAAGCTATATCTAGTTTTTGTGCACTTGGAATTAAAACTGAGTCATCCTCTGTGATAAACTCTATCTCATTTGTATCTGTGCCAAAACTATCGGAGTTTTTTAAAATATTTAAACATACAGCATTTATATTTTTATTTTTTAACATATTAGTAGCATGCTTCTTTGCGTTTTTTATATCCATCTCAGCTTTAAAACCAACAACTATAACACCATCTTTATCAACAGATGCAAGTATATCTCTGTTTTTACTAAGTTCTAAGTTCCATATAGTCCCGAGTTTCTCTTTTTTGAGTTTGCCATCTTCTGCAGTTGCAGGTAGATAGTCACTGACAGCTGCTGCCATAAATAGATAAGGTTTTTTAACTGCATTTAGCTTTGCGAATTCTAAAGAACTAACAACAGCTTCATACATCCCTTGTGTTGATTGAACATGAAGGATTTTAATTCCACTTGCTAAGTTTGCATCAAATTTTGTAGCGATAAGCTTAACATTTGCACCCAAACAGTAGAGTGCAGTAGCCATAGCCGAAGCCATTTTTCCGCTTGAAAAGTTAGATATAAAACGCACATCATCTATCTTCTCTATAGTTCCACCACCGGTGACGACAACATCTCTACCACTCCAAAAATCATCTTCAAGTAGTGTTTTAGCACAGGAGTAGAAAATCTCTATAGGCTCAGCCATAGCACCATCACCCACAGTCTTACAAGCCAACTCTTTGACTTGAGTGTCTGACAAAAGTATAGTTAGATTTTTTTAAGATGTTAATATTATCTTGTGTGATTGGGTTATAGAGCATATTTGTATTAGCTGAAGGAGCTAGAACTTTTTTACCATTAAATGCAAGTGCACACTGCGTGAGCATTGTATCGGCGATGCCGTGAGCGAGTTTTGCCATAGTGTTTGCAGTCGCAGGGGCAATAACGAACAACGTCTGCCCACTCAGAAGTTTTTATGTGGTTAAACGTCAGTCTACTCCATGACTCATTAGTATCATCTAAAACTCTGTGTGATGTGAGTGTTTCAAAAGTAAGTGGTGTTATAAACTTTTTCGCACCCTCACTCATTACGACTCGTACTTCTGCCCCAGCTTTTACAAAAAGACGAACAAGTTCAAGTGACTTATAACAAGCGATAGAGCCTGTAACACCTAAAAGTATTTTTTTGTTTTGTAGTAAAGTATCTGGAATATTCATAGTTGTTCATTCTTTATGTTTATTTTTGTAATTTTACCTAATTTATACTTAGTTTTTAAAGTGTTTATAAAAGTAGTCTTTTACAGTTCTCATTTTTGTACGGCTCAGTGCTAAAACACCACTTTTAACAACTCCACTAGGTACTGTTGTTCCCGCTGCAATCATCACATCATCTTCTATAGTCACAGGTGCTACAAGCTGTGTATCACTCTCCTATAAATACATTTTTCCCGATAATTGTTTTATACTTCTTAACACCATCATAATTACAAGTAATAGTACCTGCACCGATGTTTGTACCCTCGTCAATCTGAGAGTCGCCAAGATAACTCAGATGTCCAGCTTTTACACCTTTAAGAGATGATTTTTTCACCTCTACAAAGTTTCCTATATGTGTATCTTCTATGTATGAAGCAGGGCGTAGATGGGCAAGTGGTCCAATGTCGGAGTTTTTGACAATACTATCTTCTATAACAGAGTGAGCCTTAATATGGGACTCTTTTATCAAGGTCTCTCCAGTGAAGCGACAGCCATTTTCAACTATACATTCACCCTCAAAAGTAACACTTGACTCGATATAAATCGTTGATGGAAGTTGCATGATTACACCTGTACTCATCCAGTGGTTTTTAATTCGTCTTTGCATTATCTCTTCAGAGTCACTGAGGTCAACTTTAGAGTTTACACCTTTAAAATGCTCCTCATCTACAAGTAAAGGTGCTATACTCAAAGCATCTTTTTTAGCCATAGCTACGAGGTCTGTAAGGTAGTACTCTTTTTGAGCATTATCATTTGAAAGTAGGGGGATATACTTCTCTATGACAGCCTTAGAAAAAGCATATATCCCTGCGTTTACAGTCGTTGTGAGAAGTTCCTCAGCATTTGCATCTTTTTGTTCTACTATGTACTGTACTTGATTGTTTTCATTAATTATGACACGACCATAACCACTTGGGTCTTTTAAGTCAAAAATAGACATAATAACATCAGCATCTGTATTAAAAAACCTTGCAAGGCCTCTGCTGTGATAAGAGGCATATCTCCATTAAGCACTAAAACTTTTTCATTTTTTGGAGTAACATTTTTCATAGCTCCTCCTGTTCCTGGAAAGTTTTTAGCATCTTGGACTACAAAGTTTATATCATCAAAATATGATTCCATTTGAGCCTGAACTTCTTCTTTTTGATGAGCGATAACAACACTTATGTCATTTGAGAGTTCTTGGGAAGCTTTGATTATATGGTAAAGCATAGGTTTTCCACTAATAGAGTGCAGAACCTTAGCCTTTGGCGACTTCATACGGCTCCCTTTTCCAGCAGCTAAAATTATTATACTTATCTTATCTTTCATCATTATCTCCGATTGTTTTTGTTATTTTAAATTCATCTGCAATTTTACCATTAATATTTAAAAACTTAGATGTAAGTGTCGTTGGCGATAGTTCTATTATGAGTGAACCCATCTCATGAAGTGAGTATGGAAGTGCAGGATGATTGTAAGTTGCACCATCGAGTTTAGCAGATGAGCCACAAACTTGATAGATAGTACCACTATTTTTTTTCTTTGTATAAGATTTTGTATAGTCTGTTTTTCTATCTTGAACTATATTTTTATCACTAAAGGTATCACTTTTTCCTAGATGGTTTATGATGAGTTTTGAGCGCTCATAGCCATGGGAATGACCACTAAGAACTAAGTCCACTCCAAACTCATCAAAGATTGGCACAAAAGTCTCTCGCATATCGCAGAGTCTCCCACGGCTATCCCAGCAGTTATCTGACTTATGCCCCCCATCGCTATATGGTGGTGTATGAAACGCAACGATGACCCAAGGTTTTTTATTTGCAGCTAAATCCCTTCGTAACCACTGAGCCATCTCACCATCACTTGAACGGTCTATAGTCTCGCTATCAAGTATAACGAGGTGTAAGTTAGCATCTTCAACAGCATAAAACTCTTCGTGACCTGAGGGTACTCCTCCAGCCTCGCCATTTGATGGAAAATCAAATATATCATAAAATGCCCAGCGTCGTGCATCATGATTTCCTGCAACTGCCCATGCAGGGTAGCGTTTGACAAGTTCTATAAAGGGTTTAAAGAGTGTTTTGTTAAACTGTTTTTGTGTACCACTTGAGTAGGCATTATCCCCTAAAAGTAGCCACATATCTAACTCTGCATAATCATTTTTGATGTATTTATAGAGCTGTGCATAAACTTCTCTTTGCTTTGCTCCAAGTTGTCCACTATCGCCTATAACCCAAAGTCTCTGGTTTTGTTTCTCTTGACAGAGTGTTTTAAAACTCCTACCATTATTATCAATATTGAGTGAAGTAGAGATAACTTTATAATAGTACTGCGTACACTCTTTGAGTTTAGGTATAGTGATAGAGTGTTTTTTTGAGCCAACTGCTTCATATAAAACATTTGTTAAAGTTTTAGGTGTTAAGCCATAGACTACTTTTCCTATTTCACTCTCGGGTGTCTGCCACTTTACACGCATAGAAGTCTGCGTTTGTGCAACTAAATAGGGTTGGCGCTCAACAAATTGCCATGAACCATAGGCTACATCAATAAAACGTCCAATGCCATAGAGAATAACTAAGGCGAGGAGGGTGAGTAAAACTCTTTTAATAATTTTTTTCAATTTTGTCCTTCATTTTAGAGTAGATAAAGAGAGTGCTTAGCACACCAAGTAGCATTCCTGCAAGAATATCACTGATAAAGTGGTCATTTGCCAAAATCCTAGCACTCACACCAAGTAGTGTAATGGGTATCCAAATGTAATATTGTTTAGGAAAAAGTATCATCATAAAGGTAAAAACACTCACACTTGTTGTGGTATGCCCTGATGGAAATGAGGTGTAGTGAGTAGAGTCTTGAAGTGTCATACTTATTTGATAGTTGATGTTTTCGAGGAGTGAAAAGTCAGGGTTTTGTGATATTAAAAAACCAAAACCATCCCCACCATTTTCTAACTTCCAAGGGCGAAGACGTCCTATGAGCATCTTAGCTATGACACTTATAATTCCTGAGAAGAGATTAACATAGAGTAAAAAGAGAAATCTCTGTTTATAAAGCTCATTTGTTTTTATAAACTTGTAGTAAAAAAATCCTATAAGAGCTATTCCTATGTACCAGTGCGACTCACCGAGTTTACTCACTGTTTTACCAAATGCCTTATAAGTCTGTGCATGTTCTATAAAATACAGAGAAACTGTTTTATCTATGTAGAAGTAAGAGAGTAGTATGAGTAAAAGTGTGACAATTGTAAAAAGAGTTAACTGTAGTCGTGAAAATATCATCGTATGCCTTGATAGTTTGTGCATTTATAGAGTGTGATATTATCTGTTTTATTACTCTCTAAAAGTTTAAAAGAGCTTAGTTTTTTGACACTATCACACTTCATATATTTTTGTATATCTTTATGTGCAAAGTTTATATCTATAACTATCATATCTTTTGAGAGAGGACTTTGTTTCTCCCAAATATCAAACTGATCAAATCTATCATCTAAAAGATAGACTTCTGAGTCGTAGTGTTCATTATAAACTATAGCACGAGAGGCTAGTGTCCACAGTGTTATGCCTATAGCCTCTTTTTTAGGGTCTTTTATCTGTGCATTTGCCTCTTTCATAATTTTCTCAAAGCCATATACATCAAGCTGAATGGAGTTCTCATCAGGAAGGGGGATGATTTTTGTCGCTATCTCTATGTAGAGAAGAGTAGAGAGGAGAAGTCCAAATGTAATAGCAAACTTGAAGTATCTTCTCCAAGAGAGAGATTTTTGGTAGAGATAATAGACTCCAATAGGTACAAAAAGAAGATAAAAGAGTGCTGACCAGTGTGGTAGGGCAGTTTTATATAAACTCGTGTAGGTAAAAAAGAGAAGAAGTGTTGCTCCAAAGAGTGCTGAAATAAACAAAATATCATTCTTTGACTTAAACGCAGAGTAGAGACCATAAAATGCGGTGAAAAAGAGAAAAGGATTATAGGCTATGATTTGAGCGATTAAAGATTGTGCAAACCCTTGCCAGTTTATGTGTGACGAGCCTATAACATGGTTACTTTGGTAGCTAAAACTCATCCAGTTATTTTGTATATTCCAGTATATGACAGGGCTTATGATGAAAAGAGCACTAAAGAGTGCTATAAAGAGTTTGGGTGAGAGAAAAAGTTTATACTGCTTTTTTATAAGAAAATAAAGAATAATAGGTGGAATAAATAAAATAGCTGTATATTTTGAAAGACCTGCTAAACCAAGCAGAACCCCAAGTATAAACCAGTTTTTACAGTTATCATCTTTTGAGATAGCATTTACAGCGAAGATAATAGGCACTATTAGAAAAAAGAGTAGAGTATCTGGCATTAGCATTAAAAAGAGTGCATTAAAAATGAACATCGCATTGAGTGCTACAATGGAGATAAATGCTAGTTTTGCATTTGAGTCTATCTGATAAATGAGTTTATAGACAAAGATAGAGGTGAAAAAACCAATAGTGATAGCACTAATTCTTGCCCCAAGCTCATTTATGCCAAAAATAGAAGTGAAGAGATACTGTACCCATCCAACTAAAGGAGGATGATCAAAATAGCTCCAGTCTAGGTTTAGTGCATAGATAAGATAGTGTGCTTCATCTGCACCTAAACCTAAGTGAGGTGCAACAAGTAGCCTAAACGCAGCGACAAAAAAGATAAAGTAAAGAAGAGGGCGATGCTCCCTGCTAGCTAAGTGCATCTAGTTTAAATTTTAGTGTGTTAAATACCCACTCAGGAGTTATGATTTTAATACATTGGTTGTCTGTACATGGTGTTTTACGATGGTTAGAAGCTGAGACACAAGGAGAACAACTCATACCAGCATAGATAGGAGTTGTCGGACCGAGTGAGCCATACAGTGCAGGTGTTTCAGGACCAAAGATAACAAAGGTATGCATATCAGTTATGGAAGCAAAGTGTGCAGGTCCAGAGTCATTTGTAAGCATAAACGCAGAGACAGAGTACAGAGCAGGAAGTTCTAAAAACTTTACTCCACCAGCAAAGTTGATACAGCGTTTGTCATTTACATAATCAGTGAGAAGTTGCGCTCCATCTTTCTCAGAAGGTGCTCCTGTAAGAAGTACGACAACATTTTCATTTGCACTAAGCATTTTTTTGATAACTTCACCATAATTTTCTCTATCCCATCTTCTTTGTGGTAAGAGGTCTGAGGCATTTGAGTTTACTAAAACTATATGATTTTTCTCTCTATCAAAACCTTCATACATACTAGAGACTGTAGCGATGATAGAAGCTTGTTCCTCTTCACAAATAGTTGCTTTAGCGATTTGTATCTCATCATCTGCAATGATACGTTTGAGATAGGGAAGCTCTTTTGTCTCAGAAAGTAGGGCATCAACAAGTGCTATAAAGTTTTTTGCTATATGTTGGTGTGCATTGTAGGCTACCTTATGAGTAAGTAGGTCACCTCTGTAGAGACCTTCATTGTGAAAAGCATGAAAGCCAACACGGTTGAGTGCACCACTTCCTAGTGTTAAAAATGCAGTAAAACGAGAAAAAAGCTCAAGGTCGATAACAGAGTCAATCTCTTTGTCTCGACACCACTTGAAAAAACGCAGGGTACTTGTTGCAATTCCTACTAAACCATCTTCATCAATAGTAAAAATATTCTCCTCTTTTACTGTACCTAAAAGTTGGAGTGAGGCTTTATTTTTAGAAAAGATAACAAAGTAGAGTTCCCCCTCAATATTTTCTTTGAGTTTACGCATAGCAGGGTCAACTAAAATTGCACTTCCCATCTCTGAGAGTTCTATAAGAAGAACATTTTTAGCCTTTTTCTCTTTTGGAGGCATAAAAAAATCAACTGTTTTTTTAACAAGTGTTGAAGCAAAAACAAGGGGTACCCCTGCAAAATAGTCTATATGTCTCATTGTGTCTACATTCATTGTTATAAATCCTTGTTTGTTATGTTGCTTTTTTGCTTTTTATCCAAAAATAAGCACCTGGAGTGGCACTTAAAATAAGGAGTAAACCGTAAAGAATACTCATAGCGAGTACCTTGGTCTGATCTGCTCCAACGAGCATAAATATCCCTATCATAGCACCCTCACGAACACCCCATCCTGCTAAGGATATAGGTACGATAGTAAGTAAAAATACAGGGGGAACTGCGATAAGAAGTGTTTGAAAGCTCAACTCTAAGCTCAGAGCTAAAGAGAGAGCATACATCGTAAGTACTGAGAAAAAATGCACAATTACTGAGATACTAATGTGTTTGATGAGTAGTAAACGCGAGGCATAAAGAGCATTGAGTCTATTTGCTAAACGCACAAAAAGGTTTAAAAATTTTATATTTGTTAAAAAGGTGAGTCTATGGAGTTGAAAAAGTAGAGCAAACCCTGTTATACCTGAGAGTGTAATAATAGATGATGAGTAAAGAGAAGTCGTTATCAAAAGTACCAAAAAAGATGAGTGTTGCAAGAAGGTTAAGCACTAAAAGACCGACAAGTCCTACTACCCTATCTACAAACACACCATAAAAAGCCTCTTTTTTATCATACTCTTTACGTGTCAAGTCGATGATGCGAACAGCATCCCCACCAATACTAGATGGAAGTACTTGGTTGAAAAAAGTTCCCTTAAAGTAGCTTTGGACATAGAAAGAGAGACTCGCTCTTTAAAAACTAAAAGTTGTGATATTTTGAACCATCTATATGCAGCTAAATAGGTAGAGATAAGTTGCATAAATAGGGCAACGGCTATCCAACCACCATGAGAGTTGAAGAGGATTTTGCTAAACTCTACAAAGTCGATGTTCTTAAAAAGAAAGTAAAAAATAGCTATAGTAATGATTAGTTTGATGATATTTTTCATATGAGTATTATTCTCAGTTGAAAATTATGATTAACAAGTTCTTAGCTTTCCTTATGGGCGATAAGCATATAGGTCCTATTATGTCGTTAGATTCCTGGGATTAGCAAAGCTAGTCCTGTGAAAATCTGCCTAATACTAGAACTACTTTGTCGCTTAAGTTGGGGTTTCTTTTGGCTAAGGACTTCATCTGATTTTTAAGTCTAAAGAGGATAAAATAAATTTATGAACAAAATAATTATAAACTTTAATGTAACACCCTCACAAAAAGAGACTATTGAACTACGAATGCGAGAGAATGGCTTTGATGACATCTCCTCATATGTCAAAGTAGTAGCACTTAAAACACAAAAGTTTTCTATCAAAAACAGAGAAACTTTAAGCCAAGAAGCTTCTGTTGAGCTAAGTTTTAGTGTCACTGAAGCACAAAACGCAGTGATAGAAAAAAATGTAAAAGAGTATGGTTGTGAAAATATGAATGAATATATGTGCTATGTTTCACTTCATGGAGTGGTAAGTGCTGTCATAGAGATACGCTCAACTGGTAACCTTAATGCGATGCTTGAACGAATTGCGAAGAGTCGTGGGCTTAAACTAGATTTGGATTAAGAGAGTACTGAAGACTATTTAACTCTTACCCCAACATCTGCGATAGCTAAAATGGCATCATCCCCGCTACTATCGCCATAGGTGTATATCTTTTGAAAGTTATCTAAGTTTAGATGTGCTTTTACACGTCTTAACTTCTCCTCTCCATGACAGTTTGGGGTTGCAAAGTGACCTGTGAATTTGCCATCTTTAAAAGCTAGCTCAGTACAAAGAAGTTCTACCTTATGTTTTGTCGCAAAAGGCTCTAGCCAGCATCTCATTGAGGCTGAAACGATGACAACTCTGTCTCCATTTTTAATATGCTCTAAAAACTTTGCATATATATCTTCTCTAAGAATCTTCATACACTTTTTTCTCACCATACTCTATAGCTATTTTTTTAAATGTTTGCTCATCTGTTTTGTGAAAGTAGAGTCTAAAAAGAAGCTCTTTTGCATAGGAGTTGTTCATCAGCCTTAACTTATAAAGTATGAAGATGGGAGAGAAGAGGATGAGTTTAGTATGGTAGCTAGGAGTGCCTACGGCAAACTTGATAAACTCTCCTAAAGAGTCCTTTGTTGTGAGTGTCCCATCAAAATCAAAAAGTACTAAGTTCATCTACTAATAGTATCTCTCATTAAAGTAACATTTTCCTTGTGGTAGCCATGCAGGTATGTCATAGAACTTCTTTTTTTGTATGTCGAGGTAGTGTTTTTTGTACTTAGCATAATCAAATCCTCTACACTCAGCCACATAAAACGCAGCATCTTGCATCTTAAAACTCTCTATATTGACATCATCACAAACATTAGAGTAGTCACCCTTTTTTATCTCACGGTTGTTAAAGATATAGAAGTCTGTCTCTTTTAGGGTGCGAACATCTACAAGTTTATCATCCATACGACCAAAAACAGAGTTGCTAAATATCATCGGCATATCTTTTTTGCAGTAGTAGTTAAACATCGCAGAGTTTGTATAGCCTGTACTAAAGAGTTTTTTATCTCCATACTGCTCATCTAGTATCTTGCAGGTTTTTTTCATATTTGAACTTAGTACTGCATCTTCATAATAGTAACTCGACTTAAAAACAGAGTTTGGAAGGAGGTGCAGAGCTGTTAAAACAAGTAGTAAAATAGCTATATGGATAAAGGTAAAGATAGCATTAAATTTAAAGAGTTTATGCAGGTACTTATCATCTAAAAATGCAAAAAGTAAAAAGATATAAGGGATAAAGAGTATAAACCAGTGAATACCCATAAGGTTTTTGAGTGAAACCATAAAAAAGACTACAAACATCACACCTAAAATAAGCGAGACAAGTATAAGTAGCTCACTCTTGACAAAGTTTTTTCTACTTTTGTACAAAAACCAAAATGCCCACGGAGTGACAACATAAAGAAGGTTTAAAATAAAGTTTGAAAAAGTCTCAAAGTTATAGTGACTCTCAGTGCGAGCAAAAAAGTTAAACATGATGTTGTTCCAGCAGCAGTTATAGTTGAAGTACATATTTTGTGCTATGGCTAAAAGAACTATGGGTATCGCTATGAGTAGGGTTTTAATGGCTCTCGTTTTATAGACTGAAATGGCAAAAACAAAGAGTGAGAAAAAAAGAAATACTGAGAAGTATTTACTTAGAAATGCAGCCCCTAAAAATAGACCAGAAAAAATTGCATACTTTATAGTTTGCTCTTTCTTTAAAGAGTAGAGAAAAAACTGTGTTCCTAATGTTCCAAAGAGTACAAGAGGGATGTCGTTTGTAAAAAGTGACATTAAAATATCTACAGGTGATGCTAAAAAGAGTAAAAAAAGTAGATATGCCTTGTTCTCGTCAATGTAGAGTAGGGCTATCTTGTAGATACTAAACGCAACTGTAATGGCCGCCATAAAGGAGAAAAGTCTAAAAAATATAATATCTTCACTGATAAAACTCATAAGGTATATAAGCCAGCCAACCATAGGAGGGTGGTCATAGTAACCACTACTGAGATGCGATGCCCACTTTATAAAGTAAGCCTCATCTCCAGTCAGAGGAATAAGTGCGAGTATGATAAGCTTACAAAAGAGAATAAGCCCTACAATTTTTATCTCTTTTTCGTATGTTTTTGTCATATGCTTAGTTTTTTAAAGATGAACTCAGGAATGTTTGTGATGATTAGCATGATATATCGCCATATCCATTTTGTATAGAGTATATTTTTTCCAGCTTGTTGAGCCTTAAAAATATCTTCTGCTACTTCTATTGGCTCTGCTGTAAGTCTCTCAGGAAGAGCTAAATCCTCTGTCATTTTTGTATTTACAAAACCTGGTTTTACTGTGAGTACTGAGACATTACTCTCATAAAGTCTATTTCTAAGTCCTGAGAGATATGCACTAAACGCAGCCTTCGCACTACCGTAGATGTAGTTTGTTTTACGACCACGATCGCCTGCTACAGAACTCACACCTACGATAAAGCCTCGTTTTTCTTCTTCAAAGTCATTTGCTATGATATTTAAAAGACTTACGGCTCCTGTGTAGTTTACATTTATGGTGTTGAGTGTTTCGCTCCACTCTTTCTCAGCCTTGTACTGCTCTGTCATGTAACCACTCACCACTATCACACCTAAAGGTTTTTCATCTAAGTTCTCATAGATACCCTGATGACTATCATAATCAGTAATATCTAACTCGATAAGTGCTACTTTTATAGATGAACGAACCTCTAAGTCAGTTTTAAACGCTTCAAGTTCACTTGCCTCTCTTGCTCCAAGATACAAGTTGTATCCATTTTTAGCATAAACGCGAGCAAGCTCTTTTGCTATATCACTCTTTGCTCCAACTATTAAAACATAACTCATAATCCCAACCTTTTACTTTGTAGTGAGTTGAATTTCTCACTCATACTATTTTCTTTTCTAAACTTTCTAAATAGTTCTATCTTTTCATATCCACTCTCAAAAGTCTCTTGACTCATACGAACATCTTTTGTAAGGTAAATGCGACCACCACACTCCACAACTATCTCATCAAGCGCATCTAAAAGCTCAAAAAGTCCCTCTTCTATCTTAAAGTCAAGTGCAAGAGAGTAGCCCTCTATAGGAAAAGAGAGATAGTTTTCATTTTCTTTGCCATATAGTTTGAGTACAGCCAAAAATGAACCTTTACCACTCTTTGAAATCTTATCTAGTATGCGTTGGAGTCCATCAAAACTAGACTCTTTTGGCAGTATAAACTGGTACTGTGTAAAACCATTTTTACCATAGATACGGTTCCAGTTTCTAATGCTATCAAGCGGATAGAAAAAACTATCAAAATGAACTCTTTGGTGAGAAACACCAGCAGGAGATTTTTTGTAGTAGAGCCAGTTAAAGGCTTTTACACTCAGGGTGTTAAGAGCAAAAGAGGGAAAGTTAAAAGGGATGTTGAGTTTTGATTTTGGCTTATATCTGAGGTCGCCATCATCTGCAAACTCTCCAACCATTAGAAGACATTTTCCGATATTTTCATCTTTGGCTAGACAATCTATCCATGCTACACTATAGGGAAGTGAGCTGTACTCTTCAAACGCAGCGAAAGTCTCTTTAAGGTTTTTGGTTTTGATGGTTGTCTGGTTTATGTACTGTGAGTTTATCTTTTTAAGTCTGATTTTTGCTGTGAGGATGACTCCGGTGAGACCCATTCCTCCACAAGTAGCAAGAAACAGCTCTTCGCCTTTTTTGACAGTTTGTACAGTGCCATTAGCGAGCATAAGAGTAAACTCTTCGACACACTCACTAAAACACCCCTCAACATGATGGTTTTTTCCATGTATGTCAGAGGCGATAGCTCCACCAACTGTGATAAGTTTAGTCCCAGGTGTGACCTTTAAAAACCAGCCATGTTTGACTACACCTTCGAGTATCTCAGAGAGTAAAACACCCGCTTGGATATGCAAAAGCCCCTCCGCTACATCAAAATCTAAAAAATAGTTGTAAGGTTTGGTGTAAACAAGAGTCTCATTTAATGCACTATCCCCATAACTACGACCATTCCCATAAGCTATAAGTTCATCTGCATCATGGAGCTCTTTACTAAGCTCAGCTTCACTTTGAAACTCTAGAGTCTCATTTTCAACGAGTGGGTACATCCCCCAACTTTGTAAACTCACAGTTTAGTCCTTAAAATTGATTAAATATTTTATATAATTGTATCTAAAGTATGTTGAGATTTTGATTTCATTTAAGGAACATTATGTTCTTTTACTCCGTTATAGTGACAATTAACACTCATTTATGTTCATATAATGGATATTTCAGTGTTAATAGCACACTTTTTTCTTAAGTTTCAGAGATGTTTTTCTTTATTGTAGCTTATAAAAAATAATAACTATCCCTATAATAGGGACTTCATGAAAAAGACAAGGGAACACTTTTTATGTGTGTTATTGTTTGCTTTTAAGGGTGATGTGTATATAATGTTCGTTGAATAAATAGTTGTAAGTTCCCGCGGAGCGGAGACTTACAACGGCGAAGCTGAGCCCTAAACGGGTCACCAGCCATTTGTCGTATTCCGCTACGCTACATACAACAAAAGGCAGGAGTCCCACATCAAGCTATACTCCAGAAAATCGCAAGCGAATTTTCTGAACTATAACTTAATGGAGCTCCTTCATAGTTAGAACAAAAGGAAATTGTGAAGATATGCAGATTATAAAATTATCTCAATAAAATCAACCAATACTCTGAGAAAAATCTCTCTGAATTTGAAAATTTAATGGATAATGGTTATTGTTCTGAAATACTTAATAATAATTTTCCATTCTATATCACGATAGATGATATTGAAAAAGAAGGGTTTTGTCGAGGACAATTCTTTTCCTAAAATATATATATTCACATAATAGAACTGTAAAAATAATCACCAGATGGGGTATTTATGTAATTTTTGACAAACTTGTACAGATATATTGGTACTGAAATATTGGGACAGAAAAGGAAATAATTAGATTAAAGGAGGATGATAATGAAAATAAGGTAAATTACAACCTACATATGCAAAATTATCATTATTGTGAAGCAATAGACCATCAAGAATTTCTCTTCAACTTATCTAATGCAGTTTATTGTGAAAAACTTTTGATATAAATTATCCCTTTTTATAAAGAAATGTCTTTAATATCTCCAACATGAAGACATTCTCGCTTTTGGTCACAAACATATATTATAAGAGGAAAGGCGATTGTTAAATGATTGGTATGAAAAAAATCGCTCTAATTTTAAGTCATATCTTATTTTTAAAAAAAATCTCTACAAAGAAGAATTGGAAAAAGAATATCTACATATAGAAGAAAAAATTAAACATCATATAAAATCTCCCTAAAAATAGTAGGTTTAGAGGAAGTAATGGGTAACTCTTCAAATGCCTTAGTTAGAAATATTTTTAAGTAACTTTAGGGTATGAATCATTCAATCAGAACGATTGGCAAGAAACAAAACAATATTTTGAAGATAAATGTGCTTATTGTAATCAGAAAACCAACTTAATTATGGAACTTATGCTATACCAATAAATAAAAAATATTTAAGAACATAGATTAGAAATATAATTCCAAGTTGTAAACAGTGTAATGATTTAAAAGCAATAAAAATTTTATTAAATTTTTGGAAAATGATATTAGTAAAATTAACAAAAAATACAAAGTATATGGATAGTAAACTATGTCCATTAACTGGGAATAAACAAATTGAAGGCATGATATTAGAAATGGCATACAATGAAGTAACAACGAGTGTCAAATAGATATATATTTCTATTTTAAATGAATTGTATTCTAACAAAACAGAGTAGCCAATAAATTACCTAGCGGAAATTTATTGGCTATCAACCGTTAACCATACACTCAAATAATTTTACTTCATATAATTAAAGTTCCCTTAATGGGAACTACTATACAATACTTCCATGAGAATAATTTCAAAGAAACACTAAAAGATTTTTATGAGCACTCACAAAATATCGTGATAGTAAGAATGCTTTAGAATCTTGGCATAGAAGTTCTAAAACTTGATTGGAATAATCTCAATAGGATTAAAAAAATGTATAGGAATGCTAGTGACTGTTGGAGATACAAAAAGTTGTCTTTAATATAGCAAGGGAACAAATACAGATTAATAGTTACAATAAACTATTATGCAAAATGTGTATTTATTAAGTTTATTGGAACACATAAACAACTCTGATAAAATAAATATTGAGGAGCTATAAAATGAATATCAAACCTATTAAAAATGAAGAGAGATTATACTTATACATTAAGCTATATTGAAAGTCTAATGGATGCTAAACCCAATACACCCAAAATGGATGAGTTAGAAGTACTTACAACTTTAGTTGAAGCCTATGAGGAACAACATTACAAAATAGAATCTCCAGACCCTATAGAAGCAATAAAATTTAGAATGGAACAAGAGGGTCTAAAACAAAAGATTTAATTTCCATAGTTGGCAGTAAATCTAGAGTTTCAGAGATATTAAACAAAAAAGAAAACTAACTATTGAAATGATAAGAAATTTACATAATCAACTGCATATACCTATCCGAAGGTCTTTTAGATTACAAAACCAGCTGTGTAAATGCTAAATAGGGGTCAGGTGATGAAAGTCCACTTTTAAAAATTTAAACACATAACAATCGAAGCTAAACACTAAAGATGCTAGATTCACCGTTAAACACCACTTGAATGTTATTAAATTTTGTAGTACAATGTAGATACAAAAGGATACATCGAACAAAATCAAAAACTAATTTTTGAAAAAATTAAGGATTTGAAGTAGGAGATTTCTCTACCGATAAAGCTTTAAAAGGCAAGCACAAAGGAAAATTTCGAAAAAAAGCTGGAAACTATAGGATAGTGTATCTCAAAGAGAATGATATTTTAGTTATTACTCTGATTAGAATTGCTCACGGAAAAGAAGTTTACTAAAAGTCTAACAAATTGAAAATGAAGGTGTTCAATATCCACCTTAGACTTACACCCTCTAATAAGGATTGAAACCCTTGTTTCAGCCTTTTTCTATCTCTTTTATAAACTTTTTAATAGTTTTTTTATGTATTTTCTCTCCACTTACAAGAGCGGAAACTTCTGTTTTACAAATTTTACACATTCCTATACAAGACTTTATTTTAATTTCTGCATTTGGAGTACTTAATGCAATTTTTTTTACTAATTTTTTTACTTTTGGGAACTTTTTACAAAGTCTTATTTTCATAACTATTTTACCTCTTGTGTACCTGCTTGTCTTTGTAAGAGTTGAGAATCAAGTAGAAAAATTCCATTACCATCACTAATAAGTTTTAATTTTGAGACAATATCTAAAACACTTGACTCTTCTTCTACCTGCTCTTGAACAAACCACTGAAGAAATCCATAAGTAGCATGATCTTTTTCTTGGTTGGACAGGTCACAGAGTTCATTAAGTGAGTGTGACATTTTTTGTTCGTGAGCTAAACTATTTTGAAAACATTCTAATAGTGAGGTGTATTCTATTGGTGGATTTTTTACATCATGAAGTTCTATTTTACTTCCTTGACCCAATAGATAGTTGTATATTTTAAATGCATGTACCCTCTCTTCTTCATGCTGAATGATAAACCATGAAGCAGCACCTTTATAGCCCGCATGTGTACACCAAGCAGACATAGCAAGATAAAGGTAAGATGAGTAAAACTCTCTGTTGAGTTGTTTGTTAAGTTGGATTGTCATATTATCACTAAGCATAATAATTACCTCGATTTTTATTATTATAACTTATGAAATATGGAGAAAGACTAAAGGAATTAGATTACTATTAAATTCAAACACAAAACTAAGAGTCTGGTTTATAAATGTCAAGTTTTAAAATGGATTTGATAAAAATAAAAGTATTACAAATAAGTCAAAACATAAGATTGATTTTATTGAAGCTCAAGAGTTATGGAAAGATATCAGTAGGACATGATATTTAAAAATTATACTTAAAGTGCCTATTTGTTAGAATAAATATGGCACAATTGAGTAAGTATATTAATTAGGAAATTTTATGAAGTTTTTTGTATGGATGGGTAGTTTTATTTTAGTTATTTTAATGGCAATATATACTATTGCGTTTACGGTGTTTGGTAATGGTATAGTGGCACAAAAGATAGAGTCTGAGATACGAGAGGCTACAAAACTAGATGCTAAATTAAGTACTTTTACATTGAGTATGAGTGATTTTGAGATAGTTTTAGAGTTGAGTAAAAGTAATAAAGTAACACTAATAGGAAACTACTCACTCTTCTCACAGGCTTTTAATATCGCATATAGAGTAAACTTTGAAGCTGTTGAAGAGTTAAAGAACTTAACAAATGCACCATTAGTTGGTCGTATCTTTACTGAGGGAAAAGTAAAGGGGAATATGGCATTTATAGAAGTGGATGGTTTAAGTGATATTGCTAAAAGTGATACTACTTACCATATAGAACTTACAAATTTAGACCCAACTTCCATAATAGCTAAAGTGCAAAAGCACGGACTTAGCTTCTCTTCTTCGTCTTGGCGGACAGAGTGCTTATGCTAGTGCAGAGGTGAACCTTGATGTAAACTTTAAAAACATTACACCGCATAAACTAGATGGAGATATTCTTTTAAAGACAATAAATGCGAAAATAGATACAGCATTAATGAAAAAAGACTTCAATATAACTCTTCCGAAAACTTCATTTGTTTTAAATCTAGATGCAAAACTTCATGGTGATGATATAGACTATGCCTATAAGTTAAACTCAAATCTTGCAAATATAACTTCAGGTGGAAAAATAATCCCTCAACCACTCTCAATAGATATAAAATATGGTGTAGATATACAAGAGCTAGCAGTTTTACAACCTATAACAGGGGCAGCTCTTCGTGGAGCTTTTAAAACTAAGGGGATAGTGCTTGGAACTAAAAAAAGTATGCTTGTAAAGGGTACTTCTGACATAGGTGGTAGCGACACCACATATAAAGTTGCTCTAAAAGAGTTTCAGCCACAGAGTGTTTTAGCTACTATAAAAGGAGCAAAACTGCAAAAGATTTTATATATGCTAGGTCAGCCGAATTTTGCTAAATCTGACTTAGATGTAAATGTAAAGTTAACATCACTAGACCTTAAAAATTTAGCAGGATTTTTAGATATTGACTTGAAAAATGGTTTTATTAACTCGAAGGATATAAAGACTACATTTAGTTCTAGTACGCATGTAGATTTAAAGGGAAAAAATATTGAGTATAAAACAGCATTTCTCTCTAACTTAGCAAAATTAAATTCTTCTGGAAGTGTAGAGCCTGATAGCATGAAAATGGATTTAAAGTATAGTGTATATGTTAAAGAGTTAGCACTTTTAAAACCTATAACTTCTGCAGATGTGAGAGGTTCTTTTAGGCTAAATGGTAATGTGCTGGGAGATAAGAAAAAACTTTTAGTAGATGGAAAAAGTGACTTTGCTTCATCCGATACATCATTTAGTGCAGTTTTGAATAATTTTAAACCTGCAAGTCTTAAAGCAAGTATGAAAAATTTAAAATTAAAAAAAGTGCTCTATATGCTCAAACAGCCCCACTATGCTGATGGAATTATTTCCCTTAACGTAGATATACCAAATGTGAAAAGTGGCAGACTAAAAGGAACGGTTATAAGTAGTCTAAAGCAGGGTGTAGTAGATTCAAAATATATGACTAAGGCTTATGAGTTTTCATCCCCGATGTCATACACTAGTTTTGACATGAAAACGACAACTACTCTAAAAGGAGACCTTGCAGATACAAAAGTTGACTTTAACTCCAACCTTCTAACTCTTGATATTGCTAGGGCTAGATTTAATATTGAAAATGCTTCCTTGTTGAGTGACTATAAGCTTAAGGTCTTAAATTTAGATAAGCTTTTTTTCTTGACAGAGAGACATATGAAAGGTTCGATTACTGCAAATGGAGAACTCAAAAAGATAAAGATTTAGACTTTACAGCACATTCAAATGTCGTTGGTGGAGTTCTTGATGCCACACTACATAATGATGACTTTCATGCAGATATGAAAGGACTTAAAACACTAGAGATTTTAGATATGTTAATATATCCAAAGATTTTCAAATCATCTTTAAATGGTACTATGGATTATAATATTGCCAAAGAGAAAGGTGTAATGAAGGCAAGGCTATCAGATGGTAAGTTTACAAAAAACTCTGTTTTAGACCTAGTAAAGAAGTATGGAAAAACAGATATGTACAAAGAGATATTTAAAGGTGATCTAAATGCAGATATAAACAGAGAAAATATGCTTGTCTCAATGAACCTAAAATCTAACCGTTCATCAATTGTCACTAAAAACACAAGACTTAACTCTAAAACAAAAAATATCAACTCTAAAATTGATATAAATGCAAATGGAAATCCTCTTGTAATTACACTTAAAGGAGATGTTAACTCCCCTGATGTTGGGATAGATGCACAGAAGTTAATTGAAAAAGAGGCTGTAAAAGCAGTAACTAAAGAGATAAATAAATTTTTAAAAGGTTTTTTTAAGTTAAACAAAAAGATTTTAGTTCTTAAAAACAAACTTTTTATCTAAATTGTACTTGACTATGTATCCTATAGCTAGACCAATTATAGCACCTAAGTACTTTGCATTTTCACTCTCAAAGGCATAATCAAAGCCAATCTCAAAACCCCAAAATATAAAGGTTGTAAAAACTCCCATTAGGGAGTAGAGTAGAAACTTTTTACCATTATCTTTTGCACTTTTTGTCTCATGAGAAGAAGATATATTTTTTATCTAGTATATATTTTAACACCAAACCTGCTAATGTGCCAAAAAACATTGCGATGTAGAGTGATAAAAAACCACTGTAAAGAAAAAAAGCTCAACCACTGAAAAATAGATTTACTATAGTTGAGATGATAGCAAAAATGACATAACGTAGGGCTATCATAAAAACTTTGCTATGGCTATGAAACTAAGAAGCCACAAGATGAGTGTGATTTTTATGAAAGTGTCGTGAAGAACAATTTTACTTGGACTTCCACTCTGCTGTTCTACAAATGTTATCTGCATATAACGCAGTATGGCGAGGATGACAAAAAGAGTTGTGAGATAGAGATACTCACTGCCTATTCGCGTTATGACTTCTGGTGAAACTGTGTACTGTAAGTAGCTAAGTATGACAACTCCACTCATGAGAACCATGGCTGCGTTTACGAACTCTAGGTTGTAGCCATCTATGTTTTTTCGTGTCTCTTTGCCTTCTATGGAGAGCAAAACATCATCCCTGCGTTTCGCTAGTGCTAAAAAGATGGCAAGTAAAAAAGTGATGATGATTATCCACATGGAGAGAGTGGTGTCTGTGACTTGTGCCCCTGCAAACAAACGCAGCACAAAACCAGTTGCGATGATAAAAATATCTACTATGGCGATATGTTTGAGTTTGAAAGAGTAGGCGATGTTTAAAATAAAGTAAGCTACAAGAACAAGAAAAAGTGCTTGAGAGTAGATAAACGCAGCAAAGAGACTCAAGAAAACTTAAACTAAAAAAGAGTAAAAGAGCAGTCTTTTTGGAGATAGCACCAGAGGCAAGAGGACGCAAACATTTTTTAGGGTGTTTTTTATCCTCTTCTATATCTTTATAGTCGTTGAGAATATAGACACTACTTGCTAGGAGTGAGAAGAGTATAAACGCAAGAGATGCATCCACGATACTGCTTTGTGTGAAATTAAAAGCAAAGATGAGTGGGGCAAAGATAAAAAGGTTTTTTATGTACTGGTGTGGACGCAGAAGTGTTAAAATATCTTTCAATTTTTCTCTTTCTTTTTAGGATTTGAGACTCTGTATGTGTAAAATATTCTATTTTTTAAAACCTCATAAGTATCTATAAGTTCTACATTTTCATAGTACTTCTTTAGTAGTGCTTCGCGTTTAATATTACGACAAAGGACTAAACCATCTTTGTGCCACTCCTCTTCATCTCGAACCATATCGTAGTAGGAGTATCTTGAGTCAATCCCAACATCTGTATCTGGATGTGTAGGTAGGTAGTACTTAATATATGCAGCAGTAGTCAGATGAGCCCCATAAAACTTATCTCCCTCTTTGGCATGGGAGTACATCCTTTTTACGACATCTTCACTCTTGTACATATAACGCTGTAGTTGGGGAAGGTTAGTGAGTAGGGCAACTCGTACCAACAGGGTCAAGAAGAGTGCTATACCTAGACCAATAGCAAAGGTTTTTTTGAGTTCATACTTTTTGAAAATGATACTTAAAAGAATAGCTCCACCGATGTAAGCAGGTCCTGAGTAACTCGGTGCCATACTGACATAAAAACTTTTATATAAGAAAAAACCAACAATTACTACAACACTTAGGGCAATAAAGTAGAGCTTATCATCTTTAAAGTAGAGTCTATCTTTGATGAGATAGTAAAAAAGTACCCATGTAAAGACAGGGCTAAAAACACCAAACTGTGAAGATACAAACTCTAAAATAAGCCAAGGTTGTATAACATAAGAGTCACTAGAGCCATGATGAAGTTGAAATAAAAAACTTATCCAGTCATGTTCGTAGTTCCAGTAAAGCATCGGCATAACAACTGCAGTAGCTATGATACCTGAGAGATAGAGGTAAGGATTTAAAAAGAGGTCTCTGCGTTTTGTGATGATAAAGATAAGTATGCTTAGTACTAACATAATTGCAGAATATTTACTAATCATCATAGCACCTAAAAATAGCCCTGCTAAAACGAAATGAATAAGTTTACCCTCAAATATCGCCTTGTATGAGTAGTATAAAGATAGTGTCCAAAAAAGAATAAGAGGTGCATCAGGTGTTGCAAAAATATATCCTGCATGTGTTAAAATCACTGTTGAGATGATAAGCACTGCATTAAGAGCCGTTTTTTCATCACTAATAAGAGCTGTCAGTTTGTATAGATAAAGCGAAGAGATAGTCATAGAGAGAACAGGAACAAGTCTAATACCCCATTCACTTTGTGAGATAAAGTTTGTAAAGTAGATAAGGTAGGCTATCATCGGAGGATGATCAAAATAACTAAGCTGTAGGTCATGACTCCACATCCAGTAGTAAGCCTCATCACCATGCAAAGGAAAAACAGCATTATAAAAAGTGGATAAAATTGCTAAAATTAAAATGAGAAGATAGGCACTTTTTTGTGGTGTTTTGTAAAATTTATCTAGCATTTAGGGTAATTCTCCTGAAAATAAGTTCTATAATTTTACACTATTAATGATTTAATTTCACTGTTAAATTAAATAATCTTAAAAATAAATGTTTTACTTATTTCATTAGCTTAATCATTACCTATTTTTGGCATAATCCACTTATGAAAATAAACAGCCTCATAACACTAGCACTTTTTTTTAGTATTAGTTTTTCGGTCTTACATGATTTTACTATAGATATATTTGATAGTGAATGCTCTACTATTAGTCACTATGTAAATGAGACTAGTTATAATAGTGATCTCAAAATGACAGATATGTCTGCACTTCACTACTTTTTTCATGCTCCAATGCTTTTAACGCTTTATATGCCTCTTCCTTTGGAAAATAGTTCTTCTTCTAAAATACAAACAACTCAAAAAATTTACTCATACACCTCAAAAAATACCCTTTTTAACCCTCCTATTATTTAAATTTTAACTCATTACAATATATTATAAAATTTAAAAGGAATAAAAAATGAAGTTTATACTTCTAATTGCTACTATTGCACTGATTTTAAATGCAAGTGAAGCAAAGAGTACACAGATAGATAAAACAGAAGTAGCTGACTTGTCAAGCTACTTGTCGCGTTTACAAAACACAGATGCACTCAAGAGTCGATTACATAATCTCAAGTCAGAAATATTATCACAAGAGAGTGAAGTTCTCTCAAGTGGATTTTATCTCAATGGGCAAGTTGGCTATACAAGCTCAAAAATAGAAAATAGAGATGTTTTAGAGTATCAAGTAGGTGTTCAAAAGTCTCTTTTACTCGGAGATGATGAAGCATATAGAGATACACTAAAATTTTCACTAAGTATTGAGGAAAAATTACAAACTGCAAAAATAGAAAATGCAGTCTATCAAAACTATATCAATAGCTGTTTTTTAAAAGAAAAATTTCCATTCGTCAAGATGAACGCCATAGAGATATGAAAATGGTAGAACTTATTAAAATAGGTGTTAAAGGTGGGGAGTTTGATTTAAGTGCACTCTATAGAAGTCAAATGAGTGTAGAAAATCTTACTCTAGTACTCCTAGACTTGAAGAGTCAATATCAACAAAGTTTACAAAAACTTAATATTTTTTCTCTAAACTCTTTACAAGAACCACTATGCTCTGACTTATTAGGCAATATTGGCTCTTTTGAAGAAGAAACATTTCAAAACAGTTCTTATTTTCAAGCAGTAGATATGCAGGTAAAGAAGCAAACTGCTCTTAAAAACTACCGTAATAGCCCTATAAAACAGGTAACAGTTGGTCTTGCATATAATGATGAGATGGATATTACCCGTACAGCTCTTTCTCTACAAGTACCTCTTACTTGGGGAGCAAACAAACGTAATTCTGTAGAAGTTGCCAAAGAGAGAGAACTGGCTGCATTATCACAGAAAAGTTATTTGCAAAAAGAACTCGAAGTGATACTTCAAGCATATAAAATAAAACAGCACAACAATGCCATGAAGCTACAGTATATAAATGACAAACTTATTTTAAAAGCATATAAGACTGTTGAGTTAATGCAAGAACGTTTTAAAGTTGGTGAAGCAAACTATCTCGAATACATAAGTAGTCAAGAAGCACTGTTTAACTATGTCTTACAGACAATAAAAATAAGAAAAGATGCTCTTGTTGAGCAAGCAAAACTCTACTCAAAACTAGGGATTTCCCCTTTAAAGGAACAAAAATGATAAAAACTATAGTCTCACTTACTTGTATCTTATCTACATTTCTAACAGCACAAACAATTCAAGTTGGAACACTAGAGGTTAAAACTGTACATCCTAAGTTAATAGATAAAGTCCCACTGGGGGTATATCTTGGAACATATGAGTATCCTTTGCATAATAGATACACTATTAGTGCAAATGTGGATGGTTTTATTACAAAAATAAATATAAAACCTTTTGAAAAGGTCGTAAAGGGAGAAAAACTTTTTTCTCTTACAAGTCCGAAACTTTTAGATTTACAAGCAAAATATATTAATAATATCTTAGAAAAAGAGTACTTAGAAAAAGAGGTTGCACGTTTGACTCCCTTAGTGAAAAAAGGAGCGGTTGCAAATAAAAAACTTATAGAGAGTTTAAATAAGTTACAAAAGTTTAAATCTACTATCTCCTTTGAAGAGGATGTACTCCTCGCCCATGGGATGAGTGAAAAACAGATTAAGTATATAAAAAGCAAACATAAACCTGACCCGACTTTAAGCATCTTTGCTCCCCAAACTGGGAGTATCTCTTCTCTCAATATCACAAGCGGTAGTTTTGTGACACAGGGAAGTGTACTAGCAAAGCTACTTAATACTTCAGAGTGCCATTTTTCTATAAATATGAACTGGAAAGAGGCAGACACACTCAAAGTAGGAGAGAAGGTCTTTAGTGACTCTGAAGAGTTTGCAGTTTTTGCAAGGTCTCCTCAAATAGATACAATCTCACAAACTAGAAGTATAGATTTGCATCAAGAGGGTAACTGTGATGCTAAAGGTGGTGTAAGTAGAAATATCGCTTTTTATAGAGAGCATAAAGCTTATGTGATTTCAGACAATGCACTCATCACTCTAAATGATAAATATGTACTCTTTAAAAAAACATCAGATGGATTTGAGTTAGTGGAAGTAAAACTATTGGGTTCTAGTAATGGTCTGAGTTATATTGAAGCTGCTTTGAGTTCAGATGATTTTATCGCAGTATCTTCTGTCTTGACACTCAAAACAATAGCACAAGAGAAGGATGAGTAATGGATAGTTTACTTCGGTTTGCCATTTCTCAAAGAATAGTTGTTATTTTATCTGCTATTGCTATTGCTGTTTATGGAGTACTCTCTTATGGAAACCTCGTCATTGACGCATTTCCAGATGTCTCTTCCACACAGGTAAAAATCATCATCAAAGCCCCTGGAATGACACCCTCTGAGGTTGAGCAACAGATTACTATTCCTGTTGAACTTCAAATGCAGGGAATTCCACATCAGGCGATGGTGCGTTCTATCTCAAAATATGCCTTAGCAGATATTACCATAGATTTTGAAGAGGGGACAGACCTTTACTGGGCTAGAGATAGAGTTTATCAGCGTTTTAGTTCTATTAAAAAAGAGTTACCTGACTCTATTAGTGGTGGTATTGCTCCTATTACAACTCCTTTAGGGGAGATACTTATGTTTACTATAGAGTCAGAAACACTTGACCTTAAAGAGAAACGTACACTACTAGACTGGGTTATACGTCCACAACTGCGTTCTATTAAAGGTGTAGCAGATGTTAATGTACTTGGAGGAGAGGTAAAAAGTTTTATCGTAAAACCAAACTTCACTCTTCTTGCATCTTATGGTATCTCGGTAGAAAAACTCAAAGAAGTTATAGCTCGAAATAATGCTAACTATGGAGCAGGGCGACAAGAAAAAGGAGATGAAGCACTTATCGTGCGTGTATCAGGAAAACTACATGATATAAACTCCATAAAAGAGCTTGTTGTAGCACAAAGAGAAGGAAGTACTATCTATGTAGCCAATGTTGCAGATGTGCAAATAGGTGCGATGACTCGTTATGGATATGTTACAAAAGATGGAAAAGGTGAAGCAGTTGAGGGACTTGTACTTGGTTTAAAAGGTGCAGATACCTCTAAAACAGTAACAAATGTAAAAGAGAAGCTTAAAAAAATTGAAAAACAGTTACCAGACAATACTAAAATCAATATTTTTTATGATAGAAGTGACCTTGTTACAAAAGCACTTGACACAGTACAACATGCACTTTTAGAAGCTGTTATACTTATTATTATAATCCTACTTTTAATGTTAGGGGATTTTCTCTCTGCAATAACTGTTGCTCTTATCTTGCCTATGGCTATCTTGTCAGCATTTATACTGATGAACTACTTTAATATCAGTGCTAACCTTATGAGTCTTGGAGGTATTGCTATTGCCATAGGGATTATTGTCGATTCGGCTGTTGTTGTGGTGGAAAATATTGTCGCAAAACTCTCCCATCCAGATTATAAACATGAAACAAGAAGTCGTATTATCTATTTGGCAACTAAAGAGGTAAGTCTCCCTATTATTTCAGGTGTTGTGATAATTATTACTATTTTTTCACCTCTGTTGATGCTAGAGGGCTTAGAGGGAAAACTTTTTGCACCAGTTGCCTTGAGTATAGTTTTCACCCTTGCAACCTCTATCATTTTTGCACTCTTTTTTATTCCAACAGTTGCAGATATTCTTATTAAACACCCATCAGAAGAGCCTACTTGGTTGATGCGAAAACTAGAAAATATCTATGTACCTCTTCTTAAAAAAGCATTTATACACGAAAAACTCATATATGTTTTTCTTGCATTTATCATTCCTTTGAGTGCTTATATGTTTATGAATATCGGTAAAACATTTATGCCAACTATGGATGAGGGAAATATGGTAATTGGAATTGAAGTGAATCCATCTATTAATATTCCTGCAGGTGTGGCACTTAACTCGCAGATACAAAAACAGTTAATGCAAAAAGTACCAGAAATCCTGTCTATCATTGCTCGTACGGGCTCAGATGAGATAGGGCTAGATCCTATGGGTCTTAATGATACAGATACTTTTTTAGTTTTTCATCCAAAGTCACAATGGCGAAAATCAGATAATGAGTGGCTCAAAGGAGAAATACGAAATGTCCTACAAAACATAAAAGGGCTAGAGTATAGTTTTACACAACCTATTGAGATGCGAACATCTGAGATGCTAACAGGGTCTCGTGGAGATGTTGTTGTCAAACTCTTTGGAGATAAACTAGATGAGCTAAATACCTTAGGTATCCAAATCTCACAACTCATAGAAAAAACAGAGGGAAGTGAAGATGTTTATATGCGACAAAATGATGGTGTAAGCTACAAAGAAGTTGTGTTTGACAAAAAGCAGCTCACCAAATATGGCTTAAACCTAGATAGTGCTTCACAAATACTACAAATTGCCATTATGGGTGTTAATAGTGGTAAGATTTATGAGGGTATGAAGCAGTTTGATATTATTTTACGTGGTGATTATGCACTCAGTAGCGAAGAACTCAAACGTATCTATTTAACAACTCCACAAGGAGAAGTTATTACCTTAGACAATATCGCACACATTAAACGCACGCAAGGAAGTGTTGAGATTAAACACGAAGGGGCTCAGCGTTTTGTATCCATCGCAACAAATGTTAGAGGAAAAGATTTAATCAGTTTTGTAAGTGAAATACAAAATAAAATACAAGAGAGTGTAGCACTGCCTACAGGATATTATCTTGAGTATGGTGGAGCTTTTAAAAATCAACAGCGAACTATGAAACAACTTAGTATTATTATCCCAATAGCACTTGTTGTTATTTTTATGATTTTATACTTTACATTCAAATCTTTCAAGCAAGTACTCGCGGTATATCTACTGATGCCACTAGCCTTGATAGGTGGGATTATAGGACTCTCTTTGAGTGGTTTTTATCTCTCTGTACCTGCTTCAGTTGGATTTATCGCACTGCTAGGAATTGTAGTGCTTAATAGTGTTGTAATGATTAGTTACTTTAATGAACTCTATCAAAAAATGTCCCTTGAAGAGAGTGTTTTTGAGGGTGCTAAGCGCAGACTACGACCTGTGTTTGATGACAGCACTTATCGCTGCGTTTGGATTAGTACCGATGCTTTTTGCAAGTGGACCTGGTTCAGAGATTCAAAAGCCTCTTGCTATTGTAGTTATAACAGGACTTGTAAGTTCAACAATTTTAACTTTACTGATTTTACCTGTACTTTATAGACGAATATATCTGAAAGAGGAGCAGTTAGCACAGAGTTGATGTTGTAGACTATATAATGAGTTTTACTCATTTATATAGTCTATATACTTTATTTAAACGCTGGCTATAATACTTTGAAGTGTAGTTTTTTCTTCTTTAGCCTCGCAAGAAAACCCTTTCTCCTCAAGTGATTTTATAATCATCAAGATATAAGCTTCAAAAGGTTTAAAGAGAGAGTCGCTTAAACCAACTTTAGACTCAATAGTCTCTGGAATAATTGCGAGTAAACTTACCTTAGGTAGACTGTTTCCTTTGCTCTCAATCAAATTTAAACATCCGAGTACTCCAGTCTCATCATCATCTTCATCCGTACTAAAGCCACGAAATGTTGACATAGGAAACTGGTACATTGAACCAGGAGAATCCTCAAGTCCAATAACATCAAGGACTATTACCTCCTCATACTCCATAAAAATATTGAGTAAACTCATTCCCTCAACACCACCATGGATAATATCCATACTTGGGTCAAAACTGTAATTAGACTCTAGGTATTTACCCGCATATAAAGCGATACCCTCATCCTTGTGTGATATGTTTCCGATACTTAAAATAGCTAATTGTTTTTTATTCATGCCGCATTTTAACCAAAAAAATATACTCTTTGCTTAAAATTTTGAGACAAAGGTGTCAAAATTACTCCAAATATATTTAGATTACTAGAGACTAATTTATTTTGTGGTATTATAAGGCCATTAATTAAATTTACGTAAGGCTTTTAAATGGATTTAGGTACGGTCATTGGTATAGTGTTAATCATGGTTCTTCTTTTAGGAGCTATGACTATGGGTGTTGGTGTTGGGGCATACATTGATATTCCATCTGTTTTAATTGTTGTTGGTGGTAGTATTGGAGCACTAATGATCTCCTTTAAACCAAATCAGATGAAAGCTTTTACAAAAATTTTTATGAAAGCTATTAAGCCAGGGGAAGAAGATCCTGCTGAACTTATTAAAAAACTTGTTGAGTTCGCTACTAAGGCTAGAAAAGATGGGATTTTAGCTTTAGAGGGTGATGTAAATAGCGAAGAGAATGATTTTTTAAAAAAAGGTCTTTCTATGGCAATTGATGGAAGTGAGCCAGATACAATTCGTGAACTTTTAGAGATAGAGCTAGAGCAGACAAGCACACGTCATAAAATCCATGGTTCTATCTTCAACCAGTGGGCAGGACTAGCAGGTGCTATGGGTATGGTTGGAACACTTATCGGTCTTGTTGCGATGCTTTTAAATATGGCTGATCCATCAGCTATTGGTCCATCAATGGCAGTTGCCCTTTTAACTACCATGTATGGTGCAATTATTGGAAATGTTTTTGGAACACCTATTTATAATATTCTAGCTATTAGAAATGATGAAGAGTCTATGATTCGTGAGATGATTATTTCAGGTATAATGTCTATTCAATCGGGTGATGCTCCTCGTGTACTTGAAGCGAAGCTTTTAGGATACTTAGCACCTGCAAACCGTGTCAGTCAGTTTGACTAAGAGAGTGATAGATGGGTAAGAAAAAATGTCCTGAATGCGAAGAGTGTCTTCCTGCATGGTTAGCTGCGTTTGGTGACCTTATGTCACTTCTGTTATGCTTTTTTGTTCTACTTCTTTCTATGAGTAGTATGGATGCAAAAAAAATCTCTGAAGCAATTGGTTCACTCTCTGGTGCTATGAGTGTTTTAGAGGGTGGAACAAAAACAGAAATCTCAAAACAGCGTATTCAGGAGTCAACACCTATTGAATCACAAGATGAGACAAGTGAAGTTGTAAACCGTGTAAAACAAGCAACTAGTGATGCAAACGAGATGATGGAGCAGACTCAAGGTCCAACTATTACAGTTGAAGAAGCTCAAGAGGGTTTTGTGATAGAACTCCCTGCAGCACTTCTTTTTAAGCCAGGTAGTGCAATTATAGAAAATCAAGATGCTCTTTTATTTTTAAAGCGAATAGCTCTTATTATAGAAGAGTTACCAAATAAAATGGAAGTTAGTGTACAAGGACATACAGATTCAGGAAACCCGAGTGCAAGTAGTCCTTTTAAGGATAACTGGGAACTCTCAACAGCACGTGCAATTTCTGTCCTTCATGAACTACTTCTTGATGGGGTAGAACCCTCGCGTGTGAGTGCAGCAGGATATGCTGAGTTTAGACCAGTTGCAACAAATGCAACTAAGAGTGGACGTGAAAAAAATCGTAGAGTTGAACTACATTTTTATGGTGTTAAAGATGAAAAAGATACAAAAATTGATATGTCAGTTTTAGATAAGGCACCAAGTAAATAATGTTAAGAGTCGCAATTTTTATTTTACTGATGGCTACTTTTGGTTTTGGAGCTGAGAGTGTTCCTGTTCCAACAATGAACTTTAACCTCTCTGCCCCAGATACACCTAAACAGCTAGTCTCTTCTTTAAATGTTTTAGTTGTTTTAACACTCCTTGTTTTAGCTCCTGCTATGGTTCTGTCGATGACTACTTTTACAAGGTTTGTTATAGTTTTTGGTTTTTTACGCCAAGCCATGGGTACACAACAAGTTCCTCCAACACAGATTTTAATAATGCTTGCGATGATACTTACTTTTTTTGTGATGGAACCTATTGGTACAAAGGCATATGAAGCAGGGATAAAACCCTATATAGCTGAAGAGATAGGTTATGAAGAAGCATATGCTAAAACTACCTTACCTTTAAAAAACTTTATGATAAGAAATACAAGAGAGAAAGATTTAGCACTTTTTTTCCGTATAAGAAAGATGGAAAATCCACAGAGTGTTGCTGATGTACCTCTGTCTATAGTAGTTCCTGCTTTTGTTATTAGTGAGATTAAAACAGCATTTGAGATAGGATTTTTAATCTTTTTACCCTTTTTAGTCATAGATATGGTTGTGGCTTCCATACTTATGTCTATGGGTATGATGATGCTTCCCCCTGTTATGATATCTCTACCCTTTAAGATACTTGTTTTTGTGCTTATAGATGGCTGGAGCTTACTGATTGGTAATTTGATAGCTACAATAAAATAGAGGAAAATGATGAATTGTAAACATTTTGGAGAGTGTGGTGCTTGTGTTGTATATGAAAATGGATATGATGCACAACTTAGAGAAAAGCTAGAGTTAAATAGGGAACGATTTTCTCTTTTTTATAATGGAAAGATTACTGTTTTTGAGTCGCCAGACCAACACTATCGTGCACGTAGTGAATTTAAACTATGGCATGATGGAGATGAGATACGTTATGCGATGAATAACATTACAAAAGATGGTGTCGTTTTTGTAGAAGAGTGTCCTCAAGTAAACGAGTTTATTGCAGCTTTAATGCCAAAACTACTTAGGAGTATAAAGGAGTTTGATATAGGGTTTAAACTCTTTGGTATAGACTTTTTAAGCTCTAGTAGTGGTGAGATTGTTATCTCAATGCTTTATCATAGACGACTTGATGAAAAGTGGGAAGAAAAAGCCAAACAGATAGCTGCTACTCTTGGAATTTATATAATCGGACGTAGTCGAAAACAAAAAGTGATAATAGGACAAGACTATATCACGGAAGTACTACATATAAATGACAGAGAGTATAAATTTAATCATATAGAAAATAGTTTTACACAGCCAAACGCTAGAGTAAATGAGTCTATGGTTACATGGGCTATGAAGCAGTACTCAAGTGCTAGTGGAGACCTACTTGAACTATATTGTGGGGCAGGGAACTTTACTATACCTTTTGCTAATATATTTGATAAGGTACTTGCAACAGAAATATCAAAATCATCTATAAACGCAGCAAAAGCAAATATGCAACTTAATAATGTAGAGAATATAGAGTTTGTTCGTATGGGTGTAGAAGAGTTTGTAGATGCCCTTGATGGCGGTAGAGAGTACCGACGAATGAAAGATATAAATATGGATGATTATAATATTAAAAGTGTTTTTGTTGACCCTCCTAGAAGTGGTATGGACACTGCCTCAGCTCTTTTTGTATCTCGATATGAGCATATAGTATATATCTCATGTAACCCTGAGAGTTTAGCAAGGGATTTAGATATACTTACTCAAACACATACAGTTATGGACATGGCTCTGTTTGATCAGTTTCCATACACACATCATGTAGAGATGGGTGTCAAACTACTAAGAAAGGGTTCTTAAATGAAATTAATCTTTATATCTTTAGCCTTATGTCTAAACATACTAAATGCGGATGAAATACAAAGAATTGAGTCCATAGTAAATGATATAAGTAAGCTCAGAGCTGAGTGTGAAAATGCAAAAAGTGCTTTAGCTCAAACAGAAATAAAACTAAAAGAAGAGCAAGAAAAAAACAGAAAACTATCTAAAGATTTGGAAGTTTATAAACAAAAAAATATATCTTTGAAAAACAAGACTATTGACTTAGAAAAAGCATTAAAAACCAAAGAAAAAAATAAAATAATTTGTAAAACTAAAACTATAGAAGTGATAAAAAATAGGATTATCATACAAAAAGATTTGAATACTAAGAGTTTTTCTCAAGAAAATAAATTTCCAAACTTGCTTATGAAAGAAGAATTTAAAATTCACAAAGACGATAATAAGGCATCTACCTATAGAGTAAAAGTAGATGCATATATTTATGATGGAGTCGATGGAGAAAAAATATTTGAGTGGGAGAAATCTACCTCATTTACTTCTAATGAAAGAACTAAAGATTGGATAAAAATAACAGGTTACTTTGTAGATAAAGTATGGAGAGCATCGAGTGATGAGATGTGGATTAAAAGTAGTGATGCTTTTAAAAGAGAGAATTAAGAGCTTATGAAAAAAATATTAATCATTAGTGATGGGGATGTTGGAGCACATTTTATTCAAAGAGTTAGTGAGACATACACGAGTGAAAATATTTACTATATTGTTCAAACAAAGGCAAAAAAGTTTAAAGATATAAACCCTGGACGTTTTAAATTTTATGAGTTTGATCCTACAAGTTTATACAAATTATCAAATCTTTTAAAAATGGAGTTTATCCAAGTTTTTATTGCTATGGACTCACAAATAGATGTTGAAAACACAATGAAAAATATTAGAGTCATTAAAAAGCATCTTCGAGTGATAATTTTAAATCAGTGGAATATGGTAAATGAAGATGCAAATGTAGAGTTAGTTAACGTGAATGAACTCCTCGCCTCTCGACTACTAGACTACCTGCCTAATGTTCCAGTAATCGCCCAAAATGTCGGTATAGGTGAGGGTGAAATAATGGAAGTACTTGTTCCCTTTGGAAGCTCTTTTGTTTATAGACATATAGGAGCAATTGAGCAAAAAAGCTGGCGAATAGTTGCAATATATAGAAACCGTAAGCTTATTATGCCATCTCGCAGAAAGATGATACAACCAAATGATCTGCTTGTTTTAGTAGGAGAGCCATCAGTTTTGAAGTCTGTATATCGTTCTATTAAGCGTGAATTAGGGCAGTTTCCTGCACCTTTTGGTTCAAATATTTTACTCTATATAGATATGAATCTTGTTAATCATAAAACAATAAAAGAGACGATACAGCGTTCCGTATATGCACATAAAAAATTCAAACATGACCTCATTATAAAAGTTTCTAATCCTTCAAATATAGAGATATTGCAGTATATAAAAAGTTTTAGAAGTATGAACATTATCATTAATATTGATTATGATAGTGTAAATCTAAGAGAGACTTTTCATAAAGATATAAAGTTCTATCATATAGGACTTGTTATTATCTCAAAAGAGATGTTTAGTGATTATTATGTTCGAGAAGCGATGTATGAAGCACATGTTCCAGTACTCAAACTCTCTAATAGACATTTTTCAACACTAAAAGAGGCTGTTATGATACTCTCAGACAATAAAGACCTTGAAAAAATCTCTGCTACTGTTTTTGATATTTCTGAACAGATGAACTTTAATATTGAGTTGTATAACTATATGGCTGAACATCAAGATGAGAAGGAGCAGGTTATCGAACACTATAACAATCTCTCTACTATTTTTCCAAAAAGTATTAAAGTATATTCTCATAATGAAAATCCTATCTTAAAATTATCGCAAAAAGAGAACTTTATTCAACTTCTTCCATTTACAAAAAAGCTTACTACTCGTCGCATATATTCACTCTTTTCAACAGATAGTGAAAAGCTTTATTATAAGTTAGATGATTATCATCAAATTTTTATTCCAGTACAACTATAATCTTTGATAATTTAGCAAATTATTAGCTTAGTTTTAGTATTATCTAGGTACATTTAATAATATTATAATTCTGGATAAATCATGCAAGTAAACATAGCACTAAAGCAAGTAGTTGACAACTCATACGACATAGCAATAGACACCATTAAACCTATTCATTTTGACACAAAAGTAGCTATCGTGACGAACCCTAAAGTTGCTGGTCTACACTTGTCTTACCTACTTTCAAAAATAACTGCTAAAGAACTCTATATTATAACTGTTCCTGATGGCGAAGAGTATAAAAATCAAGACTCTGTAAATCTTATCCTTGAATCACTCTTTAATCACAAGTTCAATAGAAAGTCGATGCTTATTGCATTTGGTGGTGGAGTTATTGGTGATATGACAGGATTTGCGGCAAGTATTTATCAACGTGGTATTAAATTTATCCAAATTCCTACAACACTTCTTTCTCAGGTTGATGCAAGTGTCGGTGGTAAAACTGGTATGAATAATAGCTATGGAAAAAATTTAATAGGTGCTTTCCATCAACCAAAATCAGTTTTAATTGACCCACATTTCTTAACAACACTGCCTGCTCGTGAATTTAGTGCTGGTGTAGCTGAGATAATAAAAATGGCTGTAACTTTTAACAAAGAGTTCTTTGAATTTTTAGAGAGTGCAGATTTGAGTGATGCTGCAGTACTTCAAGATGTAATTAAACAAGCAGTGCAGACAAAAGCATCTGTAGTGGCAAAAGATGAAAAAGAACAAGGCATTCGAGCAGCACTTAATTATGGGCATACTTTTGGACATGTAGTTGAGAATGAGACAAAATATAAAAAATATCTTCATGGAGAAGCTGTAGCAATAGGAATGGTACTCGCAAATGAAACTGCTGTTAAAATGGGTCTTATGAGTACTTATGAAGCACTAAGAGTGAAAAACTTACTTCAAAAATATTCACTCCCAGTATCTTATGAAATTAGTAATAGTGATAGTTTCTATGAAACTTTTTTCTTAGATAAAAAAAGTTCTGACTCAAGTATTACTTT
Source organism: Sulfurimonas sp. (assembly GCA_030949945.1). Taxonomy (GTDB): domain Bacteria; phylum Campylobacterota; class Campylobacteria; order Campylobacterales; family Sulfurimonadaceae; genus Sulfurimonas. The sequence goes on along the minus strand of JAUZRZ010000071.1, from coordinate 34,921 downwards.
TATTCTTCCTGTCGGAATTGGTGATGTAAAGATAACTGACTCTTGCGACAAGTCTCTAATTTTATCTGTATTAGATACATTTGGAGCTAAATAATGCTAATGAAATTTTTTCTCTTACTCTTTTTTCTCTTTAGTCTTACTCTATTTGGAGTAGAAAACACGACTGAGGCACAAGATCAAGATCTAAAAATACTAAACTGCAAGTAAATTGCGTGCATATCAGAAACAACTAAATGAGTTTGAAAAAGATATATCAGATGAAAATACTTGGATAAAAAGTTATGCTTCTTACTTGACATCACTCAAAGTAAGAACGAGTTTAGCTAAAATAAAAAAGCGTATTACCTACCTAAAAAAACATGCTAAAACCATGACAGATAAAGATGAGCTAAATGGACTAATCTCAAAAGAAAATATTTTAACGTCCCAGTTAGAAAAACTTAAAGGAAAAGATGATGCTCCTTTTGAGCACTTAATAACACCACCTTCTATTGGCGAAGTTGAAAAAATTACAAATCCATTTGATATATTTACAGGCTTTTCTACTATTAAAAATTTAAATATTAATTTTGAAGAGTACAAGCTCAAACGTGATAGTTTAGAGAAAATTATTGCGCTCTTAAGAAAAGAGCATAACATTTATAAAGAACTAGAAAAGCTAGACCCAAGTGGAAAGTATGAAGAGATTAAAAAATATAAACAGATACAACTTAGATAGATTTGAGACAGCTTTAGACACAATTAATGTAACACTTGATGTTTATCAAAAAAGACTAGAGATTGCTGAAATTAGTATAAATAAAGGTATAGAAAAACAGATTTATAGACTAATGAAAATAGGGACAGTTGTTTTAGTCGTATTTTTGATATTTTTTCTACTAAAGCTAGTTATCAAAAAATATATTACTGATAATGAACGCTTTTATATGGCAAATAAAATTATTACATTTATAAACTTTACTGTTATTATTTTAATTCTCTTTTTTAACTATATAGAAAATGCATCTTATCTTGTAACTATACTCGGGTTTGCTTCTGCTGGTATTGCGATTGCTATGAAAGATTGGTTTATGTCCATACTCGGTTGGCTTGTCATAGTGTTTGGTGGAAGTATTCATGTGGGTGATAGAATACGTGTAGATATGGATGGAATGCAGTATGTTGGTGATGTTATGGATATATCACTTTTGAGAATGACAATTATGGAAGATATTACACTTACTTCTATCGTTCATAATCGTCGAGCAGGGCGTATTATTTTCATACCAAACAACTATGTCTTTTACACGTATGATTTCAAACTATACACATAACTCTCTTAAAACAGTTTGGGATGGTATTAAGATAACTATAACCTTTGACTCTAACCATAAAAAAGCTATGCATATAGCCAAGATGATTAGTAAAAAGTTTTCTAAAGGTTATACAGATATAACGAGAAAACAGTTAAATAAACTTCGTGAACATTATAGTCTTAAAAATACAAATGTTGAACCGAGAATATTTGCCTTTATAAACTCTAATGGTATGGATATAGAGGCTTGGTATCTTACAAATGCATATGCTACACTGACTTTAAGAAGTGTAATCTCTACTGAGATAGTTGATGCCTATAATGCTGAAGATGATATAACTATTGCATACCCTACACAAAGACTTTATGTTCAAGCAGATGAGAAACTTACACCTCCTTTTGATGAAAAAGAAGAGAGGAGTTAGGTGAAAAAAGTTTTTTTTAAAACCTTTGGTTGTCGTACAAATATTTATGATTCACAGGTTATGATGTCATCTATGAATGAGTATGAGGTGACACAAAATGAATCTGAGGCTGATGCTATAGTTATAAACTCATGCACTGTAACAAACGGAGCAGATACACATGTTCGCTCATACATTTCAACAATTGAAAAAGAGGGCAATGGAGCTAAGTTGTTTCTTACAGGGTGTGGAGCACACACTAAGGGTGAGTCACTTTTAAAAGAGGGTCGAATTCATGGTGTTTTTGGACAGAGTGAAAAAGCGAAAATAGACACACTTTTAAAAAAAGAGCAGCCCTTTTATGACCCTGGTGATTTAAATCATATTGATGATGTTATAGTAGACTCCTTTGTTGGAAAAAGTCGTGCATTTATTAAGATACAAGAGGGGTGTAACTTTCGCTGTTCTTACTGCATCATCCCTTTTGTTCGTGGTGATGCTAGAAGCATGAGTGAAGAGAAGATTTTAGAACAGGTATCGCGTTTAGCACTAAATGGTTTTGGAGAGTTTATCTTAACAGGAACGAATGTCGGTTCTTATGGACAAGACACAAAAACATCTTTAGCTAAACTGATGAAGAGAATGAGTCAAATCCGTGGTGTTCGTAGAATTAGAGTAGGGAGTGTTGAACCTATACAAATAAGTGATGAGTTTAAAGAGATTTTAGGTGAACCTTGGATGGAGAAGCATATGCATATAGCTCTGCAGCACACCTCTGTAGCAATGCTCAAAATTATGAATAGACGTAATGTATACAAGCAAGATAAAGAACTTTTTGAACTTTTAGCAGATAAGGGTTATGCCATAGGAACTGACTTTATTACAGGTCATCCAGGAGAGAGTGAAGCACTCTGGTTAGAGGCTATGCAAAATGCAAAAGATTTACCCCTAACACACCTGCATGCTTTTACATACTCTAAGAGAGATGGTACACCCTCGGCTACTATGAAGCCAGAGGTAAATGGTAAAGTTGCCAAACAAAGACTTCATGAGATTAAAGAGCTTATAGATATAAAAAATTATGAATTTAGAAAAGCTGTAAGTGGCGAACTTGATGTACTTATAGAGTCTCAAAAAGATGGACTTTATCATGGACTAGACCAGTACTTTAACAAAATTATAGTTGATTCTAAAGAAGATCTTGTTGGAAACTGGATTAGTATTAAAAACTATACAGTCAAAGAGGATAGCAACTATGCCAACATCTAAGTTAAACCGTATCGGAATTTATCTCTCTGCGTTTATTATTATTTTACTTATTCTTTTTGCAGTTCTTCGTGATAACTCTGAGTTTATTACACTCTCTAAAGCGAATGAAATATTATCAAACAAGAGTGTTCAAAAGGTTATAGTTTCAAAAGAGTATGTTTATCTTAAAACTGCTGATTCTCTTTTTAAAATTGCATCTTCACAGGTGACTCCTAAAATGTTTGTAGATTATAAAGTAGAGATAAGTAATGAGTCCAATATTGTTATTTATATTCTCTTTATTATACTTTTTTTAGGTTTAGTGTCATTTTTATTTCGTTTTTGGCAAAAAAAAGAGGGTATCTCTTTTAGCTTACAAGGTATGCAAAAAGAGACTCCAATGCAGACAGCTTCTCATACTTCAGAGTCACTTCAAGCAACAAAAAGTGATGTTAGCTTTTAATGACATTGGTGGGATTAGTGATGTAAAAGATTGAGCTTGAAGAGATTATAGACTTTATGAAAAACCCTAAACGCTATAAAAGTTTTGGCGCTCGTATGCCTAGAGGTGTTTTACTTGTAGGTCCTCCTGGTGTTGGTAAAACTATGATAGCAAAAGCCGTGGCAAACGCAGCAGATGTCCCTTTTTACTACCAAAGTGGTGCTTCATTCGTTCAAATATATGTAGGAATGGGTGCTAAACGTGTTCATGAACTTTTTGTAGCTGCAAAGAAAAATGCTCCAAGTATTATATTTATAGATGAGATAGATGCTGTTGGTAAAAAACGCGGTGGAGAGAGAAGTGATGAGAGAGAGGGAACTCTGAACCAGCTTTTAACAGAGATGGATGGTTTTGAAGGTTCTAGTGGTGTAATAGTAATCGCTGCTACAAATAAAATAGAGGTTTTAGATGAGGCACTACTTCGTGCAGGACGTTTTGATAGACGTGTATTTGTTGAGTTACCAACAAAACGCGAACGTGAGTCTATTTTAAACAAGTACCTTGTCAAAGTACCAAATAAAGTAGATACAGCAATAGTTGCTAATATGACAGTTGGATTTAATGGTGCGGCATTAGCGACACTTGTAAATGAAGCAGCACTTCTCTCTCTGAGACAAAATAGTTTTCATGTAACGATAGAGCATTTTTATGAGGTAAAAGAGAAGGTAATGTTTGGCAAGAAAAAACTTCAGATGTTAAATGATAAACAAAAAACTTTTAGAGTCACTTATCAAGCAGCAAAAGTAGCAATAGCAACATATTTTGATATACCTTTTGAAAAGTTAATGCTCTCAAATGAAAAACTGACTCCCGCTACAAATGAGCCATTTATCAAACAAGAGTTAGAAGAGAGAGTTGTTATGCTTTTAGCGGGTACTGTTGCTTGTGATATTAAATATGGTGAGCACTCAAGTAGTGTTGCTAGTGATTTAAGTGAGGCAAAAGAGCAGGTAAAAGTGATGTGTCATGAGTATGGAATGGCTTCATCTATAGTGCCTCAAAAAGATGAAGATAAGTTAATGTTAGAGAAGCTTTACGGCGAGTGTAAAAGTTTACTACTATCTATGACTGGTGTTTTAGAGGGTATTGAGAGAGTATTACAAGAGAGAAAGCATTACTAAATCAGATGTGAAAAAGTTACTCAATGAAATTTTATAGTGGATTTTCTCTTCAAAATGAAGAGTATCTTTTTGAAGAGTTTTTAAAAGAGGGTGATTATACTATAAGTGGCTTTAGTTATGGGGCTATAAAAGCTTTAGCTGCACTCAAGCAAGCACTCGAGGATAAAAAAAGAGTAGATACTCTACAACTTTTTTCTCCTGCTTTTTTTCAGACAAAAGATGAGAAGTTTAAGAGACTGCAGTTGATGAGTTATAAAAAGAACAGAGCAGTTTATCTACAACAGTTTTTAAAGGGATGTTTTTTACCTTATGAGTCTAAAATAATAGTTCAAAACATAGAGACGAAATCTTGCGAACTTGAAGAGTTACTTATGTATGTTTGGGATAAAGAAACATTAGAAAAATTAGTAAGAGCAGGGGTTAAAATAGAAGTCTATCTTGGTGGTAAAGATAGTATTATAGATGTACAAAATGCTAGAGAGTTTTTTTTAGAAGTTGCAACTGTAACTTATATAAAAGAAGCAAATCATTTTTTACAGTTGTCATAAATATATAACTGACCTTACGGACTTTTCTTAAAAAAGTCACTTTTTTATAGCTTTAGGGGGTTGTAACATCAGTATATAATAAATTATGGAGAAATATAATACAGAGAGTGAAATTAAAAATCGGTGTAATTACTGGCAAGTGATAGAGCGAGCAAGGGTATCTATGAGGATATTAGTGGTGTAGCAATTCAGGATACTATGAAAGATTATCTTATAAGCGAATTTGAGATAGTTTATAGATGTATACCTGATGAGCAAGATATACTAGAGTCAACTATGAAAGAGTTATGTGATAAAGAGGAATGTTGTCTAGTTGTGACAACGGGAGGAACGGGTCCAGCACTTCGTGATGTGACACCTGAAGCTACCGAAAATGTATGTGAGAAGATGATGCCAGGTTTTGGCGAGTTAATGCGTCAGGTAAGCTTACAGTATGTACCAACTGCTATACTTTCACGCCAAACTGCAGGTATTAGGGGTAAAAGCCTCATCATAAATCTTCCTGGAAAACCAAAGTCCATAAGAGAGTGTTTAGATGCAGTTTTTCCAGCTGTTCCATACTGTATAGACTTAATTGAAGGTCCATTTTTAGAAACAAATGAAGCAGTTATTAAAGCATTTAGACCAAAAACTAAATAATAAAAGGAGAGAGTATGCCAAGCAAAGAGTACTTAGAAGAAAAAGCAAAAAGAGAAGAAGAGAACAAAAACTAGTGGAAAAATTATAGCTATTACTTTTGTATTATGTTTTATTGCGGTTGCAACATATATTGTAATGTATGGCTAGTAGCTAGCCAGTTTACTTAGGCTTTTCTTCGCCATAGAGTATAGGTAGAGTAAGAAGGATTTCCTTCTACCATTTTGTCATAAGCATGTTTATAGCTACAGTTGTTTTGTTCTTTATACTCTTGAAGTACCTGTAGTAGCATCTCTTTATCTGCTTTTTTATATTTGCCACTTAGTGACTTTACTAAGTTGATAGTTTCCATATGCATACTCATATCCATAATTTCCCCTTTTGATTATCTGATGTTACGGACTATAAGGAGCGAAGCCCCTTATAGTCGCAGGGACAAAAATTGTCCCTACAACCCCCTGAAGCTATAAAAAATTTCTTTTTTTAAGAAAAATTCGTAACATCAGTTATTATATAGTTTGTTATATAGTGAGTCGTATACCCACTGGACAATGATCACTTCCTGTTATGTAGTCTAGAATAAAAGCATCTTCAAGAGACTCACAAAGGTCTTCACTGATAAAAAAGTAGTCTATTCTCCATCCTACATTTTTAAGCCTTGCACTTGAACGGTATGACCACCAAGAGTATCTATCAGCCTCATCTCCATTTACATATCTAAATGTATCGACATAACCGTGATCTAGCAGTTTATCTATCCATTCTCTCTCTATTGGTAAAAAACCAGATGTTTTAGAGTTTGCTTTTGGATTTTTGAGGTCTTGCTCTTTGTGTGCAGTATTTACATCACCACAGATAACTATACTTTTTCCATCTTCACGAAGTTTTTCGCAGTGAGTGAGTAAGTCATCGTAAAACTTCATCTTATAGTCTAGTCTTTCTTGATCTTTTTGACCATTTGGAAAGTAGATATTAAAAAGGACAATATCGCCGTAATGAGTCTCCACAATACGACCTTCATTCATAGTATCAATATGATTAGCAGTAGAGTTGTAGTCACTCTCTAACATAGAAAAAGTTGCAGTGCCACTATAACCTTTTTTCTCAGCTGAATTGACATGTAGTTCTTTATACTCTTTATCAAAAAGTCCTTCAGGTATCTGCTCTGGTAGTGCCTTTATCTCTTGAAGACAAAGTATATCTGTATCTCTATCATCTATCCATTTAAGAGCTTCTTTTGTGTGCACAGCACGAATACCATTGACATTCCACGAGATTATTTCTATTGAGTCTGACATATTATTTCCATTTTAAAATTATTTTAGAACATGAAAGGTGAAGATTTCCCGCAAAGCGGGAAGAGAGGAGGTGACTATAAAAAGTCAACCTTAGTAAGGTGATGTTTCATACCTAGAGTCTCAGGTGGACATCCAAGGGCAAGACCTATCATCTGTTGCATATGTAGTACTGGAAGTGAAACTTCACGACCAATAGCCACTGATGCATGATGTGTTTGTGTATCTAGTTTAAGGTGACAAAGTGGACATGGAGTTACCATCCAGTCTGCATTACCATCCATAGCTCCTGCAATTGCATTTCCAGTTAGAGTAGCTGCAACCTTAGGTGCTTGAAGCTCTGCATGGAAACCACAACATTTATTTTTCTCTTCATAATCTACATTTACACCACCACAAGCGATGATTAAATCATCTAATGAACTAGGATTATAAGGATTTTCTGGAGTATCATGAGTCTCATTTTGAAGCTCAGATGGACGGATATTGTGACAACCATAAAAAGGTGCGATATTAAACTGACTTAGTGGTGTTACAACCATCTCTTTGAGCTTATCAAGACCAAAGTCATCAATGATAGCATATAAAAAGTGAGTGATTTTTGATGTACCTTTGTAGACTAAACCAACCTCTGCAAGTTTTTCATTCACTCTTTTCTTTAGGTCTTCATTGTTATCAAGACGGTGCTTAGTCATAGCAGTATTGAGTTGACAAGTATTACAGATTGTAACCATTGTAAGTTCATGTTTTTCTGCATAAGCGATATTTCTAGCATTTAAAACTAGAGATAAAAAGTCATCATAATCTTGCAGGTGAGAAGCACCACAACAAGAAGCTTCTGTTAGTTCTATAAGCTCTATATCGAGTTTCTCTGCAACTGCCATAGTAGACATCATTTGCTCAGGAGTACTTTGCTTAGCAGTACATCCTGTAAAAAGTGCGTATTTTAATTTTCCCATTATCTACTCCTAAAATTTTGCAGTTGATGAAGATTGTATAAGTTTTTGAATCTCATCAAGGTTTTGTGATTTTGTAATGCCCCATGGTGGAACAATTTTACCCTTAGTAAACATTTTAAGTGCAACTGGTACATGTTTAACAATGCCCGCTAGTTCAGAGTAAAGCACTAAGCCACCCTCATCGAGAACACCATTTTTCTTCATAGATTTTTCAAATCCAACAGCATGACGTGTTGCGATATTTGAATCGGCTTTACCTGATTGGAAAAGCATATTATGAAGTTTACCAATTTTTTCAATCGGATTGATCTCTTTTGGACATGCCTCAGCACACTCAAAACATTTTACACAGTCCCAAACACCTGAACCCATTTGGTTTACATCTGTAAGTCGAGACTCATTTCCATCACGAACATCAGCCTCAAATCTATAAGCCGCTGCAAACGCAGCAGGTCCCATAAAGTCATCACTAATCTCAACAACAGGACAAGCATAGTGACAAGCACCACACTGAATACATAAGTCAGCTTCATCAAGGGCATCTGCCTCTACTGGAGTTACCAAGTTTTCTGATGCAGGGTTTTCATCAAGCTCTGCATCAAGGTATGGTGTTACAGCCTCATGTTTTTCCCAGAAGTCAGCTTTATCGATAATCATATCTTTAATAGCACGTTTCTTACTTAAGTGGTTCAATAGTCAGTTCGTTACCAAAAATTTTAATCATTTCAGTCATAGACTCTTTACATGCAAGAGTTGCACGACCATTTACTTTAATGGCACATGTTCCACAGATACCGTGACGACAAGATCTTCTATACGAAAAACTTCCATCGTGGTCCCATTTAATTCTATTTAAAATGTCTAAAACAACCTCTTCAGATGTAACATCCATAGAATAATCTTCGTAGTATGGAAGATAGTCTTCATCAGCATTAAAACGAAATACTTTGAAGTTTACTTTTTGTGTATTTATTGTAGTTGTACTCATAAGTTTTCTCTTCCTCTTTTAGTAAGTTCTAGCTTTAAGCTCATGCTTGCCTAAAACGACATCCATATAATCTAGTTTAATGTTACCATCTTTATCCATATATGCCATAGTGTGTTTTAAGAATTTTTCATCATTCCTAGTGTCAAAATCCTCTCTAAAGTGAGCACCACGACTCTCTTCTCTAGCGATAGCAGATTCAACGATAAATATTGCATAATCAAGCATATGACCAAACTCAAGTGCTTCTTGTAGTTCAGTATTAAATAGCTTTGATTTATCTTTGATACGAATGTTTTTATAACGCTCACGAAGATCTTTAATTTTGGTTATAACTATTTCAAGTGTCTCTTTTGATCTAAATGCACCTGCATTTGTAGTCATACTTTGTTGCAGTTCTTCTCTTAAATCAGGAATTTTTTCTGAACCATTATTTGTTAAAACCCAGTTGACTTCCTCAACAGCTCTATTTGCATCTTCCTCAGTTGCTACTCGTAGTTCAATACCATCAATCTCATTAGACATTGTTTTTCCAACATAACGACCAAAAAGAAGTGCTTCAAGAACAGAGTTTGCCCCGAGGCGATTTGCACCATGAACAGATACACAAGAACACTCACCAGCTGCATAAAAACCTTCAACGAGTTCATCATTGTTAAGGCGAACATTACCAGCGATATTTACAGGAATTCCACCCATAGAGTAGTGTGCAGTAGCAGAGATAAGAATAGGCTCTTTAATCATATCTAAACCTAGAAAAGTTATAGCAAGTTCACGAAGTTCAGGAAGTCTAGCCATGATAAGCTCTTTTCCTAAGTGTGTTACATCAAGATAAACTGCATCTTTTCTTGGACCAACACCACGTCCTTCACGTATTTCATTTAAAATTGCACGTGCTACAACATCACGAGATGCAAGTTCCATCGCATTTGGAGCATATTTCTCCATAAAACGTTCGCCCTCAGAGTTAAAAAGACGTCCACCCTCACCACGAGCAGCTTCAGAGATAAGAACACCGTTTCCTGAGAGACCTGATGGGTGAAACTGTACAAACTCCATATCTTCTAAAGGAAGACCATGTCTAGCTACGATAGAGAGACCATCACCAGTATTAGCATGTGCATTTGAATTTATTTTGTATGTTCTAGCATAACCACCTGTTGCAAACATTACAGACTTTGCATTAAAAATAGCCATTTGCATATCACGAATATTAAAAGCGACAACACCTGAAACTTTCCCATCTTTGTAGATAATGTCAGCGGCATACCACTCATCCCAAAACTTCACACCAGAACGGCTTGCTTGCTCATATATAGTTTGTAAAAGTGTAAGACCTGTTCTGTCTTTTGCGTAACAAGCACGTGGGGAAGATTGTCCACCAAAAGGGCGTTGTGCTATTTTACCATCGGGAGTACGACTAAATGCAGCACCCAATTTTTCAATCCAACGAATTGTTTCAGGTGCATTTGAGCACATAAATTCAACTGCATCTTGGTCTGCTAAATAGTCAGAACCTTTTACTGTGTCAAATTCATGAAGCTCAACACTGTCTTCATCACTAAACGCTGCATTAATTCCACCTTGTGCCGCACCAGAATGACTTCTTAGTGGGTGTAGCTTTGTAATAACAGCAACTTTTTTACCTGCATTTTGTAACTCTCTTGCTGCCGCACAACCGGCAAGGCCTGCACCAACAACAATAGCATCGTAAGTATAAATAGGAATACTCATTAAATTTCCTTAAAATTAGAACTAATTATAAGCTTGATTATATCGCATATTCTTGAGTGAAAGGTTAAACGGGGATGCAAAGAGAGTTTAGTAGGTAAAAAGTTACTATTTGAGACATATGTTTTACATATCTCTCTCAGCCATATCCCGAGTTTGTAAGATTTTGTTTGTCCCTGTTGTTTTTGCATAGTGGAGTATCTCTTTTGCTTGACGAATTGCTTCATCAAGATTAGTATTATTAGGTTTAATAATAAATCCACCACTTACAGTGATTACAACAGGACCTTTATCAGGGATGTTAAATTTTAGTTCTTCAATACTTTGACGAATAAGCTCAACATCTTTAAATGCTTGTTCTTTACTGGGGCGAGAGAGAATAAGTGTAAACTGATTATAGTCTGTTCTAGCGATGACATCTATAGCCTGCTCATGTAAAGATATAGTATAGGCAATCTTTTTTAAGATACTTTGTGTCATCTCTTGAGAAAAAGCACGTTTACTTTTAGAAAAATTATCTATCTCTATAATTGTTAGGGCAGTAAAATTACTATCTTTTAAATGTTTTTTATTTGAATATGAATTAATCATACCCTTATTATTATTTATCCCCGTAACTGGATCTATCATAGTTGGGTTGTCTGTTGTAACAGTTTTTCTATTCATTCGCATTGAAATTGCATCGGCTTCAAGTGTATAAATCTCATGAGCAACCTTACTCTTGTCAACCTGATATAAAAACTCTATATCTTTATAAATAGAAAAAAGTTTTTTTCTATACCATATTGTTGCAAGAAGTATTAAAATAAATATTACAATTGTTAGCACCTTAATGATGTTAAATTTATCTTGAGTATATTGTATGTTTTTTATGAGCATATCATTTATATGGTTCGTGATATTTGCAAATGCAGTAGCAAGTTCTTGTTGTGCTTTTGCACGAGCTTCTTCATCTTTTGTATCTACATAAAAATTATGTGCAGCATTGTTAAAAGTAGTAGTGTATGCTGAAAGTTTGTCCAAATCAGATAGGTACTCTTGTGAATTTGAAAAAATATATCTATCTGAATAGTCATATTTATAAAGACTTTTTAATTTGTCAATTTCTTGGTGCAGTTGAACACTTTTACCATTAAACTGGATAAGTGCAAGCTCAATGTCATCTTTTTTAAGTGTTGTTAAAGAACTAATAATCTTTTTTTGTTTATTTAGATTATTTACTTTTTCAAATGATAACTGATGTTCTAAAGTAAGCATCATCGCAACAAAAGAGACTAGTAGTACAAAAAAGAGGTAGGTGTTTAAGTTGAGAAATATCTTTTTAATCGAGTGTTTCATGTATATTTTTCCTAAAAATGTTATAATCACTTACTATTTTATATTGACAGTTGTTAATATATGCTTAAAGAAGTTTAATTGAATTTAGAAAATTATTTTATATCACAGTTTAGTAGCCGTCATATCGGTGATGATGGGGCACTTATAGGGAGTTATGTTTACTCTAAAGATGCCTTTTTTGAAAATGTACATTATAAAAAGAGATGGCTCAACTTTGAGCAAATTGCTTCTAAAGCGATGCTTGTAAATATTTCAGATGCCATTGCTATGAATGCAAAACCTAAGTATGCACTTTTAAGTGTCGCTATGCCTAAGTGTATGAGTAAGCTTGATATGCAAGCCTTAGCAAATGGCTTTAAAAGTGTTGCCGAGCAATATGGTATTGATATTATTGGTGGTGATACTATTAGTAACACAAAGCTGGATATTACCATAACTATTATCTCAAAGACAGATAAACCACTTTTACGCTCAGGAGTAAGAAAAGGGTATGTTTTGGCTTATACAGGAGAGCTTGGAAAATCGGCAAAAGAGTTAAAAAAGCTATTTTCTTTAGGAAAAATACATAAAAAGTCAAAATTTATAGACATTAAACTGCGACAAGATTTTGTTCGTAAGTCACAAAGAATTTTAAAAGCTGGTATGGATATATCTGATGGTCTCTTTAGTGACTTAGATAAGATAACTTCACTCAACAATGTGGGAGTTAAATTTAATAAAAAGATACCCAAAAGAGTAGCCTGCAGTGGTGAAGAGTATGAAATGCTTGTTGCCTTTGATAAACGCGACATAAAAGCACTTAAACGCAGAGCCGAGCAGACTAGAACGCCACTAACACTATTTGCTTATACAAATCGTAGCAAATACACAAACAGATGTAAAGCACATCATTTTTAAGGATAATTATAGATATGGATAGATTTTACTCCCTTGCTCATGCAAGTATAGATTTTCACTTTAAACAATCTCCACGTGATTTTGTAGTCGAAGAGTTACCGATTTACGAGTTTTCAGGAGAAGGCGAACATCTTATCTTGTTTGTAAGAAAGAAAAGTCTCTCTACAAATGAAATGATAGGACAAATCGCACGCTATTTAGGTATTAAAAACAGAGAAATTGGGTATGCAGGGCTTAAAGATAAGCATGCTATGACAAAACAGTATATCTCTATACATAAAAAGCATGAAGAGGCTATGGAGGGTTTTAACTTTGATGGTATTAAAATCATTAGTAAAACATACCATAACAACAAGATTCGAATAGGGCACTTAAAAGGAAATCGTTTTTATATCAAGGTTAAAAAAGTAAATCCTACAAGTGCAGCAAAAATTGATGAAGCACTCAAAAATATCAAAAAAAATGGTATGCCAAATTACTTTGGGTATCAGCGTTTTGGTAATGATGGGGATAACCATATACTTGGTGAAAAACTTGCAAAAGGGGAGGCTAGAGAACGTAACCCAAGAGTAAAAAAATTACTCATAAATGCTTACCAGTCATCTCTTTTTAACAGCTGGCTCTCAAAGCGTCTTGAGATAAACTCACTTGTAAGTAGTTTTGAGCCTAAAGACCTTGCTGGGCAATTAGACATTCCTTTAGAAGAGTTACAGAAGATGAAAGTACAGCCTCATCCTTTTAAACTCATGAGTGGGGACTTAATGGAGCACTATCCTAAGGGTAAACTTTTTGAGTTTGAAGAGACTGAGCATGATTTTGAGCGTTTTAACCAAAGAGATATTTCTGTAACTGGACTTCTTTGTGGTACAAAAGTAAAAGTAGCGCAGGGTGAAGCAGGAGAGATTGAAAAAGTCTATGATGATGAGATAAACGCAGATGGTGCACGTAGATTTGCATGGATTTATCCGACTGATATAGAAGGAAGATTTAATCCTGTTGAAGCACAGTATGAGTTTAACTTTACTCTACCAAAAGGCTCATATGCAACTGTACTTCTCGAAGAAATCGCTAAAAGAAAAATAAACTAAGGGTATAATTTTTAATGAATAAAAGACATATAACTTCACTTATCTCACAAAACTTTGGTAAGTTTGCTTCTAAAGAGTTTCCTAGATGGTTTCAAAATATTGTTAACCAGACATATGTATCTTTAATGGGGCTTGATATGAGTGATTTTCATCATCCAAATACATATAAAAGTTTAAATGCACTCTTTACAAGAAGTTTAAGACAAAAGAGAGAGTTTTCACTTGATAGTAAAGACTTTATCTCTCCATGTGATTCTCTAATCTCTGAGACAGGAACTATTACAAAGGATTATGCACTACAAATCAAAGGTATGCGCTATAAATGTGCAGATTTTATAGGAGATGAGTTTAGCGATGAAGAGAAAGCTATAGTAGAAGATGGTAACTTTATAAACTGTTACCTCTCTCCCAAAGATTATCATCGTTATCACATACCTATAAATCTAAAAGTTTTAAAAGCTGTCCATATCCCAGGAAAGTTTTACCCTGTAAATATGCCATCTTTAAAAAAACGACTTAACCTTTTTATAGAAAATGAGAGAGTAGTGATTTTATGCGAGGCAAACAATGGCAAAAAGTTTTATATGGTCCTTGTAAGTGCTTTAAATGTTGGTGTTATGCAGGTGAGTTTTGAGCCTCGTATCCAAACTAATGCAATAGCATCCTCTCCTCAAACATATGAGTTTAAAGATTTATACCTTAACAAAGGTGATGACTTTGGTTGTTTTGAGATGGGATCAACTATTATTATCTTGAGTGAAAAAGAGATGTTAGATGTAATAGTACATGCAGGTGAGGATGTGAAGTTTGGACAAACTATCGCAAAAGTGAAGTAGTCTTTATGAACGAAACTGAAAAAGAGAGACTACTTGAGTCTATATTCAGTGATGTAAAAGTGTTTGAAAAAGAGATACTTAATGTAACTTGTAATAGTGACAGAATCGAAGTTATGGATATTCTCGCAAAACGAATCATACGAATACTTCTAAAAGATGAGTTAAATTTTTTGTATATGAAAAATTTAAATAATTTTAAATTTTCTCTTATAAATAACTTACTTTTTCGTGAGATAGCAAATGAGTGGGTCTCTTATGCAGATGAAGTTTTAGCTTATGAAAAGACTCAAGCCCTTGATATTATTCAAGATAAAAAAAATGTGATGTTTATCGTAAGGCTTACAAAAGAGTACTTTACTCAGTATAAAATTTACTTTGTTCAGGAGATAGCAGATAGTTTTATTGATCTTATTGAGAGTATGCCAAGTCCAACTCTAAGTAACAATCTTATAAATGAAGTTCTAACAAGTGATTTTGTAAAAAAAGAAAATATCTCAGTAGTTTTTAGTTACTCTCAGTTATGGGGACGAGTACGAAATGCACATATCGCTAAAAAAGATAAAATAACTAAGCTTCAGAGTATGATATCTGAAGCTAAAGATAGTGCAGAAATAAAAAGTTTAGAATACAAAGAAGAAGCACTTGAGATGAAACCTCTTGCCTTCTTTAATGATGCTTTACTGCGTTTAAGAAACACTATGGTCATTTATATGATGGGTATAGATTCTTACCCTAAACGTTAAATCTAAAGTGCATAATATCACCATCTTGAACAATATACTCTTTACCCTCTAGTCGCATCTTTCCAGCATCTTTAGCACCTCGCTTCACCACCAATTTCTATAAAGTCTTCATAGGCGATAACTTCTGCACGAATAAAACCTTTCTCAAAGTCATTATGAATGGCAGCTGCCGCTCGAGGTGCAGTAGAGTTTTGTTTGATAGTCCAAGCACGAACTTCTTGCACACCCGCTGTAAAGTAAGACATAAGACCAAGTTTTTCAAAACCTTTATGGATTATCTGCTCTAGTCCTGACTCCTCAACTCCCATTTCTGTTAAAAATTCTTGTGCTTCTTCATCATCAAGACCGATGAGTTCTTCTTCAACTTTTGCACAGAGTTTGATAAGCTCACAGTTGTTAGCTTCAGCATGTTTTTTGAGTAGTTTTACATACTCATTATCTTCTAAAAGACCATCTTCATCAGTATTTGCACCGTACATAATCTCTTTATCTGTTAGAAACCTTACTTCATTTACAAGTTGTCTGTACTCATCTGTATCTGTCTTGTCATAGTTTCGAGCAAGATTTCCATCACCTAAAAACTCTAAGAGTTCCTCAGCAAACTCTAAGAGAGCTTTTGCACTTTTATCTGCTTTTGCTTGCTTTTAAGTCTCTCAATACGATTTGAAAGTACTTCAATATCTGCTAATATCAACTCGCCTTCGATAATCTCAACATCACGAAGTGGGTCAATACTTCCCTCATTATGTACAATATTTTCATCATCAAAACAACGAACAATTTGAAGAATAACTTCCGTTTCTCTAATAGTTGCTAGAAATTTGTTCCCAAGACCCTCACCAGTAGAAGCTCCTTTAACTAAACCTGCAATATCAACAAAGTCTAAAGTAGAGTACTGAATTTTCTCAGGATTTACTATTTTTGCAAGCTCGGCTAAACGCTTATCAGGGACAGGAACAACTGCCTTGTTTGGTTCAATAGTACAAAATGGATAATTTGCAGCCTCCGCGTTTTGTGCCTTTGTAAGTGCATTAAAAGTTGTTGATTTTCCGACATTTGGAAGTCCTACAAGTCCTATTGATAATCCCATTTTGTACCTTTTTAAATAATTTTCGTAATTATATCGAAGTTTACTTCAAAATAATCGACTCTCTCACAATTTTAACAGCTTCAACCATATTTATAAGACTCGGTTTTACCTCATCCCATTTACGAGTTTTTAGCCCACAGTCAGGATTTATCCAGAGTTGTTCTTTTGGTAGTACCTCTAAAAGTGACTCTATCTGTTTGACCATCTCATCAACAGATGGAATACGAGGAGAGTGAATATCGTAAACACCAGGTCCTACTTCTTGTTTGTAGTGAACTTTAGCAAATATTTTGAGAAGTTCATTCCCACTTCTTGCTGTCTCTATAGAGATAACATCAGCATCCATCGCCTCTATGGTTCTGATGATGTCATTAAATTCACTATAACACATATGTGTATGTATCTGTGTCTCGATTCTTGCAGCACTTACAGCGATTTTAAAGTCACGAACTGCCCACTCTTCATATGCTGGAATTTTAGAATCACGTAGAGGGTAGCCCTCTTTAAATGCAGCCTCATCAACTTGTATCATCTTTATACCTGCATTTTGTAAGTCATCAACCTCATCTCTAATGGCTAAAGCTATCTGTTTTGAGACATCACCTCTATCCATATCATCTCGTACAAACGACCAGTTGAGTATAGTAACAGGACCCGTAAGCATTCCTTTCATAATCTTAGTCGTTTTACCTTGAGCATAAGAACTCCAAGAGACTGTCATAGGTTTTGGACGAGCAATATCTCCATAAATAAAAGGTGGTTTAACACATCTACTTCCATAACTCTGCACCCATCCGTTTTGTGAGAAACCATACCCTTTGAGTTGTTCTCCAAAGTACTCTACCATATCGTTGCGTTCTGGCTCTCCATGAACAAGCACCTCTAAACCACACTCCTCTTGAAATGCTACACACTCATCAATATAATCCCTCATCGCTTTTGTATAACTCTCATTGCTAATATTTCCCAGCCTTAAAGTCACGTCTAGTTGCTCGAAGCTCAGCTGTTTGAGGAAAAGAGCCAATAGTTGTTGTGACCAAATCTTTATATCCAAGTTTTTCTTTTTGGATTTTTATGCGCTCCTCATAGGCTCCATCACGAACAAGTTTTTTAATGTTTTTTACTTTTCTCTGAACATTTTTATCGTGAATAAGTTCTGAAGACTTTCTTGACTCATTTGCTACTCTGTTTTGAGTGAGTTGTCTATTTTCTTCATCTGTTAGTTGTGCACTCTCTTTGTCTATTATCTTTGAGAGTAAAGAGAGTTCAGAGAGTTTTTCCACGGCATATGCAAGCCAATTTTTAATCTCAGGACTCATTTTCTCTTCATACTTCAAACTAAAAGGAGTATGTAGAAGTGAGCATGAAGTGGAGAGTATCACTCTATTTTCTCCTATTTGGTTTATGATGTTTGAGATAAGTGTTGTGCTCGCGTCAAAATCATTCTTCCAAATATTTCTTCCATCAACTACACCAGCGAGTAAAACTTTGTCACTCTTAGCGATGAGTTCAAGTGACTCTAAGTTCTCTTTGCCATATATAAGGTCAAGTCCTAATGCCCATATTGGACTGTTTACTAAGATTTTTGTTGCTTCATTTGAGTGCTCAAAGTAAGTTACAAGGGCTATTTTTATATTTGTAGAGACCCCTGCTAGTTTGTCATAAGTAGGTTTTATAAGACTAAGTACTTTTGTATCTAAATCTTTTACAAATATAGGCTCATCTATCTGCACTACTATCTCATTATCTAGTTTTGCTATCTCTTCTAAAAGTGCCTCATAAACAGGAATGATTTTACTATACAACTCATAGACATCCCCTCCATCAGCTCTTTTAGAGAGACCTAAAAATGTGAGTGGACCTATGATGTTTATCTTTGGAGTGATACCAAATGCTTTAGCTTCTTTATATTCGCTAATGATTTTACCAGCGCTAAGTTTATACTCATCATCAAGAGAGAGTTCGGGAACGATGTAGTGGTAGTTTGTATTAAACCACTTTGTCATCTCCATCGCAACACCAGTTTTATTTCCTCTTGCCATTGCAAAAAGGAGTTCTTCGTTTTGTAACTCTTTAAACCTTTTTGGCACTGCATTTAGAGAAATAGCCATATCTAAGACATTATCATAAAAAGAGAAGTCATTACTACTGATATAGTCAATCCCCGCATCTCTTTGGTATGCCCAGTGTCTCTGTTTTAACATAGTATGCAGTCTCTTGTACTTCTTTAAAGTCACAAGAGTTTGACCAGAATTTCTCTAGCACTTTTTTTAGTTCACGTTGTTCTCCAATTCTTGGAAATCCAAGAACATAACTTCTATTTTTTGACATTACAATATCCTTTGTTTTTTGTCATTTTTGACAATAATGTTTATTTTATTTTTTGTATGGTTTTTAGTTGATTATAGGGATATTGAAAGAGGAGGGTGGATACCTGAACGGCGAAATGCAAAACAGACAGTATAGTATGAACATCTTGGTATAAAGTGATGAAGAAGCACCATAAGTTTTGCTTTTTGTGTTAAAAAAGAGTGACAATGGCAAGGTTTAGCACTGTTAATAATTTGTTTAAAGTTTAGTAAATCTCTTAAAGCCATTCTTACCCCTTTTTTAATTTTTGACATTATATCACAAACTCTTTGTAAAATATAGATAGACTTAGATAGACTCACTCAAAATTATAAATTAGGTAGATTAGAATGAATAATATTTCAAAAAAAGAAGCGATAAAAGGTGCATTTTACGGTGCTATAGTTGGAGATGCTTTATGTTTAGGCTCTCACTATGAGTATGATGCACAAAAGATTTATGAGGCTTATGGTCGTAAACCTATAGAGAAGTTTATGTCACCAGGCGAGCAGATGGGTGGAACAACTCACGGTATAGGTTGGGGAGAGCGCAACTATCATCCTGGAAAAAAAGCAGGGGGAACTACTGACTATGGTGATTATAACATCTTAGTTTTAGAACACCTTGCTGCTACGAGTGAGCCTAAACGTGAGTTTGATGTAAAGGCTCTTATTCCTCACTGGATGAATCGCTTTGAGAATGGTTGGGGTTCATGGATATGTACTATGACAAAAGAGACATACTCTCAAGTAAAACAGGGACTTCCAGTAGAGAGACTCGGTGGTATCTCAAACGCGATGGCTATTCGTCATGTAGCTGCTTATGCCTACTATGACACAGAAGAGGAGATAGCATCAGTCGCAAGAAAAACTATGTTTACACACAGAAGTGAAGAAGCACTCTCTGGTGGTGAGTTTTTTGCAAGAGTGACTTACAGAGTTATAAACGGAGAAACACCAGCTGATGCCATAGAAAATGTAGCAGTCACTATGAGTCCTTTTATCCAAAGTAAGGTTGCTCAAGCTATAGCAAAGTACAAAGAAGAAGCAGATGAGAGTTCATCTCTACATAAAGAACAGTTTGCAGATGATTTAGCTATTACCTCTATGGCGAGACTTTGGGATATTGGTCGCTCTGAGCCTATCCGTGTTGGAAAAGCTAGTCCTACTGAGGGAACACTGCCTGGTGCAGTTTACTTCATACTCAAGTACTTTGATAAAGAAGATGGACTAAACCGTGCACTCGCAGCAAATGCAATGGTAGGAGGAGATAATGCCTCTCGTTCTATCGCTATTGGAATGGTTTTAGGTGCATATAGTGGAGTAAGTAGTATAAAAAAAGAGTGGTTAGAGACACTTGAGCAGTATGAGTACTGTGAGGGTTTACTTGCTAAACTACCACTACTTCAAGAGTAAAAATCATGAGTGATGAAGAAAAATTAGAAATCTACTTAGAGCGTTTAAGAGTTTTAGCACTAGAGAAGATACAAGAGAAAAAGCAAGATGCTATGAGTGCCTTAAAAGAGTCCCTTCATATAGTTGAAGGAGAGATGTTGGGGTATTAAATATTTGGAAGATCTGCATGACCAAAAAATATTTCTTCTTCTGGATTTTTAAGATGCTTTATAAATAGGGCATGTGCTCTTCTGCGTGTTGGATAGTCAAAATATATGAGCATATTTCTTGAAAATATATAGTCAAATTTTCCAAGAAGCTCAAACTCTTTTTCAAAAATATTTATACATTGAAAATCTACTTGATTTTTAACTTTATCATCTAAATGATACAGATTACTTTTTTTAGAAAAATAGTTATTTAATATCTTCTCGTTAAGATGTCTTAGTGCTTTTTGATTGTAAATTGCCTCTTTTGATTTTGCTATTGCATTTGAGCTAATATCTATGCCCGTTATATGAAACTTATCTGCTCCTAGACCTGCATCAAAAAGAGCGATTGCTATACTGTAGGGTTCTTCTCCATTTGCGGATGGTGCACAGAGAATTTTTACTGAGCCATATGAAGCTTTTACCTTTTGGACAAGCTCTTCTATTTGATGAAATTCTCTATAAAAAAAGCTTTCATTTGTCGTAAGGTAGTTTATAAGTTCTTGTTTAAAATCATAATTTGTTTCTATCTCTTCCATACACCTACTAAAACTAAATATTTTATGGGTTTTACAAATGGTAGCAACTTTGCTTTTAAGCACTACTTTTTGATTTTCAAAGTCAATACCTGTCTCTTTTTTAAAATACTCACACAGAGGGTCAATATTTTGAAAATCTTCCTTTATTGTCACTTTTTTTTCTTCTACTCTTACTTTTTGTACTTTAAAAAAATCAAACATATTTTATGCTCCAAATTCAATTATTGTTTTTATTATTTCATCAAGAGATTTTACTTGGACATTAGAACACAACTCTTTAGCTCTTTTTGGCATTCCATAGACAACCGCACTCTCTTCACTTTCTGCAATGCAAAGTGCATCTATAGTAGAGAGTTTAGCCATACCTTTTGCTCCATCTGCACCAATTCCCGTAAGAATACAGGCTAATATATTTAGTTTTGTATTTAACTCTGCACAGGATAGAAATAGTTCATTAATATCGGGATTATAGGCATTTGTTTTAGAATCAGTAATATTAAAACTATAAGTATTAGAATTATTTGAGATTTTACAAAGATGTGAAGTTATATATACAGATGAGTTCTCAAGCCTTTGAGTGTCTTTGGCTACTTTTACTTTAATGTTTGAAGTTTTATCCATATGAGAAGCAAATGTTTCGATATAGGTATCTGCCATATGCTGGGCTATTATGATGCAAGCATCAAAATTAAGAGGTAAAGCATTTAAGATTTTTTTTATATGAGAAGGACCTCCCGTAGAGGCACCTATAAGTATTAGATTATTCAGTTTTAAATTTCTCTAACTTAGAATGAAGACCTTCTGTCATGGCATTTAAATGATCAGCAGCAGAGGCTATCTCTTCTACATTTCTTGCGTTTACAGAAGATATTTTGTTTATCTCATCAATCTTATTTACTATACTTTTGACATTTTCACCAGTGCTAACAAACTCTTGTACTGTTCTGTCAGAAACATTAACTGCCTCATTTACAATATCAACAGTAATAGATATCTGTTCTTCAACATTTTCTGCTGTATGTGACAACTCTTCTATCTCCTCCGCTGCAGTTCCCATTTGTGTGCTTAAATCTGTAATAGACTGAACAATTACATTAATAGTAGCATTGATTTCTGTGAGAGATTTTTGTGTGCGCTCAGCAAGTTTACGAACTTCATCAGCAACAACAGCAAATCCACGCCCATGCTCACCAGCACGTGCCGCTTCAATAGCCGCATTTAAAGCGAGTAGATTTGTTTGGTCTGCAATATCTGAGATAACCTCTAAGACATTTTTAACATCACTTGCATCATGTGATACTTGATCCATTCTTTGGGCAAGTTCTACTTCATTTTGAGCATTTTTTCTTACCTCATTAGCAAGCTGTATTATCTCTTCTTTTGCAGCAAAAAGTTTATCATTAGCTTTGATAATCTCTATTTTACTAGCCTTTGCATCTTCTATAGCTAAGACTATCTTTATCTCGAACACTGTCTGCGTGCTGAGTTGTTTCATTGATAATTATAACAGACCTCTCTACATTCTCACCTACATTATTTGCTGTAGTAGAAAGCTCATGTGATATTGCAACATTTTCATCACTATCACTTTTAGCTATCGCTATAGTTTCTCCAACACCATCAATAAAGTGGTTAAGAGCTTTTGCAGTTTGACCCAATTCATCTTGAGTATTGAGCGTTATATTTTCTGTTAAGTTACCAGTTGAGAGTTCATCAGCTACTCGACCTATCTCTTTAAGAGTGTTTAAAATGTGGTTTGTGCTAAAATGTCCAACAATGGATGCTAAGATTAATACAATAATATTAATTATTATTATCCACATAAGAGTCGATGAGTTGTTGTTATAAATATTGTCTATTTTTTCTATTAAATTTTCTGAGAGCTTATCCTCAACTTTTTTGAGAAGATTGATTTTAAGAGTAATGGTCTCAAACCAATAAGAAGCTTTTATATTACTCTCTTTTATTGGAGCATTTCCTAAGTATAATCGCTCTCATTGTGTTTAACTTCATCAACAACACTCCCGCTGAGTGTATCTTTAAAAAAGTTTCTGTTTTGAGTTGAAGCTAAAACCTCAAATGACTTTAAAAAGCTTGATTGTTGCTCTACAAGTCCTTTGAATTTTAGTTTTTCTTTAAAGAAGCAGATTGTGCACCAAACACACTAGCACCAACAGCTCTTTCAATTCCTGCTCTCTCTTTTGAATATAAAAAATTCACATAAGAATTTAAAGCTTTTACAACTGAAACTTCTGTGGATTCAAAAGCGAAGACAGAAATAGAGTCAAGCAAATCACTATTCATGCTTGTGTAGTAAGCAATAGCATCTTTTTTACTTATACTTTGTGAGTTAACATCTTCTCTGATTGTAGTAACTTTGTTAAAATTATTTAAGGCACTTTGCAAATTGTTCACAAACTCTTTTGGTAAAGCATCTAGCTCTAATTTTATCCATAGTGACTTTTAAGTTTTCTCTTTTTTTCAAAATCAGTATGTTTTCTTTGATTAGTTAAAGTCTCAACAAACTTAGTACCTTTAGATCCAAGAAAACCTGCAGTTGCACCTCTCTCTTTTTGTATCTCATGAACAAGTGAGCTCATTTTTACAGAGAGCTCTAGTCCATCTTTTAGCATTGAAGCTTCATTTACTGCAGAGAGTTTTGTCATGATGCTCAGTGTGATAAATACCAAAAGAGCAGTGGTTGGGATGATGAATATTAAAAAGAGTTTAACTCTAATGCTGAGAGAATTTAGTAAAAACATGTACTACCTTATTATTATAATTAAATATTATTATATATAATAAGTTGTTAATATTTCATTAACTCATTATCTAAAACCCTAAAGCTCTCAGAGGTAAATAGAGGTGATTGTGCATACTTTGAGTCTACCATAGCTACGGCGATGAAAATTATGTGTTACTCCTCACCAGTAGAAGTCACTACCCTCGTTAGAACTACTTGAAGCTACTAGTAGCTTCACAGTTCTGCCTTGGATACATCTTCTATGATGCTGAGAATGTTAGGGTTTTTAGATATGTCAAAGTGCCTCTCTATCCCTTCATAACTATGATTTCCACCTTCTTCTATATCTAAATGAGCATCTTTAAACTTCTGTGCGGCATGTTTGTAGTCGAGTGATTCATCACCTGTTTGGAGTAAAAGCATAAAGTTTTTGGCATTTATCTCTGAGACTTCATACTTCTTGAGTGCTTCTATATGTTCCTCTCTCCACTCAAAACTACTCCCATCATAGAAGTTACTCATAGGTGAGGGAACACGAGAAAGTGTGTCGTATGGAAAGATAGAAGGATTTATAAGCACTGCTTTGAGATTATACTTAGCTGCGAGATAGGTGGCATAATAGCCACCAAGAGAAGAGCCCATAAGTGAGATACTGCTTCTATCACTATAAGACTCTATGAGTTGTTCAAGTGTGTCTATGGCTAAGTCGGGTACATAAGAGAGAGAAGGGGCTATAAAATCAACACCTTGATTTTTAAAGTACTCTCTAAAAAGTGTTGCCTTAGCACCTCTACCACTACTAGCAAACCCGTGTATATAAATAATCATTACTGCAGAGACTTTAAAAACTCGCTCATAAAACGCACACCTGCACCAGTCCCACCGTAAACATTTACATCCCAAGGAGTCTCTGTATAAGCTGAACCTGCTATGTCAAAATGTAACCATTTGTCTTTGTTCTCTTCTTTGATAAAAGCATCAAGAAAAAGTCCTGCTGTAATAGCACCACCATATGGTTTATTTGAAATATTACAAATATCAGCCATAGAACTTTTTATCTGTTTTTTAAGATGTTTATTAAAAGGAAGAGATGCTGTAAGCTCTCCTGCGTTTGAAGAGGCTTTTGAGAGATCGTGTTTTAGGCGACTAGAGTGTCCCATAACACCAGTTGTATACTGTCCAAGAGCTACCATACAAGCACCTGTCAAGTGTTGCAAAGTCAAACATATAGTCCGCTTTTACCTTATCTTGTGCATAGTCTAGTACATCGGCTAAGACTAAACGACCCTCTGCATCAGTATTTCTTACCTCTATAGTTTTTCCACTACGGCTTACTAGTACATCATCAGGTTTATAGGCATTTCCTCCTATCATATTTTCCACGGCACCGATAAAAACATTTATCTCAACATCTAGTTTCATCTCTGAAGCTGCTTTTATGATACCAAGAACTGCACAAGCACCTGCCTTATCCATCTTCATAGTAACCATAGAAGTCCCTGATTTAAGACTCAGTCCACCACTATCATAAGTAAGCCCTTTGCCAATAAGGTTTACTTTTTTTCTAGCATTTTTAGGTTTGTATGAGAGGTGAATGAGTTTAGATTCGTGGCAAGATGCACGACCTACGGCAAGCATAGCCGTACAGTTTTCTTTTAAAAGTGCTTTTTCATCAAGAATAGTGCATGACAAACCATTCTCCTTAGCCAATTTTTTAGCCAACTTAGCAAAACTAGGTGGGTTTAAATCATCTGGTGTTGTGTTTACGATGTCACGAGTAAAACAAGTAGCATCCGCAACTATAACTGCATCAGTGAAAATCTTTATAGCACTTTTGTAGTCATCCTCTGTGTAGATAAGAGAAATGTTTTTAAGAGCAACTTTACTTTTTTTAGACTTATACACTTCATATGTATAACCACCAAGGATAAAACCTTCAACAAGAGCAGGGATAAGAGCCTTATCAGTTAGTAGTACATTTGCACTTTTATAGTTTGTGTTTTTAAGTGCTTTAATTGCCACTGCGCTAACACTTCTGATGTCATCTGAGTTAAAAGAATCAACACCACAGACTAAAGTGTTTTTATCGTGTAAAAAAGAGATAGAGTCTTGGTCTGCTGTAAAACCAGCAAGCTTGAGTGCTTTAGTATGTTTATATTTTTTAAGTAAAGATGGTGTTAAGTAGACTAAAGAGATGTCAGTTTTTGCATCTGAAATATTTTGGTTAAGAAGTTGTATATTCATTATAATGTTCCATATATTGGTTTTTGGGTTCTCAAAAGTACCCTTTATTAAAAATAATAGCTAAAGTAGGCTAATAGTTGGCTAAACTACATAGAGTAAAATCATAAAATAATGAAAAATACTACCGCCTAAAACAAAAAGGTGCCAGACTGCATGAAAATATGGTTTAGAATCATTAATATAAAAATAAACACCTAATGTATAAGTGATGCCACCTGCAACTAAAAGATAAAATCCATTATCTACTAGTACTTCTCTAAGTGGTGATATAGCTATAACAATCATCCAACCCATTAGTATATAGAGTATAAGAGAAAGAGTTTCAAATTTATTTGGGTATTTAAACTTCATATAGATACCAAAAATGCTATTGTCCATTCTGCTATAAATATACCAATACCATAGTCTGAACCCTCAAGTAAATAAAGTGTCATAGGTGTATATGTTCCAGCTAAGAGTAGATAAATAGCTATGTGGTCAAAAGTTTGAAAAGAAGTTTTAGTTTTTGATGTGTGAGAGCATGATAAATAGTAGATGAACCATACATAATAACTAGAGTCACACCAAAGATATGAAGAAACTCACAATTTTGGCTAATGCAGAACCATTAAGGGTAGCAAAAGCCACAAGAACAACTAAACCTATAAGACTAAGAAGTAACCCAATTACCATGAGTAAACAGAGTGCCAAATCTCTTTTCGGACTAAAGTAAAATTATTTATGATTTTGTGTCAATTAAAATATTTTGTATAATTTTTTCATTTGAAGTACCTTTAGGAGAATATTTTTTGTAGATTATATCAAATTAATTTATATAAATAAAAAATTTCAAAAATATTATGATACAATAACACATGAGTAGAAAACAAATTTTAATATTAGAAAATAATCAAAAGAATTTTGAAACACTTGATGCGATTTTTACCCAAGAGGATTTTGAGTGTAGTGCAGTTTTAGATAAAGAAACTTTAGATGCTTTAGATATTGAACTTTTTGACTTAATCCTTGTAAATTCTCATGTAAAATATATAGATATGAAAGATTTAGCATTGATAGTGCATGCAGATTTTGTTATAAAAGTTCCTATTGTCTATTTAGATAATGCTAAAGAACATAACAAGAAACATCTTCAAGAGTGTTTCGATAGTGGTGTGTGTGAATACCTTAAAAAACCATTTGATAAACATGAAATTCTTTCTCGTGTGCATTATCATTTTAATCAATTTCAAAAGATGAAAGAGTATAAACTTCGTGTCGACAAACTAGCTCAACTAGCAACAATAGACCAACTTTCAAAATCATCATCCAAAATGCATATGAATGCTATTTTAAAGCATCAACTTAACAACTATAAAAGATATAAAGTAAATACAAGTATTATTTATATGAGTTTAGTAAATGTGGATAAGATAGTAGGGTTGTTTGGTTTTGAAAAGGGTGAGAGACTCATCTCTTTGTTTGCTAAAGAGCTAAAAAAAGTTTTAAGAGAGTCAGATGCACTAGCTCGCTGGGCAGGTGCTGACTTCATTATGGACTCCTTACAAACACTAGTGTAAAATCCCCGTACAATAGCTCAAAAATTAATGAAAATCTCCTCAAAAATTGAAGTAATGAGAGGGACAAAGCCGATTATGGCTTTTGGAATAACAGAGTTTGTAGAAGAAGATGATATAGACGAACTTCTAAACCGTGCAAAGTATGCTTTAAAAGAAGCTAAAAAACAAACATATGGACGAATAGAAGTCGCTTAGTCAAAGTGTAGTAAATCTTTAGCTTGAATCATATCCTTATCACCACGTCCACTGAGGTTTACGATGATGAGTTTATCTTTAATATTTGGTATTTTTTTGAGATATGCAACTGCATGAGAGGACTCAAACGCAGGGATGATACCCTCTTTACGACTCAACCAAACAAAAGCATCAAGAGCTTCTTGGTCTGTGGCATGACCATAACTTACACTTTTGTTTTCTTTATGAAAGGAGTGTTCAGGTCCGATTCCAGGATAGTCAAGTCCTGCACTAATAGAGTGTGCTTCGAGTATCTGACCGTCTTCATCTTGAAGCAGGTAAGACATCTGTCCATGAAGTACACCTGGGCGACCTTTTTCTAGCGAACAGCCATGCTTATCAGTATCTAAACCAAGTCCACCAGCCTCGACACCTATACACTCAACATTCTCATCTTCTAAAAAGTGCTGAAACATACCAATAGCATTTGAACCACCACCAATACAAGCGATAACATGGTCTGGTAAACGGTTCTCTTTTTCTAAAATTTGAGCACGAGCCTCATAACCGATAATAGCTTGAAAGTCACGAACCATCATAGGGTAAGGGTGAGGACCAGCAACTGTACCTATAATGTAAAAAGTATCACGTGCATTTGTTACCCAGTGGCGAATAGCATCATTCATCGCATCTTTAAGTGTACGAGAACCACTCTCTACAGAGTTTACTTTTGCACCAAGAAGTTTCATACGAAAAACATTAAGTTCTTGACGCTCAACATCCTTAGCACCCATAAATATCTCACACTCTAAACCGAGTAAGGCACAGATAGTAGCAGTTGCTACACCATGTTGTCCAGCACCCGTTTCAGCGATAATTTTTTTATAACCTAAACGCTGAGCCATTAAACCTTGTGCTATAACATTGTTTACTTTATGAGCACCTGTATGGTTTAAATCCTCGCGTTTAAAATAGACTTTTGCACCTAACTCTTTTGAGATATTCTCAGCATAGTAAAGTGGAGAAGGACGACCTACATAATCTTTAAGATAGTAGTGCACTTCACTCCAAAAATCTTCATCAAAGCGAATAGTCTCATACTCTTCTTCAAGTCCAAGGAGAGCTGGCATAAGTGTCTCAGGGACATAACGTCCACCAAAAATTCCAAAGTGTCCATTTTCATCTGGATCGTATCTTGCTTCTACTCTGAATATACATTAATCTCACCTCAATATATCGAATAAACTGCTACTTTTTCTTCTAATTTTTTAATACCATCTAAAAAAGTAAGACCTATGATAAAACAACACTCAACACACTTAGCACCCGTTTGGTTTACAAGTGTTGCGGCTGCGTTTGCTGTTCCACCTGTTGCTATGAGGTCATCTATGATGAGGACTCTTGCACCTTTTTCTTCTCCAAAAGCATCTATATGCACTTCTATTTCATCGAGACCATACTCAAGGGCATACTTTTCACTAATAGTTGTGTATGGAAGTTTTCCTTTTTTACGAATAGGCACAAAACCAATCTGTAACATTTGTGCTAAGGCTGCACCAAAGATAAAACCACGGGCATCAATACCTGCAATATACTCTAAGTCATACTCTTTATATCGCTGGCATAAAGATGGTTCATTAAGACAGCATATGCTTCTTTGTTATTTAAAAGAGTGGTGATGTCTTTAAAAACAATTCCTGCTTTTGGAAAATCTTTTATATCTCTAATGGAGTCTTCAATTATTTTACGTTCTGTGTTGCTAAGTGTCATTTAACTATTTCCTTACTATAAAAGTGCGTCTATTCTGTTCTCAAGGGCTTTTATCTTTGCGTTGAGCCTATCTGTTTCTTGTCTATGTTTAGAGTTTCGACCCTTTAAAACTTTGAGTTCATTTCTGAGTTTTGTAAGTTCTTCTGAGAGTATATCAACATTACCAAGGGCACGTTGGAGTTGGATTTGATATTTACGTATAAGTATCTCTGCTTCATGAAGTGTAAGTTTCATCATATCATTACTACGCTGTTCTTTGTTTGTAATACTTTTAAAGTAGTACATCTTCACAAAGAGCCAAATACTAACAATTGAGAGTATAGTTAAAAGTGACCATTCCCAAAACATATATATTCCTTAAAGTTCGATTTTCTCGACTCTACCACAGTGTCTGCCACCATCAAAACTACCAGCAATCCAAGCATCGAGTATAGACTCAGCCACACCTTTCCCAACTATACGCTCACCAAAACATAAAATATTTGCATCATTATGTCCGCGAGCTACAGTAGCAGTATAGGCATCATGACAAAGTGCAGCACGAATACCCTCATGGCGATTTGCAGCCATACTCATACCAATACCACTTCCACAAATAAGTATACCTTGTGTGTTGGGATTATCTAAAACAGCTCTTGATACTTTATGTGCATAATCTGGATAATCAACTCGATCCTTTGAGTAAGGACCCATATCTTCGACTTCATGCCCTTTTTCTCGTAGTAGTTCAACTGTGTAGTCTTTTAACTCTATTCCTGCATGATCTGTTGCAACAAAAATTTCATCTTTTCTCCTAAGAAAGTAATAAACCAAGAATGGTTTGTACTGGTAAAAATAGGACATAGTCCTTGAGTGGTGTCATTAAAATAATAAGTACAATAATAATTCCATAGCGTTCATTTTTATAAAAAAATTCTGCAACTGCATTTATCTTGTATTTTAACGCAAGGTGCATTAAAAAGTGAGCACCATCAAACTGTGGAACAGGGAGAAGATTAAAAACTCCAAGAACTACATTTATCACAAGTAGTTGAAATACAAAAAGATATGCAAATATATACATAAGTGAGTCAGTAGTGACTGGTTGAGTCATAGCAACTATAACTATCGAAGCAAATGCAGCCATAGTAAAGTTATATACTATACCTGCTAGGTCCACTTGCATTGCAGCATTGTATCCACCGCTTCGTATAACAGTCGCAGTATTTATAGGAACAGGTTTTGCCCAACCAAATAAAAAACCACTCTCAGCTCCAAAAAGCATAGGTAAAAAGTACATTGAAGCAGGAACTATAATAGTTCCAACTAAGTCAACATGACTTATAGGGTTTATGGTTAAACGACCTGCATTTTTAGCAGTAGTGTCACCATAAATATAAGCAACCCAGCCGTGCATAATTTCATGTCCAATAATTGCAATAGCAAGGGCTAAAACAGCCGCTACTATTTTGAGTATATCAAGTGATTCCATGAAAATCTTTATCCGTACGTATTCGCTCTTCTCGGGCCTTTTCGAGGTAAGGAGACTCTTCTAAATCTGTTGGAGTTTTACCAACTCTATCCCATCTGATTTCCCAATTTTCATCTATGCTAAAGTAGATAAACCAAGGTGTACCTTCTATGTTGTCATAA
This sequence comes from Sulfurimonas sp., assembly GCA_030949945.1. GTDB lineage: Bacteria > Campylobacterota > Campylobacteria > Campylobacterales > Sulfurimonadaceae > Sulfurimonas. Next base: position 3,596 of record JAUZRZ010000071.1, on the reverse strand, counting down.
GGAACACTTCCCCAAAAACGGCTATCGTTTGAGTGGTCACGGTTATCACCCATCATAAAGTAGTGCTCTTTTTCTACTTTGATAGGGTTTACATAAAAAAGAGGTGAAGGGGTAGCGACCATTATCAACTATTTTTTCATCATGATGAATACCAGGATGCTCTTTCATATAAGGATTTTTCACCCAAAGCTTTTCTTGGAAAGCTGGCTATTTCAAAACCTTCATAATGCTCTTTAATCCACTCATCACCTTCTCTAAAGTGAATAAACAGGTTTTTATCATCCACAAAGAGTTCATCCTCTGGAAGTGCAACACAGCGTTTAACAAAATGCTGTTTTATATTTCCAGGGTAGCGAAATATTACAATATCACCACGCTGAGGAGTGTCACCATCCACTAAACGCAAGATCATCACTCCATGGCATGATAGAGAGCTCTAAAAATGGGATATGAGGCATAGAGATACCATAAGCAAACTTCTTTGCAAATAGATGATCGCCAATAAGCAGAGAGTCTTTCATACTTCCACTAGGGATACGAAATGCTTGTGCGATGAAAAATATAACAAAAAGAACGATAACGACAGTTCCCGTCCAAGAGTTTGAAAATTTATATGCTTTTTTAAATAGTTCTTTCATTTAGTTTTGCTTCTTTTTTTGTGCATTTGCTTTGGCAGCTTTGAGAGTATTACTCAAAAGCATTGCTATAGTCATAGGTCCAACTCCACCAGGACTCGGTGTGATGTATGAACTTTTTTTACTGACGGCTTCAAACTCTACATCGCCAACAAGCTTTCCTTCTTTTGTGCGACTCACACCAATATCTACAATAACAACATCATCTTTTACCATGTCAGGTGTGATAAGGTTAATAACACCAACACCTACAAAAATCATATCTGCATTTAGTGTATGGCGTTTAAGGTCATCTGTATGTATGTGACAGATTTCAACTGTTGCTTCAGCGTTTAAAAGAAGTGATGCCATAGGTTTACCTACGATGTTTGAAGCTCCAACAACAACACAGTTTTTCCCTTTAACATCTATATCATACTCTTTTAAAAGCTCCATTACTCCAAGAGGAGTACAGGGTACAAAGCCATCAAGATTTGTTACAAGGCGACCTACATTAAAGGGGTGAAAACCATCTACATCTTTTTTAGGGTCTACAAGTTCAAGGAGTTTTGTTGTGTCTATTTGAGCAGGAAGAGGTAACTGTATGAGAATCCCATCTATGCTAGGGTCTTCGTTCATACGAATAATTATCTGCTCAATCGCCTCTTGTGAAATATCTTGAGGCATATCGTGAGTGATAGAGTAAAACCCTACACGATCACACGCTTTTTTCTTCATCCCTACATATGCTGCACTAGCAGGGTCTTGACCTACAAGTACAACTGCTAAACCAGGTGTGCATCCACAAGATTCTTTAAGCTTTTTTGTTTCTTCTGTGATTTGAAGTTCTATTTTTTTTGAAAGTTTTCTACCATCGAGTAACTGCATTTAAACCCCATAAATATTTTTTTTGATATTATACCCTTTTAAAATAATATTAGGCTAATAATGAAAACAGTGCTCTTTTTACTCTCGCCTTTATACCTCTTTGCAATTGCGAGCTTTATATCACCAACAGAATATGCGGCACAACTTTACAAGAACCCTCGAGGAATCGGTTGTCATAAGTGTCATGGAGAAAATGGAGAGGGAAAGCTTATAGCCAACTACAAGCATAAAAGGAAGACTCAAGAAGTTTTAGTAGGTGCCTAAAATCAACAATATTGAATTATCAATGAATTTTATCAGAGCACTCAATCAGCAGAAAAAATGGTATGCCGAGATACTTTTTGACAGATAAGGAGATAGAAGCACTCTATCTCCATCTACATAAGGATGATAAAAATGTTAAGATAAGGTACTCAAGGCTTATGAAGAGAGGGATTTGAGTCTTTTAGATTCATTAGCTGTTCCTACATTTAGAGAGATTAACAAAGACAATAGTTTTAAGTCAGTGCTTATGCTCTCTGCAAATAATATAAAACACCTCTCAAAAATAGTATCGCTTGAAGCTGATGCTATTATGCTCAACCTAGAAGATGGAGTAAGCAAAGAAGAGAAACCTTTTGCTCTTGTTTTGTGTGCTATATTTTTAACACAACTAAACAAATGCAGTAAAAAACTTATAGTGCGAGTGAATAGCTTTAGATGAGGGTGGGTATGAAGAGATAACTTACTTAAATCAGTTTATGCCAGATGCTATTCGTGTTCCTAAGATAAGAAATAAAGAAGAAGTTAAAAAACATCTTAGCCCTTTTAAATGATGAGATAGACCTGCACCTCTCAATTGAAACTGCAGATGCTTGGCATAACCTCTCTAGCTTGGCAGTTAACAAACGAGTAAGTACTTTTACTTAGGAGTTCTAGACCTTTTTGCAGACATGAAACTCTCACAATCTCTCATAAACATCGATAACCCGACTATGACTTACATGCTCTCACACTTTCCTCATAACATCTAAAAGCCATGGGTGTAAAAACCTGTATAGTTTTGTCTATCAAGAGTTTAAAGATGAAACTACATTTACAAAGTGGATAGAGCTTAGAGAGAAAGTATGGGTTATGATGCAAAAGGCTGTATCTCCCCAAACCAAGTAAAACTAGTAAACGCCATGTTTATTGATAAAGAAGCTGAGATAAAAAGAGCCAAAGTTATAGTCAAACTCTTTGAAATGCACGCAGATGAGGGCATCACTGGTTTTGTGGATGAAGAGTATGGTTTTATAGATGAGCCTATATATATAACGGGGCATTGGCTCTTTTGGCTTAAATTCAACCACCTTAAATCAATCCTCTGAGTTAAGTAACATTATGTGTGTTATGTAAAATATTTAACAATTAACATACATAAATGTTCTGTTATCGGCATATTGAAGTACATAACGCACACTTTATTCTTAAGGATTACGTATTGTAAATTGTATGATTTCCTAAAAAATATTGCATTTTGACATATTTTTTACTAAATATTAAAAAATAACACTTATTTGATGTGTATGTTAATATTAGTATTTAAGGGTTTTTAGCATATAATGTTTGTTGATAAATAGTTGTATGTTCCCGCGATGAGAACTATACTACCCCAAGAAAATCAAACAACATTTTCTAAATCATTATTCTAAAAGAGCTAAAATAACAATAGAAAATGAGAGGGTAATATCATGAGCAGAAAAAGAACAGTTTATACAGCGGAGTATAAAACAAGATTGGTTTTAGAAGTTTTAAAAGAAGAAAAACCTTAAGCAGAAATAGCAAGTGCAAATAAAATAACACCCCTAAATCTACAGAATTGGAAGAAGATATTTCTTGCAAATGCAGAGCTTGCGATGGAACCTAGTAAGGCTATCAAAGAGTATAAAGAAGCTAATGCAAAGTTAGTAATTGAAGTGGGTGAATATGCTAAAAAAGTAGGACAATTAACCATAGAAAAGGACTGGCTTGTGGAAAAGCTAAAGGACTTGGGTTTATCTAAAAAACTAGAAATGGTTGATGAGTCTAAGTCTAAAGTAATGTCAGTGGTGAAACAGTGTGAACTACTACATC
>JAUZRZ010000070.1 GCA_030949945.1 Sulfurimonas sp. | reverse complement strand
GGGTTTTAAATAAACTAGGATATGAGTTGGAGATAAAGTCTCGTAATCCTTTTATAAGTTAAAGACTTTAAATTAATTTTGCTACAATTACATTTTTAAAAAAAGGATTGAAACTGGAACTTTACAATAGTATTACAAGAGAAAATCTTACAGTATTTATGACTCTGTTTTATACAAAAGCTTTAAAAGACAAGCTGTTGGGTCCTTTTTTTGTGCATGAGCTTGGGGATGATATGCAAAATGATGATTGGCTTGAGCATATTGACCTTTTAGCTGACTTTTGGTTAACCCAGCTTAATGGGGAAGATACCTATTATGGAAACTTTATTGGTGCGCATATCAAAGTATCTCATATTACGGAGGAGAGTTTTGTTGTCTGGTTAGAGCTGTTTTTCACAAGCAGTAAATGAACTATATACACAAGAGATAGCAAAAAGATTTAAAGAGAAAGGCATAAAATTAGCTGAAGAGTTTCAGCAAGTACTCAAATTAAAAGGAAACGAATGGATACAAATCAAAAAAAAGACTTACTCTTCGTAGAAGACCCTAAGTCAACATTTAATGCAAACACAACACTACTTGAAGAACTTTTTAACAGAGTAGATAGAGTGAGTTACTACGATGAAGCACTCCATCTCTTCGATACCCATAACTATGATATGGTTTTATACGACATTAGTATGCATCCTGAAAAAATAAAGTTTATCAAACAGATACAGAAAAAGAAGTCTATGCAGCCTATATTTACCCTACTTGAAGAGTCATCTGAAGACCTCGCGTTTGGACTGAGTCAACTAGGTGTAAATGTACTAGTCATAAATCCTACACAGTTTGATGAGGCTTTACAAAGTATTGCTATGTTTAACCCTCAAACTGGTGATATAGACTAAGTATCAAACAGGAAAGATTAAACAGCAAAAAAGTTATTGGTATGATCTTCTAATTTTTGTTTGACTGTTTTAATCTTTTTCTCAAAACTTTCACCATTTATCAACTGATCAACATAAAGTTTTGCTAACCTACTCTTTAAAGTAGAATGCCTTGGATAATACTCTTTGATTAAGAAGTAAACATACTGAGCGAGTGCATCTTTGCCTATAAACTGGTGTTCATAGTTTTCTCTTTTAAAAACAGCACAGGCAACTCCATCTTTAATAGCCTCTATGACTCCTGAAGCAGATTTTTCTTTGGCAAACACAATTGTAAAACGCTCACCTATCTCATGGTCGCTATCATGAGCATCAGAGTTGGCAAATGGTGCTAGGTACTTGTGTTTGTTTTTTGTTTGAAGTGCAGTTAAGTGAGTCATATTGTTATGCTCTTTAATCTTTTCTTCTCCAAAAACTTCAATCCCATCTATCTGCGAACTTCTTAACATCTCTTTATAAAAAGCTTGGTGAAGGTGGTACTTTCCATCACGATAAACCCAGTTTGGATGTGCCAAAATAGATATACCTTTAGCCTCTTTTATTTTCCCGATAACCCAGATGTTTTTTGCATAATGAGCGAGGTCAATACTTTTATCTATATTCTCTTTTTTTAACTCTTTAACAATATTTTGAAGCTCTTTTTCATATTTTTGAGTGTTTTCTCTTTGTGCTTGTATGGACTTGTTTGCATTTATGGAAAGGATATGCCCATTACCCTGAGAGATAGACATATCTTTTTCCCTCCAGCACTCACCTCTTCTCCTGCTAAAACTAAAAGGTCAATACTGTTTTGTTTTACCTTTTCTATGGCTTCTTGAGCACCTTTATAGGTGTCATGGTCTGTAACACTCATAAAATCCATACCAGCACCTAAGGATGCTAAAGCCATCGCAAATGGAGTAGTTTTACCATCAGAGTAGATAGAGTGCATATGTAGGTCGCCCTTGAGTGGTCTCAAGTTTATCATGGTCTTATCAAGGCAGTAGAGACAGACTGTTTTAGACTCTTTATAAGTAAAATTGATTTTGACAATAAACTCACCAAGATGTTGCATTGTGTAAGTAAATAAAATAGTATTATTTTTGATTGTGTAGGTGATTTTATCTTTATGATAATAATCCCCTCTTGAGAGGACTTCTATGGATTCAATATTGCTTGTGTGTTTTAAAGTGAGTTTATACTCAATACTTCTGTTTTGAGCTACCACATTAGGAATTATTTTCATTGTTTATTGTATCGTTCAATAGTAACAGTATAGTTACAACTATTAGATTAATTTAAATCCGTATAGAGCAGTTATACTAAGTGTGTATGTTGCTAATAGGTAAACATTTCTTTTACTTCCCGAGAGTTTTGGTGTTTTAATCTCTGCTACATTGAGTATAGCAAGTCCAACAGCACTTATGTATAAAACTATAATAAAAATATCATGAGGCATGAAACTCTCAAATAAAAAGACAAAAACCAAAATAAGACTATTATTATCAAGTGCTAGTCCTGTGTATTTTGTTCCACCCGCTAAACCGTAAGTACTAAAATAACTTAGTCTTATCGCAGCAGCAGCTAACATAACAAATGCACCTATGAGGTACACGGGCTGAAAATTTCCATAACTTAAAAGTAAGATAGCGGGAGTCACACCATAACTAACTATATCTATAACAACATCAAGTTGCCCTCCAAACTTTGCATCTGTAGCCGTTCGACCTTTTAGTTTTCTAGCTACAAGACCATCAGCCCAGTCAAACGCAACAGCCCAAACCATTCCAATCATTGCGGCCGCATATAGACCTGTGAGGCTAAAATAAATAGCTAAGAGAGTACAGGCTAATCCTGAGAGCGATAAAAGGTTGGGAAGATCTCTTACATAAGAGAGAATTGTTGGTTGTTCTTGTGTTGGTGCAGTGGTGTTTTTTGACATATATCAAATCCTTATCAAATTTTTGCTGAAAATTAAGCATATAAATGGTATTATATCTTAAATATCTTAATAATATTACAAAAGGAAACAAATATGACTATATATACTGTTGGAACATTTGATTTATTACATGTCGGACACTTAGCTCTACTAGAACACTGCAAAACAATGGGAGATAAATTAATAGTTGGAGTAGCCTCTGATAAAGTTGTCAACTCTTACAAACCTAATGTTCCAGTTATACCTCTAACTGAGAGAATGCAAATGATAAAAGCCCTCAAGTGTGTTGATGATGTTCGTTCTTATGACTCACTCTGAGTATGTAACAGCTTGTAAGGAAACAGATGCTGATATCTTTGTTATTGGCGGGGACTGGGGAGATAAGCCACATAACCTTGCAGTAGAAAAATATTTGAAATCTAAGGGTAAAAAAATTGTTCAAGTTAACTACAGCCCAAAAACTTCATCATCACAAATCAAACTAGATGTCCTTGCTCAGTTTCATAAAGTGACAGCGAGAACTAGTAAAAATGTAGAATTTATCGATATAGAAGAATAATGACTTACGGTGAATACTATTATCATATGAAATACACAATGTCTTTAGATAATGGTAAGTGGCAATCAAAAACATTGTCTATACCCATACCAAAAAGAATGTCTAAACAAGAAACTATAATATATTATAATGATAAATTTTCTCAATACTGGAAAAGATAATAATTTTTTCAAAAGTGGTGCTCGGTACTGGATTTGAACCAGTGACCACCTCCATGTCATAGAGGCACTCTACCACTGAGTTAACCGAGCAATTAAGAAGAGTGTAATTTTATCAAACTATTCTTAAACTAATTTTGTTTTTTAAACTTTATTTCAAACTTGCTTTCATTTATTAAATTTCATAAAATCTTTTCATTTTACTTTTAATTTATGTTTATAAGTAGTATAATTTCAAACATATAATATATTTACAAAATATAGAACAAGGTTAACTATGAATTTATCAGAATTAGAAGCTTTAGGACTTAAGAATGTTGGAAATATCTACCATAATTTAAGTTATGATGAGCTAATCAAGCATGAGTTAGATAATGGTGAAGTTACACTCACAAAAAAAGGTGCAACTGCTGTTGATACTGGTATATTTACAGGTCGCTCTCCTAAAGACAAGTATTTTGTAGATCGTGACCCGTCTAACAAGTATATCGCTTGGGGTGATGTAAACAAAAAAGTAAGTGCTGAAGTCTTTGACGAACTTCTTGTCGTTGCACAAGAGCAACTCTCAAACAAAGACCTCTATATAACTGATGTTTTTTGTGGTTCAAGTATCGCTTCAAAAAAATCCATCCGTTTTGTAACAGAAATAGCATGGCAATCACACTTTGTAAAAAATATGTTTATCAGACCAACAGAACCAGAGCTTGAAGTATTTAAGTCTGACTTTGTAGTTATGAATGCATGTAAAGCAGTCAATGATAAATGGAAAGAGCATGGTCTTAACTCAGAAGTTTTTGTTCTTTTTGATGTTGAGAGAAATATGGCTATCATCGGTGGTACATGGTATGGTGGAGAGCTTAAAAAAGGTATCTTCTCTATGATGAACTACTGGTTGCCACTAGAGGGCAAACTCTCTATGCACTGTTCTGCTAATGTAGGAAAAGATGGCGATACAGCACTCTTTTTTGGTCTAAGTGGAACTGGAAAAACAACCCTAAGTACAGACCCACATCGTGCTTTAATCGGTGATGATGAACATGGTTGGGATAACCATGGTGTCTTTAACTTCGAGGGTGGATGTTATGCAAAAGTCATCAACCTTGATGGAAAAAGTGAACCAGAAATCTATAATGCCATTCGTAAAAATGCACTTTTAGAAAATGTTGTTATGTATGGTGAGGGTGAAGTTGATTATGAAGATGGTTCTAAGACTGAAAACACTCGTGTTTCATACCCAATAGAGCACATACAAAACCATAAAAAAGATTTAATGGCAGGACATCCTCAAAATATCATTTTCTTAACTGCTGATGCATTTGGTGTACTTCCTCCTGTATCTAAACTTACAAAAGAGCAGGCAATGTACTACTTTCTAAGTGGCTACACAGCTAAAGTAGCAGGAACAGAACGCGGTATCACTGAACCAGTTGCTACTTTTTCTGCTTGTTTTGGAGAGGCTTTTTTACCACTTCATCCAACAGTATATGCCGACTTACTTGGTAAAAAGATAGATGAACACAATGTAAATGTTTATCTTGTTAACACTGGCTGGACTGGTGGTGCATATGGTGTTGGAAAACGTATGAGTATCAAAAACACTCGTGCATGTATCAATGCTATTTTAGATGGAACAATTCAAAAATCTGAGTTTGATACAACTAAAACTTTTAGACTTCAAGTACCAAAAACATTAGGTGACATCAAACCAGAGATACTTAATCCTAGAAATGCTTGGGAAGATAAAGAACTTTTTGATAAAACAAGAGATGAACTAGCAGAGATGTTTATCGCTAACTACAAAAAGTACCAAACTAAAGATCATACTGATTTTGCACCATTTGGACCTATTTTAGAAGACTAAGAAGTTATTTAACTTCTTTTCTTCTTTGTCGCCTTTTCTAAGTACAACCACAAACTTCCCGAAAACACAACAAGTATAACAATGGCTATCCATGGTTTCTCACTTACAACTCCTGCCACTCTAACAAGAAATTCTCCAGAGTAAAAACTCCCAAAACCAACAACTAATGCCCAGATAGCAGAACTTCCTATATTTAAAATAATAAACTTTTTAAAGTCATACTTTGTAAGCCCAATGGCGATAGGAATCAAAGTTTTAATACCATATACAAACTTCTGAATTAAAATAATCCATGAGCCATATTTTTTCATAAGTATATGAGAAAGTGCTAATTTCCTTCTATGTTTTTTAATCCCCTCCATCATCATACTTCTTTGATAACGCGAAAGATAGACAAGTAAAATATCTCCGAGTGCATTTGCAGTAAAAGCAACAGCTATCGAAGTACTTAAATCCATTTTCCCTAAAAATGAGAGTACACCAGCACCCACAAGTGCTACAAATCCTCCCCCGAGGGAGTAAAGAAAAAGTCCTATATATCCGTATGTTTCTAAATTGCTAAAAGTATCTTCCATTCTTCAAACCTTTGATTTAAATTTTTCTTATAAATAAGTGCTCTTTTTCAGACCCAGACCGAAGGGAGGATTTGCTCTGTAAAAGAGTATTTATTTATAAGAGTTAAAGTTGTTTTATTTTTTGTATTTCGTCTCGAAGTCTTGCTGCTTCTTCAAAGTTCAGCTCTTTTGCCGCTTTTTTCATTCTAAGCATCAACTCTTTTGTTAAAGCTTTTTTCTCTGATGCTGGCATTTTATCTTTTTTATTATGTTTTGCATATAAATCGCCATGCTCTTCAAGTTTAAGGTTTTCATCAAGACTACGCCGAGTAGTCTTTGGAGTTATACTATGCTTTTTATTGTAAGTATCTTGAATCTCACGTCTAGCCGCAGTTTTCTCCATTGCTCGCTGCATTGAGCCCGTTATTCTATTTGCATATAAGATAACCCTACCATTTTCATTTCTTGCTGCACGACCTATGGTTTGGACAAGTGCCGTTTCACTTCTTAAAAAGCCTTCTTTGTCTGCATCTAAAATAGCGACCAAACTAACCTCAGGCAGATCTAAACCCTCACGAAGTAAATTTATACCTATGAGTACATCAAACTCACCTAAACGCAGGGCTCGTATGATTTGGTTTCGCTCTATTGTGTCTATGTCTGAGTGCATATACTGTACTTTTATGCCCAAATCTGCAAGATATTTGGTAAGTGCTTCTGCCATTTTTTTTGTCAGAACTGTTATAAGCACTCTTTCATCTTTTACAATAACTTTTTTTATCTCATCATGAATATCTTCAACTTGATTATCTGATGGTTTTACTTCTATGGGAGGGTCAAGTAAACCTGTGGGACGAATGATTTGTTCCGCTTTTACACTCGACATCTCAAGTTCATACTCTGCAGGTGTTGCTGAAACAAAGAGATAATGAGGAGCTTTATCTATGTACTCATCCGCTTTAAGTGGACGGTTATCAAGTGCTGATGGAAGTCTAAAACCATAATCAACTAACACATCTTTTCTCGCTCTATCTCCCGCATACATTCCACGGTACTGAGGAAGTGAAACATGAGACTCATCTACTATCACAAGATACTCATCATTATTCTGAGCGAAATAATCCAAAAGTGTAAAAGGAGCTTCTCCTGGTTTTTTATTTGTAAGTAAACGCGAGTAGTTCTCCACACCCTTACACATTCCCGTGGTTTGTAGCATCTCAAGGTCAAACTCTACTCTCTGTTTAAGACGCTGATGTTCTAAAAGTTTTCCCTCTTTTGTAAAGTAAGCAAGCCTCTCATCTAGTTCTTCTTCTATGCGTTTAATCGCAACAGACATTTTTTCTTGACTTACACTAAACTGTGAACAAGCATATATAGTTATATCTTTATGCTCTTGGAGTCGTTTATTATCTATGACTTCAAAGGTATATATCGCCTCTATCTCATCGCCAAAAAATTCCACCCTAATCGCTTCTTGTTCAAAGTATGGTGGGTAAATATCTAAACTCTCACCATTTACACGAATATGCCCAGAATCAAAACAAGTATCATTACGAGAGTAGCCCATATCTACTAAACGCAGGAGCAGTTTCTTCTGGTTTATCTCATCACCTACAGTTAAAACCTGAACCATATTAAGATACTCTTCGGGGTCACCTAGCCCATAGTTTGCAGAAACGGAAGCCACAACTATGACATCTTTATATGAGAGTAGGTTTGCAGTAGAACTAAGGCGCATACGCTCAAGCTCATCATTTATAGCACTATCTTTTTCTATAAATAGGTCTTGGCGAGGGATGTAAGCCTCAGGCTGATAATAATCATAGTAAGAGACAAAGTACTCAACATGCGCATCAGGAAAAAAACTTCTAAACTCTGAGTACAACTGAGCTGCTAGAGTTTTGTTATGAGTCATGATGATGGTAGGCATTTGAGTATTCTCTATAACCTTAGCCATAGTGTATGTTTTACCACTACCTGTCACACCTTCAAGTGTCTGATAACGATTTCCTTTATTAATGGAATCACTTAATGCCTTTATAGCTTTAGGCTGATCACCAGCAGGAGAATATTCTGATTTTACTTTGAATAAGCGGTTCTTTTTTCATTAGTGGAATTATAGCACTTAGTTCTAAATATTAGTTAGTTAATTAATTTATCTGTTATAATAAAAGTCAACTACAAGATAAAAATTAAGTTTAATAATACGAGTTTCATCCAAGATAAAATCGCTAAAATTAGTTTTTAGATCAAAGGAGTAACTATGCCACTTACAAAAGAGCAAAAAAACAAAGAACAAATTAGTACATTTTTAGCATATAACAACATAAGTCCAGAAGGGGCGATGGGTTTTAACAAATTTGAGATAGCTTATCATGTTGGTGAAAATAGACTGTTTCGTGAAGAGACACCTGTTATTTTTAATATTCTTGGGACAAGTGAGATAAATATGCTCCTGCCAGAGATAAATGACATTGAGTTTGAAACGCAAGCAAAAATATCGAAACACGACTTTCACTTTAGTGATGACGATGAAACCTTAACTATCACGAGTAATGAATCATCCAAACATAATCAAGAGTATAAAATAGTTATTCATAGTCTCTATTTAGATTTTTAGAATAAAGAAGGAAAACATACATGGCAATAGATAATTCACTATACGATTCACTTCAAAATACCTACATTGGGATAAAAAACTATTTGGACAAGGTTCAACTCGGACGAGAACATTCTCTTATGATAGTAAAACATGAAGAACTAGCAGAATTATTAGAGATATTTGACATAGAAGTACTTGAAGAGCAGTCAAAAGATATACATGCACTGCATAAACAGCTTGATGAAATAAAAGAGATTTCTCATAAAATACTTGAGGACTTAGATACTAATCTTGATTCTACTGACTTAGCACCCAAGGTTGCTCACAACTTAGATGAAATATTTTCAGAAATTTCTATAAAACTCTGTTGTCTAAAATAAAATCTACAATTACATGTATAAAAACTTGTATTTTTTGGTTAGCATCTACACTTAGTGTTGCTAGTTCCTTGTAAGTTTGTATTCGCTGTGCATATAGAGACCTAGCTAGACTCTCATCTTGAAGTAAGGGTCGTTTCGCATGCTCTTTAGCTGAGAGGCGGTTAAGTATAACCTCAAAATCAGCATCAATATATACTATAAGAGAATTTTCAGCTATGGTGCTATGTATAGGTAGTCCACCACCTGTGGCAATAACTTGTCCTTTTTTTTGAGTGATTTTATTTATACATTTTTGCTCTAAAACACGAAAACACTCTTCACCTTTTTCTTTAAATATATCATTTATAGTAGCGTTTTGTTCTACTTCAATCACACTATCTACATCCACAAAATCTTTATGTAAGTACCTTGCAAGTGTTTTACCCACACTTGTTTTACCACTTCCCATAAAACCTATTAAAACTATGTTCTCATATATCAATTATTTTCCTCTTTTCTTAGACTTTTACTACTATACTAAATTACTCTTTATTTGAAATTAGCAATTTAATCCACTTTAGCTTTGATACTATCTATAAACTATCACTATGTTATACTTCAGTTAAATACAAAGGAAAACTAATGGCATATACAGATTTAACAACTAAAGATTTTAACGAAACACTTGATAACAATGAAATAGTTATTATTGATTTTTGGGCAGAGTGGTGTGGACCTTGTAAACAGTTTGCTCCTATTTTTGAAAAAGTTGCAAACAACAATCCAGACATCACTTTTGGAAAAGTCAATACTGAAGAACAAAAAGCAATCGCATCAAAGTATGATGTATTCTCTATTCCAACACTTTTAGTAGTCAGAGATGGTATTGTATTACTCAACCAAGCAGGTATGCTCCCTGAAGATAAGTTAGAAAAACTCATTGCTCATGTAAAAGGGCTAGATATGGATCAGGTTCGTAAAGAGATGGAAGAACAAGAGGATGAAGAGTAAGTTTACTCTTCTTCTGACTCTTTTAAGGCTATAACTCTTGAGAGTATATTTTCATTACCTATAAACTTAGATAAGATGGAAACAGTGTAGTAGTTTCCCATCGTTACTGCTTGCTTCTCACCAGCACCTTTCTTTTTCTCTTCTTCTATCGCTAGAATATTGTGTTTAGTATATATTTGTGCATACTCTGCAACAGTTAACTTTGGTTTACTTTTAAGTTCACTCAAAAACTCTTCTTGGAGTTGTGTCATTCGTTTTATCCTAACTATATTTTTATCTTCTGTGTAAAAAGTAGTTAAGAAACTACTTTTCCATTAAGTGTACGTACTATATCTATTTTTGATGTATCTTCTTTGATGATAACTTCTTCTGACTCACCTCTTGCAAAACTTCTAAGTGTTAAAACTCGACTTGCATCATTTTTTATATCTTTTACTAACTTAAATCCTAAACTTATATAATATTCAAGGTGCTCATCTACACTTTTAGACTCTTTTTTAGCAGATGATGCTTCATTTATATCATCCTGTGTTGCAACTTTCACTTCTATAGCATTTGCACTATTTTTATAGACTATTTTCTGACCAACACTAGGACTATTTAACCTATCAACCCAATCATCATTAGTAAATGTCTTATTTGACCCATCAGACAACATGATAAGTCCACTCTGCTCATCTGCATTATACTGATAAATCATACCTATAAAAGTAAAACTATTCTTCAAATTAGTCCATTTGCCATTTAAAAATTAAACTTGCATAAAAAGATGTTAAATCTCTAAAGTCATAGGTAGTTACACCTTGAGTTGCAAGTGTATCAATAAACATATACTTAGCACCTAACTCAACGTCAACCAATTGTGAAGCATGAAAATTAAAACCTAAATCCCCACCAACATAAGGAGTAGTTATATTTACACCAGGATTAACACCATCAGGAGCAATCTCTATGTAGGCAGTCCCTCCATTTAAACCTATAAAAAAATTGACTGGCTTTGAAATATTAAACTTATACTGTCCCTCTATGCCTGCGGTCAGCATTTTATTGTTTTTTTCTGCAAAATAATTACGTGCACTTACAAAAACTCTAAAGTCTTCACTTTCAGCACCTAACTTTAAACCAAAATGAGCCATACTGTCTTTTTGTATTTCATATCCTGCTGTATTAGTTTGTGCTCTAAATGAACTCATTCCACCCTCAATTCCAAATAGTGAACTGTTGTTTCCTTGTGCATTTAAAGAAATAAAAGATGTACTCAATAGCGAGATTGTAATTAATGCTTTTTGTATGATTTTACCTGTCATGTTTTTCCCTTGTAAGTATTTCATTATCTAGATTATATCGATAGAAGTATAAGCTAAGGATTAAAGTCAGTTATTTTATCGCTTTTGCACAGATATAGGCACTTGAAAATGCCCACTGAAAATTATATCCACCAAGTTCTCCCGTTATATCGACAACTTCACCTATAAAGTAAAGCCCTTTTACTTTTTTTGCTTCACATGTTTTAAATTCGAGTTCACTGGCTATTACTCCACCCCTACTAACTTCAGCTTTAGTAAATCCAAAGTTTCCAGCAGGAGCAAAACTATACTCATGGAGTTTAGATAGGTTTTTTATCTCTTCTTTTGTTAGTTTTTTGCACTCTTTATCCTCAACCCCAACTGCTAAGAGTAGTGCTTTGCTTAAACGTTTTGGTAGGTTTATCACAGAACTCACTAACTTTTTACTTCCCATAACCAACTGGGTTATAGATTTATCAGGTAAAAAGTCTATACTTATAACTCCTTTTTTCCAGTAAAGCGAAGCACTTAATACGGCAGGTCCACTTATACCTTTATGTGCAAAAAGCATCTCTTCTTTGAGTACTCTCTCCCCTACTTTTATATGCACATAACAACTAAGCCCACTGAGTTCTCGCATCCAAAACTGCTCTTTTTGTACAGTAAGCCCCACAAGTGCCGGAGTAAATGCAGTTGATTCTATCTCAAAACTTTTAGCAATATCAAGTCCTATCTTACTAGCACCTAGATTTACAAAACTTATACCACCCGTTGCAACAACTACTTTTTGTGCTTTGTAACTATTTTTATCTGTTTTAACTGTAAAAATATCATCCTCTTTTGTGGTTGAGACTATTTTCTCATTTAGGAGTAACTCTGCATATTGAGCAGCTTTTTTTAAAACATTAATTATATCATCAGAACTGTTTTGACAAAAATAATATCGATTTTTACGCAGTTCAAGTTCTACTCTATTTCTATCTAAAAATTCTAGTAAATTCTCTTTAGAAAACTTTTGCAAAACTGACTTAACAAGGAGTTCTTCTCCATCAAAGTTACTTGTCTGCACATCAATGTTTGTAATATTGCACTTACCTCCACCAGAAATTTTGAGTTTTTTGGCTACTTTTTCATTTCCTTCTATAATAAGAACTGATTTTTTCTTCCCAATATTGCCCGCACACATAAGTCCACTAGCACCTGCACCTAAAATAATTACATCATATATTTTCATAAAGGGATTATACGATATAATTACGAAAATATATTAAAAAGATAGAATTATGAACAATAAACTCCATATCGTATCACTTGGCTGTACGAAAAACCTAGTCGATACAGAAGTTATGATGGGAAAATTACAACATTTTGAACTCACTGACAACAATGAAGAAGCTGATGTTATTATCGTAAATACTTGCGGCTTTATTGATGCTGCTAAAGAAGAGTCTTTAAACACTGTTCTTTCACTCCATGATGCAAGAAAAGAGGACTCACTTTTAGTTATGGCGGGTTGTCTCTCTGAACGCTACCAAGATGAGATGATGGAGCAGATACCCGAAGTTGACATTTTTACAGGTGTTGGTGACTATGACAAGATAGATGAGCTTTTAGTAGAGAAGAAAAGCCGTTTTTCAGATTCTGTTTTTCTTATTGATGGAGCCCAGAGGATTGTAACAGGTTCTTCATACCATGCCTATATAAAACTCTCAGAAGGGTGTAACCAAAAATGTAGTTTTTGTGCTATTCCCTCTTTTAAGGGTAAATTAAATTCTCGTGATTTAGACTCTATCGCTAAAGAAGTTGAGGGGCTGGTTAAAAAAGGCTACTATGACTTCTCATTTGTTTCTCAAGATTCTAGCTCATACCTTCGTGACCAAAATGTAAAAGATGGTTTATCTCTGCTTATACAAAGAGTAGAACTTATCGAGGGTGTAAAGTCTGCTCGTATTTTATATCTTTACCCATCTACTACTAGTATGGCTTTACTTAAAAACATAGCTAAAAGTGAAGTTTTTCATAACTACTTTGATATGCCAATACAGCATATAAATGATGAAATGCTCCGCATTTAATGAAACGTGGATTTGGAAAAGATAAAACTATTGAACTACTAGACTTTATGAGAAGCCTTCCTAACTCTTTTGTTCGTACAAGCTTTATTGTAGGGCATCCTAATGAAACGCAGGAGATGTTTGATGAGATGTGTGAGTTTGCTTCTAGTTTTGGATTTGACCGTATAAATGTTTTTGCTTACTCTGACGAAGAGACTACTCCTGCTTATGATTATGAGCACAAGATAGATGCTGAGACTATAGCACAAAGAGCACAAATACTTGGAGATATTGTCTCTGAGTGCACCAAAAAATCTCTTAAAGCTGAGATAGGTAAAGAGTGTGAACTCGTGATAGATGGAGAGAGTGATGAGCATGAGTTTTTACTCTCAGCACGTAAGCTTATCTGGGCTCCTGATATTGACGGTGAGATTTATGTGAATGATAGAACTAGATGATGCTAAAGAGTTAGAGTTCTGCACTATTTACAAGGCAAAAATTACCGATATTGTTGGAGATATTTTAACTGCAACAGTAGATAATGCTACAATATAAAAACCTTTTACAAAACAGAAAAAACCTCTTAGCCTTTTCGGCTGGGGTAGATTCCACTGCTCTACTCTTCTTACTTTTAGAAAACAGTATTAGTTTTGACATTGCCATCGTTGATTATGGTCTGCGTTTAAAGTCAAAAGATGAAGTCGCATTATGCCCAGAGCTTAGCACAAAAGTACAATTTTACCTGTCACACATATAAAGCTCCCAAAATAGAGACAAACTTTGAAGCAAATGCACGCAAAATTCGTTATGACTTTTTTGAGACTCTTGATTAGCCAACATAAGTATGAAAATCTTATTAACAGCACATCATTTAGGTGATAGATTTGAGTGGATGCTGATGCAGTTTTGCAAGGGTGCTGGTTGTGTTGAACTCGCAGGTATGCAAGCTGTGAGTAAACGCAGTAGTTACACTCTACTTCGCCCTCTTCTTCATCTTGACAAGCAAGAACTTCTACAGTATCTCTTAAAAAACAGTATAAAATTCTTTGAAGATGCAAGTAATAGTGATGAAAAATATAAACGAAATGAGTTCAGACACAACTACTCACAACCTTTACTAAAAAAATATTTATCAGGCATCAAAAAAGTTTTGAGTATATGGATGAGGATGTCAAAGAGTTAGTATCAGAGATAAGTCTATCAAAGTGTAATGCACTTGTTTACTTCAAGGCTAAGCACCCACAAACGCAGTGATATAGTAGCAATAGATAAGTACTTTAAGTCCATTGGTAAACTCATAACAGCAGCAGAAAAAGCACTCCTTAAAACAGAGAGTGCAGTTATCATAAGTAGAGAGTATGTAGTCAATCAGGCTGACTCTTATGTGTTTATAGCACCCTATATAAAAGCTAAAAATATAGATAAAGAGTTAAAAGAGAAGCTGCGTTTACTCAAAGTAGAGCCAAAACTTCGAGGCTACTTAGCCTCTGATTCTAAAGCACTAGAGTTAGTCTCTTTGTTGTTACAATAAACCTTCATAGTAAAAGAGGACATAATCAACTCTCCGTCGCGTTTAAAGTTAATAGGAAAATTAATTGCAATTATCCAGTCACTTTTATTGACTGAGTCTAAAAAATTATAAAAACTCTCTGGAGAACTTATTTGTGAAGTTGTATTTACTTCATACACACCAAAGCCATCCTCAAGACCTGCAAAATCTAAGGCTGAAACACTTAATTTTGAGAAATAGTTTTTATTTTGTTTCTCAAAACGATCAGGATTAAATGTTTTATCAAAGGCAGCTATAATTCTTCTATTTTTTCCCTTTAATGTTTTGAGTCTATCTAAGGTTTCATTATAAAAACTTTCATACTCATATAACTCTTTACTCATCTTTTTTAAATCAATTCTCTTCATTCTATACTCTTTCCCTTCAGGAATAAGCACTCCAAAAGCAAATATAAGTACAAAAATCAATAAAAACAGTGATGCACTAATCAAATAAATATGCTGACGGGAGATACTATTTTTCATTATCATCCTCCATATTATCTACATAGTTAGTTGAAACGAAGTACAACCAACCATTTTGAGCTGGGTAAAAGCTACTATATGTTCTATGGAAGATAGAACGCAGAGGTGCTTGAAGCATAAAGTTATATATATCTTTGTTTGGTGTTATACCGTAAAGAATAAGACCATTTTTTAGCAGTTTCGCTTCTGAGAGTGTTATTCTAGTTGGGACTAGGTCAAATAAATTTGAGATAGAATCTTTTAAAACTGTGTTTTTTGTAGCTATCTTTTCGCTAAGAAGCTCTTGTGACTCTATGTATTGAATCTCTTCTTTCATTTTTGATAATGACTTCTCTAGCTCTATTTTTTTTGCTGCTTTGTAGTTTTTATTTTCTACAAATGTATAATTTTTATAGAGCAAGAAGGCATATGTAAGAAAAAGCATTAAGAGTGTAATGCTAAAAAAACTCAACAGAAGCTGCAGTTCTTGTGTAAATGCACTTTTCTTTCTCGGAGTTATATAACTGTATTTCATTACTGTATCTCGCTCTTTGCAAGCTCACACATTTCCATATTGATATCCATTTTACGCAGATATACATTTAAAAACATCTCTTCTTCAAGATAACTTTTTAGGTCACTACTTACACCAACTCCATCGGCAATATAAACTGTTTCTACAAACTGACTATCATATTTTTCATCATTATAAAAGTGACTTAAAGAGGTTTGAATAAGTGAAAACCTTTGATAATCCTCATTAAAACTACTTGTAGCTTGCTCTTCAGACTCTAGTTCTTCAGCTGCATCTGCAAGCTCTTCTTCTAAGTCTTTATCCTCAGAGAACTCATCGATGTCTTCTATGGAATCTAAATCTTCAATATCACCAAAATCATCAAGGTCTTGCATTACATCATCAACAACATCAATATCTTCAAGGTTAATACTTTGTTCAATATCTAAATCTACTTCTTCTTCATCCTCTTCATCTATCGAAGCTAATATTTCGTTTTCAGCTTCATTACTTGTTTGCATATCTAAATGTTGAGCATAAAGAAGCTTAGAATTATCAAAAATAGCTAAAGAGATAAAACTATCTTGAACTAAGATATACATAGCCATTGTGGTAGAAATTTTATCTTCAAAAAAATGGTTTAAAAGAGAAAAAGGAGAAAATACAAGATCTACTCCTATCTTTTCATATCTCTTCTCCATTGCATACAGGTCACTCTTAGAGGTATAGTAAGTCCATCTTTTGTTATGACATTTATGCTCTGATGCACTAATGTTTTTATAAAACTCAAGTCTATTTTTCTCACAAGTCGGGAGAGCCCCTTGTTCTGCTGATATGTCTAACAAAGAGATATAAAAGTATGGAGACTCTTTTGTATAGGAGTTTATAAATGCTACTAACTGAGCACTTAAAACAGTTGTATCGAAACTCTCTTTAACATTTTCGATTACACCCTTTTTTGAACATATTTCTATATATACATCAGTAACTGAGCGTTTAACAACAATATTGACAAAAACTTTATTGTATAAAGCTTCTAGTAAGTTATCAAACACTACTCATCTACTCCGCAAAGAGGATGTGCTTTGTTATAGTTTTCTTGTTTCAATGCACTGCCTAATTTAGTATATATTTGTGTTGTAGCCATAGAAGAGTGTCCTAGTAATTCACTCACATCTACAATCGGAGCTCCACCATTTAAAAGTGAAGAAGCATATGAATGACGTAGTTGGTGAGGTGTTACCTTGAGTGAAACATCTCTAAAGACTTTATTAACCGTATATCTTAGACTATTTTCGCTTAATTTTTCGCCATTTTTTCCAAAAAGGAATTTTTTTGTTATAAAAGATGATAAATACTCATCAATTATCTCTTTTGTAGAGTCTAAGAGAGGTACATCTCTCTCTTTGTTACCTTTTCCTACTACACGAACCCAACTCTCGCTAATATCTTCAAGTTTCAGTGAGGAGAGTTCAGAAATACGCAGACCTAATGTATATAAAAGCACAACAACAAGTTTTTCCTGAAGTTTAGCTCCCCTAATCGCCTCCATAATATACTCATGAGAGATAGGTTTAGGAAGAGTTTTTGCAACCTTTACACTATCATCAGCTTCTAATAGAACTTGCATATTATTTTCATTAAGGTAGGTGGTAAAACTTCTAATTGCACTCAAGTTTTTACTAATTGTTTTTGCATTTAGGGAAGCTATCTTAATACGATATGGCATTAGATTAAAGGTGATTTTATCCTCTTGGCTAACAATCTCCATAAGATTTAAAGCTTGCCTAAGAGTAGCATCATAACTTTTTATAGTAAGGTCAGAGTAGCCTCTTACTTTTTCAAGATATTCTAAAAAAAGAACTCTTTTTTTATTGAGTAACTTTTTCAAGGAGAATCTTAAAGTCATCGTGATATTTTTTTGCTTCTTGAACAAGTTTGGTGTCAGTTATAATACTTGGAGCCAACTTCACATAAGAGTCAAGCATTATCTCACTCATAAGTTTTATTTTTGCACGCTCTGCTTTGGATATAGTCTCATGACTTGCTATTTCATTAATTTCTAAGAGATACTGTTTTGCTTCTTTTATATATGCAACATATTTGAGTGAAGTCTTTGACTGTGCCATTATGGTTGATGCCATACGGTTATACACATCCATACTAAAAGCTTCATTTGCATACTTATATGCCTCTTCATACTCCCCAATTTCAAAGTAGTATTTTGCTTCTATTGATTTTTGATAAGAGGGATTAAGTAGGAAGTACACTCCCATAAACAGTACTAAACCTAAGGCGATACTTGGGAAAAAAAATTTACTTTTCATGTCTGAGTAATCCCTCTTTTATTAAAGTTCTTGCTTCTTCTAAAGAGAGACCACTAACATCTATCTCCGAAGTAGCATAATAATGTATTGTACCAAAAGGTTTTGGAATTACAAACCTATCCCAAGAGTTTAGCATCCAATACTTTGTAGGTTTTACTTCAAGAAGAATAATTTTAGCACCTGTTTTTTGTGCCATTACTATAACACCATCTGCCACTTCATGACGAGGACCTTTTGGACCATCAGGTGTGATACCTATATCATAACCCTCTTTTAAACTTTTAATAGCTTGAATTAACACACGAGCAGGACTTTTATCTGATGAACCGCTTAGTGTATCTAAGCCAAAATATCTAATCGTTTTTGCTATAAGTTTGCCATCAAAGTGAGGAGAAATCAAAACTTTTGCATGTGGTTTTTTACGGTATTTTCTATAAAGAAAAGGGAGCATAAGTAACTCTCCATGCCAACATGTAAAGATAAGAGGATTTGTAGTTATTGTATCGGGTGAATGAAATTTTATTTTATTTGTATAGTAAAGTAGCCTCATAAGTAAGGCACCTAAAGTAGGAACTAATAGAAGTGCTAATGCACGAGAGACTCTTTTATTCAAGACCCTATTATTCAAGAATCTTGCCAGTTAAGATAGTTCGACCAATAGCAGTCACTTTTACATCTCTAAACTGACCGAGTAGCTCCTCTGAACCTTTAACTTTTAAAACAATATTATTATCACTTCTTCCTGAAACATAGCCATCACGAATTAACTCTTCAAAGTAAACTTTATAGCTATTACCTATAAGAGCTGCATTTATCTCATCATGTATCTCGTTGTTAAGTGTTTGGAGATAAGAGAGCCTATCAGATGAGACTTCACTATCAACTTCAACTAAATGTTCAGCCTCAGTATGAGGTCGTGGAGAGTACTTAAAAGAAAATATCTGATCAAAACGCACTCTCTTCATCACATCTATTGTCTCAGCGAAATCTTCATCACTCTCACCTGGAAATGCGACAATAATATCAGTACTTATACTCACTTCAGGACACTCTTTACGAAGTTTTTCTACTCTGTTTATAAACCACTCTTTTGTATATCCGCGTTTCATAGCTTTGAGTATTTTTGTACTTCCACTTTGGAGTGGCATATG
Organism: Sulfurimonas sp.; assembly: GCA_030949945.1. Taxonomy (GTDB): domain Bacteria; phylum Campylobacterota; class Campylobacteria; order Campylobacterales; family Sulfurimonadaceae; genus Sulfurimonas. The sequence goes on along the minus strand of JAUZRZ010000070.1, from coordinate 42,862 downwards.
CATTGATTTACATATTTTAGGGTTTTTGCAAACTCTTCTATAAACTCATCATCCATATGAAAAGGATGTGGAGAGGTAAAACGAATACGATGTAATTTTTCAATTTTAGAGAGTCTTCGAAGTAGCTCAGAAAAATTTATTTTTTCATTATCACCTGAAAAACGACGACCATAGTTATTGACATTTTGACCAAGCAAAAATATCTCTTTAGCACCTTTATCAACAGCTCTTTTAGCCTCTTGAATGATTAAATCAGCAGGAATAGAGATTTCATCCCCACGTGTTTTTGGCACTATACAAAAAGTACAAGATTTATCACAACCGATAGAGATATTTATAAAAGCTTTATAAGGAGAGACTTCTAAAATCATCAAAAGCAAATTCGCTTTCATCATAGTTGATGTCTATCTCTACTGCCTTATCACGATGGAGGACTTCACTTATTTTAGATACATTTCTTGCACCTAAAACAAAGTTTACATAAGGAGCACGTTTGATGATTTCATCACCAAGATGTGAAGCTGTACAGCCACAAACACCTATTTTAGCACCCTCTTTTTTATGTTTGTTAAAACCACCGAGTTCTGAAAAAAGCTTATGAACTGGGCGTTCTCTTACAGAACAAGTATTTATCAAAATCAAATCGGCTTCACGAAAATCTTGTGTTGTAGAATAACCCTCTTTTTCACGAAGTTGTGCAATCATATGCTCAGAATCACGAGAGTTCATAGCACACCCTAGTGTCTCAATAAATAACTTTTTACTCATACTAATAAAATGCTCTTTAACTCATAATGTGAACTTGGTACATATAGTCATTATCAGACATACCAAATTTCACTTCACTCATATAAAAACTTTTTCCTTTTGCTTCAAAATGATCTTGAAGTGAAAGTAAATCTTTATGAGAATTGTCTTTATCAAAGTAGAAAATGATGCTATCATCTTTTTCTACAGATGCTTCAATCTTTGCTAAATCAACCTTTTTTGGTTTATCGTTTATCTCTGTTCTTGCAATTTTTAAATCCATTGGGTACTTCCTTGAGTATTTTCTGATGTTACAGACTACAAGGAGCAAAGCCCCTTATAGTCGCAGGGACAAAGTCTGTCCCTACAACCCCCTAAAGCTATAAAAAAAGCTCTTTTAAGAAAAGTCTGTTACATCAGTTATTGTTTGCAGATTATACTTAAATCTGTATAAAATACTAATTAAAGCTACTTTTAGCAGATTTTATGTATAATTTCACAACTAACCAAGAAATCCCCAAAATCACTTACCACTGTTAATAGGTTTTGGACATAAAACTCAAGGATGAATAAAATGGAAAAAATTTTAGATATAGCTGAAGCAATCGCACATGAGAAAGGTCTCTCATCAGAAAAAGTAATTACAGCACTTCAGACTGCTTTTGTTCAAACTGCCAAAAGAGTAATCAACTACAACTTTGTTTATGAAGCACAAATAGATAAAGAGACAAAAAGTATAAATGTAGTTCAAATCATTACAGTAGTTGCTGACGATGATGCTAGACTTTCAGATGAGGAGTTGGCTCCTGCTTTTATTCCTATAAGTGAAGCCAGAGAGTACGATGACCAAGTTGAGATTGATGACCAACTTCAAGTTGAGCATAATTTAGAAGAGTATGGTAGAACTGGTGCCTCTCAACTTCATCGTGAGATAGAGTTTCATATACAAAGACTTGTAGAAGATGAGATCTATAACAAATACAAATCTAAGATAGGGACACTTGTAAGTGGGCGTGTAACTCGTGTTGATTCACAGCAAGCCACTTACATCGAAGTAGATGAAATCCGTGCTGTTCTTCCTATGAAAAGTCGTATAAAAGGTGAGTTTTTTGATGTAGGTGATCACATAAAAGCCGTAGTTCGACGTGTAAATATGGATAAAGAGCATGGAATCAGTATAGAGTTATCTCGTACTTCACCTAAATTTTTAGAAGCACTTCTAGAACTTGAGGTACCTGAGATTAGCGATGGTACTGTTATCATCGAAAAAGCAGCTCGTATTCCAGGTGAACGTGCAAAAATTGCAATACTGAGTACACATCCACAAGTTGATGCTGTTGGTGCTACTGTTGGTGTAAAAGGTGTTCGTATAAACGCAGTAAGTGATGAGCTTATTGGTGAAAATATTGACTGTATAGAGTACACTAGCATTACTGAACTTTTTGTATCACGTACTATGAGTCCGGCTATTATCTCTCATGTAGAAATAGTAAAAAATGAAGATGGTGAAAATGAAAAAGCGATTATCACTCTTCCAGCAGATCAGAAGTCTAAGGCGATTGGTAAAAGCGGAATTAACATCCGTTTAGCTTCTATGCTAACAGGTATGCAGATAGAGCTTGTAGAGAGTGACTCTGTAACAAATGAAGATGGTGAGATAGAAGAACCTAAAGATGGTGTTGATGCACTAGAGGCACTGTTTAATTAAGTAAAAATCTAAGAGGTGGTAAGTCTCTTAGATTGTGGCTACTGTTTAAAAGCAAAAATCTAACCCCATAACCCAACCATCTTATAAAAATAGACCAAAAAAAAAGCCCTACCCCTCAAAAGAAGGATAGAGCTTAAATTGTTGTAAGTATCATGCCCGAAAACTTAACACACATACACAAAGCACCACACTTTGATAGACAAATTATAGCATACTTTTTCTTATCTTTTCATATATGGATTTAATCGTATCAGGATTAAATCAGCACACATGTTTCCTAGTAGTGTCAAAAATGCAGTTATCATAAGTGTTCCCATGATGATAGGATAGTCACGACTTAGTGCTGACATAAAAAAAAGCTGTCCCATTCCCTCTATACCAAAAATAGACTCTAAGATAACACTTCCACCTATAAGACCTGGCAGGGATAAACCAAGTAGTGTTATGATGGGTGGTAATAAATTTGGTAATATATAAAATCGGAGTAACTCTTTTTTACTAAGCCCCCTTGAGAGTGCAAAATAGTAATAGTCACTTTTAAGTATCTCTAATGTTAAAGAACGAATATATATTATCATACTTCCAAGTCCTACAAATATCATCACACCAATAGGCATAATCAAATGCCAAGCCATATCTGTATAATATGCAATACCCTCTTTTAACTCAATGGAATGCAAGCCTGAGATAGGAAACCATCCTAGTTTTAAGGCAAAAAATATGATAAATAGCAGTGCTAAATAAAATGAAGGCATAGAGAAAGAAAATAGTGCGATTTGACGAATAACATAATCACTCTTTTTCTCATACGAGAGTGCTGCTTTTATCCCAAGCCATAAAGAGAGTGCAAAAACTGCTACTAAAGCTGTTATATTCATAAAGAGAGTTATAGGAAGTCGTTTGAGTATTTCAAGACCTACATCTTGTCCACTTACAAAGGAGATACCAAAGTTAAGAGTAGCAATATTTTTAACCCAGTCAAGATACTGCATACTCAAAGACTTATCTAAACCATAAACAGCTTTTAGTTTTGCTATAGCCTCTTGAGTCATGTTAGGATTAAGCTCACCTGCTCCAAAAAAAGATGAGGGTGCAGCATGGATAGCTAAAAATGATATGATGGAGATTAGTAGGAGCATAAAACTTATATAAGATAGACTGTTTGAGAAGTATTGACATAAAAGAATTATATCATAGTTATAAAAAGATAACTCCCAAGAGGGAGTTAAAAAACTTGTAGTCTAAGACTAGAAGTTTGCAGTAAGGTATACTTGAAGAGTATTTGAATTATCCTCAGTTGCAGGGATATTATCTTCAACAGTAGCATTAATATAAGCTAAAGTTACATCAACTGGACCATATGATTTACTTGCAGTTACAGTAAACTCTGTAAAGTCACCGTTTCCTTGAGCAACAGGCTGATCTACATATGTGTAATATCCAGCTAGTGTAACATCGGCTACATCACCTTCAACACTCGCATGAATTGTACTTGCACCAGCTTGTGTTACAAAACCATAGTTCCACCATGCTTCAGTATAAAGCTTAGACTGTGCAGCATATCCACCTACAGTCGCCGTATTAAAAGCAGCACTACCATTAACACTTACATATGAGTAAGAGATTGTAGCAGTCAAAAGATCCTTTGCTTCATATCCAACCATAAGAGCTGTAGCTTGAGTATCTTTTAAACTAAGTGAAGTATACTGTCCACCGGCAATAATGCCATCCATAGATAAATCAGCTTGTAACCAAGAAGCTTGTGCAATAGCAACGATATCATAGTACCAAGCTTGAACACTTAATGGTTTCCAAGAGTTATTTACAGCACCAACTGCATATGCACCTTTACCAGTCGTATTTAAATCACCTATAGTACCATAACTTGAAAAATCACCATTATTAGCTACAATTCCTGCAGCAACATCTGTATCATCTACAGTATTACCATTTCCTCTACCGATATATGCACCAACTAAAGTTGTATCTGGAATATCCTGATTAATAACTACAGCTGCATCAAAAGTATTTTTTTCTGCTCCCCACGTTTCAGTAAATGCTAATGGAGTATCTAGTTCCATACGACCAATTTTTACAGTTGTTTTAGCAGATGTAGCAGCAAACCAAGCTTCATTCATCCAAGATGCATCTTTAGTAGTATTACTATCATGTGCACCACTCCATACATTATCAACCATTTGACCCTCAAGACCAAGAGTTGTAACTAGAGTATAACCAAGACCAGCACTCACTGCAACAGAGTCAGTTTTTAACACATCTGTCGTAAGATTTAAATTTACAGCAACATCAGCAACAGAACTTCCTGACTCAAGTAAATTACCATTACTTGCATCTGATGTTGTATAATAAAGATTCGCATCACCAGTAACTTTTGTGTTTTCAATAGCAAATGCACTTGAACCAATTAGTAGTGCAGCAACTAAACTCATTTTTGTAATTTTCATATATTCTCCTTATTCTTTTACAAATTTCAGATGCAGTATAACACAACTCACCCTTAATCTATAATTAAAAACAACTAATTCATCAATATATTGGCTATAATTACCGCATGAAACAACACCATTAATAAAATTGTAATAACTTTAGCTTCTTTGACTTTAATCGGATGTAGTACACAAACTCTTCAAACTCCTTCAGAGAATAAAGCTCTTAATTCTATCAGTAAATCAAATGCAAAAAAGAAAAACTCTTACTATATGCAAAATGCTACAGATAGTTTTTTGAAAAATGAATGGAAGGAAAAAGTACTTGAAGATAAAGAGATAAAAGAGAAATACCCAGAGAAGGAAAATCATCCTTTTACTCTTCAAGAGTATGTAGATAAGGTAGAAGTTTACTCAGGTAAGGCAGATGCTAATAAAAGTAGGTCAAATGTATCTAAACTTCAAAGTATGCCTGTTATAGGGGAATAGGACTATTGTACTTCTAGTTCCTGTGCAAATGCTATCATAGAGCAAAAATGCTCGCCATAAAGTGCTGCACTTCCTACTAAAATACCATCTACATTTTTCAAAGCAAGAACCTCTTTAGCATTTGTCACTTTAACACTACCACCATAAAGTATCGGTGCTGTTGATTTTGCCTTTAATGCTGTATGTATATCTTCTATATCTTCTAAGCTTGGTGTTAGCCCTGTCCCTATCGCCCATACAGGCTCATAAGCGATGATAAGATTTTCATACTCTGTGTCTATTCCAGCATACTGAGATGTGATGTACTCCATCATCTCACTCTTACCAGCTTCGCGTTTATCTAAAGGTTCACCTACACAATAGACTATTTTAAAACCTAACTCTTTATAGTAGTTAAACTTTTTTACTAGTTCTTCTTGAGTTTCACCTAAGATATGGCGTCTCTCAGAGTGTCCGATGAGAACTGTTTTAATAGCAAATTCTTCTAAATGAACTAGTCCTATTTCACCTGTAAACGCACCATCTCTTGTAGCATAGGCATTTTGTGCTCCTACTATAATCGACGTATCATTATGGTCAAGGCTACTCATCGCAGGGAAAACTAATACTTCTTGAGTAAGATTTTTAGATGTAACAAAACTTTCTATCTCTTTTAAGTACTCATTTGTCTCTTTGCGAGTAAGGTTTGTTTTTAAGTTTGCTGCGATTATCATCTTTTTAGTCCTCTTTGATTATGAGTTGTGCCACACCTGGGAGGATTTTTCCCTCTAGTAGTTCTAGTGAAGCTCCACCACCAGTAGAGATAAAACTCATCTCATCATCAAGTCCTATGCGTTGCACTAAGTCAGCAGTATCTCCACCACCGACAACAGTAGTTGCATAAGAGTCTGCTACAAAATGCGCTATTTTTGAACTCCCCCGTGCAAATTTTTCCATCTCGTAAACACCCATAGGTCCATTCCATAAAACAGTTTGTACATCTGCTAAACCTTCACGGTAGAGTCGTACACTCGCAGGCCCGATGTCAAGACCCATCCAGTTGTTTGGTATCTCTTGGGCTGTTACTATTTTACTAATGGCGTCTTCACTAAAACTATCAGCAGCAACAACATCTACAGGAAGATAAAACTTCACACCTAGTTTTTTTGCTTCATCCATTACAGCTTGAGCATCTTCTAAAAGGTCATCTTCAACCAAAGATGTTCCAATAGAATAACCCATCTGTTTTAAAAATGTAAAAGCCATTCCTCCACCGATAAAAATTTTATCTACCTTAGGAAGAAGATTTTTCAGAGCTTCTAGTTTTCCTGAAACCTTACTTCCCCCAACTATTGCTGCAAAAGGACGTACTGGATTGTTTATAAGTTTACCAAAGAATTTTATCTCGCGTTCAAGTAAAAACCCTGCTGCCTTATGCTTAGTATCAAAAAGTGTGTGACACCTTCAACTGAAGCATGTGCACGATGACTTACACCAAAGGCATCATTTATATAAATATCTGCCATATCTGCCAATTTTTTTGACAGTTCTACATCATTTGTAGTCTCCCCTGTTTCGTAACGGAGGTTTTCTAAAAGGATAATATCACAACACTTCATATCTTTTATCTTTTGCATTGCATCAGGACCAACTACATCTGAAGCTAAAATAACTTTATGTTTTAGTAGATGGTGCAGACGCCTTGCTATAGGTGCTAAAGAATACTTTTCATTTACCTCACCCTTTGGACGACCCAAGTGAGATGCTAAAATGATAGAGCAGTCTTGATCGAGACAGTAGTTAATTGTAGCAAGAGCTGATCGGATACGTCTCTCATCAGAAATATTTCCAAACTCATCCATCGGAACATTAAAATCACATCTGATAAATACTTTTTTGTTTGCTAAGTCTAAATTTTTTATATTTAATAATTCCAATCTTTTTGTCCTATTTAGATATGTGTAGAGCCATATCTACTAAACGCATAGAATAACCCCACTCGTTGTCATACCAAGCCATGATTTTAACCATATCACCACCGATAACCTGTGTTAAATCTTCTGCAACTATAGAGCTATATTCACATCCTACAAAGTCTTGAGAGACTCTCATCTCTTTATCCATAAGTAAAAGACCTTTAAGATTTGTATCGGCTGCTTTGTTAAAAACTGCTGTTACTTCTTCTTTTGTAGTGTTACGTTTAACAACAACATTTAAATCAACCATAGAAACATCTGGTGTTGGAACACGAACCGACTGACCATGAAGACGACCTTTAAGTTGTGGCATAACAAGACTTATAGCTTTTGCTGCACCTGTAGTTGTTGGTATCATATTTATAGCACCTGCACGAGCACGGCGTTTATCTTTTGAGTGTTTAACATCTAAAATATTTTGATCATTTGTATAAGAGTGAATAGTTGTCATAAGACCTTTTTCAATCCCAAAGGCATCATCAAGAACTTTTGCTACAGGACCGAGGCAGTTTGTAGTACAACTTGCATTTGATACTATCTTTTGACCAGCATAGAGTTCATGGTTTACACCCATAACAAAAGTATCTGTCTCTGTATCTTTAGAAGGAGCCGAAAAAAGAACTTTCTCGACACCATTATCAATATGTACTTGCGCAGACTCTTGTGTTAAAAAAACACCTGTACACTCTAAAACCATATCAGCACCACAATCAGCAAATTTAAGATTTTTTGGATCACGGTCTGAAAATACTCTTATTTTATGACCATCAATCGTAATATATTCCTCATCAATTTGTACAACTTCACTTTTAAATGTACCATGAACAGAATCGTTTTTAAGTAGGTAAAGCATCATATCCATACTTGCCATATCATTAATCGCTACAATTTCTACATCATCTCTATTCGCTGCTATACGAGCAACACAACGACCAATTCTACCAAACCCATTAATTGCTATTTTTAATGCCATTACAGTTCCTATAATTTTTTAATTGGCTTATTTTATCTACTTTTAGCTATAATTCGTATTAAATGAAAACAGTAGCACTTTTCGGGGGTAGTTTTGACCCTCCTCACCTCGGTCATGAAGCTGTTGTCAAAGCACTTTGTACCTTGAGTGAAATTGATAAAATTCATATCATGCCAACTTTTCTTAACCCCTTTAAATCCTCCTCTTTTGCACCTGCAAAGAGACGTTTAAAGTGGCTAAAAGAGATTTTTTCTACTTATAAAAATGTCTTTGTTGACTCTTTTGAAGTTGATAAAAATGAAAAAGTTCCAACTATTACGACTGTAGAATATCTCTTAGAGAGCTATGATAAAGTTTATGTAGTTATAGGTGCTGATAATTTAAAAGATTTGAAAAAATGGTATAAGTTTGACAAGTTAGTGGAGATGGTCACTTTTATTGTGGCCTCGCGAGATGAGATTTATGTACCACAAGAGTTTATACAACTCAAAGTAGAGCAAAATATCTCATCTACTACTCTACGAAAAACAATGAATAAAGAGAGCCTCTGCACTATAAACGCAGAAGAAATAATGAACTATTATAAGGAAAAAAATGAAAAATAGAATAGAAACAATCACAGATGTACTTGATACAAATAAAGCTGAATCCATAGAAGTTTTTGATCTTCGTGACAAAAATTACTTTGTTGACTATGCGATCATCGCCTCATCACTTGGACCAAAACATACAACTGCACTCCTTGATCACCTAAAAAAGGGGCTTAAACCTGCTGAAAATTTTAACAATGTAGATGAGAGTGGTGACTGGGTTGTAATAGACTTAGGCGATGTACTTATTCATATCATGACACCTGAATATAGAGTAAAATACGATATGGAAACATTTTTAAGCGAGCTTGGACAAGAACCTACTTCTTTATAATAGCTTATTGTTGTTATTTTCTAAAATGTCCCTGTAATTATATATAGACTCTACATATTTTACAGGCTCCTCTCCTCTTGCATAACCATACTTTAAATCCCTATAGAATTTTTTTTGTGAAAGCAGAGGAAGGACTATTTTTAAATCACTCCAAACATTTTCATTTAGTCCAATCTCTCGTGCTAAACGCTGTGCATCACGAATATGTCCTAACCCTATGTTGTAAGCAGCAAGTGCAAATTTTAAACGATTTTCACCGCTAACCTCTTTAGGCACAAACTTTAACATCTGCTTTATATGTCTTGTTCCACCGACAATACTCTGTTTTGGGTCGAGTCGATTTTTGACCCCTAAAAGTTTTGCAGTATTTTTTGTCAGCATCATAAGCCCACGCACACCTGTAAAACTTTTTGCTTTTGGATTCCAGTGTGACTCTTGATATGAAATACTCGCTAAAAGAGTCCATGGAATACCAAAACGAGTTGCTGCTTCTTGAAAAATCTTTGTGTATTTTGGCAAACGGCTTTTCATGCGTTTATAAAACATTTTTGTATTATAGTAGTCAAAAAAGAGTACATAAGAGTAGTAGTGATCTTTTAGTTGCATCATTTTACCCTGTTGGTTAAAAGTGTTGAGCCAAGAGTACATATCTGCTTTTAGCTCTGAAGAATCTTTTTTGAGTAGCCAAGAGAGTTGCTCTCTACCACTTATTGAAAATGCCATTCTTATTTCTGGGAAATAACGTAGATTTAAAGCATAAATATTTGAGTCGGCAATAGTACAGTCTATCTCATGCTTAGATACTTTTTTTAAGAGTTCTTCAGTTGACAGCTCCGAAGTAAAGCTTGCATTTATGTCAAATCCATCGTTTTGTAAGGAGTTTATAGTCTCTGCATAACTTGTATTTTTCCCTACCATTATTTTTAGACCAGCTAAATCTTCTACATCATGAGGAAACTTATTTGTCTTGTGCATTCCTCTATGGCAGATTACTTGTTCTTGTACCTCAAAGTAAGATGGACCAAAATTAAAGCCATCACTGCGTTTTTGTGTTTTTGTTAAAGAGGCAGAGGTAATATCAATATCTGGATTTTTACTCAACTCTATAGCTTCGCTAATTGTATGTGCAGGAGTAATGTTTAGTTTTACACCTAAATGCTCTGAATACGCTTTTAGTAAATCATACTCAAATCCTGTTGGACCATCCACTCCTATATAATAAGTAGAGGGGGAGTTAAGAAGAACTACATTGAGTGCTTTTTTTCTTTTTATCTTTGTTAAACTAGATTGTTTTTCTATTTTTTTAGCTGGAAGATATGATGAATGGCTAAACCATCCAAACATAAAAAATATGGCTGCCAAAAAACTTACTAAAATTAGATATATATATTTATTCATTATAATAGTTTACACGCACAAGCTTATGCGAATATAAAACGGTTTACTCCATTTTCATACTCATGTGCTAGAACCTGTCCATGTGCTTTTAAAATAGAATCAACAAGATAAAGTCCCAAACCAAAACTATTTTTAGAGGGATTTTCTTTGGTAAAGGGCTCTATATAATAACTCAAAGGCTGAGATAAACACTCTCCCTTACTTTCAAAACAGAGTTCTCCATCTCGGATGAGTATATTAATGCGTCCATCACTAGAGTACTTCATAGCATTATCTATCATATTTTTTATCGCGGTAGTATAAAGTCTATAGTTTGCATGAAGTTTTACATTAGTGTTTATTTTAACACTTACAACATCCCTCTCAACCATAGCCATATCAATAGCCCCATCAATAATATCAACAAGTCTATATTCACTAAAGTCGCGTTTATCGCCTAAACTTGTCACCTCTTCAATAAGAGCAAATTCCGTTACCAATGCCTCAAGTCTATTAAATATACTTGAGAAACGTTTACGCTGTTTTGGAGACTCTAACATTTGAGTAGCGATAGTCCCTTTTGCTATTGGGGTTTTTAGCTCATGCATAATATTTCTTAAAAAAAGAGTTCTTGATTCTAGAATAGAGTTTATTTTCTCTCGTGTAGATTCTAACTCATTTGAGACTGAACCTATCTCATCACAAGAAGAGGTTTTAAAAGATATTTTCATATCCCCATCACCAAAAAGTGCAATTTTGCGTCTAAGACGAATAAGAGGGCGAAGTTTTTGCAGTACTAAAATAAATGATGCGCTAATAATCATAAAAATTGTACTATATGCATACATGATATTGAGATAGTTGTAGGGTGTTAACTGCTCATCTTTTATGAGAATTCCAGCATCTTTTGTTTGTATGTAAAAGTACATAAACTTTTTGTAGCGAATCATGGTTGCTCGTAGTTTTGTGACCTTGTTTTTGGCATAAAAACTATTTCCATCATACATCAAAGATGCACTTAAGCTCTCAAAACCTTCGCGTTTAAGTAGGGTTCCTTTGCTTAGAACCTCTTTTTGTTCCTCTTCATTTTTCACTATCTGCATCTTGTAAACAGCTAGGTTAATGTCAAGCATTGTTTGAGAATTATGTCTCTGTTGGTGTTCTCGATAAATCTGAGTTATCACCGAATACTTTGTAAAAATATGGTCTATATACTGCTTTTTATTAAGTTTGTAAAACTCAAAAAATATGACACTTATGCTTATAAGCGATACACTCAAAGCAAAAAGTACAGTAATTAAAACAGCATGTTTTTTCAAAAAATTATCTCTTTATTTTAATAGTTTATAGCCAACACCACGTACAGACTCTATAAGTGCTTTATCGCCTAGTTTATTTCTAATACGACCAACCATAACATCTATACTTTTGTTAGAAGAGTCTTCATTAATTGCATTTACATTATGAATAAGATCTTCGCGCGATACAACTAAACCCTGCTTGCTTATCATATATGAGAGAATTCCAAACTCTGCATTTGTAAGGTCGATATTTCGCCCCTTATAAGTGATAACCATTGTTGATTTATCACATTTAAAGTCACTTTTATTCTCTTGTTTTTCTTCACTTTTAGCCTCGTAACGGCGAAGAACTGAGCCAATTCGAGCTTCTAGTTCCCTTGGGTCATAAGGCTTTGGCATATAGTCATCAGCTCCTAGTTCAAGTGCCTTAATCTTATCAGTTACATCAGAGCGTGCCGAAGAGATAATAATAGGAATATCTTGGCGTTCACGAATAGCTTCACACACTTCTAGTCCATCCATACCTGGTAGAGTCAAGTCAAGGATAACAAGGTCAAACTTTTCTAGTTTTAATATACTTACAGCTTTAAAAGGGTCATCTTCAGTGATAACCTCAAACTCAAACTGCTCAAGATACTCTGTAAGTATCTCGGCTAATTCTAAGTCATCTTCAATCATTAATATTTTATTCATATATTGATTTTAACAAAGTTTGTTAATGTTTTGGTTAACCCCTTCTCGTTACGTCAAAAACAGAGCAATATTGTATGCCATAAATGCCATTACATAAGCTGCTATAGAAGTAAATGCTAAAAGATAAAAGAAGTATTTTATATGCCCTGCTTCACGTGTAAAAACGACAGATGCTGCTAAACAAGGCAGATAAATCATAATTACCACTATAAATGCAATAGCTGATGCAAGTGAGATATTTTTACTAATGGCACCCATCAGTGAACTGCTCTCCTCATCAACCTCTCCACCGAGTGAATATAAAACACCTAAAGTAGAGACTACAACCTCTTTAGCTGCTAAACCAGTTTGAAGTGCCACACTCATTTTCCAGTCAAAACCGAGTGGTGTAAATAGTGGCTCAGAAAATTTCCCTATTCGACCTAGATAACTCGCTTCAAGTAGTGCTTCATCAAGCTCATACTGAAGTACTCTTTTTTTATCTTCTGTAGTTTCCATTGAAATTTTTGTAGCATAACTCTCTTGTAAAATAGGATTATGAGGATAATTACTTAAAAACCATACTAGCATTGATGCTGCGGCTATATATGTTCCTGCTTTTTTGAGATACATCATAGTTTTTGTTAAAACAGTATGCCAGATAAGTTTTACTGATGGGAGTCTATACTTTGGCATCTCCATCACAAAAGGCTCATCTACCCCTTTAAACGCAGTCATTTTCAGTACTTTTGCAGCTACAAGTCCTAGAAGTGCCCCACTAATGTAGATAATAAAAAGAATATTTCCTGCCATCTCTGGAGAGAAAAATGCCCCTGCAAAAGGACATAAACAGGAAGTCTAGCCCCACAAGACATAAAACCGATGATAAAAAGAGTAAGTAGTCTATCTCTGTCATTTTTCAAAATTCTAGCACTCATATAAGCGGGAATAGAACAACCAAAACCAGTAACAAGTGGTATAAAGCTCTGTCCATGCAGCCCAAATTTATGAAAAAATCCATCGAGTAAAAAGGCAACACGGCTCATATAACCTGTACTCTCAAGGAGAGCGATACCTATAAAAAGTATAATGATATTTGGAACAAAAAGTACAACTGCCCCAACACCTGCAATAAGTCCATCCACTATAAGAGAGCGAATGTCATCATGTGATATGGTTGCACCTATAGTGTCACCAAACCATCCAAAAAACATATCAATATACTCCATAGGAATAGCACCTATCTCAAATGTTAACTGAAAAAGCCCCCACATAAAGAAAAGAAAAATAGGGATTCCGAAATAAGGATGTATTAAAATAGAGTCTATTTTTTCAGTAATAGTCTGTTTATCTTGTTTAAACCCTTGTTTGACAACCTCAGCAACTATTCCACGGTTAAACGCAGCATACTCCTCAGCAAATGCTTCTTTTATGTCATCACTATCATGATGAAGTTCTATATGTTTACTTGCCTCTATTAAAATTGGTTGGAGTTCTGTCCAGATAGGCTCATCGTGCAGTTTTTCATATGTTCTTTTATTATTTTTGAGAAGATTTATTGCAATATTTCTATAGGTATTTACACTCTTAAATCTATGTTTATCTAGGTACCATACTATCTGTGCTATCTCCTCTTCTACTGGTTCACTAAAGACAAGTTTTGGTTTACTTCTTTCATCATTATGTTTTTGGATAACAGCATCTATCAGTTCTCCTATACCCTCTTTTGTTACAGCAGAGACTTTTACACAAGGAACACCTATAAGTTCAGACATATATTTAGCATTTATTGATATTTTTTCTTTGGCTGCTTCATCACTCATATTTAAAGCGATAACCACTTTTTTACTCATGGTTAAGAGTTCAGAAGTAAGTTGCAAGTTCTTTTCTAGGTTTGTTGAGTCTACAACATTTATAATAATGTCATAGTCTTCCGCACAGAGATAATCATGCGTCACTCTCTCTTCTATAGTATAGTCCGTAAAAGCATAGGTTCCAGGTAAATCCACAACAGTAAAACTATAATCTTTATAGTCAAATAAAACCTCAGTTTTATCTACTGTGACCCCTGAAAAATTCCCTACATGCAAGTGTGCATTTGAAACAGAGTTGATAAGCATACTCTTGCCAACATTTGGTTGTCCTACAAGTGCTACCTTTATATGATTTGCAGTGATAGGACAGGCTTTTGGATCTACTTCATTTATATTACTTTCATTCATATTTTTTCTACCTCTATAAGTTCAGCCTCTTGCGCTCTGAGTGCAATCCGCATCTTTCCAACTTTTATCTCTATGGTACTTTTTGCTGGAGCATACTCTATAACTTCAAGTATTGCCTCTTTCATTATACCAAAAGAGATAAGTCTCTGTTTGAGGTCACCCTTAGTGTTTAACTTCAGTACTTTAACTTTGCAGGCTTTTTTACAATCTAGTAATGTTTTCATAAATATTCTTTGAGTAAATTTTTTAGAATTATAATCATTATCAATTAAAGAGTAGCTTTAATTGCATTATTTATTTCGATATAATACAAAATATTAATAAATAGAGGCATATATGAACTTTTTATGGACACCATCTTCGCATTTTAACCTAGCAAATCTTTTTACCTTTGTAAACATTACAGCAGGTCTTATGGCTACATACTTCATCACTCAAAACAACTTTACACTAGCTATACTGCTTGCATGGGTTGGGGGTGCATTTGATATTTTTGATGGTAAAATTGCACGTAAATATAAACTAAGTAATGAGTTCGGTGTTCAGCTTGATAGTTTTGCAGACTTTTTAAGTTTTGTACTTGTGCCTGTCTTTTTAATATTTCAAGCAGTATATGCACCACACCTTGATGCAACACTTTTAATAGTTGCTTCTATTGCTAGTGTCTATTATGTTATCTCTGGGCTTCGTCGCCTTATCCATTTCAACCTAAATGCAGATGCGGGAGAAGTTGATAAGTACTTTACTGGTGTTCCAACACCTCTTGGTGCTATCTTACTCTGGCTTGTGTACCTTACAAATTCTTATGAACTCTTACCCGCTTATGCAGTTATCTTATTTATGCTTATCATCGGCTGGAGTTTAAACTCCAAACTCAAAGTGAGACATCCTTAAAGTAGATATTTTTGAGTATCTCTTCAAGAACTGCTGGGTCTATTGGCTTACTTATATAGTCATCCATCCCACTTGCAAAACACTTCTCTTTATCACCCTCCATCGCATTTGCTGTCATCGCGATAATAGGAATATTTTTCACATCTTCGCCATGTTCGCCACTTTTAAGTGCTCGCGTTGCATCATAACCATCCATCTCAGGCATTTGACAGTCCATAAATATTATCTCATAAGGCTCAGACCCTGCATCCTCTACCGCCTTTATCGCTTGGAGACCATTATTCGCTGTATCTGCATCAAGCCCTAACTCTTCTAGCAGACCTAAAGCAACGAGTTGGTTAACCTTATTGTCATCTACGAGTAAAATCTTAGTATCTTTCTTGAACTCTGATTTTTCACTCTCTTCTTGGACTTCATAAACGCTATCAGGACTATAGGTACTCTTTAGTGTATCAAGAGCTTTAAAAATATCTTGCGTAGTAGTGGGCTGTGGAAAGTGAGTATCATACACAGACTTCATATACTCTTGGACATTTGTTGTTTCAGCTAAAGAGGTCATAAGAATAAATCTTGCATTTATATATTTTAAATGCAAAGACTCCCCTAAAGCCATAGCATTTTCATCTTTAGCAATAAAAATAATATCATACTCTTCTCCACCTACCTCAACACAATCAACTATCATACCCCAGTGTTTTAGCTGCTCAGCTAAGACCTCTGCACTCTTTTGACTCTTGTCTAAAATAAGCACTTTTTTACCTATTACTTCCACATCAGGTAGAACTTCAGGAGTATTTTCTTCAAGTTTTACTGCTATGTCTAAACTTACCTTAGTTCCTACACTTTCTATAGAAGTCACTTCAATAGTTCCATCCATAATTTCAACAAGTTTTTTTACTATTGCAAGACCGAGTCCCGTTCCACCATATTTTCTTGTAGTTGAGCTATCTACTTGAGAAAAAGAGTCAAACAACTTACTTATCTTATCTTGTGCTATACCGATTCCTGTATCTTCAAGAACTATTTTGAGTCGTGCATTCTCTTTATCTAGTATGACTAATGAGCTACGAAGTAGTACATACCCTTCATGAGTAAACTTTATAGCATTACCCACTAAGTTGTTAAGAATTTGTTTTATTCTATATGCATCAGCCACCACTGTTTGTAAACTCATATCTTTAAGATCTAAGATAACATCTACACCTTTTTCTTGTGCTTTAAATGCAATAGCTTCAGCAAAATCACCAAAATCATCACGTAAGTTAAAAGGTTTACACTCTAACTCCAACTTATTTGCCTCAAATTTTGAAAAATCTAAAATATCATTGATTAGGTTTAAAAGAGCCTGTGCACTTGTTTGTGCAAGGTAAGCTTGATGATGCTGCGTTTGGCTGAGCTTAGTTTTTAGCAACAAGCCCAACATCCCGATAATACCATTCATAGGTGTTCTAATCTCATGAGACATACTCGCAAAAAACTCTGACTTGACTTGCATGCTCTCCTCTAGCATTACTTTAGCTTGAAGCAAGGCTAGTTCATCTTTTTTTATGGTCTCTACCATCTCACAAAAGTATTCAGAGAGTGCCCCTATCTCATTTTGAGAGTCTATTTTTATTTTGACCTCTCTATCACCATCTTCAAATCTTTTTACTTGTTCTATTAAGTTCAAAATCGGCTCTACTAAATACCTATATAGTAGTCTCACAACAACTACAATTGCCATAAACAGCATAAAGGTAACAAGTAGCGTTTTATTAATTATCTCTGCTTTCATATGAGTAATTATTATCGCGTCTGCCTCTGAGATAATAGCCCAATGAACACCTAAAATATCAATATCATGATGAATCCCAAACACATCTTTATTGAAAGGATCTTTATACATAAAAACATGTTCTTTTTGGTTCTTATTTATCTCCCTATCACTTACATGCTTTTTTTTCCATAAGTCAAACTGCTCTGTATGTATTTTTGTTTTAAGAATTTTTGAAGTGTCATTTCCAAGTGGACTACGCAAAAGTCCATCCATACCAACTAAATATGTTTGTATCATTCCTTTTTCTAAAAGTGTACTCTCTTGAAAAAGTGCATAAATTTTATCTAAACGAATTTGTATAGCTAATACACCAATATTTAACCTCTCTTCATCAATAATAGGGGCTGTTAAAAAACCAACTACATCATTCCCTGTAGGCATATAATGTTCCAAATCTGAGAAGTGTAGTTTTTTGTCATTAATCGTTGCTCTAAAAGCATTCGCAAACTTTGTATCTTTGTAGGGACCTGTCATTAATGAAGTACCAAAATCTGAAGTAGCTTCATTTGAGTAGAGTATGTTTCCATCTAAGTCGATTAAATAAACATCAACTATATATTTATAATCATATGCAAAGCGTCGTAAATCACTCTCTTTATCAATTGTAGAAGAAAAATAATATGCACTTTGTGCAAACTCTTCAAGTGGCATAGCTCTTTTTTTAAAAGTATATAAAATCTCTTCCATAAGTTCAACTGTATTACTACTTTGAGATAAGTTTTGTATATCAATTTTTCGGTAATCAAACCAATTAAGAAGAAACTTATTTTGTAACATTATATTCTGCTCTATATCTTTATAAGTTTGCTCTTTTATACTCTCTGTCGTATCTATATAGTTATTATACGAAATAATAAAAAGAGGAAGGATAGATAAAAGAGTTAGAATAAGTGTAAACTTAAAAACTAATGATTGGTACCATTTAACATACTTATTATTTTGCATAACTCTTCGCATCTACTTATTATTCACACTGTATTTACCACTACCTAGTAGCACTATCAATATAGACATAATGAAAAAAATTAGTGGAGACTCCATAGCTAGACCACCATATTTTGCCAGTGAAAATGAAAATCCATAAGCTAAAAAAATTGCCATAAGCATATTTATGCCAAGTACTATTGAAGCAAGGCGAGCATATAAACCTAATATGATAAAGATAGGAGCAACTACCTCACCAACATAAACGCCATAAGCAAGAAACTCAGGAAGTCCTGCACTGTTTAGCATTCCCTTCACCCCACTTACACCATGTATCACTTTATGAACACCATGAAAAAGTATCAAAACACCAACACTAAGTCGTAATAGTAATTTTGCAAGTTCTGCATTGTTAAACATTTGTATCCCTTTTCTCTCTAAACTTACATGAACCAACACTAATTACTTTTGCATCTCTCAGGGCTTCTTTAACATAAGCGAGTGTCCCCTTTGGATCTGCATCACCTATCTCCTCTTCAATCATACGAAGTAGGTCTTTTTCTGTAGTCTCTGTCCATGTTTTTTCATAGTGGTATTGTGTTTGTATCTTCATGTTAAGTATCATAGCAAAAACTCACTTTAATCCTCACTATCCTCACTTGAAATAGAGAGGATTTTTTTTGGTTTTACTCCAAGTTTTACTATGTTTTCTGCTCTTTTAATCACATTTCCTCGACCAGTTTTGAGTCTATTCATAGAAGTCTCATAGGAACTTTGAGCCTTATCTAAATAGAGACCAATCTTTTGCATCTCATCCACAAAACCCACAAGCTTATCATACATATCTTCAGCCTCTTTAGCTATCTTTTTAGCATGTTCCTCTTGGTGCTCGGTTCGCCAAATATGTTCTATCGTTCGCAATGTTACTAGCAGTGTGGATGGAGATACCACCAAAATATTTTTCTCATAAGCAGATTTAAAAAACTCACCATCCTCTTCAAGTGCAAGTAAAAATGCTCCTTCTATAGGCATAAATAGTAAGACGAAAGTCTAAGCTATTTACCCCTTCGAGTTTTTCATACTTTTTCTCACTTAAACCTTTAACATGAGACTTTATACTTAAAATATGCTCTTTAAGTGCTTGTAGTTTCTCACTCTCAAGCTCTCCACTCATAAAACGCTCATAAGCCACAAGAGATACCTTAGAGTCAATGATAATGTCGCGTTTTTGAGGCATATGAATAATAACATCAGGCCTATAACTTTTACCCTCTTGTGATTTGAGTGTTGCTTGGAGTTCATACTCAACACCCTCACGCAAACCTGATTGTTCTAATATATTTTCTAAAACTATCTCACCCCAGTTGCCCTGCGTTTTATTCTCCCCTTTGAGTGCTTTTGTGAGGTTAATAGCATCACTTGAGAGTTGGTCGTTCATCTGTTTTAAACGCAGGAAGTTCATCTTTGAGTAAATATGTCTCTTTTGAGTGTGTTAAGAACTGCTCTTTTGTTTGAGTGGAAAAATTTGTTATCTGCTCTCGAAATGGCTGTAGCATCAATTCTAACTGCTCTTTACTTCTTGTGCTAAATTGTTTAGACTTATCTTCAAAGATTTTGTTTGCTAAAGTCTTAAACTCATTTGAGAGTTCATCTTTTGCCCCTTGAAGCAGACTCAACTTTTGTGAAGATGTTTTTTTCTCCTCTTCATAACGAGTCTGTAAAACTGCATATTGGAGTTCAAGGTTTTTGATTCTTTCACTTGCATCACGATTATCATCTTCTAAAAGTTCATATTTTGTTTTTAGTTGAAAATAGATATATATCATAAAAAGGAACAAAGAAAAGGAGAGAATAGATAAGCCTAAATAAATATCAAATGTCATATAAATGTCCTATATGTAATTAATTCTGTAGATTATACACTATTTATGTAGCACTACAAACTTAACTTATAACAAATATGGTTTGCTTTAACTTTATCATATATAAATTTAGGTATAATTCGCGAAATACTTAAGGGGAAGATGCCTGCAAAAGCAAATAGCTAAATGCAACTTGTATCATCTCCTTATATAAAAGGATCATGATGCAAGAAAATGCACAAACAACAGAAGAAAAAACACTCACATTTGATGAGTTAGGTTTAAAAAAAGAGTTATTACAAAGTGTTAAATATGCTGGTTTTACAACTCCTTCACCTATTCAAGCACAAGCAATTCCAGTAGTTATTGCTGGAAAAGATATGGTTGGTCAAGCACACACAGGTACTGGTAAAACAGCTGCGTTTAGTCTTCCAGCACTTCATAACATGAAAATGGATGGTTCAGTTGAGATGTTAGTTATAACACCAACTCGCGAATTAGCAACACAAGTAAGTGATGAAATTTTCAAATACGGTAGAAACTTAAATGCTAAAACTGTTACAGTTTATGGTGGTAGTTCATACAAACGCCAACTCGACCTTATTGCTCGTGGTGCTTCAGTTGTTGTAGCAACACCAGGACGTATGTTAGACATCCTTAAACGTGGAATGTTACCAGACTTCGCACCAAACTTAGTTGTACTTGATGAAGCTGATGAGATGCTAGATATGGGATTTTTAGATGATATTAATGAAATATTTTCTTACCTACCAAAACAGCGTCAAACACTTCTTTTTTCAGCTACTATGCCAGCACCAATTAAAACGCTTGCAAGTAGAATTTTAAAAGATCCAGAATTTATCTCTATCACTAAGGGTGAAACTACAAATATAGATATTGATCAAGCCTATTATGTAATAGACGAGCATGAAAGAGATGATGCTATCATCCGTCTTATGGATTCTGAAGCTAGTACAAAATCAGTTGTATTTTGTAGAACAAAATCTGAAGTTGATAGACTCTCAAATGTACTAAGTAAAGCAGGTTACTCTGCAAATGGTCTTCATGGAGATATGGAGCAACGCCAACGCGAAAATGTGATTAAGAGTTTTAAAAGCAATCAAATAGATGTACTTGTAGCTACAGATGTTGCTGCTCGTGGTATCCATGTAAGTAATATTTCTCATGTTTTCAACTACCATATTCCATTTGACCCTGAGTCTTATGTACACCGTATCGGTAGAACAGGTCGTGCTGGTACTAAGGGTAAAGCGATAACTCTTCTTACTCCGATGGAGTTCAAAGAGCTACAGCGTATTAAACAAAAAGTTGGAACTTCAATGAGCCATGCTTTTGTTCCAAGTAAAAATGATTTAAGAAGTAACACTGTTGATAAAATGGTAAAAACTATTGAAGATCAACATATTTACGATGAAGCACACAAAATTCTTGACCGTCTAAAAGAAGATATAGATGAAGAACAAATCATGTACAAACTGATTTCTATGATTCTTGACAAACAAGACATTAAAGGTCCTGCTAATATTGGTATTCCTGCTGATAAACTTGATGCTATTTTAGCTCGTGCTGCACAACGTGGCGGCGGTGGTGGCCGTGGTCGTGGTGGTAGAGGCGGTGGTTACCGTGGTAACAAGCCTCGTTCAGGTGGCGGTGGTGGTTACCGTGGAAACCGTGAAGGTGGAGATAGAAATCGTTCAGGTGGTGGCGGTGATAGAAACCGTTCTGGAGGAAGAAGTTCTGGTGGCTATAAAGGCAACAGAGACTAAATCTAATTTATTTACTACATTTATAAGAGTGGCAATTATGTCACTCTTATCCTTCTCACACAATTTTTTAAAAACCTCTTCTATATCATCATAAAAAACTTGCTATAATAGTAATATACAAATATTATAAGTACCTGGTCAAAAAGAATACCAACTATCAGAAACCTAAAAAGATGACTAATGCAAGGCAAAAGTGCGAAGGAGCTACTAGTAGCTTCGAGTACTTTTAACGAAGTCAGTAGTTATCTTTTTAGGTTTCCCTACGGGCGAATAGAGAAATATCCTATTGTGTCGTTAGATTTCCTTGAATTAGCCAGCTAGTTCTGCGAAAATCTGCCTAACACTAGAATATTTCTCTATTCGCTGATAGTTGGTATTCTTTTTGACCAGGTACTTAGAAGGCATTATTATGAAAAATCAAATAATCTATGAAGACTTTAGTCTTTATGTAGAAAAACAAGAGAGTGAAATACCTTGGCTAAAAATTTTTACAAAAGAGCCTTATAAAGAGTTAGGAGATGTGCCAGTTGGTCTTCGTAGAAAACTTTGGGAGATATATGATCTTATAGAGTATGAGATGCAGCACTATTATCATCCTGATAAAATAAATATGGCATCACTTGCAAATATCTTACCCCGTGTACATATTCATATTATGGCAAGATTTAAAGAGGATAGTTTTTTTCCAAATTCAGTCTGGGGAGAGAAACAAAGAGAAGCCAATCTAAAGCTTCCTGATGAAGCAGAATTTCACAAACGTGTTTTTAATGCACTAACCCAAAGGCACAACTAAGTAGAGCTTTGTTACGATAACAAAGCTCTCTTAGGTTTTGTCAAAAAGTTATACTAATAGTCAAAACTATAGTTTAGTGTTGTAAAAACTGCACTTAAACTATCAATACCATACCAAGTTTTAATATACTCATTATTTGTCGTTTGATAATAATCAATGCTTGCCGTTACTTTAGAGCCATCTTCAAGCTTATAAATAAAGGGAATACCTATAGTATAAGAATCAAAGGCACTCATTCTATAGTCAATTGCAAAAAATTCATCAGTTAAGCTATAACTTCCTATATCTTTAGCAAAATTTGCCTTTGTCTGAGAGTAGTATCGTAGCCTAAGACCACTGATAAAATCTTTACTAAAGTCATGTAAAAGCTCCCCATTAATAGTATGAGAAGATATATCCCAATCATCTTGATAGTATCTATATGAGAGGTTCATGCTATTAGTATCATTTAACATATAGACTCCCTTGAGTGCAAAAGCATCTCCTGATCTTGTACTTGGATAGTTCTCAAATTTTGAAAAATTCCCTTGTGCAATAAAATGGTATGGTGAAGATAAAAAACCTTCACTATACATATGAGAGTAAACCGCTTGCATAGAAAAAACTGGAGAGATAAGCTGGTTAATAGACAAGTCTATCTTACTCTCATTTCTATTATATCGTGGCAGATCTCTTTTAAATACAGGATTCCACTTATCATCTGATGTAGAAATACCTACTCCTATGGCAGTGTTTTGCTCATTTAGTTGTCTCACATAGTTCATAAAAACAGCTTTACCCTCATAATCAATCTCACTTGAGTAGTATGCACCAAAGGAGAGAAGATCATCACCATCTTCGTATGTTGCCATAAGTGTTGGAGCATAACGTATATCATCATAAAAGTTTTCATTTGCTGATGCACCAGTTACCGCATCGACTGTTTGTCCACTACTTCCATTTCTAATACTAGCAGCTGTAATACTATCAATACGCATTTTAAATCCTATCATCCATTTAGATGAGAGTGTTTTAAAGATTGCAAGTTCTGGGGAATAGACTTGAACATCTGCATTGTCACTGTAGCTGTTTACTCCAAAAGAGATAGTGTCTTTTAAATCAGAAGCCAATGTAGTAATCTCAAGTAAAACTAACGATAAGAAAAGGGTTAATAGGTTTTTTATCTGCATCCGCATCCTCCTTGAAATGAACTCTCGCCACCAGCACTCGCTTCACGAATCAAAAATATATGACCCTCTTGTTCTCCTCTTGCATCAAGAGGAGAGAGTTTCATCTTATCTTGAGCTAAATACTCTTTTTCATAAGGCATCACTCGGACTAAATGCTCAGAACAGGCACTAAAAAAGAGTAAAATAGGCAGAAATATTAATACTTTCATCACTATTTTTCCATTAAAGCATCTATTTTTGCTTTTAGTTGTAGCATTTTATCTTTATGGATGCTACCGATAAAGACATCTACTATTTTTCCATCTCTATCAATAAGATATGAAGAGGGCATTCCTGCACATCTATACTCTTTTGGCAAAATCTTATCCTTGTCATAAAGAGACTTCAGTACTCTTTTTGCGTCCACTGATTGTAAAAACTCTATAGAATTATTTGGGTCTTTATCTATACTCGATAAAAGAATTGTAAAATCTTTACCTTGGTACTCCTCTTGAAGTTTAACAAACAGAGGCATCTCTTCTTGACAACCACTACACCAACTCGCCCATAGATTAAGTAAAACAACCCTACCCTTGTACTCATCAAAAGATATTGTTTTATCTAACTGATACAAATCTGGTAGTTCAAAACTCTTCACACTATCACCCACATGACCTGCTGCAAAAATATTTGCATACAGTAGTATTAACATAAGTATTTTTTTCATCTTAGCTCCCTATTGGCATAAATTTTGTTTATTAAAATCAACAAAAATTGGGGTCACCCCTCCATCTTTTGAATGACATGCATTACAAGATATTCTATTACTAGCATCTTGAGGATTATTAATATCATAAGCTCCTCCAGAAAATTGATGTAACATCGATTGTTAGAACAGTTCCATTTTTATCTGTTATCTCTATAAAATAATTATTAGCATTTATGCTACCCAACATCCTCTGTAAGATAAAGATATTTCCTTTACCTCTATTTCCTTTAGAGTTAGGATCTACATAATCCTCTGGATGAAACAACAATATCACCTGTAACTGCATCTAGAAATCTTACATTCAATTCGCCACCACAAAGAGTGTCTAAATTATCTGTATTTTGGTTATCTTCAGTCTTATAAACTGTACCACCAAAAACAAGATGTCTCTCATCTTGCAAGTCAACATTATGGCAGGCAAGACAATCTTTGCCTTGGTTATGCCAGCCTTGGACTAGAGCAGTTGATGTAGTACCCTCTTCATCTTCCCCGCATCCAGTCATCAAAAGCATGACACTCGATACTAAAAGAAATAGTATTTCTCTCTTCATAAAGTTCTCCTAGTTATTTAATGCACCCTGAGTTATCCAATCTTTTACAGTGATATAACTTGCATCAGTAGTGTTCCAGCGTAATCCACCACCATGACCCACACCATTTGCTTTAGTAAGTAAACGCGAGTTTGTATGATTTGCTGTATCTATCCCACTAAAACTTGCGATATTAGCATATGTTGCAGTAGCAGTTGTAATAGTAAACGCACCACTACTTCCATGACAGCTTTTACAATCAGTTTCTAAAACTGGCATAACATCAGTTGCAAATGAGACTACTGTTGTAGTTGGAACTGTCGTATTCATGTCCGTTGGAACTGTCGTATTCATGTCCGTTGGAACTGTCGTGTTCATGTCCGTTGGAACTGTCGTGTTCATGTCCGTTGGAACTGTCGTGTTCATGTCCGTTGGAACTGTCGTGTTCATGTCCGTTGGAACTGTCGTATTCATGTCCGTTGGAACTGTCGTGTTCATGTCTTGTGTCACATTTCCATAATAATCAAAAGATACTATTCTTCCTGGAGCACCATTTGTTCCAGCAACTGTATGACAACTATTACAATCTAGTTTAGTTAAGTTATGAGAATCTAAATTAGATTTATTTACAACATTTCCTTGCGCATCTAATACTACTGCTGTAAAAGCATTCACACTTCCTGTATCAAAAGTACTATTTACATTTGCTGTACCTCTTCCTAAATTATATGCTATAACTTCATTTGTATTCTCAAGCACAAGTCTTAAACTATAGTTAGCTGCATAGTTGGTGCTTCCACCATCAAGTTTTGTATATATTGTTCCACCTGAAGTAAATTGATTTTCTCCGTCTTCATTTTCCGTCTTCGCTTTCTCCATCTTCTAATAAACTGTTAGAAGTATAAGTACTAGTAGTAGAACCTGTTATCGCATGACATGCAGCACAACTCTCACCTTGATTGTGAAGAAGTATATTCACCATCATCATCATCATAATCTAAATCTCCATATTCTCTTTCATAATCAAGCTTGAACTCATCTAAGTCATCCTCTTGAGAACTAATATCTTCTCCTATCTTTTCTAATTCAGTTCTATATTCATCATCATTATATTTTTCATAAATAGCATGTATTTCATCTATTCTATTAGACTCATCACTCGCTTGTGCATCTGTCAATGTACTTAAAACCTTATTAGTCACTAGCTCATCCATTAAATCTTTTTCAGTCTGCTCAGTATCATGATCTAAATCATGGTATGTTTCATACTCAGCCTTAATTGCAATACCAAGAGCAGTAGTCATTAATATCTGCTAGTAGAGTACTATTTGTATCTAACAGGTCAGATATATTATTATCTTTTACATATTTATAGAGCATATTTGAGATAGCTTCTATCTCCTTAGAATCACTTGGTGTTTTTGTCTTTAAATCTTCTATTGTTAAGTTTAAATCATTTTTGAAACTCTCAAGCATTGTTCTAGTTTTTGGATTTGCATAAAATGTTGTTGCCATAGTTACAACACTTCCACTCACTGTTGTAAGATTTAAATCATTTGCTACATCTCCAGGATTTACTACTCCATTTCTATCAACATCTATAACACCACCTGAAGCCACAATTGGATATGTTGGTGTATTTGCAAATGTATAACTTCCATTTACATCTTCACTAGCGATTTGACCAGAGGCATCAAGGACAATAGCCCCTAAAATAGGTCCTCTTTGCACATTAATAGTTTTATCAGTAGTAATAGCCGTTACTACTGGTGTAGTATTAGTGCTTTCCCCTCCACATCCTGTAAAAATTGCAGTTGCGACAGCTAAGCTGATCATGTATTGTGCTTTCATAGTAAATCCTTTTTTTTATATTTTAAGAATTGTAATATAAGTTTATGAAGAATTAATGAAGATTTATATCTTTAAATATACAAAGAAAAAGTAGCTCTACAACCATAACCAAGCCCAGCACTAAAAAGCTCTACATCTCCATCTAGTATATGTGCTAATTTTTGACTCAAAGAGAGTCCTAAACCAGTTCCTTTATGCTGTTTACGCATTACATTTTTCACTTGAGTAAAATCATTAAAGAGCTCAAGCATATCAAGCTTTGAGATACCAATACCACTATCCTCGATTTCTATATAAAGATACTTTTTGTCATTATAAATAGTAAGTTTCACAAAACCCTCTTTTGTAAACTTAATAGCATTTGAAAGAAGGTTTATAGTAATTTGTTGAAATATTTTTGGATCAGTTTGTATCTCAAAGATTGTAAGATTTTGACTATTTAACTCAAAGTCAAGTCCTTTTTCATCAGCAAGAGGTTGTAGCATATAATAACAATTATTTAATGTCTCTAAGATATTTATCTTCTCTTTATATACTTCCATTTTTCCTGCTTCTATCTTTGCTATGTCGAGTATCTCATTTATCATATTGAGCAGATACTCTGCAGAGGATTCTATACTACCAACTGAGTCCTGCTGTGCATCGCTTAACTCCTCGTAGGCTATTAAAAATTGGGCTGAACCAATAATGGCATTGAGTGGGGTTCTCAACTCATGTGACATATTTGATATAAATGCAGACTTAGCCTTAGAAGCTGCCATCGTTTTATTTATAAGTCTAATTCTGTCTAATTGTAGCGCTATCATGCTTGTGATTGAAGCATAAAAACTTCTCTCGTTTTCATCATCCATATTCTCAACTGCTAAAGATATTGAACCAAAATACTCTTTTTTTCCTCTTCAAAATTTGTCACATAAATATCTATTGAGTTCTCTTTTTTCTCTTTTTGAAAATAGAGATCTCTTTTTTGTGTCAATTTTTTTATCTCTTTTATAGATATATCAATACACTCTTGTTCATTTTTAGTCTGAATAATAATATTAAAAACTTCAATAAGTTGAATAAAACGCTGTAGTCGTAACTTATTCTCTTTTTCAAGGCTCTCTAATGCTAAAGAGGTTGTCTCTAACATTTTGTTAAAAGAGTCTGTTAGTGTTGCTATTTCATCTTGAGAATTAACTTCTAACCTTGATGAGTAGTCGTGCTCTTTGGTTATCTTATCAGTTGCTAGTGTTAGATTTTCTATGGGTCTTACTATTCCTTTAGAGTAGCGAAGAGAGAGATATATAATCACCAAAATAATAAATACGGAAATAGAGAGTATGAACTTTGTAAAGTCATACAAAATTTTCAATGCTACTGCTTTATCCACAGCATAAATAATATAAAAATCTTTTAGCATTGAAGAGAACTTCTTATAAACTATAACATGATCATCATTAATCTTGTTATCTTCTTCTTTGTCAAGTTTTAAACCTAAATCAATATAATCTCCAATTTGAAGGGATGATTTTTTATCAACTATATATGAATGCATACCATCTTGATATGTCAAATACATTTTAAGATTTTTAAGATTATATTTTAAAACTAAGTAGCCTATTTTTGTTCGCTCAAAAGAGGCATAAATTGGAGAGTATATATACAGATACTCTCCAATTATAGTATATGAATTCCTCTCTTGCATCAGTTTTAAAGTATTAAAATATTTTGAGAGGTATTCAAATCTTGAAGAAGCTATAATTTTTGAATCTTTATCCACAACAAATAGATCAATATCAAGTTCTAAATCACGTACTTTTTTTACTTAAAAGAATAGATATACGTTTATCAATATCTTCAACAAGGAGATCATCCATCAAATCAAGAGAACTTAAAAAGCCTACCTCTTTTTTTATAGACTCAGATGTGCTTCTATAAGACTTATTACAAGGTCTGTTTTATTGACTTGTTCAGAGATTATTTTTTTGAGTATTTTTGCTTCACCCAAAAAAAGAGTGTATATAAGTAAAAGCACAAAAGGCAGAAGGCTGATTCCAATAAAACTAAGAAGAAGTTTGACCCTAAGAGATTTTTGAAAAAGCTTATACATTACGGAGTGCCATATCTACTAATCTTTCCATGTGTAAAGAACCTTAACACTCTCATCTAAATTTTGTATATCTATATAACCTATAGCACCATCCACTTTTTTTACAAATGTTTTTATAGCTTCTTGAGATTTCATTGTCAATGGTGGTCTTCGACCTAGATAATGCTGTTTTGTCCAGTATGATTTTAATCTTGAAAAGTTCATTTTTAAAACTTTTTTTTTCAAAATTAGATCTTATACTGTCTCTTGAACTAAGGTTTAAAGGCAGAACTTTTATCTTACCTGCAAAGGTAACTTTTTTTAAGGTATATAGCTTTTATTTCATTGAGTGATAACTTATGCATATTTTTATTTGATATTAAAGCATACTCTTTCGCTAAAACAGAGGAAGAGAAGAGAAGAAAAAGAAAAACAAATTTCAATACATCTCTTTTCATTAAAACATCATCGAAAAAGAAAATATAAAAGTATCATTGTTAGCTAAGGAGTGAAACTGATACTCTGTTTTAATAGCTACTGGGTATGTTGGTCTATATGTATACCCAATAATAGCCACATCATCTGATTTATCTAGTACATCTTCTTGGTAAGACTCAACTCTAAGAATTCCAATATGACGTTCATTTATACGGTATAAGCCTTGCAAATAAGCTGCATAACTTGTAGTAGCCTTGAAGTAAGATGATCTTTGAGTACCTATCTCACCCATTATTTTAAATTTATCATTATCGTATTGTGTAGAGATTAGAGCATAATATCTTCCAGGAAGCATTAACTCCATTGTTTCATCATCTTCGAGTTCATCATCACTATCATCATCAAGAGACTCAGAGGTTCTTATATTAGCATTGTTATACTGCACAAGATTAAAAAAACCAATATTGAATTTTAAGCTTAAATTATCTTTGTCAAAAGT
Source organism: Sulfurimonas sp. (assembly GCA_030949945.1). Lineage (GTDB taxonomy): Bacteria > Campylobacterota > Campylobacteria > Campylobacterales > Sulfurimonadaceae > Sulfurimonas. The sequence goes on along the minus strand of JAUZRZ010000070.1, from coordinate 12,665 downwards.
CAAGCCAAAACCATAATGTTCATCTACCTCATAGTTATTATAATTAGCATCAAGATCAGAGTTTTTTTGTAACATAATATCAACTTTGAAATTGTTTTGACTGTATGAAGAGTAAGAGACATCTATACCCGTTGTGTATCGTGGAAAAATAATTGAAGAGGTAACAGGACTTGAAGTTGTATCTCTTAACACATTTATAGGAAGAAGGTTCCAGTAACCTATAGGTGAGTTATATTTACCAACCTGAAATAGATAGTTTTCATCCATATTGTATTGAATATAAAATCTTTCTACATGAAGTCTAAGATCTTGCTCTGTTTTAGTTGTACCCATTTTTTCTGATTGGACATAAAACTCTTTATATTCTAACTCTGCCATATAGGAAAACTTTTCATAACTACCATAGCCGAGAATTGCTATGTTATCTATACTGTATCTATTTTCTTCATTAACATATCTATAATTCAGAGAAAAGTATCCACCTAGATAGAGAGGAAGAGACCCTATTTGCATTCCCTCACCTAAGGTGTAATCGTTTTGATTATCATCTTGAGCAGATACATTGGATAAAATTAGTAAGATTGCAATAAGTATTTTATACAACATTTCCCTTTATTTATTGATTTTGTACCCTATACCTCGAACATTTTGAATAAAATCTTTCTTTCCAATCTTTTTTCTTAAATTTTTTATATGAACATCAACAAGATTGCTATGCTTAATTGTATAATTATCTTTATTAATATGTTCACTTAATTGGTATCTTGTCAAAATTTTATTTTGGTTTTGCATAAAAAGCTCTAGTAAATCAAATTCTGATGTGGTTAAATTGACTTTCTCATTATCTATACATAACTCTCGTGAAGTAGTGTCAAGCTTTACATTTCCAATCTCTATGATAGAAACTTTTTCAGTAGAATCACGACGCAATAGAACTCGCATTCTTGCTAACAACTCAACTGATGAGTAGGGTTTACAAAGATAGTCATCCGCCCCACTATCAAGAACAGCAACTCTATCATCTATTGCGGAGTTTGCAGAGAGCATAAGAACAGGTGTCACTATTTCTTCTTCTCTTAACTCTTTTAAAAGAGCAAGACCATCACCATCACCTAAGTTCCAATCCATTAAAATAAGCGAATAGCTATTTTTATCAATAAGTTCTTTGGCTTCATGATAGCCATTAGCAAGATCACAATTATATTTTTCACTGTTTAATAGTTGTAAAAGCTGTTTTGAGGTTAAACTATCGTCTTCAACTATTAATAAATTCAAGATTATCTCCTACAGTATCTAACTCTTTGGAGAGAAAGGCACAAGAGCGGAACCCCAAGTGAGTCCACCACCAAAAGCATCAAGCAGCATAAGCTCTCCTGCTTGTAATTTTCCTGACTCATAAATATCATTAATAGCCATCGGGATAGAAGCACCAGAAGTGTTTCCATACTTTCCAACTGTAAGTACCACTTGCTCATCTTTAAGTTTTAGGGCATCTCCAACAGCTTTAATTATACGGTAATTTGCTTGATGGGGAACAAAGTGTTTAATATCATCACCTACTAAGTTGTTATCACTAAGAATTTCTTTGACATCTTTTGTAAGTGTACGAACTGCAACCTTAAAGGTCTCATTTCCTTTCATTTGCATAAAACATGAGTTTGCTTCTTCACCTAAAGAGTCATGAGCTGAGCCTGAACCACCATTTGGGGTCATCAGTAAATCAGCGTATTCACCATCTGCCCCAGTATGAACATCTATGATAGCTTCATCTCTGTTTTGAGTTGCACAAATCATAGCAGCACCAGCACCATCACCAAAAAGGATACAAGTACCACGATCACTGTAGTCAGTTATGGCTGAGAGTTTCTCTGCACCAATTATGAGTACATTTTTTTTCATACCAGATTCTATAAATGCTTTTGCTATTGAGAGAATATACACAAAACCTGTACATGCTGCAGAAATGTCAAATGCAGTTACATTTTTAAGACCAAGTTTTGTTGAAATTATTGTTGCTGTTGAAGGCATACAAAAGTAATCAGGACTGATAGTTGCACAAATAATCATATCTATTTCATCAACTCTCAAACCACTGCGTTCTATCGCTTTTTGTGCAGCTTTAACACCCAAATCCGAAGTGAACTCATTTTCAGCAGCAATATGACGCTCTTTTATACCTGTGCGTTTTGTAATCCACTCATCTGTGGTGTCAACTATTTTGGATAAATCTTCATTAGTCAAGATTTTTTCTGGGACATAAGCCCCAATAGAACGAAATGCAGCATATGCCATTAAGCTTCCTTTTGTTTTAACTCTTCAAGCCTATCTACAATATGGTCATTTACACCGGTATCAACATAGTTTATTGCTTGATATATCGCATTATGAATCGCTTTAGGATTACTTTTCCCATGGCTTACAATAACACAGCCTTTAATACCGATAAGTGGTGCCCCACCTACTTCAGCATAATCAATCTGTTTTTTAAGAAGTTTAAAAACTTTTCTCATCAAAAGAGCACCAGTTATAGCAACTGGTGATTTTCTTATGTAGTCTTTGATAAGTCCACTAATAGTAGAAGCTACACCTTCGCTTGCTTTGAGAACAAGGTTTCCATAAAAGCCATCACATGTAATAACATCACATGAGCCATTATAAATATCTCTACCTTCAACATTTCCTATAAAACCTCTATATCCTTCTAGAATTTTATAAGTTGCTTTAGTAAGTTCATTTCCTTTTGATTTCTCTTCACCATTTGCTAAAAGTCCAATTCTAGGCTCTTTAATACCTAAAACATCTTCAGCATAACAGCCTCCCATTACAGCAAACTGTGCGATATACTCAGGTTTTGAATCAACATTTGCACCAACATCAAGCAAAACGGAACGTCTTCCTACAGAAGTTGGCATTAGAGTTACTAGTGCTGGTCGAGAGACACCCTTAAGGCGACCTAGTCTTAATGTAGCAAGAGTCATGGTTGCACCACTATGACCAGCAGATACTACACCATCCGCTTCACCATTTCTTACCATTTCTATCGCTTTATAAACACTACTCTCTTTACGTTTTACTGCATCTGTAGCAGAATCTGTCATAGATATAACATCATCAGCGTCTACTATAGAAATCTTATCTCTATAACGTTTTGGTAACAGAGGTAAAATTTCTGATTTTTTTCCTACAAGAATAGGAATGAAGTTCTTTTTCTTGAGTGCATAAATACATCCCTTAACAATTGGCTCAGGACCAAAGTCCCCGCCCATTGCGTCAATAGCAATTGTTATCATTAACTATTTATACTCACCAGTAGTAGGGTTGATATGGTGTGGTAATTTATAAGTTCCATCTGCACATTTAACTGGTTTAGCTAAAGTGATTTTATAGTGAGTTCTTCTTTTCGCGCCACGTGAATGAGATACTCTTCTCTTAGGTACTGCCATGTCTTTGGTTCCTTTTTGTTTTAAATTTTAATTTGAATTTTTACATTCATCACAACTATGATAGTCGCTTCTAATGAGTTCAATCTCTGAGTGTAATAACTCTTCAATCTCTACTTCACCATTAAAAGACTCGATAACATCAAGTTCAATGCCATCTTCATCTTTATAAATACCATCTGAGATAAAAAATTCTATATTTTCATCTAAGGGCATTATTAATTCTTCTGCACAAATATCACAATCTTTTAAGGTTGTTCCTTTTAAGTTTGCTTTGAGTAGAATTAATTTTCCACCATGATACTGCAAATAACCTTTAAAAGTTATTTCATTAGACTTTACATCAAAATCTAATGGTGTTTTGGTAACACGTCTTAAGACAACTTTCATAGTTGTTACTTAAGAAATTTCTCTTTCTGAAAAGAAAAATGCTATTTCAACTGCTGCATTTTCAACAGAATCACTTCCGTGAACTGCATTTGCATCAATATTTTCAGCGAAGTCTGCACGGATTGTACCAGCTTCAGCTTCTTTAGGATTAGTTGCACCCATTAGATCACGGTTAATCTGCATAGCATTTTCACCTTCTAAAACTGTAACAACAACTGGACCAGAGATCATAAAATCAACTAAGTCACCGAAAAAAGGACGCTCAGCATGAACTGCATAAAATGCTTCAGCATCTCCGCGTGAAAGTTGCATTTTTCTTGTAGCGGCTATCTTAAGGCCTTTACTTTCAAATCTGTCTAAAATCTTGCCTATAACACCTTTAGCTACTGCATCTGGTTTAATTATTGATAGTGTTCTTTCCATCAAATCTCCTCTGAAAATATAAAATTAGAGTGGGATTATATCTAAAAAAAGATTGTTTCTTGTTTAAAAAATGAATTTTGTGGATTTAAAAGTAAAATGTATCTATCTTACTTGTGTTTATTTGTGGAATTGAAGCACCGAAGTGCTTCAATATTATAAAACTAGTCTACAATATTTTCGTGATTGCTACGTTGTTCTTCAGTAATATCTTCTCTATGAGATGGACTATCACCTATTGAATCCCAAGTAATACAACCCTCAGTTGGACATGCAGTAGCACATGCTGGCTCATCATGATGACCAACACACTCTACACATTTGTCACCATATACATAGTAAACATCCTCACCCTCTGGATTATCATCCTCATCTACAATTGCTTCTACTGGACACTCATCTATACAAGCCCCACAGTTAATACATGTATCATTAATTATTACTGACATATTTTCTCCTATAATTTTGATAGAGGTACTATACCTACTATATTTTTAAAAACAGCTAAAAAATTTTAAATAGTCAAAAAATTTATTAGTTCTGTTTAGTTTTATCAGAGTCTTTAAGGCTTATAAGCCTAAATAACTCTTAATTTCCTCTGCTCTATCTGTAACTTCCCAAGTAAAACCTTCTTCTTCACGACCAAAGTGACCATAAGCAGCGGTTTTTCTATATATTGGTTTTAATAAATCAAGTGATTTAATAATTCCTGCAGGACTTAAATCAAAAAGCTCTTTGATACAAGCTTCTATCTTCTCTTCACTTACTTTACCTGTACCATGTGTATCTACCATTATAGATACAGGCGCAACTACACCAATAGCATAGGCTACTTGAATAGTTGCCTTATCACAAGCACCCGAGGCTACAAGGTTTTTTGCTACATGACGAGCGGCATAAGCTGCACTCCTATCTACTTTTGTAGGATCTTTTCCAGAAAATGCACCACCACCATGAGGACATGAACCACCATAAGTATCAACGATAATCTTACGACCAGTAAGACCAGCATCACCTTGAGGACCACCAATTACAAATTTACCTGTAGGATTGATATGAAAAATAGTATTTTCATCCATCATCTCTGCTGGAATAACATGATTAACTACTTCTTCAATCATATCTTTGCGAATCTGTTCTTGAGAGATTCCATCATGATGCTGAGTAGAGATAACTACAGTATCAACTGCTACTGGCTTATCATCTACATATCTTACACTTATTTGTGCTTTTCCATCAGGGCGTAAATAAGGAACAATTCCCTCTTTACGTACTAATGCGAGTCTTTGCGTCAAGCGATGTGCTAAGTGAATAGGCAAAGGCATAAGAACATCTGTCTCTCGACAAGCATATCCAAACATCAAACCTTGATCTCCAGCACCAATCTCGCCATTAGCTTGATCGACACCTTGATTAATGTCTGCTGACTGTTCACCTATTCCATTTAACACTGCTGCTGCTCTATAATCAAAACCATAGGTCGCATCTGTATATCCAATCTCTTGAATAACTTTTCTAGCAATCTCTTGCATAGGGGCATAAGCCGTAGTTTTAAGTTCGCCTGCAATTACACAAAAACCATTAGACACTAATGTCTCACAGGCAACACGTGCCTGAGGGTCTTTTTCAATAATATAATCCAAAATTGCATCACTGATTTGATCTGCCATCTTATCAGGGTGCCCTTCTGTTACAGACTCTGAAGTAAATATATACTCTTTAGTCATCGATTTTCCTTATTAACATTATAGGCTCTAGTCCTATAAATCGTCGCAAGTATATCTAAAACTTTCTTTAAGTAATTTGTCCTATTTCTCCCCTCTTAGTTTATTAATAATCTTTCGTTAAAATTACACTATTCAAAAAACAAGGATATATATGTTAGTAACAAATCAAGCTCCAGACTTTACAGCAACAACAGTTTTAGGTGACGGTTCAATCGTTGAAGACTTCAAATTATCAGAAAACATGGGTGAAAAAGGTACAGTTTTATTTTTCTATCCACTAGACTTTACTTTTGTTTGTCCATCAGAACTTATCGCATTTGACCATAGACTTCAAGATTTTAAAGATCGTGGTATTAATGTTATTGGTTGTTCAGTAGATTCTCAATTTTCTCACTTTGCATGGAGAGAAACTGCAATTAACGAAGGTGGTATAGGCCGTGTTGGTTACCCACTTGTAGCTGACCTTACTAAACAAATTTCTAAAGATTATGATGTTCTTTTTGGTGAAGCAGTTGCTTTACGTGGTTCATTTTTAATTGATGGTAAAGGTGTAGTTCGTCATGCAGTAGTAAATGACTTACCACTTGGTCGTAACATTGATGAGATGATTCGTATGGTAGATGCAATGCAGTTTACTGATGAGCATGGTGAAGTATGTGCTGCGGGTTGGACAAAAGGTGACGAAGGTATGAAAGCTACAACTGAAGGTGTTGCTGAGTACTTAGGTAAACACGAAGCTGACTTATAGTTATAAACTTCTCTGGCACTAAATGCCGACACTCCCGTCGCTAAAGCGTAAGTGGGGTGTACTTCTTCTACTAAAGCAGTGAGAGATTCACTGCTTAACTCTTTTTTTAAAACTTTTCTTTTTGTAAATCACTCTGTGCTTTATCACTTGCTTTGTGAGCTCTATCATAATAAGTATCATCTGTATGACTTGCACAACTACTAAAAACTATCATTACTAATACTACAGCTAAATAATATTTCATTTTCTCTCCTTGCTTTAAAAATTATAAACATAGCCTAAAGAAGCGATGTTCCCTCTTGGTCCTTTAATAGTTGTCTCTTCATACTCTAGTGCAATTGCATGTGTATGACTCAACTCATACTCTAAGCCCACAGCATAAACAAAGCCACTATTAGTTGCATCAACACCTAAGTCACTGATTTTTTCAAACTCATACTCATATCCACCTTTTACAAAAGCTTCTAGTTCGTGTGTTATATGATGAATATAGGCAACATCTAAAGAGCTAGTCGTAAATGTTCCTTTAGCCGTTTTCTCTTCGCTTACTGTTTTTTCGACTACATCTGCTTGTACATATGCCACATCTAACTCTACGCAAAACCCAGCACCAAGTTTGTATCCAACATCCACTCCTAAGCCTGCTCCTGCTGAACCCTCAAGTGTAGCACCCTCCTCTTCAACTGAAGCACCAAAAGAGTATATTGCCTTTGTTGCAATATAAAAATTGTTTTCACTCTCATGTTCTTCTAAATGCATCCCGCTTGCATATCCACTTGTAACTGCTAAACCACTTGCAATTAACAGAGCTAATATTTTTTTCATTTCTCTTCCTTATTCTTAATATAATATTTGCAAATATTATTATAACTTATTTTTTTTAAATCCTATTAAAACCCCTGCTAAAATAATGAAACTTATACCCAAAAAAGTTAAAAAATCGGGAAATTTATCTCCAAGAAGAAAACCAAATCCAATTGCAAATGGTATATTTGTATAAGAGATAACACCTATTATACTTAACTTTGAACTACTGTAAGCTTTTGTTAAAAGCCATTGAGAGAGTGTAGAAATCAATGCCATGAAAATTAGCAAAAGCCAGACACTAACACCTATAGGAATAATAAACTTTGGAAATAAAAACTCTAATACCAAAGGTACTTCAAAAAAGTTTCCACTTATGTGCTGAGCGCTGGGAAGTAGTGTACCAACTCCAACAAAGGAAAGGACTATAATTCGAGAGTCATAAATATCTTTTATTTTTTTAATAGTAGTATAAGCAGCAGCCGCAAAAAATCCACCTAAAATACCTAGAACATGCTCATAAGAGAGGTCAACATCAAAAGGTTTCGTTATCAAAACTATTCCCATAAAGCCAATTAACAGTGCCAACACACTCTGCCTACTTAAATGCTCACCCAATAAATAATATGCAAGAATGGCTACAAATAGAGGAGAAGTTTTGTTTAGAGTTATCGCTTCACCAAGAGGAATAGTTGTGATAGTGTAAAAAAACAAAATCATAGCAATAAAGCCAAAGAGTCCACGGGTAAGAAGAAGGTGAAATTTACCCCCACTTAGTTTTGGAGGTGTATGTTTTAGTGCATAAAGAATTAAAAAAACTCCCATAATATTACGAAAAAACACTATCTCTAAGGCTGACATCTCTTCGCTGAGCACCTTAGCCAAAGCACCATTAAGTGCTGAGATAAGAGCTCCAAGTAGCATATATGCTACACCTCTGTCTATATTTTTGAGATAAACCATCCAAAAGTTCCTTGTGCTGTACATCTTTTTTATATGCTAATGATACACTATCCCCACTTTGTTCTATCCCTACAAGTTGGACAAAAGGATATTTCATTTGCTTTCAAAATACAATACTCTCAACAATGCCCAAAACTTTAGCCATTACATCATCATCAAGAGTTCCTACAAACTTTACTTTTCGTGATCTGTAGTCTATAGATTTTATCTGCTCGGTCATTATAAACCCTGTGAGTTTGTCACTATCTACTGCTATATGAAAAGGAAAGTTTCTATCACGGTTTGTTATCGGACAAACTATTGCTAAACCCACATGTTTGTTAAATATTTCGTTAGATATTACAAGAGCAGGACGACGACCTTGCTGTTCATGTCCTGAAGATGGATCAAAACTAAGAATAACTAAGTCCCCTTTTTAGGAGTATACTCTTTTACCACTCTTCCTTACCCACTGCATTTACAAATTCTTCTCTAGGCTTATAGTCTGCTGGTATTTGTGATACTAATTCTTCTATATTATATTTTATCTTTTCTTTTTTGATAGGTTCTATAATAGCTTGATTGTCTTTTATGAAGATATTCACTTTATCCCCAATGGCGAGATGCAAGTCTTTCATAATATCTTTTGGAAATCTAAGTCCTTGAGAATTACCCCATTTTGAAATTGTCGCTGTCATAATAAACTCCTAATGTATATCCTAAGTATATCATATTTTAATTTTCTTTGACAAACGCCATAGCCTTAGCATCCACAAATGCCAAATCATACCACTGCTTTTTTGGGGCTATAAGATTTAAGTTCTTAGGGTTTGAACTTCTTGATAAGGCTACATAAAACTGTGAGGGGGCGAAGATTTCGTTTGTTTGGATTATGAGGTCTTCTATGCTCATTCCTTGTGACTTGTGGATAGTAATCGCAAATGCTAACTTAATGGGAAATTGATAAACACTAAAAAGATTTTCTTCCATCATCTCTTTTTTACCTTTAACACTTTTTTCAACCCATCTAGCCTTGCTTTGTGCACTACTTTCTAGTTTTATAACCACTCCATCACTCTTTTGTACAAAGACATTTGTGGCATCAATATTTACAACTACAGCCCTCTCACCATTAAAATAGTTCCATGAGTTTCTTGTAAAGAGTACTGGTGCACCTACTTTTAATGATAACTCTTTTTCTATCCTTGCATCATTCATAAAACGCTCAACTTCATTGTCTTTTGTTGATTTTAGGTGTTTTATTATTTGTGCCTCTTTTACAAAAAGTTCATTGTCTATATGTTCTAGTTGGCGTTTATTATGAAGGTTTGCTGAGATGTTTTTGCCAAAAAGAAAAGTGAATTTACTCAAGTCCTCTGGTAGTGGTTTTATGTAGGAGTTTAGCTGATTATGCACATCCTCATCTACATTTCCAAAACGCACATGTTTTAGCAGCTCTATAAATGCAAGATCATCTGTTCTAAATATATGTGTAAGCTCTATCTTTTCAAACCTCATCTGCGACCAAGCCTCAGACTCAAAGGCAAAATGTACTTCGTTTGAGCCACGGACTACAGGTGGAAGCTGTAAAAAATCACCTACTATTAAAAGCACCCCACTAAACTCTGCCTGCATTAAACGCAGGGCTATCATCTCAAAAAGAGTATCACTCACCATACTAATCTCATCTATCACGATAAGGTCAATTGCATTTATAAGTTTTTTAATCTTCTTTTTTATCTCAAACTTAGCATTTTTTTCTAACTCCGCTATATCTGAAGCTATGCCCAAATCTAAAAAACTATGAAGAGTCTGTCCTCCTATAAGAGTTGCCGCCATCCCAGTAGAACCTAGTTTTGCTACTTTTTTTGCCTCTGACTCAAAATGCTCTATAATCTGTCGGGTTATAGTCGTTTTACCAACACCCGCCCCACCTGTTAAAAAAACATTTTTCTTATTTTGTAACATATCTATAGTAACATCTAAATAATTCATACTCGGATAATAACCATTTTCATTATAAAAAGAGCTAAAACATAGTAAAATTTCAAAGCAAAATATTTGGAGAAAAAAATGAGTCAAAGAATACTAATAGTAGAAGATAACAAAACACTTGCTAAGCTGATTTCTAAAAAGATAGAAACAGCACTTGATTTTAAAGTAGATGTAGCCTACTCTATGTCTGAAGCAAAACTTTTTTTAAAGATGTATAAGTACTTTATAACTCTTCTAGACATAAACCTACCAGATGCCCCAAATGGAGAAATAATTGACTATGTACTTTCAAAAGAGAACCATGTAATCGTCTTAAGTGCTAACATAGACAAAGAATTTCGCCGAAATATACTCAAAAAAAATATTATAGACTATGTAAATAAGGGGGGAGTTGATGATATAAATTATATCATTCAAACTATTACTAGACTACAAAAAAACCAAAACCATACCGTTTTAGTTGTTGATGACTCTATGGTTTTTAGAAAGCAGATGCAAAACTTCCTTCAAAATCTTTTTTTTAAAGTCATTACAGTAGCTCATGGAGAAGAAGCCATGGGTATGCTTCATACAAATAGCTCTATTGATCTAGTTTTAACAGACTATAATATGCCCGTGATGAATGGACTAGAACTCACCTATGAAATAAGAAAAGAACATAACAAAAATGACCTTGGAATTCTCGCACTCTCCTCAAGCCAAGATGATGAAGTAACAGCACTCTTTTTAAAAGCAGGTGCAAATGACTTTATCAAAAAACCCTTTTCAAAAGAGGAGTTTTCTTGTCGAATAAACAATACTATTGAGGCACTAGAGAATATTCAAATCGTTACAAACCATGCAAACCGTGACTTTTTGACAGGTCTATATAACCGTCGATTCTTTTTTGATGCGATGATGAGTTATGAAGAAGAGATAAAAGAGAGTGGGGAGAGATATGCTCTTGCTCTTGTTGATATAGACCATTTCAAAAAGGTTAATGATACCTATGGTCATGATGTTGGAGATCAGCTAATTGTTGCCCTTTCAAATATTCTCAGTAGTTCCACAAATCATAGAGACTTAGTAGCCCGTTTTGGTGGTGAAGAGTTCTGCATTGTTTTTAAAAATATAAACCGATATAGTGCCTTAGATATCTGCCAGAGAATACGCCAAGAGGTGGAAAATTTTTCATTTCAAATAGATAAAGAGACTTTTATCAATTTTACAATCTCTATTGGTCTTACTATACCAGATCCAGAAGATGAAAGCCTCGAAGAGGCTATAGCAAATGCAGATATGCTCCTTTATAAAGCCAAAAATGCTGGTAGAAATCAAGTTGTAACAGAGTTACATGAGTAAAAAGAATTGATTAATCTTAAACAGATTATAATAACAAAAATTTAGAGAAAGTGGAACAATGAAAATAAAACCTACAAACAAAGAACAAACATTTGATGCAAATTATCTCTTAGTCACAAAAACAGATCTTAAAGGAATTTTGACATATGCTAATCAACATTTTATTGACATAGTTCAACTGCCAGAGGAGGAGTTAATTGGAAAACCCCATAAAATTATTCGCCACCCTGATATGCCAAAAATTATCTTCAAATACCTCTGGCAATACCTTCAAAAGCAAAAAGAGATACATGCTTATGTGAAAAATCTCTGTGCAGATGGCTCTTACTACTGGGTCATGGCAAATGTAACACCTTCTATGTACAAAGGAAAAACTGTAGGATACCACTCCTCAAGAAGAAAACCTACTAAAGAAGCCTTAAGTGTCATCATCCCACTCTATGAAAAACTACTTCAAGCAGAAAAAAGAGGCGGGATGAGTGCTAGTGAAGCAGTAATGAACGAACTACTACAATCAAAAGGAATGTACTATGATGAATTTATCCTCTCTTTCTAAGATACACTATGCAAACTATGCTCACTTAGCGGTTATTACCCTTGGTTTAATCGTAAGTGGGACTCTTTTTGAGTTTCATCTTGTCTCATTTTTATTTGGATTAACTAATATTGCCATCGCTCTTTATGCATATAGACAGATATCTACAATTACAAAAAATATCTCTAATACAGCAAATATTATCACACAAGCAGTCAAAGATGGTAATTTTGAAAATCGCCAAATTTGTGTAAATGATGGAGGTGAGATTGCCGAACTTGCTTGGAATATAAATGACCTTTTGACCAGATAGAGTCTCTTTT